>JBCCWC010000047.1:0-74671 GCA_039194325.1 Myxococcota bacterium
AACACGGGGGTGTGCGAACTCAGCCTGGGTTGGGGGGGTCCCCGCCGTCGCCTTCGCGGCCCCCACCGTCGCCCCCGCCGCCACGGTCGTCGTCGCAGTGGTCTTAATCATCGTCGTCGTCGTCGTCGTCGTCGCAGCCGTCGTCGTCGTCGTCGTCGCAGCCGTCGTCGTCATCATCGTCGTCGCAGCCGTCGTCGCAGCCGTCGCAGTCGTCGCAGCCGTCGTCGTCATCATCGTCGTCGCAGCCGTCGTTGCAGCCGTCGCAGTCGTCGTCGTCGTCGCAGCCGTCGTCGTCGTCGTCGCAGCCGTCGTTGTCGCAGTCGTCGTCGTCGTCGCAGGCACAGTCGCAGTCACAGTCACCGCGGAAGCTGGCCTCTTCGGCGGGCTCGCACGCGAGCAGGCTGAGACCGAGGCCAAGCAGGCCGACCATGGAGCGAAGGGAAACGCGTCGCATGCTGATCTTGTGATACTCGGCGGTGAGCCATTACGAGATTCTCTCAATGTATTATCAGTGTTTTGTCCGACTGTGATAAGCACGATCGAGACCGATGCGCCGACCAACGATGGTGATCCGTGTTATCGCTCTGGTGGTCCTCACCGGATGAGCGGCTATGTGTGCGCACTCCCTGCACCCCCTGCCCTGGGCCGTGTGGATCCTCAGTCAGTACACCCACCATATCGGAGCCTTCAGCGTAGCCGGTGTCGACGAAGCCAGCGGTCGACATCGGCCGCATCGGCCCCGCTTCCTTGCTCGGTGAACTCCTTCATAGCCTGCCGGGCAACCGCGTGCGCACGCGAGCGCGTGGCCGGCTTGGCCCACAAGGCGCGAGCAAGCGTGAAGCGAGCCTCGGCGAGCAGACCCGAAGCCGCCCCCGCTGCCTCGCGAATCGCAACGGCACGCTCCGCGTAGTCGCGTGCCTCGACCGGGCGTTGCCGAGCAAGGGCCACGGTGGCCAGCCCCAGCAGGGCATGGGCCACGTGTGGATGCTTGCTCCCCAGCGTGTGCTCCCACGTCGCCAGCGCGCGCCGGTACTCCGCCTCGGCCTGTTCATACCGACCTTGGCCCTCCAGCAGTCGTCCCAGGTTGTTCGACCCATGGGCCACCCTCGGGTGCTCGCTCCCCAGCGTGCGCTCCCAGATCTGCCGCGCTCGCCGTAGCTGCGATTCGGCCTCCGGGTACCGCCGCAGATCGATCAGCACGGCCGCCAGGTTGTTCGCGGTGGCGGCGACGTCGGGGTGCTCCTCGCCCAGCGCACGGACCAACCGCTCCAGCCCTCGCCGATACTGGGCCTCCGCTTCGCTCCATCGCTTCTGGGCATAGAGCACGCCGCCCAGGTTGATCCGGGTGGAGGCGACATCCGGGTGGTCCGATCTCAGCGCGCGCTCTCGGATCCGCAGCGACCGTCGATACAGCGCCTCGGCGTCCCCGAGCCGCCCTTGCCGGAGCAATGCGCCCCCCAGGTTGTTCAGGCTCCGAGCCACGTAGGGATGCTCGTGGCCCAGCGCCTGCTCGTAGATCCGCAGCGCTCGTCGAAGTCGATGCTCCGCCTCCCCGTATCGCCCCTGCTTGACCAGCACGTTCCCCAGCTGCTCCACCACCCCGGCCACCGCTGGATGCTCGGGCCCCCAGACACTCTCGTAGGTCGCCAACGCTCGTCGATATCGCGCTTGTGCGTCCTCGTGCCGACCCTGGCGCTTGAGCACCGTCCCCAGGCCGATCTCGATCGCGGCCTGATCGATAGGAGCGCCGCTGCGCCGGGCCACCGGGAGCGCTGCCTGCCCCCATACCAAGCCCTCGGCGTGCCGAGCCTGTCGATTACCCACCACGTCGGTCAAGAGCCTCGCCGCCGTGAGCACGAGCTCGTCGTGCCCGTGTTCGATCGCCAACGCATGAGCGCGCACCAGATCCCGCTCGGCTTCGGCATACTCGCCCGTGTGGATCCGCAGCCGCCCGTGCAGCAGCCCGACCTCGGCCTGCAGCGGCCCATAGCCTCGTGCCTCGGCTTGCGGGAGCAGCACCTCGATCCGCTCGGTCGCCCGGTCGTACCGACCCGCTCTGCGCTCGGCCTCGATCCCCGCTAGCTGCTCGCGCAACCGCTCCACGTCTAGCTTGGCCTTCTCGGTCGGAGGCGGGGGGATCCGCAGGCGCTGCTCGCGTAGCCACTCCACGTCGCCGCAGCGGCTCAGCCCGTGCAGGCTGACCAGATCCGCGGCTTGGGCCATGACGGCATCATCGGCGTGTAGCAAGACCTCGACCGCGGCGTTCAGCTCGGCTCGCTGGCGCCGCAGACAGCCCATCCGAAGGCTCATCTCCTCTTCGGTCTGCTCCTGGGTCACGCGGGCCGCCTTGCATACCGCGGTGTACTCGTGGACCCAGGCATCGGCATAGCCGTCGATCTGCGTGCGCACCCACTCCCAGGTGTCGACGGCATAGGACAGCCCGACACCCAAGATCGCATCCCGCACTTCGAGCCGGCGAGCGTCATCCCAGATTCCGGACAGCTGGTCGACCGCGCCAGAGCAAGGAGATGGGGGCGACAGCGAGGATGAAGGCGGGAGCGAGGGATCCCGCACCCACCCCAGCAACCCGCCTACCATGACGAGCCCCATGGCCAACGCGATCCGCTTGGGTTGCCATGGCGCGGGGGTAAGCAGCGGCTCGAGCTGCTCGAGCAAGGCCGACACCGTTGGCCATCGTTCCTTGGGGTCGCGCGCCAGTCCTCGCCGCAAGACCCGGCGCAGTCGCGTGGGGACTCGCGTGTGGGGAGGAGCGGGCCTGATTCCCCGCCGGCGCATCCGATCGGGCGAGGTTCTCTCATAAGGTCGCTCGCCGTAGACGGCCTCATAGAGCGCGACGCAAAAGGCAAATTGATCGGCGGCCGGCCCGATCCCTTGCCCCTCGTGCTGCTCGGGCGCCATGTAGCAGGGCGTCCCCGCCACGGAGGTGGGGATGCACTGGGGCGCTCCTTCGGCCTCGCCGAGCATCGGAGCGGTGGATGGGGCAGGCATCGATCGCGCGAGCCCGAAGTCGGCGACCCGGGGTCGCCCGTCGCGACCGATCAGGACATTGTCGGGCTTGAAATCGCGATGGATGAGCCCAGCCGCGTGAGCGGCCACCAATCCCCGCCCCGCGCTCGCGTACATCGCCAGGATCTGCCGCCAACCTCGTCGGTGCTCGTTTTGCCAGGCGCGGAGGGTGGGGCCCTCTACGAGCTCCATCGCGATATAGGCCGAATCTTCGTGAGTCCCGACTTCGTAGATTGTGACGACATTGGGATGGTTGAGGACCGCGGCGGTTCGTGCCTCGCGGAGCAGCTGGGCGCGCCCCCCGAGTCGACCCATTGCCCCGGCCTGCTCGTCGATCCGCTTGAGCGCGACCTCGCGCTCGAGCTCGGGATCGTACGCCGCGTAGACCACGCCCATCCCCCCGCGGCCGAGCCGATGGAGCACCGTGAAGCGAGCAAGCTTGATCGGGCCCGAGCTGCAGCCCAACAGACCCCGCTCGACGCGGGCCAGAGCGAGGTCGCGGTCGAGTCGGGGCGCGTCGATGGTCGCGCGCAAGACTCGGCTCGAGACCAAGCCTAACGGTCCATTCTCCGCCGTTGGTTCCGACGTGAGGGTCGCGTCGATGTTGCTGTGCATCTTGCTCATGGGCCGAGGGATCGGGGCGACGCACTTGCTCTGTTGCCGTCGAGCACGGGAGGACTGACGAGCAAACTTCGATCTTTTGCTCCCAGTTCGCCGTCGAGCCGTGCGCGGGCGCCACGCCGCTACGGAGCGTCAGCGGTCAGGGGGCAGCCGACCCCCAGACTCCGGACTTCCCGAGCACCCCGGCGACCACCAGGGCTCCGGCCTCGGGACGCAGTCACCCCGCGGCCCGAGCCGCCCGCGTCCATGTCATCGGCCACGAGCACGATGCTCGACGGGGCCTGCATATCGGCGAATCGTGACCCGGCCCGCTGAGCCATGGTTTCATCGCAAGAGCGGGCAAAAGTGCCGAGAACGTCGATAGGTACGCAGACGCGAAGAACTACGCGTGCGGTGTTTCATCAGGTCACTGTAGGAA
Source organism: Myxococcota bacterium (assembly GCA_039194325.1). Taxonomy (GTDB): domain Bacteria; phylum Myxococcota_A; class Polyangia; order Nannocystales; family Nannocystaceae; genus Paraliomyxa. The sequence continues at coordinate 4,067 of JBCCWC010000047.1, forward strand.
TTACCGATACAATACGAGCAATTAGTGCCATGATGATTATGAATGTATATTGGAAAAATTCGTCCAGTCGTGTCGGCTTGGCTTCATCGGTAGATCGGAGCGAATAGCCAACGTACGAGCGTTGTCCCGATTGGGACAGCGCGGCGTTGATGTCATGATCTCGAACAAACCCTCACGAATACAGCCAATGGTCACTATCTACGATAACGTCCGCTCAGTGGCGGATCATGAGAACGGCGATGATGATGACGATCTTCAGCTCCTCGAGCGCTGGCGAAGCGGCGACAGTTCGGCCGGCGAAGCGCTCGCGCGGGCCTACTACCGGGAGATCTTCGAGCGTCTGCGTCGAGGTCTTCGGGGCAACGCCGAGCTCGCCGCCGAGCAAACGCAGCAAGTGTTCGAAATTGCGGTCAGTCACCGTGGAGACATCGTGACCGACTTTCGCCGCTATCTCCATGGGGTTGCCCGTTTCAAGCTATGGGAATATGTACGCCGCCAGAGAACCAACGGCCAGGTCAGCCCGCAGTTGTCGCGGATGATCGATCCCAGTCACGGGGCGTTCTCGGTCCTGGTCCGGGATGAAGACGCGAGACTGCTGGTGAGAGCTTTGTTATCACTATCCGTCGAAGAGCAGGCCTACTTGATGTGGGCCTATGCAGATAAGTTGACTCACCGGGAGATCGCGGAGCGAGTCGGCTTGACCGCCGCCCAGATCAATGGCCGCATCTTTCGGGCCAAGGAGAAGCTACGCCGCCAGCTGGAGAAGTTCAGCCGTTCGATGGAGCAGCGTAGCTCGATCGACAAGGGCTTCAATACCTGGATGGTCTCGCTGCGACGCCGGGTGGAAGACGACGACGAGGGCCGCGACGACGAGGGCCGCGACGACCAGCCGAAGATCGACCCCACGGACAGCTCGAGTGGCGAAAGCACTGGCGGGCCCACGGATGGCTCTACTGACGGTGAGCCTTCTGACGACCAGGATTAGGGGCGATCGCTCGCGGTTGGCGACTCGACTCGGGTTCCTCGGCCAGACCGGCGACGACCGCTCTGGATCCGGCACTTTGGGGCCTAATCGCCGCGACCGGCTGCTCGTCCTTCAGATACTCGACTCTCGAGGGCTAAGCACGTCATTCCGAGGACAGGTACGTCCCATTGCGGGGCACGCGTATTTTGCGCATATGTGTACGATTACTGCTGAATTTCTCGAAAAAGAGGGTCAGAGTCCCGGGGTGGCGACTCCTATCGTTTCATTGGCGGAGCTACACCTGGCTGTGATCCATTCCTCGCGTCCTCGTTCTGTCTATCGTGCCGCAGCTCGCGGCAGAACGCGGTTTGTGCGCGTCCGAGAGGGTGAAGGTGCGGTCCGTGGTCGAGGGGGCAAGCTCGACCACGGCCGCACTTTCGGTGGATCGTGGCCTTGGCGGGGCTCAGCTGGGGTCGGGGTCGGGCACCAGCTGCACGAGTACTTCCTGGACGTCATCGGCCCAGTTCCAGGTCTCTCCGGGGTCGAGGTCGAAGCTCGAGGTCTCGTTGTCATTCATGTTGATGTCGTCGAGCGTCCGGACCAGGTACTCATCATCGCCAAGGCAGATCGTCAGTTCGATCTGGCCGTGGAAGTTTCCATAGTCATCTTCATAGTGAAGATCGAGGAAGGCACCGCCCCCGGGGGCTTCTTCGGTCGAGGTCACGATCTGGACCTCGCAGACGCTGCAATGAGGCAGCGGCACCTCGGGGGGATCCGTCGGACGGGTGAACTCCGCCGGGATTTCTTGCTGGCCTTCCTCCGCCCCCTGGGCGTCACTGACACCCATGGATACGAACAGGGTTCCAAGAAGGAGGGAACAGCGGGTGAACGAGAGGGACATAATCATTGCTTTCCTGGTGTGTTGGTGATCGGGAGACCGGATCCATCGCCCTGCACTACGGCGATGCTCCGGCCCACGGCGAGACGAGGGACTCTTTCGCTTTCCTCCGAGCTTTGGGTGACACCAAGTGGTGTCACTTCTTCGGCTCGACCCCGCCAGTCACACGCTCTTCATCCGTCGTGCTCTGGCGCAGGCCCAGGGGCCGGGCGATTCGAGCGGCCGAGTCAGTATCTTCGTCGTTGCTCAACTATTAGGTGTAGCCAGACATGGAACCACTCGGACGAAATTCGAATTCTTCATTCTCGTCCCGATCAAGACGCGGAGATCCGATGAGCACCACTCCCCGGACGACCCGTCCGTCCCCCAGCGAGCTCGATTTCGAGATCATCCAGCAGGCCATCGTCGATGGCTCTCGGCGAGCGTTCATCGATATATACCGGCACTACGAGGGCAAGGTTCGCTACGGCGTCGCCCGAGCAGCCCTCAAGTCGGGCCGCAGCCAGGACATGGAAGATCTCATCCAGGAGGTCTGGTGCCGAATGATGGGCAACCAGAGGCGCGTGCTAAGCTACTACGACCCGGATCGCGGCCGATTTGGGCCCTACATCAGTTGGGTCGCATACCAGCAGGCCCTCTATGTGATCCGCAGGGAGCGACGCAAGGCCCCTGTCGATGAACTCCCGTCGGAAGACGAGGCGCTACTGGACGAAGGTTCCATCCATTTCGTCGCCCAGGTGATCCAGAGCGATCTATTCCAGAGGTTGCTCGCTAAGGTCGATACCGAGCTCGCCGTGGAAGATCGAGTGCTGCTCCGCGAGCACTACCTGGCCGAGAGGACCTTGCGGGAAATTGCGGTGGAGCTCGGGGTTACCGAGGACACCATCTACCAGCGCAACCGTCGGCTCAAGAAGAGGCTCCTGCGCATCGGTGCGCAGCTCAAGCCTCGACCGCTACAAAAAGGGCCTCCTGCTGCGACGACGACGACAAGAGTGTTGATGCTCGCCGTGATCATGCAACTATGCGAAGGTGAACATGAGCATCACCTCGACGGTGACGCCCTGTCGCTCTGCTCGTCCGCTTTGGCTCGGGTTGCCAGAACATGAAGGAACGAACGATGAACGCGAACGACACGACGACGATGTTGGCCGCCTACGCCCTCAATGAGCTCCGGGTCGACGAGGACCCCTGGCACGAGCTCGCCACCGGTGGACTGACCCCGGCGCAGGTGAGGCAGATGCGGCGTCACATCGAACCAGTGGAGCAAATCGAGGCCAAGCTCGCGCTATTCAGCCCCACGACCGAAGAAGCCAATACCCGGCGGCTGGACGTTCTCCTCCAGCAATTCCTGGCCCCGGGCCCGGAGGATCCCACGCTACGGCCGGACCCCCAGGTGCGGGGATCGGTCGCGGGGGGCTCGACTGCCAGGGAGCGTCCGACCGACGAGACGTCGCCCAAGCCGGGGCACCGATGGCGTACCGCCGCCTTCGCCAGCGTCGTGGCCATCGCGGCGGCCGTCCTGCTCACCTGGGTGCTCGTACCCTCCCCGCCAGGCCCGGCCGCCGAGAGGATGGCCGCGTTCGAGCTCCGTTTCGAAGACCGCTGGTCGGGGTCGATGCGCGGGGCGGAAGACCTCGACCTGCCGAGGCGCTGCGATGCCCGCTACCACCGCGCTCGCTCGCTGTCGGTACGCTTGGTCCCGAGCGAGGCGCTCGCCACAGAGCTCTCGGTGGCGGCGTTCGCCCGATCCGAGCACGGCGAGGCCCGATGGCTCCAACTCTCACCAAAGCAGCGCGATAACGGGGTTCTCTCGATCGAGCAGCCGGTCGCTATGCTCGGCCTGACCCCAGGAGCCTGGATGATCACATTCTATGTATCACCAAGAGGACGATACCACGACGCTGCCACGCTGCGGAGCCTCGAGGTTGGCAGCCATCCGGGCGTTACCGTCGCCGAGGGCTCGGTCTGCATCGTAGATTGAACGAGTACACGATGAAACGCTTCGCTCTCGCCCTGCAGATCGCTCTTGCCGTGGTACTCACGGCGCTATGGCTGCGCTGGAATCCTCTCTCGCCAGATTGCGCCGGAGATGGATCGAACTGCACAGAGGGCGACCAGAGCAATGAGGCAGACGTCTTCGCCGATGCTCTGCCGGAGCCCTTGCCCCCCTCGCCGGATCTGATCGACGAAGCGTACTTCGAGGTCGAGTACGACGGATGCACCGCGATGGTGATGCCTCGTCGAGGTGAGATCGAGTGCATCTATCGTGCGGACAGTGAGCTGCGGGTGTGGGTGGTCCACCCTCGGGTCGACGAGGTCGAGCTCACGCTCGATGGTCAGCTGTGGCAGCCCACCCGGTACTCGGTGCGCAACGAGCCCGGGCGGGGTTTTCGAGGGATGCTCGCGGGAGACGACCTGGGGCAGCTGGCCATACGAGCGCCCGGTGAAGATCCGTGGACGTTGCGGCTCCGGGCGTCGACTCGGCTGACCGCCGACGAGCAAGCGGTCCAGGCGCGTCGAAGGGACCAGAGCGCCAGGCTCGAGAATATGGCGATCGACGACGAGCCGGGTGTCGTGGCCAGCACCCTCGAGCTCATCGAAGAATTGCTCGAACGAGGGTTCCTCAACGACGCGGTCGACATTGGCTTGGGGGTATCGTTTCAGCTGACCTGGCGAGCCGGTCGCCTCGATCTGGCGGAGCAAGTGCTGGATTCGATCGCACCTCACGCCGAACTCTATCCCCAAGGGCGAGCGTTCCTGGCAGTGTATCGCGGTCACGTTTTGATGGAACAAGGTCGATTCGTGGAAGCGGCCAGGGCCTATCGGCGAGGCGGCCGTTTCGGCGTGAGGATGGACGACGTCCCCTTGCAACGCGATGCACTGTCGATCTACGCGGCGCTCATCAGCGAGCTGGGCTACTTCGAGGCGGCCTCCTACTGGGCCTCCCACGCCCTTGTGCGTGCTCGCGAGGAAGACGCCAAGCCCCATGCCTTGGCGAGCATGCTGAGCATGTCGGCCTGGATCAACCTCCAGCTGCGCAAAGCCGGACAGGCTTACCAAGATCCCGAGCCCATGTTTCGAGAGCTCATCGAGATCTCGTCGAAGTTGGGCTCTCATCATCGGACCGAGGGCTACCTCGGGTTGGCCGAGCTGGCGCTCCTCGATAACGACTACGATTCGGCGCTCGACCATCTCGACCATCTCGACCATCTCGACATGGACACGCTGCACCATGGGGAGCTCGTCGAAGCCCGCGATCTCCGACTGCAAGCGCTACTCACGAGCAAGGCCTCCAGCGAAGACATCCGCGTGGCCCTGGAGCAACTGAAGAAGGCGGCCCTGTGGGAAGCTGCCCCGAGCGCCCGCTGGCTCGCGGCCCTACGTCGCGGGGAGATCCTCGAGCAAGAAGGCCGGCTCGCGGATACGCGAGAAGCATACGAGGAGGCGGAAGACCTCCTCGACCGCGTGATCCCGCTGGCCTTGCTCGGGGTTCAGGGTGAGGTCAATCCCGCGCGACGACGTGACGGGACACAGCGACTGGTGTCGGTCCTGCTGCGCCAGGGTCAATCCGCTCAGGCCCTGTGCGTCCTGCGTCAGGCCCAGGCTCGCGTCGGCATGCTTTCTCGTTTGTTCCCGCGCCTCGATCCCCAGGCTCGGCAGCCCCTCTATACCAGAGTCGAAGCCTACCTCCGAGCCAAGCGAGAGTACGAAGCATTGCTCGGCAGTGCTGAGGAACTACCAAGGACCGAGCGCCAGCAGGCTCGCCGTGAAGCGGCCCGGCGTCACGAGGAGCTCCACCGCTATGCGCTCGAGATCCTCGCGACCCAAGCCAATTACCGAGGTCGCCCGAGCTGCGACGAGCTGACCTCCCGCGGGGGCGGCGAGATGCTGCTGGGGATCTATCCGCACGGCGACGAGCTGCTCGTCATCGTGCAGGACGACGAGGGCACCACGCATCGATTGCTCTCTGCGCACGAGAACCTCACGCGATCGGACAACGCCGAGTGGTTTGGCTCGGTGTTGCTGGATCCCCTCGACGAACGCTTGGACCGGGCCAGCCGAATCCGCGTGCTCGCCTCCGGTGCCGCGGCCGCCATCGATATCCACGCCCTGCCGTGGCGCGAACGACCCCTGGTCGAGCAGCGACCTGTGGTCTACGGGCTGGACTTGCCGCCGCTCGGTTCCCCCGAACGACCCGAGCACTCGGGTCATGCCCTGATCCTCGCCGACATGCTCGCCGCTGGCACCAAGCGTGAGGCTCGGCGGGTGGAGACTGCGCTGCGCAACGCCGAATGGTCTGTGGAACGATGGGGCTCGGACAAACGATCGGCTCATGACGTGCGGGCGCAACTCGCATATGTCGACCACTTTCACTATGCCGGGCACGCCTATTATAGCGTAGGTGGCTCGATCCGCCGGTCAGGACAGCGCGCCGCAAGCGACGACATGATCCTCCGTCTGTGGCCCCCCTATCCGGGTGGAGCCGCGGCGGAGCCATCCTACATCAAGCTGGGCCGCTCCGGACGACTCGACGTACAAGATATCTTGATGATGAAGGACGTGCCACGCTCGGTGGTGCTGATGGGCTGTGCGACCGGCGTGAACGACGAGCGAATGGCCTACGGAGGATTCAGCCTGGCCACGGCATTCCTGGGAGCGGGCGCCGAGGTCGTGGTGGCCAGCACCCGGGAGGTCGACGGACGCGAAGCATCATTACTCGGGCAAGGGCTCTACACCGACCTCGACGACCACGGCGTCGATGATCCCGGCGAGTGGTTCATGTCCGCAGTGCGGTGGGCTCGTCATAATGGACTGCCGGCTCAGGCGATACGGGACTATCGCGTGTACGTGCCCTGAGCGTCTACCGCCGTACCAGCTTCAGACCGCTCGGGCCTTCTCGCTGCCCGGGCCTTACCGCTGCCCGGGCCTTACCGCCGCTCCGGGCTTTACCGCCGCCCGGGCTTGCCGCCGCCCCGGCCATACCGTTACCCCGGCTTTACCCTCACCGTCTCCCCTCATCGGCGAGGTCGCCGGTGCGGCTCGGCCCGCGGCATCGCGTGCACATGCCCCGAGCGCCTACCGCCGCGCCGACTTCACCGCTTGATCCGTGCCGGCCGCCAGCGCAACCGCCGTAGTACGACCGGTTCGGGCTCGGCACGCGCGGGACTCGACCTCGGGATCAACGACGACACGGGAACGATGTCGATGAGCTCTTCGAGGACCTCGTCGGCGCTCTGCGGGCGCTCGCCCGGTCTCGTACCGGTGCAGCGACCGATGAGATCGAGCAAGCGGTCGTAGGCCCCGCAAGATCCCTTGCGAGGTGCCCCGTGCTGGCCCCACAGCATGAGCTCGAAGAGGCGCCCGATCGCGCAGATGTCTCCGCTCAGGTCGGCGCTGACCCGGGCCAGCGGCCCCCTTAGCAGGTGAACCGATGTCACGCTCGATCCGTCTGGACACAAGACGATCTCGCGGGGCTCAATGGTCCCGAGCGCCCGGCTCCGGGCATGCAGCTCACCGAGAGGACGCAGGATGCTGGCCGCGACGAGGGCAAACGCCTCCATGCCCAAAGGGCCACGTCGCTCGAGAAAGACACCGAGATTCTCTCCAATGACGTTCATCGCTCGATGCCCTCTACCCATCGAAGAGCCAACAATACCCATAGTACATCCCTGCGCAGTGGTTGAGGCCGCGGCCCGTCGAGATCATCGTCGAATTCGTGGGCTAAATTCATGCGACCTATCAATAGGTGTAGCGGAGCGTCGGATCTGACCACTATCGAGGCGAGCGATGTCGAAGGTGAATCGATCGACACGTTCGTTCCGAACTCTATCGGTACATCGGCTAGTGGACGGCCGGCCGGCCGGCTGGCTGGCTGGCTTGGATCTAGCGCCAATTCAGCGATGCCGAGATCGCATGAATTCTACATTGACTATGTAGGCGAACAGCTACCGCGAGCGCCGAAGATCATCGCAGACGAAATGAGTCAGACAAGCTCAGCTTCGAGCACTATCCACAATTGGCAGATCCAATCCTTGCGTGCACCATCACCATCGTACCCGCGACGGTACGCTCGATCATGTTTGACCCGCACGTGCCCGCTCCGCATGTGCGAAATCCGGGCACGGTTCCGGGCTCGGTGCCGGGCTCGGTGCCGGGCTCGCTCCCCGCACCGGCGGCATCCATTGAGGCGTGGCACGGCCCATCGGCGGAGCTCTGCTCCGCGTCCGGGCCGCACCACGCTCGGGGCGTCTCGGCCGATATGCGCGTCAGCCCCCAGAGCCGGCCGGAATGGGCTCGACCCACAGGTGCTGCACATCGTCGTTCCAGTCGAAGCCCACCACGGGCTCGAGCTCGAACACCGTGATCTCGTGCGGCGACAGTGTCACGTTTTCGATGGTGACCACATAGAACTCACCGTTATGGAGCAAGACGGTCAGCTCCAAAGAGCCCGACATCTCACCTCTTTCATCGTCGAAGTAGATCTCCAGCTTGGTTTGTTCGCCGACGATCTCTTCTGCAGCCTTGATGGAGTGAACCTGACACAAGCTGCATGGACCATTGAGATCGTCGATGCCCGGCTTATTGAGCAGTTGGGTGGGGATCTCATCGGGGGCCGCGGCTTGGGCGATATCGCCGATACCCACGATACTACCAATGGCTACGAAGATTCCGGCAAGCTGCAACGATTTGATGAGCGATTTATACATGATGGCGTCTCCACGGCGCAGGAAGAGTGGACGACTCGATCCGTCGTCCTGCACCGTGGCGACGAATCGGCCGGCGGCCTAGCGGTGATTCTCGACAGCGGGGTCGACGATCGGGGGTACCGGTCGGGTCCGGTACACTCCGTCCTCGAAGCTCTTGGCGAACGCACGGGGTGACGTGCGTACGCTCGAGCTCCCGAGCCCGGGCTCATCCCGGGCATTGAGTCATCGCTAGGTCGCCTTTCAATGTAATACGTGCACACCCACACCCAACCACTCGGCTATGCCTACGAGATTCCCTCGGGCCCGCCGGGCCCGTCGGGCCCGTCAGACCCTGAAGGGCGCGATTGGGACGCCAGCAAGGACGGCTGTCGAATGCCTCACTCTCGAGCCCATCAACATGAAGTCGCCACGCTCGTCGAAGCCATCGGAGGATCGCCTTCGGCATTCGAGCAGCTCTATGACCGGTACGCCGACAAGGTTCGATATGCGGTGGCTCGCGCGGCCCTACAACGCGGGCGTACCCAGGAGATCGACGAGCTCACGCAAGAAGTCTGGTGTCGAATGCTGGACGATGACCGTCGCTTGCTGCGCCACTACGACCCGAGGCGGGGACGCCTGGCGCCCTTCATCAGCATGGTCGCTTATCAGCAAGCGCTCCTCGTGACCAGGCGACACCAGCGGCACAGCGAGCGAGTGGAGGCCGAGGTCGACGACGAGACCTTCGTCGACGGCAAGTCTTCTCGCTTTGTCGAGGAGCTGATCCACGGGGAGCTGTTCTACAAGCTGATCAAGAGGGCCAACGCCGAGCTCCGCGAAGGCGATCGTATGTTGCTGCGCGCACTCTACCTCGACCAAAAGACCTACCGGTCGATAGCCTCTCAGCTCGGGGTCAGCCCCAATGCGATCTACAAGCGTAGCGAGCGACTCAAGAAGAAGCTCGCCGACATGGTCGAAGAGTTGCTACATATACCGCCTTCGTCTCCCTCGGAGCCCCAGATGAGCGCTGCGCTAGCGCTAGTGGTCTTTGCATTCTCCACGGTGATGCCCAGTGAGTTGCCCAGCGAAGTGTCCAGTGAAGTGCCCAGCGAGTTGCCCAGTGAGTTGCCCATCGAAGTAAACGTTGGCCTGCGTGAAGAGGCGATTCATCTCGCGTCGGAGCTCCAGCGTACGAACGAAGCAAACACGGAGTCGATGCGATGAACAACGATGATTTCGAGGCATTGCTGGTTTATGCGCTCAGCGAGCACCGTGTTGATGTTGATGATGTCTGGCAAGAGTTGTGTGCTGGAGAGCTTACCTCCGACGAGGTCGTCGAGCTGCGTCGGAACCTCGATTCGGACGAAGAGATCGACCACAAGCTCCGGGTATTTGCGCCCATGAGCGAGCAAACCCGCCGCGAGACGCTCCAGGCATTGCTCCACCGTTACTATGCTAATGGCTCCGGTGAGGGACCTGGCTCCGCGCACGACAGATCCTCGAGCAACCAGGCGACTCTCGCTCCTGTCCCTGCTCCTACCCTTGTTCCTGTTGCAGACGTGCCGGTGACCGGCACACAGGAAGCGCCAACCCGTGACTCTGCGACGACCGTACAACCATCACCACCGCAGCAGCGGCGCCACGCGAGTCGGCTGCACTGGGCATCGGTGGTGCTGGCCCTCGCGGCGGCGTTCCTGTTGGTGTGGTTCCTCCATGATCCCGACGCCATGTCTAGTTCGACGGTCATGCCCGGGTTCACGCTGGAATTCAGGAATGCCGACTCGGGACGCATTCGAGGTGGGGCCGAGCCGACGGAGGATAGTCGGTGTATGGCTCGTTATCGAGTCGACCAAGAACTGTCCGTGATGATCCGGCCGAACCAACCGCTCCGGCCGCTCCGGCCGCTCCGGCCGCTCCGGCCGCTGTCGCGCGAGCTGGCCATCGCCCTGTTGGCTCAGCGCCGAGGTCAGCGGGCTCGATGGTTGAGGCTAGAGCGTCCACACCAGGGCACGCGAGGGCACATTCGCATCGAGCAATCGCCGGCTGAGCTCGACCTATCTCCGGGAGTATGGACGCTCACCTTCTATGTAACGCAAAAAGGTCAACCGCACGAGCCGAAGGTGATCCGCGAGCTCCCGCCAGGAGACTATCCGGGTGTCTCGGTCATCGAGGGCACCGTATGCATCACGGATTGATCGCCATGAATACGAAGTGGCTACCCTTGCTAGGCCAATACGCCTTGGCCACGGTCTTGACTTCGCTGTGGGTCTGGTGGAGTCCTCCGGCGACCGACTGTGACGATCCCGATGGAGATCTAGGCATCGACCCGTTCGTGGGTACCGTGCTCGAACCTCCCCCTGCCACAGATCGTCCTGCGGTCGCCCCCGCGAAGGTTGAATACGGGCGCTGCGTCATGGTCAATCAGCTGCCGGCAGGCAATCCGGAGTGCATCTACGAACCAGGAGCTCCGCTCCGCCTGTGGGTGGTGCACCCCGAGGCTGCTCATGTAGAGATCACCGTGGATGGGCAGCGGTCGTCCGCATCGGTCTATTTCAAACCGGACGAGCCAGGGCAGGGTTTCGACGTCGCGGTCGCGAGTCACGACGCCGAGCGGCTCTCGGTACACGTACCTGGCGAGGAGCCATGGACGCTGCCCTTACGATCAACCACCCGGCTGACCGACGCTGAGCTCGCGAACCTCGCGGCGTTCAAGCGAGACAGTCGCGTCCACGAAGCCTACTTGCTCCTCGGGCACCTGGAGCGACTGCCACCCCTGCGCACGCTCGCCATGCGCATGCTCGACCAGGGACTGCTGAGCAAGGCCGTCGAGACAACCCTGGTCGCGTCATACCACCTGACCCAAAGACTGGGGCGGCCCGACCACGCGCAGAGGCTGATCGAGCAGCTCCCCGACCTCGAGATCTACCCTCGAGGGCGCGCCGCCGCGTCGATCTACCTCGGCAACGCGCTGCTCGAGCAAGGACGATTGATAGACGCGGCCCAGGTCTACCGGGACGGAGGGCGCTATGCGGTGCGCATGGATGATCCCGGGCTCCAGATCGATGCGTTGTCGATGTACGCGCGGGTCCTCGCCGAGCTAGGCTACTTCGAGGCGGCAGCCTATTGGGGGTCCCGGGTGCTACCGCTGGTCCGCGAGCACGGGGACGTCGCCAGCCGAGTCGACGTGCTGACCACGATCGGGAAGGCCAACCTCCAGCTGCGGGAGGCGGGCCTGGCCCACGATGATCCCGAACCACGGTTTCGTGAAGCCCTGGAAGTTCGTGATCACGATGATCACGAGGATCGACCGGTCGACCTGGGCGAGCTCGACCCGGCTCGGCTGGGGCTGGCCACGCTGGCCGTTCTCGACGGCGAGCCGGAGATTGGCCTGCGGCACCTGGAGACGATCGACACCGCGAAGCTGACCAACGAGCAGCTCGTCGACTTCTTCGACCTCCGTCTACGGGCGCTGCTCGCCCGGCCCAAGGGCAGCGAGACGGCCGCGGTCCACGAAGCGCTCGCCAACCTCGAGCTCGCGGCGGCGGCGGCCACGTCACCCGACGTCCGGTGGCGGGCGAAGGTTCGTGGGGGGGTGGTGCTCGAGCGGTTGGGCGATCTCTCGCAGGCGCGGGCTGCTTATGAGCACGCCGAGACGCTCCTGGATCGACAACTCCTGCTGGCCCGGCTCGGGCTCACGGCACAGGTAGGGCCCATGGATCATACCGAGGGCACCCAGCGACTGATCTCGGTGCTGCTGGCGGAGGGCCACGCGTCCGACGCGCTGTGCGTGGCTCGACGAGCCCAAGCTCGCCGTAGTCGACTCTCCCTGCTCTTTCGACGCCTCGCGCCGCGAGCACGCGAAAGGCTCCGTCCGCTGGTGAAGGCCTACCTCGAGGCGAAGCACGAGTACGAGGGGCTCATGCGTGATCACGATCGGCTAACGGCCGAAGAGCTCGCCCGAGCACCTGACGAAGCCCTGCGCCGACGACAGTCACTGGAGAGCCGTGCGCTCGAGATCCTCGCTGCGGATCCGGATGCCTCGGGGGACGACCCGCGGATCGAGTGCGACGATCTTGCTCCGCGAGCGCCCGGAGAGCTCTTGCTGGCCCTCTACCCCCACTTTGGTGATCTGCTGGTCTTTATCGAGGACGACGAGGGACTCACCCACTGGGTGCTACCGCTCACCGGTCGAGACGCGCACGAGGGCGACATGGACGGGCTCGCGTCTCAGCTGCTGGATCGACTCGAAGAGCGACTCCCGCATGCGGAGCGGCTCCGGATCGCGGCGGTGGGTTTCGCCTCGGCGCTATCGATCCACGCGCTTCCCTGGCGAGGTCGACCGCTGGCCGTGCAGCTCCCCGTCGTCTACGGGCTAGAGCTGCCTCCTGCGTCACCGACGGCCTCGACGGGCTCGCCTTCTCGCGCGCTCGTGCTCGCGGACCCGCGAGTCGAAGACACCGATCTGGAGACCCACGCGGTCACGCAGATGCTTCGTGGCTCGGGCTGGGCGGTCAGCCACGAGGAATCGACGAGCTTGCCTGCACACGCGCTTCGTCGAGCACTCACCGAGGTCGAGCACTTTCACTATGCCGGTCATGCACACTACGGCGGCGGCCAGCCGATCCGGCACTGGCCTCCCTACCCCGGCGGAGCCGCCGTGGAGCCCTCGCACATCCTGGTCGGCGCCAAAGGTCGACTCGACGTGCACGACGTGGTGATGATGGAGCGGGTGCCCCAAACCGTGGTGCTGATGGGCTGCAACACGAGCGTACAAGACGAGCGCGTGGCTCGCGGCGGCTGGAGCCTGGCCACTGGTTTCGTGGCGGCGGGGTCGGCGGCCGTGATCGCGAGCACTCGAGAGGTCGACACCGGGGAGGCCTCGCTCGTGGGGCGGGGTATGCACGCCCAGCTAGCCCGAAGCGCCGACCCCGGAGACTGGCTCATGCACGGTCTACGTTGGGCACAGCGGCATGGCTTGAGTGATCGAGCGGTGGGCAACTATCGGGTGCTGGTGCCGTGATCGGGCGACCCTGGCGACCCTAGCCTTCCATGTATCGTCGAAGGTGCGGCACCAGTCCATCGGCGAGCATCGAGTGCCCAAGGGGGCTGGGCCGAGGATCTCTGGCAAAGCGACATCGTTCCCGCACGCTCCGTGGCTCGTCGTAGAAGCGCGGCAGCAGGTTGACCAGCTCGCACCCCGTGTGCACCGCGAGCTCTCCGAACCTCGTCAGGTAGGGATCGGGCGAGAGCCCCCCTTCTACGTGTCCGAAGGTGGGAATGGGAGCGAGCACCACGGGCCGGCTCGACTCGGCGATGAAGGTCTCCAAGATCGCTCGCATCAGCCGCCAGGCGGGCTGATGGGGATCGGCGTATTCCTCGGGATACCCGACGCCCCGAACCCGGCGGGTGAATGCTTGAAAGCCGGGCACCTTCTTGTCGACCTCTGCGGTCACCCTACGCAGGAGGCTGCGGACCAGGCTCGGAGGAGGCGTCGGGCCCTCGGGAGACTCGGCCGGCGGCGCAGCCGGGGGGGGATGGAGCACCAACTCTTGCCCCTCGAGTGAGAAGCGGGGCTTGGATCGCAGGGCGGGTGCGTCGGGGTCGGCCTTTGGATCGGCAGAGGGGACGGGCGCGTAGCTTTCGAGGTTGCGCAGGATGTTCTCGACCTGCGGGCAGAGCAGCAGAAGGTCGTGCTCGATCTCGCGGGCGTGCTGACGAAAGCCGAGCAGCTGCTGATCGGTGCCGGATCCTGGAAGGCCAAAGTTGAGCACCTGCACGTAGGTCCCGAGGCGACGCTCGAGCAGATCGGTGAAGCGCTGGTGCGCATCGACTCCGGTGCCCGCGGTATGGCCGTCGCCAAAGACGACGAGCCGGAACATGCCTGGCGGCTTCTCGGGGGTGGGCTCGTGCGCGCAGCGATAGCCCGCGCGGTTGCAGTCGACCTGATACCCACCACCCTCGTGCGGGGCCCGAACGTGGAGGCCAGGCACGAAGCGGTAGCCCGTGACGGGATGGAACTCGAACAGCTCGGGAGGCATCGGAGCCCGTCGAGGTTTACCAGGCTTGGACCGCAGTGCGCCTCGTCGTCTCATCTGCCCGAGATCACGATATTTTTTGTCTTCTCGTAGATCTTCGAGAAGATAGCGCCGGTCGACGGCTGCTCGTTGGACTGGAAGCCGGACTTCAGAGGTTGCGAAGCACCGGGTCGGGAGGAGGAGGCCAGGTGACCGGATGGGTTCGCTCGGCGTCGATCTCCCGATTCGGAAGACCGAGCATGTCCACGAGATCGACGAGCAGTGATCGCGCAAAGCGAGTCTGGTCAGGCTGGCGAACAACGGCAGGCCAGTCGAGATCCGCAAGGGCATGGGCGCCATGCTCGGACTCACGGTATTGGCCACCTGCGCTGGACTCCGTCAGGTAGAGCAGATAGCGTTTGGGATGCCCTTGGCGCCCACCCTGCGTGCGCCAGCGAGAGCCGCGATCAGCGGGAGGATCGAGGTAATCAGGGTCATCGACCATGAAGGCCTCGACGTCGGTGGCGGGATCGAAGAGATTGGGGTGACTCGGCGCGGGGGCCGTTGCGCGGTCGAAAGCGGCTGCATCGGCGAAGAAGTAGGCCTCGGTCATTGGCGCCATCAAGTGGAACGACACCTTGAGTCGGAGTGCCTCGCGTAGGCGGTCGAGCGCTCGGGCACTGGCCGGCCATGTGGCGAGCTGGCGCTGGAGCGTTTCGCGGAGCGCCGCAGTGATCCGGGCCGGATCATCTGCATTCACGAGTTCAACATCATCGACCGCAACTACGAAATCAGGGCGAGGGCGGTCGCGGCGGTTGCCCGGAGCGAAGATCCCGATGAGGGTCGCGGCGAGCTTGTCGAGGTTCCGCGGCACGTCGGAAGGCAGTGGCGGTGGTGGAAGACGAGCCGAGGTGAAGCCGTCGAGGTGCGGCCGGCTCACGAAGCCGTGCTCGGGAAACAGCCGAGCGAGCGACTTGCCGAGGGCACGCTCCTCCATGACCCCGGTGGTGATGAGCTGAACGCGGGCCATCTCAAGCGGTCGGCTCGTCGTCGGAATCGCCGCCGAACTCGAGGTGGGCAAAGAGATCGCCGAGCGAGAACTGACTGAGGTACTCGGGGCTAAACAGATCCGTCAAGGACTGGGGCGAGACTTCCTGTCCGGGTTCCAGCACGAAGACCTGCGACGGTTCTTCACGGAACTGATCGAGCACTGTCTGAGATTGGGTCGCGATGACGACACGCAGGTCGTGCTTGGAGGCCCAGCTTCGGCACGCCTCCACGAGCACCCGGATCGCCCGTGGATGGAGCGACGTCTCGATCTCGTCGAAGGTGACCAAGCCGCCACGAGGGCAGGATGCAAGCGCGCATAGATGGAGCAATGCAGTAATGAAGCCCGTGGACTCGCGAGCGACGGGGATCAGCGTGTCGCCCGGCCAACGTCGATCCGAGACGACCATCGTCGAGGTCTGCCCCGCCTGTTCGAAGCCGACGCGACCAAGATGGGGGAAGATCTCTCGCATGGTGGTGAGCACGAACTCATAGCGCTCCTCGAGTTCGGGCCGGTCACGCCAATTGCGAAGGAGCGGGAAAACATTTTGGCCCGATTCCTCGAGTTGCAAGGAAGAGGAATGAACAGAACCGAAACGAAGAAGGTGGTTGATCTCGTAGTGATACGTGCGAAAGGAAATGGCGGGTGCTGCACTCGCATACATCCACACCATAATGATTGCTGCTGGAATAACCTCGTCGGGAGCACCTGAAGGCAGAAGACCACGCAGTTTAGGTATGATCGTGGGGTCTTCTAAGTCCGGGGTGCCAGGAAGGTTGCCCTTCTTGATGCCTTCGACGATGTCTTCTGCGAAGTTGACTGCGAGTGAGGGCAAGAGCCCGGGATATGAGAATCGGTAACTCTCGCTTTCAATCTCCGTGCTACCAAACTTGCGCGACAATAGCGTGTCACCCTGCACCAACAGGCGTTCACCCGGGAGATTGGCGAGCCGTCCTCCCTGCACCGTAAGCTCGACCTCCCATTCCGCGTGGTTGACCCTAAGCCCTAGGGTCATTGGGACAGACGAGGGTACTCGAAGATTCCGGAGGAGTGGGACCCCCTCGAAGACCGCCTTGAACCCCTCGTGAATGCCCTGGTTGAACGTGTGTGCGATCAGCTTCGGGACACGTAGCAACGTGGACTTCCCCACCCGGTTGGGCCCTACGATCACCGAGACACCGGCCGGGATCGTCCAGTCGACCTTCCCGAGGGGCCCCAGCGCTTGTGCCCGGTATGCGATCGCCGCCATGCACCTCCGAGCCTATGCGCTTGCCTCGGAGGTGTCCATCGCGGGTCCAACCCGCCCTCCTAGGTGATGAACTCGTCCGCCGGCCCGTGGATCCCGTCGGCGATGAGCTGCTGCCTATCGCTCACCGGGACCCAGTCGAGCTCTTTTTGGGCCTTGCTGGCGTCGAAGCGGGCGGCGAAGCTGCGGCCCTGCCAGTCGGAGTAGCTGGGCATGGTGGCGGCGGGATCCTTACCGATCGTCTTGATGACCCACTTGCCCATGGCCTCGGTATAGGAGCGCCAGCTGGGCATGGGCACGCGACGCAGCTTGATGCCGGCGTGCCGCTCGAGCTCGTCGAGGTACTCGTTGGCGGTGATGCAGGGGTCAGCGGTGAGGTTGTACGACTGACCCACCGCCCCCGGCGCGTCGAGCATCTTGACCATGGCGGCGGCGGTGTCCTCCACCAGCACGATCGGCAGCGGGTTGTTGCCGTCGCCGTAGAGCCGACACACCGAGGTATAGGGCCACTCGGCGATCCCCCAGTGGTAGGGGTTGCCCCCCGCTCCCAGCACGATGCCCGGACGATTGATCACCACGGGCAGGCCCTTGTCGCGGTGCATCTCCAGCAGGATCCGCTCGTTCTCCGCCTTGGACTTGGCGTAGGGGTTGGCGCGCAGCATGGCGTCGACGGGCTGGGTCTCCTCCGTGATCATCTCCCCTTGCTTGCCCGCGGAGTAGATCGCGATGGACGACGAGTAGATGAAGCGCTCGACGCCGGCCTCGAGGCAGACCTCGGCCAGGCGCGTGGTGGGCTCGACGTCGTACTTGAGGTACTCGGCCCAGGTGTTCCCGAAGCCGCGGGCCAGGTGGTAGACGTGGGTGATCCCCTCGAGCGCGGGCCGGATCGTGGACACGTCGGTGAAATCGCCCTTGACGATGTCCAGGCCCAGCGCGACCAGCTCGGGAGCCACGCCCTTGGGATCGCGCGCGAGCAGCCGCACGCCGTGGCCCGCCTTGCGCAGGTGCTTGACGAGCACCTTGCCGATGAAGCCCGTGCCCCCGATCACCAGCACGGTGGAGGGGGGCTTGGTGTCGACCATGGTGACCCGCGACGCGCGATCGGGCTCGGGGAGCTGCGCTGCCTCGGCCACACGCTCGGCCAGATCGATCGCCCCGTGGGCCAGCTCGCCGCTGAGCCGCTCGTCGAGCACGCCGCTGCGGGTCTCGTAGAACACCTTCACCGCGTTGGCGATGCTGACCCCGAAGGGCTGGGCGATCTTGACGAAGCCGGCCTTGCCGAGCACGAAGTTGGCCAAGGTGCCGGTGGCCTGCACCCACTGGTCCCGGGCGGCGTTGGTGACGTTGATGTACCGGTCGATGTCGAGCAGCTGGGGCGTGTGCTCCTGGCGCACGTAGGTGCTGTTCTCGAAATCGACGTGGGCCGTGCCCTGGGTGCCGCGCACGTGGATGTAGTGCTCGGAGTAGCCGTCGATGAAGCAAAAGCGCATGCGCACCGAGGTGTTGCCCTTCCAGCCGCGGATCTCCCAACGACGGAAGAAGCGCAGCCCCCGGGGCAAGGTGACCTCGTCGCGCGCGTCGACGGAGACGTCGTCGACCCCGCCCACCAGGTGCATGGCGTGGGCGAAGGAGTGCGGCGCCACCTCGAACATGATGTTGCGCGGGTGAGCCAGCATCCACGCGCCCCAGGGCCCGCCCTTGAGCTGACCGAGCTCCTTGTTCCACACGATGTCGATCTGATCGATCGAGCCGAGCCGACCGCTGCGCATGTCGTCGACCAGGCGCTCGTAGGCGTCGGTGAACAGGAAGTTGTGGCTGACCCCCAGGGCCCGGCTCGCGTCGTCGGCCGCCTTGCGCAGCTCTTGGCAGCCCTCGGTGGTGTGGGCCAGGGGCTTTTCCAGCAGCGCGTCGACGCCGGCCGCGAGCACCTGCACGCCGGGCTTGACGTGGGCGTTGGGCGGGGTGAGCACGTGGACCGCGTCGAGCTGCTCCTTGGCGAGCATCTCCCCCAGATCGCCGTAGGCGTTGGGGATCCCGCGGCCCTGGGCCCAGCGCTGCGCCCGGCCCAGGTTGAGATCGCAGACCGCAGCCACGCGAATGTCGGGCAGGGCTCGAAGGGCGCCCAGGTGATAGTCGGAGATGTAGCCCGCGCCCACGAGGGCGACGTTGACGGGTTCCTTGCTCATGCGGGTCCTCGCACTCGATGGCCAGCCGGCCGACCATGGCCGGGCGGGAGGCGAAAATAGGGGCTCCCCTGGGGGGCGTCAAACCGTCACCCGAGCATCACGCGACCCCCGCCACCCACCACTCGCTGCTCGCCACTGGCGGGTGGCCACACGCCACAGGCCACACGCCACCCACCGTATGCTCTGGGGGCGGTCGCTCAGGGTCGCGCACCTCGGTCGAAACAGCGCGGGCCGGCATTCCTCACGGGGAATGCGGGCTCCTCGCTCAGGCGACCGGCTCCATCCCAGGCGGCGGATCGTCGGTGAGGATCTCGAAGGCGGCACGGCGCTCGGTCTCCAGTCGGCGAGGCTGCTGCCCCTCGCGCTCGACCAGGAGCTCACAAAAGGCCAGCTTGGTGTTGAGGCAGGTCTTGGCCCCACCGGGGGGATTGTCGTAGCGCAGCGCCACGAAGTCTCGGGCGCCCGCGAGGATCTTGCCCTCGATCCGGATCCCCAGGCCGTGCGTGGCAAAGGTCCACTCGAAGGGCCGAAAGCGGCCGTGTGCGCGGAGGGCCCGGCCCAGGCTGGTGAGCGCGTGCTCGCGTCCGTCGAGGCGCAGCACCAGCAGGGTCATGAAGGGGGTCCACACCGGCCCCAGCCGTAACCGCGCGGTGGAGACCTCGAGAAAGGCGTCGGGCTCGTCGTCGAAGCCAGCCACCTGACCCCAGGCGTAATGATCGGTGTGCTGGCGCCCCCAATTGTGGTTTTGACTGCCGACCCAGCCGTCGATCTCGACCCGCTCGTCACCCACGTGGATCTCGCCGTCGTAGCGGGCCAGGGGTGTGCCCACCAGCGCTTTGGCCTTGGGCAGCGGCGTGTCGTAGAGGCGCCGGGGCAGCAGCAGCACCGGAGGCTCCGAGCCGGCATAGCGTAGCGACCATCGCAGGTGACGATCGTCCTGCCGCGCCTCACCGCGCAGGCCGGCGTCGTCGAGGGTCGATCCGGCGATCCGCACCCGGAGGCCCGAGCGCGACAGCTCGCAGTCCGCGATCGGATGCACTTGCTTGACGGCGGTGATCGTCGAACGCTCGCCGTCGAATACGATCGCCCACAGCTCGCCGACCGCGTCTGCGGGGCGCGCAGCGGGGGAGAAGATCGTGTAGCGGATCCAAAACGCCAGCGGGCGCGAGGGATGGTTGGCGCGCTGGAACCAGCTCTCGTAATGGCCGCGATCGGAACCGTCGTAGCGGCAGCGGTTGAGGGCGTCACGGGAGGCCATCGGGCGGCAAGGGTAGCGTATACCGCTTGTCTGCCCGGGGAAGGTGCGCCTACCGGGAGTCGCAGCGCCGTCAAGCGCCGGTTACGAGGATGTCACGACGCGGTGCGTCCCGGCGCCACGCGAAGGGGCACGGCCGCGAGCCGGGTCATCGAGCTCGCGGCCGAGGAGCGCCCGTCAGGTCGTGGGCACGTAGCCGCCGGTGTCGTGACGACCCTGGTGGGTCCCCTCGCGGTTCGCGGTGTGATCGGAGTCGGATGCGGCGGTCAGCCCATCGGTCCTCTCGGTGCCGCTCTCGGTGTTGGTCTTGATGGTCTCGTCGGTTCTTCGGTAGGTCTCGGTGTCGGACATCGTCGGGTCTCCGGTGGGTGAGTCGAGGGGGTAGAGGGGGTAGAGAGGGGGTCGAGGGTAGAGGGGGTAAAAGAGGGTAAAGATAATAAGGAGAGTCGAGAACTACTTCGGCACGGGCTCGACTCGGCACCGCGGGCCACACCCGTCGATGAACGCGTCGATCTCGGCGACCAGGGCCGGGCGATCGAGCTCGCGGTACTGCTGTCGAGCCGCGTGGAGGTGGACGCGGGCCTGTGAGTGCTCGGCCTGTGAGCCATCGGGTGAGCTCAGGATGCTGCGAGCGAGCTTCCAGCGCAGCATGGCCCCCATGTCCCGGTCGCGGGGTGCGGCCTCGTGAATCGCCAGGGCGCGCCGGTACAGGTCGCGAGCACCGAGCCGATCGCCCTGCGTGTCGAGCAAGCTGGCCAGGCCATAGAGCGGGTAGATCGTGCGAAAGTCGTCCCGCGACGCATGGATCCGGAGGCCCTCGACGGCCTGTTCATAGCGAGTCCGCGCGGCACCAAAGTGCCCCATCATGCGCAGGCAATCGGCCACGTTGCTGTGAAGCATGGACTCCTCCAGCGGGTCAGCGCCGGGCTTGTCGGCCAGCGCCTCCTCGACGCCTTGGTAGGCATCGAGCGCCGACTCCCAGTCGGCGTTGTGGCGGTGGACCCGGGCCAGCAAGCTCATCACCTGGACCCGGCTGTGCGCGGGCACCTCGGGCCCCAGGCTGCGTCGAGCGAGCTCGACCATGGCGAGGGCCATCTCGTGCTTCCCGCGTTGGCGCAGGAGCATGGCCAGCGGCACCCGCGCGGGGATCGTGACCGGAGCGGTCGGGCCATCGAACGACACGCGCAGCTCGAGCGAGCGTCGCAGCCAGCCCTCGGCCTCGTCGGGCCGACCGCGGTCGAACGATCGACGGCCCCGCTCCAGCAGGACGTCGGCCAGCAGGGGCAGCAGGCCCTCGCGCTCGGCCAGCGCCTGGGCGTGCTCGAGGGTCTGCTCGGCCCGATCGCCGACGCTCCCGGTCTCGTCGGCGTCGAGACGATCCTCGAGACGATCCTGGGCCACCGCCAGCTGCAGCAGCGCCCGTCCGGCTTCGAGCGAGGCGGCGGAGCCGAGCGAGCGAAACCCGGTGACCGCCGCGCGCAGGCGCTCGCTCGCCCGCTGCGGCTGTTCCTCACGCAGTGCCTGGATCCCTTCGAGGTAGCTCAGCTGGGCCCGGGTGTAGGGGTCGCCAGGGGAGCGCTCCAGCTTGCCGCGAGCGATCGTCATCCAGGCGCCAAACGCCGAGGGGTCGCCCTGGGCCTGCGCCACCATGAGCAGCTCACGCAGGGAATCGAGCGCGAGCGCCTGGTCGTCGGTCTGCTCGGCGTGCTCAAGCACGGCCTCGAGATCGTCCCGCGCGTTGTCTAGGCGCCGCACGGCCCGGTATAGGCGCCCGCGGTTGAGCCTCGCCTCGGCTCGCAGGGGGGCCGCCTCGGGGCCCAGCGCCTCGGCCTGCGCGATCGCCTGCTCGGCGGCGGCGAGCCCTCGTAGCGATTGCCCCGCCGCATCGAACGCCCACGAGCGCGCCACCATGCCGCGCACCTGCTCGGCCTGCGGCGCGAGGCTCTGCGGCAGCTGCGGCGTGCTGCGGAGGCGTTCGGCGTTGAGGCATTGCTTGGGCTCGGGAAGCGATCGCACCATCTGGGCCGCATGGGCGGCCATGGGTCCGTCGGCTTCCGTGAGCAGCTCGACGGTGGCCGCGACCTGGATCGCGTGTCGATCGAGGCAGGCCATGCGGAGCTCGAGCAGATCCTCGCCGGCGATCCGTTCGACCCGGGTCGCCTCGCAGGCCTGCGCTCGCGCCTCGCTCCAGCTCGCCGCTTGGCGGTCGAGCTCGGTCGCGGTGGCCTCCCATGCCCCCGGGGCATTCTCGGGCGAGCTCGCTTGCAGGGATCGCTCGACTGCCGACCGCTGGGCGTCACCCCACACCGCCATCGGGGCCTCGCGCAGGCCCTCACAAGGAGCCATGCGCACGGCCGCGAGGGCGCCGACGCTGACGAGCACCGCCACTCCGAGCAAGCCGCCACCCAGCCACCGCCGGCGTTGTTGCCCTCGGTGCCCCCGATCCAAGGTGGTGAGCAGGTCGTTCATCGTGGCGAAGCGATCCTGCCGGCGCGCGGACAGGCCTCGGCGCAGCACCGCCTGCAGCCACCCCGGGACCGCAGGCAGGCCCGAGGGGCTCTTGGCGTCGAAGCTGGGCTCCTGGCCGGCCGCCAGCGCCAGCCCGGGGTTGCCGGCGAACGGTCGTTCGGCGTAGAGCGCCTCGTAGAGGGCGACACAAAAGCTGAACTGATCGCCGCGAGCATCGGTGGGCCGACCCGAAGCCTGCTCGGGCGCCATATAGGCGGGCGTTCCCAGCGTGGCGCCCGTACGCGTCAGCTGCTGCAACAGGGCGCTGAGCTCCGGGTTCGAGCGGCTGGCCTGGGTTTTGGCCTGGGTTTCGGCCTGGGTTTCGGCCTGGGTGAGCACGGGGGTGGCGTTCCCCTCGATGGTCGACCCTTCACGCTCACTCGCCAGATCGTCGTCTTCGTCCACGCCGCGGGCCAGACCAAAGTCGAGCACCTTGACCCGACCCTCCAGGTCGAGGATGCAGTTGGCGGGCTTGAAGTCCCGATGCACGATCCCCTGCGCGTGGGCGGCGGCCAGGCCTCGTCCTGCCGCCATATAGATCCGCAGGCAGTCGGACCAGGGCCGCGGCGTCTTTTGCCAGTCCCACAGCGTCTGGCCGTCGACCAGCTCCATGGCCACGTAGAGCTGTCCGTCGTGCTCGCCCGCGTCGTACACCCCGACCACGTTGGGGTGCGACAGCCGAGCCAGCGCCTGGGCCTCGCGGAGCAGCCGCTGGCGTCGTTGTCCTCCCGCGCCCTCGTGCAGCAGCTTGACCGCCACCTTGCGGTCGAGCGTCTCGTCGTAGCCCTCGAAGACCTTGCCCATCGATCCCCGACCCAGCTGTCCCAGGATCTGGAACCGGCCGATCTGGTCGGGCCACTGGTCGGGCCGCTCGGTCCAGCCCTCACCGTTGGGTAGATCCGTATCGGCGACCGGATCGGACGCCGGCTCTTCGGACGAGATCCCGTCCAGGCGTCGCAAGGCTACGGGCCCCGATCGATCCCGGTGGATCTGTTCGGGCCGGGTCCGGGTAGGGGCCCAGTACTCGTCGGTCTTGGTCGAGCCGGCGTTCATGAGATCCAAAGAGCGTACTACCCCGCCGCACTCGGCGACCGGGTACGTACCGTTGAGGTGAGTTCGAGCGGCGAAGGGGCCACGCCGCCTCGATGAGTTCATCATACTCCTGGCCGGTCACGACCTGGTCTCGTTCGTGCGATCTCCCATGCGGTTCGATTCGACACCATCGCTCCTCGGGGAATCCCGTAGGACATTCCCGAACGGCTCGTTGGCCCGTGTATTCTCACTCGCCCATGCGTCGGCTCCTCACCACCGCGCTTTCCTTTCTATTGTGGGGGTGCACGCCCTCGGCCGCTGCGGCTAGTGCGTCGTCGACCGTTCCGAGCACCGGATCGACGCCGCCGCGTACGGATCGGCTCACCGTAGAGATGGTGGTGGATCTCGAGTACGTCTCCGACGTCGCGTTGTCGCCCGACGGCAAGACGGTCGCCTACGTCCAGCGCAGCCCGGCCTCCGCGCTCGACGGTCCCGCGGGTATGCGCAGCGTGATCGGGGTCGTGCCTACACGCGGCGGACGAGCTCGGTCGTTCACCACCCCCGGCGCCAGCTCGTATGCGCCGGCCTGGACCCCGAACGGCAAGCGGATCGCGTTCCTCTCGCGGCGAGCCGGCGCCAGTCACACCCAGGTCTACGCGGTGCCCATCGATGGGGGCGAGGCCGAGGCGATCACCGACGCGCCGGGCAGCGTGCACGCGTTCGCCTGGTCGCCCGATGGCAAGCAGCTGGCCTATATCGCCGATCTTCAGCCCACGGCCGAACAGGACGAAGCCACGAGCGCGGGGCGCGACTGGCACACCAGCGACGTGCACGGCACGATGCACCGGCTGTGGGTGATGAACGCGCGCTCGGGTGAGGCCCGGGCCGTCTCTTCGCGGGATCGCCACATCATCCGTATGGCGTGGGCGCCCGACGGCAAGCGCCTGGCCGTGCAGGCCTCCGAGCGCGCCGACGTGGACGCCACCATGATGTACAGCGACGTGTTCCTCGTGTCGGCCCGGGGCGGTGGGCTGACGCGGTTGTGTGAGCACGAGGGCAAGCTGGGTGCGATGGCTTGGTCGCCCGACGGTCGTCGGCTGGCGTTCTTGGGGGCCAGCGATCTCCGCGATCCCACCGCGGGGGTGCTGCACGTCGTCGCCGCTGCCGCGGCGGAGGCGGCGGCCGGGAGTGAGACCGGCAAGGCGACCATGCTCACCGCCGACTACGAAGGGACCGGTCAGTGGATCGAGTGGGTGGGCAAGGGCGCAGTGCTGATGCTCGCTGACCAGGGCACCAAGACCGCCCTGCACCGGGTGAGCGCCGACGGGGGCATGAAGTCGCTGGGGATCACCGGGCCGGTTTGCCGGAAGGCTGACGTCAGCGACGGTGGTCGCACCTTCGTGTGCGTCGGCGAAGGGCCTCGTCATCATCGCGAGGTCTTCGCGGGCGCGACCGGCAAGCCCCTGCGCCGGCTCACGCACCACAACCCGGCGCTCGACGGGGTCCGCCTCGGTGAGCGCAGCATTGTTCGGTGGACCGCCGCCGACGGTCTGGAGATCGAGGGCGTGCTCACCAAGCCGGTCGGGTACGACAAGGGCCAGCGATATCCGCTGGCCGTGCTGGTGCATGGCGGGCCCGAGGGGATCTCGCTCGACGGCTGGAACACGCGGGCGGGCTACCCCACCCAGCTGTTCGCCAGCCGCGGCTACGTGGTGCTCGAGCCCAACTATCGCGGCTCGAAGGGGCGCGGCGTGGCGTACGGCAAGGCCGATCAGAAGGATCTGGGCGGCAAGGAGTTCGAGGACGTGCTCGCGGGGATCGACCACCTGGTGGCCCTGGGGTTGGTCGATGCCGATCGAGTGGGCATGGGCGGGTGGAGCTACGGGGGGTACTTCTCCGGGCTGGCGGCCAGCAAGTACTCCCAGCGCTTCAAGGCCGCGATGGTGGGGGCGGCGATCACCAACTGGATCTCGTTCACCGGGACCACGGAGATCGAGCACGAGAACTCGCTGGTGCACTGGGATCTGTGGCCCTACGAGCACCACGAGCTGGCGTGGGATCGCTCGCCCATGGCGCATACGCAAGGCAGCACCACGGCCACGCTGGTGGTGCACGGGATCGACGACACCCGGGTGCCGCCGGGTCAGGCCAAGGAGCTCTACCGGGCGCTACGGCATGCGGGGACGAAGACGCAGATCGTGCTGTATCCGCGAGAGGGACACGGGCTGCGGGAGCGGGCGCATCAGATCGACTTTGCGCATCGGTACTTGGACTGGTTCGATGCGCACGTGAAGGGGTGAGCGCAAATCGTGATGTCCTGCTCCCGCTGGTGGAGCGAGACCGATCGTTGGAGTTCGAAGCCGCTCTTGCGCGGGCGAACCCATGCGGCCCTTGGTCCGTCGATCGCAGCTATCGATCCATGTGATCAGTCTGACACGCGCACGAACGATCTCGCGCGTTGAGTCTCGATCATTGCGTCCCCGTCACAGCTGAGTCACGAGGCGCACCGCATAGCTCCATCCCATGCCCGGCATCGCGCTTGTCCGATCGCTTTCGAACCAAGCCTGCAAAAAAAGCGTGACACCGCGGCGCACCTCTGCGCGTCGAGTCGTGGTACGGGGCGCCTGTCGAACGACGCCGCGTGCGTCGTCGTGTTCGCTACCGATACTCAAGGAAACTCGACCATGAAGTCCGATCGTCGTTCCTCGGTCATCACCATCTTGCCTCTGCTTGCGCTCGTCGCTTGCTCCGTCGAGCCGTCTGCCGATCCGGCGGTAGATCTGGCGGCAGATCCGGCGGTAGATCCGGCCCCCGAAGCGAGCTCACTCTCGCCGCGGAGCACCTCGTTCGCGACCACGCGAGGCTTCGCCATCGAAGGCAACATCGACGCGATCGCCCCGCTGGGCGATATCTGCGTTGTGCACCTGTACAACGAGAACGTCGGCCCCACGGGCAACGCGTACACCGGCCTGGTCGTCACGCGGGACGACGACGATCTGCCGCCCTGCCAGCAGCTCGATCCCTATCTCGACGGTGGGGATCGCTTGCTCGAGTGGAACGACACCGACGCCGCGCCCATCACCGATCTGAACACCCTGCAGAACCTGGCGGAAGCCTTCGACCAGGCCTCGGGCCGCACCGTCGATTACTTCACGCTGACCGGTCCCGTGCGCCAGTGGTTGTGGGGGGCAACCTATGGCAACGGCGGCACGGGATCCTTCACCGGGCTGGGGGATGCTTGTGTGCTCTTCGTAGAGACCGACGCGGGGGACACGATCGGCTTGGTCGAGCTCCAGGAGGCCGGCGGCGCCTGCCCGAACGTCGGCCCGTTCCTCTCGGGCTCGAACACCGTGCAGATCCGAGAGGAGGACACCATGCCGGTCGGGAATGCCACCGCCGAGCAGGAGATCACCGATGCCCTCTACCCGGGTGGCACCGTCGAGTACCGTTTCGCCGACCAGCCTCCTGGGCTGCTCTACAGCACGTCGCTGGGCGGTGAGTTCGAGGGGGTGACCTTTACCGACGAGCAGGCGCTGGCTGCTCTTGAGCTGGCCAACAACGCGAGCTTCGAGTTCCTCGACGACGTGGTCCCGCTTCATGTCTGGGCCGCGCAGAGCATCGTGGCCAACCGACCGCTGGCGACGATCCCCGAGCTCGGGGCGCTCTACTGGGTCGGGCCCAGCGCGCTCACCAAGCTGCGTGACTTTCAGTGCCCCGCGGGTACCGAGCTGGTGAACTGGGAGTGCGTGGCCTCCGATCCGCTGCTGCCCTTTGGCGCCGACTGCCTCGGTCTGGGCGGTGAGGCGTGCGAGAGCGGCCTGTGCACGACCACGTGGGACGGTTACTTCTGCTACTACACGGCCTGCACCGGCACCTGCACCACCGCTGACGACTGTGAGGACCAGGCCATCGACGCCGGTCTCGAGCCGCAGCTGGTCCAGGGCAACATGTTCTGCTCGAACGCCGGGATCTGTGAGACCTACCTGCTGCTGGGCGGGGAGAGCTGCGAGTAGCTCGACTCCTGCGCTCGGCCATCCAGCGCGCTGACTCGAGCCTGGATGGTCGAGCCTCATTCGACGCGGCGACCTAGTTGCCGCTCGGGTGCCGCTTAGTCTCTCAGTCTTGGGCCTCGACCACGATCGGCTCTGCTCCGCCCGTCTGCTCGCAGATCGCCTGTAGCGCCGCCCAATCCTCGTCGCTCATCGCCGCCTCTCCTGCCACGGCCACGCCCTCGAGGTTCTCGCGGCGCTTGTCGCCGCTGGGGTGCGTGCTCATGAACTCCACCGCTCCGGGCACGTCTTCGCCCGCACTCTTGATCCGCTCGAAGAACGAGAACAACCCCCGCGAGTCGACCCCCACCGCGTTGAGCATCTCGACCCCCCGGCGGTCGGCGTCGAGCTCGTCGTTGCGGCTGTAGTGATTGGTGAGCAGCGACTGGGCGACCTGCTTGGCGTTCTCGCTGCCGATCGTGAACTTGCTGAAGATCCCGTAGCCGACCGCCTCCACCAACCCCTGGGTGGGGTGATCCTCCACGACGTGCCCCATCTCGTGGGCGAGCACCCCGGCGACCTCCTCGGGACCTTCGGCTTGGGTGATGATCGGCCGGTAGATCACGATGTGTCCCCCGGGTGCCGCAAAGGCGTTGATGACCTCCTGGTCGCTCACATAGATCTTGAAATCATCGTCGGGCGCGTGAGTGGCCAGGCGCTCGGTTAGCCGCTGCAACGCCGCACGACCTTCGGGCGCATTGCAGAAATCCCCATGGGCCGCGGTGTCCTTGATCATCTCGGCGCCGACGGCGTCGACCACGCTATTGGGGACCAGGGGGGCCACCCAGCCGGAGAACAGAGGAAAGGCGATGAACGCGACCATCAAGCCGATGGCGAGCATCGTCCCGATGACGGCGAGGCGGCGGCTGCGTTCGCGACGGTGGGGCACGTCGTGGTGAAAGCTAGCCGGCCCGGGCGCGACGAACCAGCCCACGGCCGGGCTAGCGGTGGTCGTTTGGGCCCGCGGGTGCGACGCACGCTCGAACGCCGCCTCATCGCGGGGCCACGAGCCGAGACAATCGTTACACGCCGGCCGCTTCTTGGCGGCTTTGAGGCATGCGACGGGCAGTGTCGCAGGTCGAGGCGCCGCGGCGGGCGGCGTCGTTCATGGAGCACTACGCTCCCAGGAGCAAAACGTTTCACCGCACGGGATCGAGCCCGTGCGGTGAACGGCGATGGCGTCTAGAACCCGCGGCGGATCACCACGACCCGAACCGGGCCAGGCTGGGGAGCTGGAGGCCGGTGGGTGGCCCAGCGCTCACTTCGGCGATTGCTGCGGAAGACCCGCTCCCACATTTCCGAGACCGAACGGCGCGGGGCATGGGTGGCACCGCGGGTCCAGGTGTCGAAGCGGTTGATCCACGACCTGCGAGCGAACGGCCGGTCCGCTTGGTACCAGTCGTGACGCGTAGGGGCGCCGAGGACCTCGACCTCGTCGTAGTAGGCCGAGGGGTAGTACCGCGAGGCGGCGAGCTCGGAGTTGGCGGCGAACCAGACGAACCCGGCGATGAGGGCGAGGATCCACTGGCCGGTGAACAAGCCGTACAGACCGCCCGCGAGCGCCAACCCCTTGCCCACTCGGGCCGCGATCTCGGTGGCCCGCTGCGAGCCGATCCGCTCGGCGAGGAAGGCCCGAAGAGCCCGACCCCCATCCATGGGAAAGGCCGGGACCAGGTTGAATAGGCCGAGGGTGAGGTTGGCGACGATCAGGCTACCGACCAGGTTGGCCATCAAGCCGGACCCGAAGATCGGAGACAGGATCCAAAGGCCGGCCGCAAGGGCGAAGTTGACGGCCGGACCGGCCAAAGCGACGGCCATCTCCTCACGAGGCTTGCGGGGCATACCCTCGAGCTGGGCAATGCCCCCGATGGGCGAAAGCACGATGCGACGGGTGGCGATGCCGTAGCGTCGAGCCACCAGGGCGTGCCCCAGCTCGTGCAGCAGCACCGAGCCGAACACCGCCAACAGGAACCCCACGCCCAGCACTACCGACAAGAGGGGTTCCGCCCCGGACCATGCGGCCCAGGCCGCCCAACCGATGAGCAGCAGGAACGAGGCGTGAACGTAGGTGTCGATTCCAGCGAATCGACCGAGCTTCCAGGACCATTTCATTTCATCAACAAACCTATGCACCGGGACGGAGAAAGCAAGCCCCGTGCCCATTTGACACTTTTTCACCGAAGTTTTCAGCTTCAATGAAACATCGAGCCGGTCACCATCGTCTCCGCGCGCACCATTCGGCCCATTGTCCCGGCCTCGTACAGTCGCCGGCTAAGACTTCACCTGATACTACGTGTCGTCACTGGCTCGCTTCTGCTCGTTGTCCCCGAGTGGGCCACGTGGCCCATTTTCCCGGCTTCGTACAGCCGCCTGCTAAGATTTTGCCCGATGCTCCGCCTCGTCGCTGGCTCACTGCTGCTCATGCTTCCCTCGCTGACCGCTTGTATCGGTGGTGGAGGGGCATCGGGTCCCGCGGCGGCCGCTCAGGTCAAGCCCGCGACCCAGCAGGATCCGCCCGCATCACCGGCCGTGACCCCTTCGAGCAAGCCCGAGTTCGTGAGCGCCAGCGAGGGCGACGCCGCCGTGGTCGTGCGTGACGCGTTGCACATCGCCCAGCAGCAGCAGCGTCGGTTGGTGGTCTATGTAGGTGCGACGTGGTGTGAACCCTGCCAGGCATTCCATGACGCGGTCGAGCGCGGTGAGCTCGACGATGCGCTTGCCGGGGTGCGCCTGCTCGAGTTCGATTCGGATCACGACGGCGACCGGCTTCGCAGCGCCGGCTACGGGGGCCGCTACATTCCCCGCTTCGTGCTGCCCCAGCCCGACGGACATGGGAGCGAGCGACGCATGGAAGGGGGCATCAAAGGCGAAGGCGCGGTCGCCAACATCATGGAGCGGCTCGGGCCCCTGTTGGCGCGCGGCTGACGAGATCGCCAAGCGCTCTCGGAGCCCGATCGACCGCCAGGCTCGCCAGCGCGGTGCATGCTCGCGCTACGGGCAGGGGGTCGTCGCGCAGGCGAGCTCCACGGCGGCGACGCAGGTTGCATCCCAGGCAGTGGTGCAGCACGAGGGCTCCATGGCGCATACCAGGTCGACGCAGGAGTCGCAGGCGGGCATTAGCGGAATGCCCTGGTCGCAGACCAGGTGCGGGCACTCGGCTCCAAAGCACAGGCCGCACTCGAGCTCGGCCACGATCGCGCACATATCGTCCCAGTTCGAGTCACAGCAAAATGGATCGAGCTGGCACACGACATTGGAGCATGTCGCGTTGTCACAGTTGGGCGAGCCGTTGTCGTAGCAGCAGTCGCTGCTCGTGCCGCACTCGTCGGTGAGCAGCGATCCGCAATCGCCCGCGCAGCCTAGCGTGCCGGGGTTCATTCCCTGGCTGACGCAGCTCTCGCCGTCGAGGTCGTTACCGTCGCAGACATCGCTGCCGTCGACCATGCCGTTGCCGCAGCTTTCGCAGCCCGAGGTGTCGAAGTCGACGCAGCCGGGCAGGCACGCCAGCGTGCCGCCCAACAGGCCCAGCGAGGCGCAGTCTTGGCCGGCCAGATCGTTGCCGTCGCACGCCTCCATGCCCTCGATGACGTCGTTGCCGCAGGTGAACACGATGCACCCGGAGATGTCGAACCCCTGGCAGTCGGGATCGCACGCGAGCTCACCGGTGTCGAAGCCTTGCGTGGCGCAGGTCTGGCCGGCCAGATCGTTGCCGTCGCAGGCCTCCACGCCCTGCACCTGGTTGTCGCCGCAGCCGAACTGCACACAGCCGCTGGTGTCGAAGGTGCAATCGTCGGCGCACGAGAGGCGGCCGGCGTCGAAGCCCAGGCTCAGGCAGTCTTCGCCGGCCAAGTTGGGGCCCTCGCAGCGCTCGTTGCCCTCGATCTGCCCGTTGCCACACTCGGAGGTGGGGCCGGTGGAAGAGTCGGCGGGGCTGTCGGTGGTGGAGTCGGCACCGACGGTGGTGCTGCTGTTCGAGGGGGTCCCGGAGGTCGTGACCACCGGGGGGGTCGTTCCGCTGGAGCCGGCTGGCCCCGTGTCGTCCGCGGGGACCATCGGAGGATCGTCGAAGCAGGCCGAGGCGAACACGAGCACCACGAGGCTCCACGCCACCCAGCCCGACGAGGTCGTCGTCATCGGCACGCCCCACTGTAGAGGGCTCGTCTGGCCAGGTCCATGTCCGGTAGTTTCTCGGGTCGATCACGGCCCTCGACATCGTATGCTCGGGTCGGGGCACGAGCGACTTCGAGCGCCCGTCGCTCGAGCGTACGAGCGCCCAACGTCACGAGGACCCACGCCGAGGACCCGCGGAGAAGACACCCATGGCCGATACCCTGCTGCTGCACGACGACTCCATGATCGAGCACGATCCCGGCCGTGGTCATCCCGAACGCCCCGACCGGCTACGCGCGCTGTCGATCCTGCTGCGCGAGCGGCCGGTGCCAGGCACTCGGCAGCAGGCGCCCTCGGCCGTGTCGGTGGAGGCCCTGCAACGGGTGCACTCGGCCGAACATGTACAGCGCGTCGAGGCGGCGCGCGGGCAGTATCATGCCTTCGATCCCGACACGATCGCCTCACCGGCCAGCGTGGACGCGGCGTTCCTCGCCGCAGGAGCCGCGGTGGATGCCGTCGACGCGGTGCTCGACGGGCGGGCTCGCAACGCGTTCGCCTTCGTGCGACCTCCCGGTCACCACGCCGAGCCGGCTCGGGTGATGGGCTTTTGCTTGTTCAACAACGTGGCCGTCGCCGCCGAGCATGCGCTCAGCCGGCCCGAGGTCGAGCGAGTGTTGGTGGTCGACTGGGACGTGCACCATGGCAACGGCACCCAGGCCGCGTTCTATGGGCGGCCTGATGTGCTGTTTGTGAGCGCCCACCAGTTTCCCTTCTACCCGGGAACCGGAGCGCTACGGGAGCACGGCGAGGGCGAAGGCGAGGGGTATACGCTCAACGTTCCGCTGGGCGGCGGCGCGACCGATGGGGACTATCGGCGGATGTTCGGCGATCTGGTCGGGCCGGCGGCCGAGCGCTTCGATCCCGATCTGGTGCTGGTGTCGGCGGGCTTCGATGCGCATCGGCGAGATCCGCTGGGGGAGATGGAGCTGAGCGCCGAAGGGTTTGCGGATCTTTGCAGCACGATGGTGGGGATCGCCGATCGTCACGCCAAGGGCCGGCTGGTCTTGGTGCTCGAGGGGGGGTATGACCTCGAAGGCTTGGCGCACAGCGCTCACGCGTGCGTGCAGGTGCTGGCGGGGGCCTCCGGGCCGGGAGGGGCCGACACGCCGAGCACGGTGGGAGATCGGGCGCTGCGGCAGGCGGTCGAGCACCATCGGCGATTTTGGCCGCTGTAGGGCCGAAGTAGGCGTTCGCGCTCCGAGACGAGCGTTGGCTCGGGTTGCGGAGATCGGAGAGTCGAAGGTCGTAGACCGCGCGGGACACTGCGCGAGATCATGGGTACGAAGTACCGTCGATGAGATCGGCCATAATCGCTAAATTGTGGTCATCGACCAGGACGAACATGAGACCTTGAAACCCCCGAGTGAATTTCGTCGGGTCTTGCATGCGATCCTGGAGCTCAATCGCAAGGGCGATCCACCGCCGCGAGTCTCGGATGTGCCTTCGCTGAGCGAGGCGCTCGCCGAGCTCAGCGGCACGGTCCTCGAGCAGCGCTATCGACTCGGGGCAATCCTCGGGGCCGGGGGCATGGGCGCGGTGTTCGAGGCCACCCACCTGCGGCTCGATCGCCGGGTGGCCATCAAGATCCTGCGGCCTGGGCTGAGTGACCGAGGCGAGTACGTCGAGAGGTTCTTGCGCGAGGCGAAGGCGGCCTCGAAGATCGGGCACCGCAACGTGGTGGAGATCCACGACTACGGGGAGGCGGCGGGCGGGCTCGTCTACTCGGTGATGGCGTTCTTGGTCGGGCAGGACCTTGAGCAGCTCTTGCGAGCGCAACCCGAAGGTCGGCTGCCGTGGGCGCAGGCGCACGGGTTGTTGGTACAGATCGCC
Organism: Myxococcota bacterium; assembly: GCA_039194325.1. GTDB lineage: Bacteria > Myxococcota_A > Polyangia > Nannocystales > Nannocystaceae > Paraliomyxa. Next base: position 37,950 of record JBCCWC010000047.1, read on the forward strand.
ACCGGGCTCAAGGCGGCACATGGTTGCGGGGTGATCCATCGCGACATCAAGCCGGCCAACTGCTTTGTGACCAAGGAGGATGGCGAGCCGGTGGTCAAGCTCCTCGACTTCGGGCTCGCCAAGCTCGACGGCACCGAGCCCGCCCAGCAGCTCACGAGCACGTCGCAATTGCTGGGGACACCGAGCTATATGGCGCCTGAGCTGATCCGCGCCATGGGGCCCGCCAGCGTGCGCTCGGATGTCTACTCGCTGGGGGTGCTCGCCTATCGCATGCTGACGGGGCGGGTTCCGTTCATGGGGACCAACGCGTTCGAGGTGCTCCGGATGGCTTGCTACGAGCCGGTGCTGCCCCTGAGGGAGGTCGTGCCCGAGATCCCGAAGGACGTGGAGGGCCTGGTGCTCGGGATGCTCGCCAAGAAGCCCGAGGATCGGCCGGCTGATATGCAGGCGGTGCGGGAGCGGCTGCTGGCGCTTGAGCCTGCGGAGCCGTCAATGGTTGGTGGTGGTCTCCGGCTGAAGGAACCGGATGAGGAGGCGAGCGAAGGGGCGCTGGTAAGCGAGGCTACGCTTCCGTCCGAGGGGACGGCGACGTTGGTTCCGGCGGCGGCGTCGAGTCGACTGTCGCGTCGAGCATGGCGATGGGTCGGGCTGCTCGGTGTAGTCGTGACGTTGACGTTTGGCGCGATCTTCGTGTCGTCGATGGATCTCGGGGGAGTCACCGATCCAACAGTGGCGGGAAAGAGCTCGGGTTTCTCTCGAGCGGGCGACTTGGAGGATGAGCGGTCGCCTCCGAATGGCTCGAAGGGGTCGGTTGCCGCGACCTTGGGTGAGTCCGAGGCACCGGGCCAACTTGAAGAGCGAGGCCAGCCCGAAGTGCCAGGCCAGTCCGAAGAGTCAGCTCAGCCCGAAGCGCGAGGCCAGTCCGAAGCGCGAGGCCAGCCCGAAAAGCCAGCGCAGCCGGCCACTTCTCCCGCCGGTGCTGTCAAACGAAGCGCGAGTCGCAAGACTCGTACGCCATCGCGTCCCCCCGCCGATTCGACGCTGACCAAGAAGCTTCGCCAGAGGATCCGCTCACGCTGTGCCCAAGCGCTGGGGGGGCAGCCGATCACCGTGTCCTTCATCATTGAAAGTGGCGGGCAGATGGTAGGCACCAGCACCGACCGTGAAGGTGAGGTGGGCAAGTGTACGAAGGCCCAGGTCAAGGGCACCAAGTTTCGGGCAAGGGACAAGGCCACCCCCGTTCAGCTCGTCGTGAAGTGATCGTCATGTCCAGGTCCAATCGCCGTCGCATCTTCGAGGTTCTGACCACCGTTGTCGCCGTTGTCGTGGTGAGCTCGGGTTCGCCGAGCCACGCATGGTCGAGCGAGACGAGTTCGCTCGCAGAGCCTCACCCCGCGGAGGCATCGCCGAGCTACGACGAGCTCATGCTTCGCGCCGAGCGAATGCGCGACGCGGGCTCGTATGCCGAGTCCGCTGATCTGTTCGCCCGAGCTTACCGAGCTCGTCCTGAGGCGGAACGGGCTGACTTGACCGGGGAGATTACCGTCAAGAGTGCGCTCGCCGACTACCGGCTAGCCCGTGCAGAGGAGCCCGAGAACCTCACGCTGCTCGAGGCTCAGGCAGATCTGATGCGAGAGTTCATTGACGCGCGGGCTCGGAGCCTCGGGAAGGGCGAAGCATCTCTGGTCGTGGCTCAGATGGAGGAAGAGCTCGAGGAGCTGCTCGAGGTGATCGAGCAGCGATCGCGTGAGTCCGAGGAAGCAGCGCTGGTCGAGAATGGTGAAAAACAGCCAGAGCCGGAGCCAGAGCCGGAGCCTCGGATTGACGAAGGGCCACTGCCTGCCGCGGCGGCTCTTCGACCCTCGACCTCCTCGACGGATGATCGGCCACCAGCCCGCGGTACCGCGGCTGATTTCGCGATCCTCGGCACCGGACTCGCGTTCGTTGCGGGGGGCATGCCGTTCCTCATCGGAGGCGCCGTCAACTTCGCCCAGCTCGAAGACAAGGCGGACGCGCGGCTGGCAGAGCTCGACGCAGATCCCGACTACACCGAGGAAGAACGTGAAGCGTACCGCGAGGGGGAGCTCCAGGAGTGGAGATCACAGTGGCGTTCCCGGGCCACGGGCATGGTCGTGGGCGGAGCCTTGGCTACCGCCGCCGGCGTCGGACTGGTGACCTGGGCGGCGATACGCCTGCGTCGCAAGCGGCCGGGCCGGCAAGATGAGCGGCTTGCACTACGAGGGATCTCGGTAAGGCTGGGGAGAGCCTCGGTGGTGCTCGCGTTCTAGACGCGAGTTTTGGAGGGCACGCGAGACCAAACTGAATCTGCGTGACCGAGTCACACGATTTTCTGGCGTAAGTCGCATGTATCCAGCGTGCTCATCGCGTTTCATCCACACGAAGGATCCAGAAGCTCGCCCCGAAGATGCACACCGCCAGCACCACCTCCAGGTCGAGCCCGAGGGCGACCGCGTAGGCGCAGATCCCCGCGCTCGTGAGCCCCAGCAGCAGGTAGGTGAGGCGGGCGAGCAAGCGGGTGGAGTGTGGGTGCGATGTCGAGACCGAGGAGGTGGTGTTCATCGGAGGGTCGCTCGTCGGTGATGGTGCCTGCAGTCGGCTCCTTGATTGCGCGAGGGCCGAGGTCTAGTCGAGGACGGGCTGACAGCCGCTCGTCGAGGCAGGCAAAGGTGTCATGCCGCTCGCAATCAATGGCAATCGGCGGGGTACTACCGGTCATGCGATGACCAACCCACACCACGACGCCTACTCAGATCGCCGCCGACTACCCCGAGTCACCAGACTGCTGTGCTCCATGGTGGGAATGGCGCTATGTCCGGCATGCTTCGAGGTCCCGGACCCGGTCGATCTGACCGTGGGAGCCACCGAGACCGAGACCGAGACCGAGACCGATGGCCTCATCGACACGACGGCCGACGAAACGACAGCGACGACGGACGAAGGGCCGCACCGACTCCCCCCGGTCGAGGCCGAGTGCGGCAACGGCCAGCTCGATCCCGGCGAGCAATGCGACGGTGATGATGAGCCGCAGACCTGCGCCGAGCTGGGCTATGGCGAAGGGATCGTCTCCTGCGTGGGGTGCCAGTTCGATGCCTCCGCGTGTGGTCCTCCTGTGGGGATGCTCTCGATCCCCGGGGGGGTCTTCGAGATGGGTTCGACCCTCTCGGACGACGAGCAGCTGGTCCGTGACGTTCACGTCTCGGAGTTCTGGATCGACCAGTCGGAGGTCACGGCGGGCGACTACGCGCAGTGTGTCGCCCAGGGAGCCTGCCCCGAGTTCGGCACCGGCCTTCACTGCAATGGGGCCGATCCGCTGCGGCAGGATCATCCGATCAATTGTGTGGACTGGTCTTCGGCGCAGGCCTACTGCGGCTGGGTCGATGGGGGCATCAAGCGTCTCCCCACCGAGGCAGAGTGGGAGAAAGCCGCCCGAGGGACCGACGCGCGAGTGTATCCTTGGGGTGATGCACCCGAGCCGAGCTGCTCGATGGCCATCATGGACGATCCTGCGCTACAGGGGATCGGGTGCGGCGCGGACTCGACCTTCCCGGTAGGCAGCCGACCGCTCGGTGCATCGCCCTATGGCGCGCTGGACATGGCCGGGAATGTAATCGAATGGGTGGCCGACTGGTTGGCGCCTTATGAGATGTTCGACGCCGAGGATCCGGCAGGACCCACAGACGGTATCTATCGAGTCATTCGAGGGGGATCCTGGGCGAGCGCGGATCCCAGCGGGTTGCAGACCTTCGCACGCGAAGGCGCCGCACCCATCACGACGAGCACCATCATCGGGTTCCGGTGCGCGGCCACCCCACCCTCCGCACCATGAGGGACAACTCTTGTTTCGCGCTCACCGGAAAGACCGACACACGAGGAAGAACGCGCAGCGTATCGCGCGGGGGAGTTCCAGGGGTGGAAAAGGATCGACTCGGGAGCACGCGGGGCTATACTGGAGTTGCGTGACCAAGTCATACGATCATTCTGGCGCAGGCCGTACGCATCGAAACCCTATATCCTTGAATCCTGAACCTTGGAGATTCCACACTTCGCGCTTGGTGGTGCGGAGATCGCTTGCCCCAGACTGCCAACTTCCCCCACGAACGATACGATCGCTGCCGGAGGCTGGCCCTGTCGGATTGTCTGTTTCCTGTGGGTCATAGTCACCGGCGAGGTCCCACACCCACTCTGACAAGTTCCCCGCGATGTCGAGCACTCCATAGGGTGACATGCCGTCAGGCTTGCTTCCTGCGGGCGAAGTCGATTCTTCTCCGCAACCCTCTGCCCCATCATTCATGACCGCAAGCGTGCAATTCGGCTCAGGCACATCTCCCCAAGGGTACCTATATGCATCCGTGCCGCGTGCGGCCTTTTCCCACTCGGCCTCTGTCGGTAAGCGCTTGGTCGCGCCATCGACCCATCCGCAATAGGCTCTCGCCATTTCCCAAGTTACGCAGTTGACTGGATGATCGAATCGATCATTCCATTCCCAGTTGGATTCGCTCGGTGAAAGCGCGCAGTAGGGAGGGTCGCATACGTGTATTGGACATTCTTGATACTGCTCTACGGTGACTTCGGTAATATCAATAAAATATGCATCGATATTGACTACTCGTATAGGCTGCTCAAATTCTCTTTCCGTGGATCCCATTCGGAACACGCCATCCGGAACTTCTGCCATCCCCGGAAATCCACAATCCGATCGATCCAAGCTACAATCCTCGGTACAGCTTAAAGATCCGTCCGCATACCCAAGGCTTTGGCATGTAATCTCCCCAAGGTCGCTCCCGTCGCACTCTTCGCCTTCTTCACGCTCCTCATTCCCGCATTCTGCGCTCAGGTCAACGCTGTCACCCACCGGTCCTTCAGCCGTCGTATCTCCGCTAGTCGTCGAGCCAGAAGAACCCATCGTAGTCTCAGCCTCAGGCAACGGCGGCGGTTCGGGCACGCACAGCCCGTTGGCTCCCAACAAGACGATCGATAAAAATCGTGCACTCATCGTTCGTTTCCTCCTGAACACTCACCAGAGTTCAGCCCCGCCCACCGCCTCATCGCACCCACACCCGCACCTTGCTCCACGCCGACATGGGCGCCACCCCGTGGTCCACGACGCCGTCCCCCAGCAGCGCCCCGCTGCGATAAAGCTCCCCGATCACCCGCCGCGCGTGCTCATTGCCGATCACCTCGGTCGCCGAGACCACCCGCTCGCTGCCCGCCACCAAGAACGCCATCGCGAGGCTCATCCCTCCGGCCAGCGACCGAGTGTCGACCAGGCCGGTGCGGCACCCGGAGAGCACCACCGTGCGAGGCACCTGCGGCGAGGCGAGCACCTCGTGCACGTCGAGCCGGCTGCCTTGGCCTAGATCGAGATAGGTCGACCAACCGGGCGCGCCTCCGGCCAAGGTCGGCCAGTCGGTGTTTTGCTCGAGCCGAACATCACCATGACCGGCAAAATGCAGCAGATCCGCCTCGCCGAGCGCCCCGAGCACGCGAGCGGCCGACGCCTGCTCCCCTCGAAGGCGCTCCACCGACCACCCGCGAGCGACAAGCTGCGCGCTCGCGTCATCAAGCTCGGGACGGGCGGCCATTATTAAAGTTCCTGTGGGATCTTCGATCAAGACCGCGGTTGCCGTGCCCGGCTCGGCCCGACCAGGCCCAACCGGAAGATCCGCCGCATAGACCACCGTCTTGCTCGAGATCAGCGGTTGCCCACGCCATGCCAGCGAATGCACGGGCACATCGCTCGCCGACCCCGCCGCGATCACCCGAACCCGCTCGGCATGCTCGATCTGCTCGTCAAAGACCTCGAGCAACCTCTGAGCACTGCGCTCGGCCGTGCTCGCCTCGACCAGCTCAGCGCTCACCCCTTGCGCATCGGCGGCGAACACCGCCCACCGCTCTGGACCCGCGGGAAAGATCGCCGCGATCACCTCCCCCGGCTTGGGCGCACGCATACGCTCACATCGAGGTGCCCCCCCGCTCACCCCGAGCGACTCGAGCGCGTGGCGAAGATCCGCGGTGAGCTCGTCGTGCTGCTTGCCGAGCCGCAGCAGCTCGACCTCGCGCTGCTGCCTGGGCAGCGTATGCAGGATCCGCCCGTACTCGTCACGTGCCGCGCGCTCTTCGATATAACGCCGCCGCAGCGCGTCGAGCCGAACGCGGGCTTCATCATCGAGTTCGGTGGGAATCGCGGCCCACAAGCTCCGGGCGCGAGACCGCCGGGCGGCGCACAGGGCCTGGTCCGACCGACCGTGCTCGACGAGCAGTCGGACCAGACCCTGTGCGCTGGCGAGGCGCTGCGCGGTGAAAGGGTCGAGCTCGGCACCGAGCGCCCAGCGCCCGAGCATGGCGTCGAGCTCGTCCTCGGCTCGCGTATGCGCGGCGATCGCCTCCTCGACCAGGCCCCGAGCTTCGGCGAGCTCGGCCTCGGACTCGGCCAAGCGCCAGCGGGCCTCGGATGACGCATGCTCGGCCGTGGCCTCCGTGAGCGTGTCCAGCATGGGCTGCGCCCGGGTGGGATCGCGGGCCAGCGCGATCTTCAGCCGAGTATCCGCGACCCAGAGCCTCTGCAGGGCGGTCAGCGACTCGGGCTCGAGCTCTTCGAGCCAGCGCTCGGCCTCGTCGGCGTCGCCCGCCGCCATGCTCACCAGGGCCAGCGATACCCGCGTAGACGCGCGCTCGTGACGTGCCGAGCACCGCTGGGTCTGCTGGTAGACTTGCAAGGCCTCGGTCAACAACGGCCGCGGCTGCACATGAGGCTCACCGAGCTGCCGCAGCAAGAAGGCCGACCAACCCAGATAGCGCAGCATGGCTGCCCGCGGGCAATCCTCATAGTCTTGCGACATCTCGACCGCGACCGTCGACCACTGATGGGCCTGCTCATAGTGGCCGAGATCGATGAGCGTCCGGACGAACAAGGGTAACGAAGCCGCCGCGAGGTGCTGGTTCTCCAGGCCGAGCGCGAGTCGAGTGGCTTCGAGCAACTGTGGGGCCGCCCGCGTGATGTTCCCGCGCCGCCGCGCATGGAACCCCTGGGTCTGGCGCAGGTTCCCGCGCTGCACCGGGTCGTGCACCAGCAGCGGGGTCAGCTCGTCCAGCAGCCGGTCGGCCAACGCGGTGCGCTCGAGACGGAGCGCGAGGAAATGAGCCGCGGTCCCGGCTTGAAGCGCATGCGTCCAGTAGCCGTGCGACCGCGATAGCTCCATGCTCGCCAGGCGCGCGTCGAGGCTGTCCGCCCAGCGGCCTTGTTCCATCGCGCGACGGGCTTGGCGAGCATGCTCGTCGAGCCGTGCACGGATCTCACCGATCGCACCCCCAAGGTCGTACGCCGTGCCGAGGTGCAGCGGGAGGATCCAGTCGGAGTCTCGCTGCGGGTGCTCGACGGTCATCACCCAGTGGCGTTCACCCAGCGCTCCCCGTGCGGTCGCCAAGCGCCGGTGCTCCGCACTACCCACCGCGGGGATCGGCACGCGAAAGCCCGCACCAACGATCGCGGTGTCACCAGTCGGAGGACCGTAGGCCTCTGTATTGATCGGCTGACCGTTGATGCGAACCTCAGCATCCGATGCCTCGGGCTGCTCGATCCACAGGCGAAGGATCGACCCGGGCTCGACGACACAGCGCCACGGCCCGATCGATTCACAGCCCCGGATCTCGACCCGCGCGGTGGTCGTGGCCGGCGCTCCATGAACGTCCACCGTGCGGCGCAGCACCTGAACCCCCTGGGGGACCTCGGCTCCCGCGGCTCCCGCGGCTCCCGCGGCATAGGCCGCCGGATCCTCGGAGACCGCTCCGCGAGGACCCACCACCAACACGAGCTCCCACCGACCCGGCGTGAGCCCGAGCTGCTCGGGCGTGACCCGGCCAAAACGACGACCTCCGGCCTGAGCGCGCAACGACACCTCCAGCGCTTGCAGGGCCTCGCCCTCGGCCCGACCGAAGAGCCGGAGCTCGACCGCTTGCTCGACCGCCTGCTCGGGTTCGGCGACCAGCTCGAACTCGATGCCCTCGTGGAGCTCCACCACGTCGTCGCTCGGCTCGGTAGACGAGCGCACTTGCTGTTGACCGACGACGTCGAAGGTATAGCGAGCCATCAGCATGCTGCCCTGGCTCCCATCACCATCACCATCGCCCTGGCCACGCGGCCAGGCCAAGACCAGCAGAGCCACGGCCGCCACCGCCACCGTGGCCAGCCAAAGCGGCCAGCGACCCCCCGAGGATCGACCGAACTGATCGACTAGATCTCGTCGCAAGCGAGTCCGCTCGAGCTCGTTGAGCGGGGAAAAGAGCACCTCCGACTGCTCCACCAAGAGCTCGGGATCACCGCGCTCGCGAGCGAGGCGGGTCGCCTCCTCGATCGAGTGCCGTCCTTCGATCGCGTCTAGCCAGGGCTCGACGCAGTGCTCGAGCTGCACGACGGTCAGCAGATCGGCGATGTCCTCCGTGTCCGCCTGCTCTGCATCCTCGGCGGCATCCTCGGCGGCATCCTCGGCCGCGCCCTCGGCGCCCGGCCCGCCCTCGTCGCTGTGTCCATCCACTTCGCTCATGCACGTGTCTCCGCGTGGACGTCGGCATCCAAAGCGCCAATTGCTGACAAAGAATCGACCGGGCCACCCCGCGCTTGGTGCTCCATCAGCAGCAGCAGCACGCCGAGCACCGTCTCGAGGTTGGGCCCTCTTCGGCGAGCGAGGATCTTCCGCGCCCGACGGATCGCTCGGCTGACCCCCTGGTGCACCGCGTCTTCCGAGCGCCCCAGCTCCTGCGCCACCTCGCGGGCCGACTTGCCCTGGAGGATCCTCCCCACGAAGGCATCGCGCTCGGCGGGGCTGAGCTGGGACTCGATCTCGGCCCACAGCTTCTTGGCATGATCGTACTGCTCGTAGCGCACCCCCAGCTGGTGAGGCGACGGCAAGCTCAGCGAGCCGGATTCGTCGTCGCTCATCGGATCGGTGCGGGCCCGATAACGACGATCGTGGACCCGCCGCGCCTCGGAGCAGACCTTCATGAACAAAAAACCCTCCATCGTGCCCCGAGCCGCGTCGTAGCTGCGCAGCACCGTTCGCTCGCGGTCCAGCAGCCAGCACCAGATGTCCCCCACGACGTCGCGCCGGACCGCGCTCAGCGTGGCGCGGGGTAGGGCACCAACCCGACCCCTTAGGGCCACGGCCACCGCCTTCTCCACGGTGCTGCTGTAGTCGCGCACGAAGCGATCGATCGCCTGTCGCTGACCGTCGAGCACCCGCTGGAGCTCACTGGGCTTCACGGACGCGGCGCTCCCGACACTGCGCTGACCGTAGCGAGCTTTTGCACCCAATGGGATACGGCGTGCAAAAAAATCGATCGTTCGCCGCGAAAAACGACCGACCCCTCCACCAACCATTCGAACCCACCGCGGCGCCTCGATGAAGGGGTGCCCCCCGGGGCGCTGGCGTCATCCAGCCTCTGCCCTCGTAGCGCTGCGGTTTTCGGGTGCAACCCGTAGATCCCCCTTCGTGTGGCCGGGGCATCGCGTTGTCGCGTGAAGCCGGGATCTCCGCTTCGAGTGGAGAATCGACAGTGAAACGTAGAGCATTCCTTGGAGCTTGCCGTGGTGCTGCGCTGATGTGCGGATCGTGGCTGGCCGTAGACCCGTCGGCGGCTCGGGCGTCCGACGAGATCCCGTCGGAGCTGGTGATCGACAGCGAGCCGGTGCGGATCGACGATCCTTACTGCCCGACCTGTTACCTCGGCCCCCCTTCGGTGCTGGTCACCGAAGACGACATGGAAGCCACGCTGACCCTGCGCTACGGCAAGGATCGGGACGAACCGGTGGTCGGCACCCTGTTGGTGGAGGTGGAGCTCGACGATGGTCGAACCATACGAGTCCACCGCGAACAGGAGTTCGAGCTGAGCGCAGGTCGACCGGTCGAGATCACGCTCTTCGCAGGACCCGACTGGACGTGGCAATCGGTCGTCGAGGCCAGAGCCTTCGTGGTCCAGGACTGGAACGCGCATCTCGATGCGACTCCTCGATGAGCTGCATCATTGTTACGCCATCGTCCGGGCACACGCGAGTGCGCCCGGACGAAATCATCGTTCGATCGGGAACCGAGGCGAGGTTCGCTGACATGCCCTCAGGTTCGGCGACAACCGGGACGAGATCTGACAAGAAATCTTCACCGCGTGTTCACGAGGCGGTATGGTGCGCTCCGTCGCACATCATGACGGACGACCGCATGAGCCTCGACGAAGATCGAGCCCTACTAAAAGCGTGGTGTCAGGGTGATCGAGAGGCCGGCGATCGGTTGATCCGCTACCAGTTCGACTGGATCTCACGCTCGGTACTTCGGTGGGTCCGTGGCGACTCCGCCGTGGCGATGGACATCGTTCAGGCCACCTTCGAGGTGGCCCTGGACAAGAAGACCGGGATCGATGGCCCATTTGGACCATATGTGCGTGGCATCGCCCGGCTCAAGGTTCTCGAGCACTTTCGCCGCAAGGATGGTGCGCTGCTCCGCGAGTTGACGACCTCTTTGCGGGGCGATCGCACGAGCGCCGAGTCGGCGCTGCTCGGTGCCGAGCAAGAGCGTCTCGCGCTCGCCGCGTTGCGCCGGTTGTCTGCCGAGCAGCAAGATCTCATGTACCTGCGCTACGTGCAGGGGATGAAGCTGCGCGAGATCGCCGAGCTCCGGGGCGCGACGATCGGCACGATCGACGGGATCCTCCGCCGCGCCGAGAAGCAACTCGCGCAGCAGGTCGAGCGCCTCGCCGAGTCTCCCCACCTGAGCCAGTCGACCCTCGTGGGGATCGGCACGTGGATCCGGCGAAGAGACGCGCACGAGCCTTCGGGCCCCGCCTAAACGACGTCCAAACGCGCGGCGGGCCCAGAGCCCTGCGCGCTCGACCCGACCGTGACGATTCCGTGTCAGGTCGAGCATGCCTGTCGACGAAGCTGGGGTATGAGCCCATCGTCATCGATCTCGGAGCCCGAGCTATTTCGTGCGTGGCTAAGCGGTGACCGCAAGGCCGGCGCGCTGCTCTTTGCGCAACACTTCGACATCATCGTTCAATTCTTCTCTCGTCGCGTGGGTCGTGACGCCGAAGATCTCGCCCAGCGCACGTTCCTGGCCTGTGAAGAGAGCAGGGCGCGCATCCGAGGCACGTGCAGCTTTCGTACCTTCGTGTTCTCGGTGGCCCACCACGTGCTGGGCAAGCACTTTCGCAGCAAGCATCGGCGAGACGATCGCACCGAGCAAGGGGTGGACGTGCTTCGCGATCCTTCTCCCTCAAGCAGCGCCGTGATGGCGGTGGTCGAGGATCACGAGCACCTCGACGAGGCACTCGAGCAACTCGACCGCGAGCACCGACGCGTGCTCGAGCTGTTCTACTGGGAGCAGCGCACCTCGGCCGAGGTCGCGCGAGAGCTTGGCGTGCCCCACGGGACGGCGCGCACGCGGATCCGGCGAGCGCGAACCCTGCTTCGTGAGCAGATCGAACGCTCCGAGGGATCCATGGCTCGCGGACGCTACTCGACCGCCGCTTGAGTGATCGCTCCAGCGAATAAGTGCAATCACTACCCATCGCATGGGTACTACCCAGGGCAGACCCAGGTGACCCCGCAAGAGAGACGAGATCATGACACGCTACGAGATGATTCACCCAGCTGCTCGCGTGCCAACGCTTTTTGACGGCACCGTGGTCGACGGCCGCTACCGTATCGAGCGCAAGCTCGGCTCGGGCGGGGTGGGCACCGTCTACCTCGCAGAGCACCTCGCCCTCGGCAAGCTCATGGCGGTCAAGATCCTCCATGCCCACGACGATCCGCTGACTCGACACTACGAGCGACTACGCCGCGAGGCGGAGGTCATGGCGTCGATCCGTGCCCCGAACGTGGCCCGCGTCTTCGACTACGGGACCCACGAAGGGGCGCCTTACCTGGCCATGGAGTACTTGTCGGGGCGGAACTTGGGATCGCAGCTGCAACGCGATGGCTGGCTGCCCTGGCCGAAGGTGCGTGACATCCTCAGCCAGACGATCCACGGCTTGAGCGCCGCCTATGCGCTGGGGATCCTCCATCGCGACATCAAGCCGTCCAACGTATTCCTGACCACGCCCCACGTGGGCCCGGACCCAACGGTCAAGCTGCTCGACTTCGGCCTGGCCAAGTCGCTCGATACCGCCTCTCCGCTGGGAACACCGCTAACCGCAGCCGACGTGGTGGTGGGCACGGTTCGTTATCTTGCCCCCGAGCGGATCGACGGGGAGCCTGCGTCGATCCGCAGCGAGATCTACTCGCTGGGGTTGCTGGCATTCGAGTGCCTCTGCGGACGACCGCCGCTGACCGACTCGAACCCGATCACGCTGCTACGCCGACGCCTTCGCGAGCCTCCCCCCTCCGCGCTCACGCTGGTCCCTGGCCTGCCTCCGGCCGTGGACGAGCTCCTGCTCCGGGCCATGGAGCGAGAGCCGACGCGACGTTTCGGATCTCTGGCCGAGTTCGAGGCCGCGCTCCTCGCCATCCCGACCCACCAGGTATCGAGCGCCGCCGCGAGGGAAGTCGATGCCGTCACCCCCATCGCTTGGTGCAAGACCATGCCCTATGGCGCCAGCTCGGATGGCCTGGTTTCACGTCGTACACCGACCTATCCACCGACCCGTCCACTGGCGCATCGGCTGCCCCATTGGCGGCCCTGTCGACAATAGGACCGCCAGCATCACCCATCGTCATTCACCAATAGCGGGACACCGTCGTGTTCCCGGCACTCTTCCCGAAGCCTGAGGACAACCAATGCCCTTGCTCGAAGCTCGACCTCTCCCCACCACTGTACCGACTATGCCTACTGTGCCTACTGTGCCGACTGTGCCCGCTCCGAGCACAGACCTCGCCACGCAGCGGCCAATGCCCGGCCCGTCGAGCCGCATTCTATCGACCTATCGCGCATACGCTCGCCCGCGAACGTGGCTCCCGCGTTGGTTCGAACAATACGGCGACCCGGTCCGGGTGCCCACCGCGAGCGGCAACTTCGTGATCACCGGCGATCCCCGGATCGTGCGCCAGCTATTGTCGACCAACCCCGACGCGTTCCGGCCCTTTACGTTTCCGGTCACCGGGAGCCTCTTCGGCGAGCGTTCGATCACGCAGCTCACAGGTCATGAGCACCGGGCGCGTCGCAAGCTGCTGATGCCTCCCTTCCATGGTCAGCAAATGCGTGGGTTCGAGGACGCCATGCAAGACATTGCCCATCGTGCGCTATCGCGGGCGTGCCTTGCGGGCGACGCCCGGTTTCGAGACATCGCCCGGTCGCTCACGCTCGAGGTCATCCTACGCACGATCTTCGGAGTGCAGTCGGTCGAGCAAACGAATACCTTCAAATCCGCGGTGGGCGATCTGGTCGACAGTATGTCACCCATCCTCTTGTCCCTGCCGATCCTGCATCGGCAATTGTGGGGATTCGGCCCCTTCGCTCGCTATCGTCGGGCGGTCGCGCGGCTCAGCGATCTGCTGCAGGAGCAGATCGACAGTGCCCGACACGCGGCGCCCACCCCGGACATCCTGTGCATGTTGCTCGGGGCGCGCCTGGACGACGGAACGGCGCTGAGTGACGCCGAGATCCGCCAAGAGCTGGTCACGCTGCTGTTTGCCGGCCACGAGAGCACCTCGACGGCCCTGTGCTGGGCCGTCGAGGCGATCGGGCGCGATCGTACCCTCCGCCGCCTGCTGCGAACCGAGGTGCGCGCGCTCGGGCCCGAGCCGCCGCCCTCCGAGCTTGCCAAGCTCCCCTTGTTCGACGCCACCATCAAGGAGGCCCTGCGCCTTCATCCCCCCTTCCCCGGGATCGCCCGGGTGCTCGCCGCCCCGATGGAGCTGGGTGGCTATTGGCTCGAGCCAGGCACCGTGGTGGCCATCGACATACCGACCGTCCATCACCGCGACGACGTGTATCCCGAACCCGAGCGTTTCAGGCCCGAGCGCTTCCTCGAGCGCAAGTACGCCCCCAATGAGTACCTCCCCTTTGGCGGAGGCCATCGCCGCTGCATCGGGGCCGCGTTTGCCGGCCTCGAGATGCGGATCGTGCTCGGCGTGCTGCTCGGTAGGTTCGAGTTCGACCTACTCCGCTCGCAGCCACCTCGCGCGGTGCGATGCAACCTGACGCTCGCGCCCGCCGGCGGCGTACCGCTGACGATCCACCCGCGGGCCCGTGGGGTCCATCGCGATCTCCGCCGTGATGGCATGGAATGAGCGCAACACCGCTTGGGTCCGAACTACCGACGCTCCTGAGCCAGCGGACTGTGCGCTCACAGGTTTCCATGCGGCGCAGTTGCGCAAGTCTCGGTCGGCGAAGGTTCGCGCCAGTCGCGCGGATGGCCATGAAGTCGCCAAGGTGGGCGAAGGCAAGCGCCATTGGTGCAGTTCCGCCGACCCGAGACGGACGGGACCTGCTCGCTTTGATGCGAGCCACCGCCATGGGGGGTGATGCCCCCGAAGGGGGGAGAAGTCGGCGCTCTCTCTTTATCAAGGAAAATCACATCGAATCAGTGCTCGCTGAATACCGGATCGCGTTGGGTGTGACTAATGGTTGGGCGTTCAAAGACTCCTTGCGGGGTGGCACGACTGATAGGCGTCGCGGTTTGGCGACGGATGTCGCTCGTGCTCCTCCCGTCGCGGGTGAATGAGACGAGTGAAGATGGGATACGAGGGATCACCGGCAGATCAGGCGACTGGGTCCGCTCGACCCGCTCGACCCGCTCAGCCTGCTCGGCCCACTCGCGTCGCTCGCGTCGCTCGCCTCGCGCGCCCGAGCGACAATCGCCACCTTGCCAGGCCCGCACGCTCCAAGGCGTCGACCATCGACTACGAGAAGTATGCCGCCCGATGGATCGCGATGGGTCGGTCCGACCGCGCGGCCAACCTGTATGCACTCGCCCTGGAGCGCGATCCCGACAACTGGTTCATACGCCTGCAGCTGGCCAGCTGCCTGGCCAATAGTCGGCAGCCGCGAGCGGCTGCTCGCCAATACCTAGTGCTCGCCCGTCGCTATGTCGAGCGGGGATTCTTGAACGACGCGCTCGAGCTCGGGCGGTGGATCCTGGAGCTGGACCCCTGCGAATTCTCGCACGCCAACATTGCCGACATCGCGTTGGCCATCGGCTCTCCCGCCGTTTCGCTGTGTCGCCGTGCATCCCACGTGCATCGCGAGGCCGGCCGAAACAGCTATGCGGCCGATCTGCTGCTGCTGTGTGGCCGGCTCGACCCGAACGACATCGAGCCCTGGCAGGACCTGGGCCAGCTGTACTTCGAGCACGAGATGAGATCCGAGGCCGCCTGGGCTCTGCGCCAAGCGGGGATGCTTCTGCTCGAGGCGGGTGACCATCGCCGGTTCGTCGACTTCGCCTACACGATCTTGTGGCTGGAGCCCGACAATCTCGACACTCGACACGAGCTTTCGCGGGTGCTCGTGAAGATGGGTCAATCACACGAGGCAGCGGTCGAGCACGGCGAATCAGTCAAGGCGGTCAAGGCGGTCGAGCACGTCGAATCAGTCGAGGCAATCGCGGCAGTCGAGCAGACCGAGCACGAGGATTCGTTGCGAGTCGTCGAGCTCCGCCCCGTCAAGTCTCCGCCTGAACCCGAGCTGTGGTTCGTGGATCTCGTGGCCAGTTGACGCTCACGAGGTGCGTGTGTCGGGAGCGAGCGCGTCGAGGATGAAATCGACGCACATGCGGACCTTGGGGATCTGGTACTTCGCGCGCTGATGCAGCAAGAAGATCCCGCTATCACTCCCCGTGCTCACCCCGACCGGTCGCTGGGTGGGCACCTCCACCAGCCGACGCTGCTCGCGGGCTGCTGGCCAGGTGGTGATCTCGATGGCATGATGCGCTCGACACGCTAACGCTGGAGGTGGAGGACATCGCCGACGAAGTCGGCGGACACCCATGACCAGGTACGCCCGGTGCGGACGTTGGAGACGGCGGCCGGCGAGATCCCCAGCTCGCGCGCCAGCGCGGCGTTGCTCCGCCCAGAGCCGAGGATATAGCGGACCTTCGCGAGGTCGAGCTTGGCGTTGTGGTTGCGGGTGCCCCGCTTGTCGATCCGTATGCTCATGATCACCACGTCGCTTCGTCGTCGACTCGCGGAGCGATTCGACGAGCAGGTGGGGCCTCGACTCGCCGGACCAGTGGATGAGTCGGTGGGCGATTCGGTGGATGAGTTGGTGGGCGAGTCGGGGCCCCGAGGTCGCGACAACGAGACGCGACCGCGTTGGATGATGTCCCTGGGGGGATTCGAACCCCCGTCTCCGGCGTGAGAAGCCGAGATCCTGGGCCTCTAGACGACAGGGACGTGTGTCGTACGGGCGGCGGGTTTTGAACCCGCGTCTTCGGAGTGAAAAACCGAGATCCTGACCAATTGAACGACGCCCGCGCATCGAAGGGTGAAACCTCCCGCGCGGGCGTTGGTGCTGGCCAAGAGACTCGGAGGCGACTCAGCCCTGGTGCCCGCGCGGGTAGACTTCACCCTCGCGCTCTCGTTCGAACAGAGCGGGGCCGCGCAGATCGGGGTTGAGGCACAGAGCCATGACGTTCGTTGGTGTAGGGGGCCCGCCCAGGAGCGTCAAGCGAGCCGAGCAACAAAGGGCACACGATGGCTCCGGCGAGGGGGTGGAGTGTAACGACGTGCCCGAGGCGGGACTGGGGGCTGGCCTCGCGGCGATTACGCCGAGACGAGGTTCTTCATCGTGCGTGGACGTCCAGCCAGGTCCGAGCCTCGGCGGCTTCGTTCTCCATGCTGGCCTTCTCGAAGACCCGGGCGCGCGGCGAGCCTGGTCTCGGGCTCGGCGGTGGCGCTCGATCCGATCGCCGATGGCGAGCGTCGGACCCGCTGGGCGATAGCGGCTTAGAAATCGACGGTCACCGAGATCTTGCGAGCGCGGCCTTCGGGGAATTGGGCCCCGGCCAGGCCGGCGGTGAGGCAGCTACGGAGGTTGGACGAGACGCCCGGCATGTCCTTGGTGAGCACCGTGCCGGTCGAGCCCACGAGCAGCTCGATGGTCACCGGGTCGCTCGCCTTGCTCTTGCACTTCTTCTTGAGCTTGCGGGCCAGCCGCCAGCGTACGCGCTTGTCGGTGAGCGGAGCCGGTTCCGAGGGCGACGAGGCCCGCTTGCCGCTGGGTTTGGATGCGCTGGAGGCCGGGGACGCGGCGGGCGAGGAGGGCTCGTCGGTGCCCGTGGGCGTTGGAGCGGGGCTGGGGTCTGGTGAGACGGCCGGGCCAGGATCGGAGCGCGTAGAATCGGAGCGCGTAGAAGCGGCCGGGGTGTCGGGTGAAGCCGACCCACCATCGGGTCCCGAGACCGGCGGAGGGTCAGCCACGGTCGGCCGGTCCGACTTGGAAGGATCGGGCTCGGGCCTCTTGGCGATGATGATGCGCGGCTGCTCTGCGCTCGGAGAGTCCACGGGCCGCGAGCCATCGACCACGGGGGCGGTCGCTCCGGGAGGATCATCGCTATAGTTCAGGCTCCACAGACCGGCGGCCAATAGGCCACCCAGGCCCATGGTGCCCAGCAGCCCCACCACGATCCCTCGTTTCGCTGCGGGGGACTTGGGCGGCTGGCCCAACGCCACGAGCGCGTCGGTCTCGGACGCCCGGGCTCCTGCCATGCCGGTCCCCACGGGGAACGTCACCCCACCGTCGTCGGAGGGGTAGTGCATGTGTGAGGCCGACGATCCATCGGCCGAGGGCTCGTCGACCGTCAAGCTCGGCCCGGACGCCCGGGAGCCGACGAGCTCGGCTTCAGCCGAAGTGGCAGCCAAAATCGCGGCCGGAGTCGCGGCCGGAGTCGCAGCCACAGTCGCATTGGGCGAGGACGAGCTCGGGGGAAGGGTCGAGCCTCGCGCGCTGTGCTCCAACTCGCCGGAGGTCACCGTCGACGGGGTACGCAGTCGCGTGGGTATGACCCGGGTCCTGGGCCCCGGGGCAGGCGGCTCCGAGTGCTTGGGCCCGATCGAGGCCGCCGTAGCGGCGTCGCTGGTCGGTCGGGGGCGCGGCTGCACGCCGGGCGAGGAGGGCCCTGGTGTTGCGGACTCGCCCGGAGCGGTCGGCTGTAGGGCCATGAGGTTGTCCTCGATCGAGGCCGCGGCGGGCGGTGTGAATGCGGCGGGCGGCGGAAGCCTGGCGGCGGAGGGGCTGACCGGAGTCGCGGGCGCCTGGGCGGTGGCCGGCGGGGATGCCCGCGGAGCCTCCGGTTGGGCCACGGGCGTCCCGGCGGGGGTAATGGGGGGCCCCGCGTAATGGAGCGTGCGGGTGGGTACGCCAGTGGTCGCCGGGATCGACGCCAGGACCTGCTCCATCTCGTCCATGGAGCCGAAGCGGTCTTCTTGCTGCTTGGCCAGCGCGCGGAGGATGACCGCTTCGACCCCTGGCGGGATCTCGGGGTTGAGCTCGCGAGGGGGCTGAGGCTGCGCCGTGACGTGTCGCGAGATGATGTCGAAGGTGCTCACCCCGGTGAAGGGCACCTGTCCGGTGAGCATCTGGTAGGCCACCACGCCCACCGAGTAGATGTCGACCCGGGGATCGTCGGAGTAGCCGTAGGCCTGCTCGGGCGCCATGTACTTGGCGGTTCCGAAGACCTCTCCGGTGCCGGTGAGGCTCGGGACCGAGCTGTCGGCTTCGTTGGGATCGGAGGTGATCTTGGCGATGCCGAAGTCGAGGACCTTGATGAACTCCCGGTGTCCGCGCGCGTTGATGACGAAGAAGTTGGCGGGCTTGATGTCGCGATGGATGATCTTGTGCTCGTGTGCGGCCCCCAGAGCCGAGGCGATCTGCATCAGCATGTGCCGCGCCCGCGGCCAGGTGAACCGGCCCTCCTGGCGCAGTATAGTTTGCAGGTCGCGGCCCTCGAGGAACTCCATGGCGAAGTACACCGAGCCGTTGGGGGTGTCGCCGAAGTCGAGGATCTGAACAACGTTGGGGTGCCGTACCTTCGAGGCGGCCTTGGCCTCTCGCAAGAACCGCTCGCGAAACTTCACCTCGTAGGCGTAGCGGGGTAGCAGCACCTTGATCGCGACCTTGCGGTCTAGCAGCTCGTGCATCCCCTCGTAGACCTGCCCCATGCCGCCCGCACCCAACAGACGGGTGAGGCGATAGCGCCCGTCGAGCGTGACGTTGGAGAGGTCTTGTGCGGGGCCCATCGTGGCCGTAGTGGCGCGAATTGTCGGTCAGATCGCACCAGGCGCACAACCGGAGCGAACGATCCGAGGTTCGCGCTGACGGGTTGTTCGTCGTCCGACATCCGGTAGTTGACGCTACGACCCGGTGGCGCTGATGCTAGCGATAGGCGCCTCGACGGCCTCGCTCATGCGGAAAAGACGCAATCCCCTCGTCCGTGGTCTCGCGCTCGGTCTCGCGCTCGGTCTCGCGCTCCCCGAGATCGTGGTCCATGCGGCTCCGGCGGGTGACTTCGAGCAGCTGATCGCCGAGGCTGACGGTCATGCCGATGCTGGTCGCCATGCCGATGCGCTCCAGACCTACATTGCGGCCTTCGACGCAATGCCCGACGAGCTGAAGGTCAGCGAGGTCGGCGAGTTCGTGGCGCTCGCGGCGGCCAAGGCCGCGGTGGCGGACTACCAACAACGCCAGGACCTGCTGAGTCTGACGCGGGGTCGGATCGTGGTCGACAAGTTTATCGAGCTGGCCACGGGAGCCCAGGGTGCGCCCTCGGTCGACGCGGCGCAGGCTCGACTCGTCGAGCTCGACGCGATGATGCCCTCGGAATCCGAGGGGCCCGACGACGTCGCGGTCGTGCCCGTTGCCCCCGCGGTCGAGCCCGAGCCGGCCCCGATCGCCGAGCCGGTCGACGAACCCCCATCCCGCCGGCGAGGGCTCGGCTTGGGCCTGGTCATCAGCGGAGGGGCGGCGGTCGCGGTGGGCGTGGGCCTGACCATCGCTGGGGCGCGTCAGGTGCCCTGGTACGAGCAGCAACTCGCCGACCGCGGGTGGACCCCCGACACCCCCGGGTACGACGAAGAGCTCTCCAACGCCCAGGGTGT
Organism: Myxococcota bacterium; assembly: GCA_039194325.1. Classification (GTDB taxonomy): domain Bacteria; phylum Myxococcota_A; class Polyangia; order Nannocystales; family Nannocystaceae; genus Paraliomyxa. The sequence goes on from JBCCWC010000047.1 coordinate 57,985, forward strand.
TCGCAATATCGACATCGGGATCGGGGTTGCCTTACTCGTGGTGGGCGTGGGTCTGGGCGTGGGTGGTGGCGTGTTGCTGGCGAAAGATCGACGCGGGCTGGGTTCACGCGCTTCGCTGATGCCGAGCGTGGGGCGTGACCGAGTCGGGCTGGTCGCCCGACTGAGCTTCTTCTAAGTCGACGTCTGGGGTGGGTGAGTGGCGTTGCGTCCTGGCGGTGTCGGGGGGAACACTCCCTCGCATCATCATGGTGAGTCTTACGATGGTGGAGACTCCGAGTAGGGGTACACCCGGGATCGACATTGAAGTCGTTAGACCATCATCGTAAGGAACTGCTCGAGTAGGGCTTACCTTCATGGGGCAAAGGACCTCGGCAATTGGTCCTTTCGGGGCATTGGGCCTCGTCGTCGGACTCATCAGGGGCGTGGCAGGGGCGTGGGGCCTCGCCGCCGAACTCGTGGTGGACTCGTGGGGCAGAGAACCTCGCGGCAGAACCCCTGGAATTTGTGGATCGTAGTGGCCGACCTCATGTACACTTGGTCTGGTGATCGTCGGTCGAGGAAGTCAGAAGTATGACACTCTCACCGTCAGTTTCATGACCGATTCGCCGGTGGTTTGACATCGGGGAAACGGGTATTTCAGCGCGAGTGTAGTCACGGAGACTCGTTCTGTGCCCGATCGCGTAGTCTGTCTCGTAGAAGTCTCGTGGTTACACTGACAAGCCATCGGGCCGAGGCCGGACTACTTCGGGCCAATTGGCCCCGGGCCATCCCCCGGGCCATCCCCTGGGCCGGATCCCGAGAAGTGTCTTCGAACGGGCAACGCGGGCCTCGACCGATGTTTCGGGTGCACACAGCGAGAGCGATGGATCGGTGCGCCGCACCGAGGTTGGCGACCAGCTCGCAAGGGCCCCACCAAAAAAATCACCCAAAGGTCTCGACACTTCGAGTTTGACGTTTATGCTGGGAGCCGTTGGCGACATCGACGTGGAGTCGTTGGTGCCCACAATGGTTGTAGCCCCAGCCTAATGCCACACCTGCCGACGATGGATGGATCGTCGGTAAGGCTTGCCCTCGGCAACAGCTGGCCTTCAAACGCCAGCGCGGCTCTTTGTCGTCGATGGTGACGAGGGTTGCAACTGGTCGACCCGACGATCCGCTCGGGGACCGCCTCTTTTGAACTCTCTTTGATTCTTCGAAGAATACTCGCGCGCCAATCGGAAGGACCTGGAGCGTGATTCCCCCGCTGTTCGATCCCCAGGAGGAGATCCGTGATGATGGTATGGAACAAGAAGTTGGCAAGAAGAGGGCTGCCGTTGCTGGCCGCCGTCACGACCACGACCGTCGTGTCCACCGTTTCGTCGACCGCCGCGGCCACCGGCGGAATAGAAGGTGGTGTGGTGTTCGACAACATCGCCCTCGACCTCGACTACCGTCGTGCGCCCGCGGCGAATTTTCCCGAGCTCATCGATCTGCTCGAGGGCTCGCTGGTCGGTGACGGGCTGGAATTCGCCACGATTCCCGAGAACCTCCCCGGCCGAGTTCGGGGGATCCCCGGGGTCGCCGTGTTCGACTACGACAACGACGGCGATCTCGATATCTACGCCACGCAGGGCCCGGGCCGTGCGGCGAGCTTGTACTCCAACAAGCTAATGGAGACGGGGCTGGTGTCGTTCGTCGACGTGGCGGCCGCGGCGGGGGTCGAGGCCACCGACATGGACTCGTGGGGCGTGTGCTACGGCGATCTCGACAACGACGGTGACGAGGACCTCATCCTCACCGGCAACGGCGAGCCGACCCGCCTCTACGTCAACAACGGCGCTGGGGGATTCGACTTCGAGCCCAACAGCGGCCTGGGCGGAGGCAACACCAACAGCACCGGCTGCGGGGTGGGCGACATCGACGGCGATGGCCTGCTCGACGTCAGCGTGGTCAACAACTGGGATCAAAAGGACTTTGCGCCCTGCTTCCGAGCCGCCTTGGTCGACGAGGTGCAGCACAACCAGCTGTTCCGCAACCTGGGGGGTAACACCTTCGACGACATCAGCGCGACCTCGGGGATCCAGACGCTCACCGCCAATAAGGACGCGATGGGCAACCCGCTGGACATCCCCGGGATCACCTGGGGGCACGCGATGGCCGACGTCGACCTCGACGGAGATATCGACATCCTCTATGCGGATGACCAGTGCGAGATCCTGCCGGTCAAGCAGGGGGGGCCGCTCGACCGCGGCTACGTGCACGTGATGCTCAATGACGGCAGCGGAAACTTCGTGGATCACCCGATGGCGGAGATCCCCGAGTCGTCCACCACGTGGATGAGCATCGCGTTCGGCGACTACAACTGCGACGGGAACATGGACATGTTCCTGTCGAGCTTCGGCGACTACGCGTTCAACAACATCGGCGTGCCCAACGATCTGGGCGACCACTCCTCGCGCTGGGTGCTCGGCCGTGGCGACGGCACCTTCGAGGAGGTGGGGCTCAACCCGGAGCTGACGGGCACTCCCTTCGGGTGGGGCAACGCCGCGCTCGACTACGACAACGACGGTGATCAAGACGTGGTCTTCATCGGGGGGCTCGACCAGCTGCTGGTCAACCAGTCGGACAACCCGGGCGCGCTGCTCTCCAACCAGGGGTGCACGGCCACCTTCACCGCCGAGATCGCGGCGATCCCCACCGACTACACCCGCTACAATGTGCAGGGGCTCGCCGAGGGTGACTTCGACAACGACGGGTTCACCGACTTCGCGACGGCTTCCAACATTCGGCTGCCCGACGATCTGCCGCTCTCGGTGGGGCAGCCGGTGGGCTCACCCTTCGACGCCACCGCCAACTTCTTCGCCGCGTTCGCGCCCACCGACGAGACCCTCCAGTTCTGGCGCTGGCTCGGCGTGGAGTACGGCGAGGGCGAGCTGACGATCGAGATGAACAGCGGTGACAACGGCAACCACTGGATCTCGGTCATCACGACCGGCACGGTGGGCCTGACCCCGGGTTCCAGCACCAACCGCGACGGGATCGGGGCGGTCGCGCTGGTCACCCCCGAGGGGGGCTCGACGGTGATGCGACCGGTGCATGTGGGCAACTACACCTCGGCGCACGCCCGGGAGGGCAATTTCGGCCTCGGCGCCGCTGACTTCGCCACCGTGGAGATGCGGTGGCAGGGGGGGACCCGCAACAAGCTCTACGCGGTAGGGCACGGGGAGTCGATCAACTTCCCGGAGATCCCGTGCAGCTTCGACGGGGCCTACGGCCAGGGCGAGTACGTCCAGTGCTTGCACACCTCGCTGCACGATCTGAAGCAGGCCGGGGTGATCAACCACTTCGAGAAGGTTCGATTCTTCATCAGTGCGATCCTCGCGCGCTTCGAGTACGTGTTCAGCTAGTGGGAGGGTCTGGCCGGAGGGGGCGATCTTGAGTGCCCCGAGACGAGCCCGGGTCGAGGTGGTAACGAGTACCACCTCGGCCATCTTCGTCGTGTGGGGGCGATGAAATCATGGATGCCCTGACCATCGATCGAGGGAAGGGCGTCAAAGGGGTGATTGTCTTCCAATGACAGCGTTTATTCGGTAGATTGAGGGGTGAAGAAGACCCTGGCCGGTGCGATCTCGCTCGTTCCGTTCGGGTGGGATCCGCTATTGGATCCGCTATTATCGATCCACTGCGTCCGATGGGGGTCCCGAGGTTCGAGTCGCGGCCATGGAGCCTTGCATGACCGAGCAATCGCAGCAATCCAACGTCATGCAGTTGGAGCAGCTGGGTCGGGATGTCGTGGCCTACTTGCTCCAGATCAACTCCCGCACTCTGGCGCTCACCGATGAGACTATCCAACAGATCGAAGATCCAGTGAGGCAGGAGATCCTCGCCGGTCTGCTGTACTTGTACGAAGATCTCCGATATCACGACGAGGAGCGGGATCGCGCGGAGAAGCAGCGCAACAAGCTCTACCAGCAGCTGCTGGAGATGTCGCGCCAGGTCGGGCGAGCCGAGGTCGCCGCCAACGTGCTCCATAATGTCGGAAATGTGCTCAATAGCGTGAATGTGTCGACGTCAACGATCGGCCGATATGCGAACAGCGCGGTCGTGGGGCGAATCAGCCAGGTCGCCACGATGCTCGACGAGACGGAGGATCTCGCCCACTTGCTCACGAAGGACGAGCTGGGCAAGGAGCTTCCAAGGTTGCTCAAGTTGCTCGCCGAAGATCTGCGCAACGATATGGATGCCGTTCGCGGGGAGTGCGAGTCCCTCGTCCGAAAGGTCAACCATATCAAGCAAGTGATCTCGATGAACGAGTCGATGGCGTCGAGCGTCGGGCTCTACGAGCCCTCCGACGTGACCGAGGTCGTCGACGAGGCGATCTCCTTGGTCAACCCGGTCTTTGACAAGCACGGTATCGAGCTGACCACGGATTTCGCGCCGATCCCTCCCGTGCTGCTGGACCGGCATCGTATCCTCCAGATCGTGGTCAACCTGCTCACCAACGCTCGAGACGCCGTCCTCGACCGCGAGCCCGGCCGTCGGGTGATCGGGGTGCAGACCACGCACGAGGGGGCGCGGATCCAGTTCATCGTCCGCGATAGCGGCAAGGGAATTGCGCCCCATCTCATCGACAAGATCTTCGAGCACGGGTTCACGACCAAGGCCACGGGGCACGGCTTTGGTCTTCACGCGAGCGCCCTGGCCGCCGACGAGATGGGTGGTCGACTCGAGTGTACCAGCTCCGGTGCCGACGAGGACACGGTCTTCGTGCTCGAGCTCCCCTTCAAGCCTCTGCGCGACAGCGAGTAGGTCGACTCCACGGAGCACCAATGACTACCGAAGTCTATCGAGTTTTGGTCATCGACGATAACCCCGCCATTCATGAAGATTTCATGAAGATCATCCAGGGGATGCAGAGAAAGTCGCTCGCCTCGGATGCGCTCGCGGCCAAGATCTTTCGAGATGAGGCGGCCAATGAGTCCGCCGCACGGGAGGTGGCGGTGGAGATGGACACCGCCAGCCAGGGCGAGGAGGGGGTCGAGATGATCCGGAAGGCCGTCGAGGAGAACCGGCCGTACTCGCTGGCCATCGTGGACATGCGGATGCCCCCGGGTTGGAACGGCATCGAGACCCTCCGCGAGATGTGGAAGTGGGACGGCAACATCCAGACGGTGATCTGCACCGCGTACTCGGATCACAGCTGGGAAGACTACCGGCGCGAGCTCGGCGATCGTCCGGGGCTGCTGATCCTCAAGAAGCCGGTGGAGCCGGTGGTGCTGATGCAGGCGGTCAGCGAGCTGAGCCGGCGGGGCAGCAACAAGCGGAAGCTGCGCGAGATGCTGGAGATCTTGCGAGAGCAGCACCACGATACCGCGCGCAAGATCGAGATGGCGACCAAGCTCATCGACGAGTCGAGTGTTTGACCATGGGCCACCACCAGACGAGTGGGGCCAGGCGAGCACGGCCAGGCGAGCACGGCCAGGCGAGCACGGCCAGGCGAGCACGGCCAGGCTAGCACGGTCGTGACGTTGGGCTAGCCGATCAAGAGATCCACAGGAGCAAGGGGGGAAGCGATGGTAGCGGTGCTCGAGGCAAGGCGATACGAAGAGGACAGCACGCCCGAAGAGATCGAGCTACTTCGAAAACAGGTGTATGTCTACGAAGACGAGAACGACATCATCTACTACAAAGAAGCGGTGCGGTACTCGGAGTTCCAGCTTGACATCTACTTCGAAGAAGTGGAGAAGCTAGTGACTCACCGAGGCTTTTTCTACTTCCTCATCGATCTGGTCGATACCGAGCGTCCTAGCGCGAAGATCCGTTCGTACCTCAAGTACAAGTTCAAGCCCTACGTGAAGCGCATGCACGTTGCTGCGTATACGGGTAAGAACGTGTGGATGAACATGGCCGCCAAGTTCGTCATGAGCGGGACTTTCGATTCCTTCTCCATTCACAAGACGAAGGAAGAGGCGCTAGCCGAGCTGCACGGGCGGGTCCACAGACGGCGCGGCTGACCCCGGGTCGAATTCATCGACCACGTGGTGTTCGATGCCCGACATCGCGCAATGCCCGAGGGCTCGTACTATGTGTTCGACCTCTGTTACGGGTTGGGGCACGTTGACCGCGTTCGCAATATGTGGGGTAGAATGCAACAATGGAGTGCGCCATTTCGCGCTGAGTCTTGTTGTCCTGTTTTCCCTGATATCCATTGGGATATAAGCCGACCAGTGGGCCGTGTTCGATTTCGTCGAACATTACATCGGTGTTTCCCTGGCGTGGGAGCCAGATGAGAGCCAGATGAGAGCCAGATGAGTTCGGATGAGTTCGGATGAGGGACGGATCGCAAAGGAGCGACACGACCATGGACCAGGGCCCGGTGTCGGGTTTATCCTGTTCGTCGTCGAGTCGTATTGTGAATGAGGCCTTCCACAATGAGGCCTTCCGGGAGGTTGAACGAGCCGCCGTGGGGCTGACCGTCAATCATATCCTGGTGGTCGACGACAACCCTTCGATCCACGACGACTTTCGCCGGATCTTCAGCAGCTCCGACGCTGGCGCCTCGGATGCGCTGGCGGCCGCCCTGCTGGGTCCCGGCCGCGAGCGGCCAGAGGAGTCGACGGCGTCCGTGGAGTTTCACGTGGACTACGCCTTTCAGGGCAAGCAAGCCCTCGAGCTGGTGGTCGAGGCGCGAGCACGCAGCCGCCCCTATGCGCTGGTGTACATGGACGTTCGAATGCCTCCGGGCTGGAACGGCTTCGAGTCCGCGTCCCGGGTGTTGGAGGAGGATCCCGACGTGCAGATCGTGCTGTGCACGGCCTACAACGACTATGGGTGGGAGCAGCGGGTCGAGCAGCTCCCCGCGCGTGACCGGGTGCTGATCCTCAAGAAGCCCTTCGACGTGATCGAGGTGCAGCAGCTGGCCAACGCCCTGTGCGAGAAGTGGCGGTTTGCCCGCCGCGATCGCGAGCGCATGCTGGCGCTCGAGCGCACGGTGCAGGAGCTCGCGGTCGCCAACGCCCACCTGCGCCAGGAGATCGCCGAGCGAGCCCGGACCCAAGACGCGCTACGCAAGGCGCAGCGCCTGGAGGGGCTGGGGCGCCTCGCGGCCGGGGTGTGCCACGAGATCAACAACCCCCTTTGCTTCATCGTGACCAGCGCCGAGGCGATGCAGGACGAGTTCGAGGATCTCTCGGACGTGATCCCCCCGGCGACGCTCGACGATATCAACGAGCTGAACTCGGCGATCACGGCGGGGGCGGAGCGGATCGCTCAGATCGTGCGCAACATTCGGATCTTCGCCCGCCAGAGCGAGGCACCCGCCGAGCTGGTCGACGTGGGCGAGGCCGTTGCGTCGGCGGTGGCCATGGCCAAGCAGCACCTGGCCCCGAGCGTGGAGCTGTTGGTGGGCCCGATCGACGACGCGCCGGTGGCGGGCCGGCGCATCGAGCTCGAGCAGGTGCTCATCAACTTGCTCGAGAATGCCTCGCATGCGACGGCGGGGCTCGACGCTGGCTCGGGGCGTATTGCGATCAGTAGTCGGCGCGAAGCCGATGGCTTCGTGAGCATCGATGTCAACGACACCGGGTCGGGTATCGACCCGGACACCCTCGAGAAGATCTTCGACCCGTTCTTTACCACCAAGCCGGTCAACAAGGGGACGGGCCTGGGCCTGTCGATCTGCCACAGCCTCGTGCAAGGGATGTCGGGCACCATCGAGGTGCGCAGCCGGCCCGGGAGCGGGACCACCTTCAGCGTTCGCCTGCCCACGGTGCCCGCAGCAGTGTCGCCCGGCATCGAGCCCCCGCCTCGAGCACGAGAGCCCGTGCCCGTCCCCCAGGTGCGAGCGCGGGCTCGGATCTTGGTGATCGACGACGAGCCCTTCGTGCTCGCCGCGATCCAGCGGATCTTGAGGGACTACACGGTCACCGCCGTGTCCACCGCGCGTGACGGGTTGACCGCGTGTGCTCGAGATTCCTTCGATCTAATCCTCTGCGACATGATGATGCCGAGCATCAACGGCTCCGACTTCTATCGAATGCTCCAGCAGATGTCCCCGGGGGCCGAAGAGCGGATCGTGTTCATCACCGGGGGGTCGTTCATCGACGGGATCCGCGAGTTCTTGGAGGCGGTCCCCAATCGCTGCGTGGAGAAGCCCTTCGAGTCGGGGCTACGGAACATCGTGGCCGAGGAGCTCGCCCGCCGGACGACTACACTGGCCGAGGCGAGGTGATGATCGAGCTGCGGTGAAGGTCAGGGGGTCATGCGGGCGGTTCTCGTGATGGCAGATCGGCGCTTGTTGCGCTGATCTCAGATCAACTATCTACTAGTAGTTAGTTGATGCTTATAAGCTTTTGAAAATATGCGATATTTAAAATTTACATTGTAAAATACTTAGGTTCCAACCTACCAAGTGATAGGTAGGTTATCAACCCAGGAGGTTCTCCGTGAAGATCTACGACACCAAAGGATTCCCCAACCCCACCCGTGTGCGGATCGCGCTGGCCGAGAAGGGGGCCACCGAAAAGGTCGAGTTCATTCCTGTCGACGTGATGGGTGGAGCCCACCGCACCGCCGAGTTCAGGGCGAAGAACCCGGATGCTACCGTGCCCTATGCCGAGCTCGACTGTGGCACGTGCATCTCGCGGTGTACGGCCATCACGGTGTATATCGACGAGACGTATGAAGGTCCGTCGTTGTTTGGTGACACGCCTACGCAGCGTGCGAGCGCCCACATGATGAACCTGCGGGCCGAGTCGGGCCTCGTCGATGCCGTGGGGGCCTACTTCCATCATGCGACCCCCGGCCTGGGCCCAGAGCTAGAGATCTATCAGAACGCCGAGTGGGGTCTGAAGAACCGCGAGACGGCGCAGGCGACTATGCGCTATCTCGACGAGGTCCTGGCGGACCGCCCCTATCTGGCCGGGGATCGGTTCTCCGTGGCCGATATTACCGCGTTCGCGGGCTTGGCCTTCGCAGACTTTGCCAAGGTAGAGATCCCCTCGGAGCTGACGAACCTCGTAAAGTGGCGCCAACGTGTCGCGTCGCGCCCGAGCTGCGGTGGTTGACCGCTCGTCACAAGCCCTTCAGGCCGGAGAAAAGGAGCGGACAATGGAGCTGAATGCAGACTTTACCCAGCGCGTCGTCGTGCATAGTGACGCGCTCGAGTGGCTCGCGTCGCCGATCGCCGGTGTCGACCGGCGCATGCTCGACCGGATCGGCGACGAGGTGGCGCGGGCCACGACCATTGTCCGCTACGCGCCCGGCAGCCAATTCTCCCCGCATGTCCACGGTGGCGGCGAGGAGTTCATCGTGTTGGAGGGGGTCTTTTCAGACGAGCACGGCGACTTTCCGGCCGGTTCGTACATTCGCAACCCTCCCACGTCGCGCCACACTCCGGGGTCGGCCCTGGGGTGTGTGATCTTCGTGAAGCTCTGGCAGTTCGATCCCGAGGATCGCACCCCGGTGATGATCGACATGAACAAGATGGGGAGTGTGCTCGACGCGACGCGGCCGGGCGTTTCGATCATGCCCTTGTTCCAGGACGAGCGGGGGACCGTGCAGTTGGAACAATGGCCGGCCCACGCCCAGATCGAGCTTCCCCTAGCAGATGGGGGGGAGTTTCTCGTCTTGGGTGGTGGTTTCGAGGAATCTGGTGATCAACTGCGCGAGCGGTCGTGGCTGCGTCTGCCTCGGGGCGGGCACCTTCATGCCAAGGCCGGTCCACAGGGCGCGCGCGTCTGGGTGAAGACCCGGCATCTACGCTTCGTCGAGGCCCCGAGCGCCGCATGAGCGATCGGGGGTCCCCGGGCCAGAGGCAGGGGCCCGTCGACACGGCACCTCCACGGCCACCACGCTGACCCATGCCCAGAGCATGAACACCGCCTGCACAGGCAGCCGGGCCCAGAGCACCGTTTGTGAGATCTGCGGCCACTTTTCGGGGTGCGCGGCCATCTCGATGTTCGCGGGAAACACGGCCCACAGCAGCGCCAGGATCCCCCAGCCGGCGATCCTCCGCGCTCGGGGCACGAACACGGCAATCCCGAGCACGATCTCGGCGATCCCGCTCAGGTAGACCAGCAAAAGAGGGCACGGCAGCCAACACGGCATGGCGCGCACGAAGAAGTCGACGAGCACGAAGTGATTGATGCCCTGAAGCACCAGGAACACGCCGAGTAAACCGCGAAGCACGCGGCGAGTCGTGGTGTCGGTTCGCGTCATTGTTCGAGGCGTCGTTTCGAGGGTGGACGGGCGGGGTGATCCCCCGTAGTACGAGTCGTCCGGCGATAGGGATCGCGCGATCATGAACAGATCCCTGGGTCAATTCGAGCGCGGTCGGTCGCACGTCTCACACGGGTGAGACGTCGATCCGAGCGCTTCCGATCGGACGTCTCATGCTGGTGAGACGGGGATCGCCCATGCTCAGAGGCATGGACCACCGATGGCTCTCACACGACCAGGCCCGTGAGTTGCCGCGGTGGAACGGCGCACAGCACCTAGAAGCCCTGCAACGGCACATCGTGAGCGGGCCCGGGGTGTTAGAGCTGGATCTGGAAGGCTACGCCGCCGAGCGGCTGGCGCAGGCCGAGATCGCGCCCGAGCGGTGGGCCGAGCTATGGCCGTTGGCGCTCGCCTCGATCGTCGACTCCGAGCTCGAGGGCCCAGCCGATGATGGGCAGTGGGTCGAGCTCTGCGACGGTACACGGGTACGGATGGGCGACTGCCCCTGGTCCCTGCGCGTGCAGGCGGCCCAGGAGTCCCTCCAAGAGGAAGAAGTCGGCGTCGAGTCGTTCGAGCCCGTACGTTTCGAGCCCGTACGTATAGCCGAGCGCGTCCTCGAGCAGCTCATCGAGATGGCCGACACCCCCTCGCCGATCACGCTGGCCAGTCTGAGCGCCCGGGCGGCGGTGCAGCTGGCCTGCGCGTTGCTCGATCGCTACGACCGGGTCGACCCGCCCGGCGAGCTCGACGACTACGACGAGCTCGAGCCTGAAGACCTCGAGGCCGAGCAGGTCCGCATGGTGTTGGCGCTTCATCGAGCGCTCGCGCGGATCCGTCTGCCCGCTCCGCACACGCCGCCCCGTCGCGAGCGGCCCAAGCCTCGCTGGCCGCCCCAGTCGATCCCGCAGCATGCTCCCCTGCTCGTCGTTTCGTTTGGGTTGACCCCCAGGCCCGTGCCGGCGCGGGTCGTGGGCCCCATGACGAAGCTCATCGCGACCTACGGAGACGGCTAGTCATGCTCGTCGAGGTTTCATCGATAGGCGTGCAGCCGGTCGTGGGCTCGGCCAGCGATCTGCTGGTCTCGAAGACGAGCCCGGTGACCCTGTCGCTTGGGCTCGGCGAGCGCGAGCGGATCGACGGAGCCTCGCTGGTCATTCGTCGTACCGACGGAGGCAGCGGCCTGGCTACCCCCTCGATCGTGATCGACACCGAGCCGGGGTGCGGGGGCGCGGGAGCCCGGCAGATCACGGCCGGCTGGGGAGAGGTGCGCGAGCTCTACGGGCTGTCGCTTGGGCTCGTCGGCCTGCCCGAGCGACCCCGGGTCCGCGTCTGGGTCGCCAGTGGCCGGGGTGGGTGGCAACGCCCGCCGGGCTCGGTCGCCGCGATCCGCGACGGCTCGCAGCTTCTCGTGACGCTCTACGAAACGATCGCCGACCGAGTGCGTGTCGAGCTGCTCGATGCGCAGGATCGTCCAGTGGCGATGAAGCTCGACGACGACGCGCTCCACCTCGATCTGGGCAACGAGCCTCGTGATCTGAGCCTCGCGCTCCACGGCCAGCGCCCGCTATGGCGCTGGAGCGGGCCGATCCCCGAGGAGGGGCTGGCGGTGGGTGACCTCGCCGCTCGGCTGGAGCACGAGCTGGGCACCCAAGGTTGCCGGCAGCCGCTGGTGCTCGAGCTGAGGGCCGAGGTTGCGGGAGACCTCGAGCTCCAGTGGGCGTTCTCCACGGCGAGGGCCAAGGGCCTGTCCGCGGCCGGTTGAGCGACCGAGTTACTTCTTCTTCGGTTTCGGCTCTGGTTCGGCCGTCCACGAGGGCGGAGGCGGGATCCTCGGTCCAAGCACGGTCCCCAGATCCATCACGTCCGAGGTCTCTTCGTTCAGCGGCGCCGTCGGTATGCCCTCGGTCGCCGCGATCTGCTCGGGCTCGGTCGGGTCCGCGGGGGGCTCCTCGCTCGTCGTCGGGTCTTCGATTGCGGGGGTCGACTCGTCGAACACCTGCCCCAGATCCCCGACTTCTTTGCCGATTAGCGACTCTCGTACGGCCTGCTCCACGATCGGTGCGTGGTCGGCATCGTGAGAAAATATGCTGACCTCCACCAACCCGCCGGCGCGTCGCTCCACCTTGGCCTGGTGTACCGCCGAGGCCCAGTGGCTCCGCATCGCCGCCTCGATCACCTGCTGCTTGAGCTCGGCGAACTCTCGCCCCACCGGTGGCTCGAGCACGAACGAGTGCACATAGGCCCCGGACACCGACTGGGTGCGTCGCAGCGTACGTCGGCCGATCCGGCCGTAGGGCACCACCGCTTCGTCGCCGTCGCGGGTCTGGAGCACCAGGGCGCGCGCGCCCACCTTCAGCACACGACCGTCGATCTCGTCGACCTGGACCAAGTCGCCCACCTGACACACGCGCGCGACTCGGAAGACCACGCCGAGCACGATGTCGTAGAGCGCCGACCACGAGAAAGCCACCAGGGTGACCACCAGGGCGATGAGGATCCAGGCGAACTCGGGCTCGGCGGCCATCAGCTCGACCAGCGCCGAGGCCACATAGGCCACCGCCACCACCAGATCGACGACGGGGGCGAAGCGCAGCAACGAGGTCCGAAGCCGCGGGGGCAGGGGGCTCATCTCCAGCAAGAACGCCAGCAGGCGCAGCAACCAGAACAGGACGAGCCCGCCCAGCACCCAGGCGGTCAGATCGCCGATCGCTCCTATCAGGTACTCGGTCGTGCTCATGCCAACATCCCCAGCGCTCGCAGGCGGTCGGTCACCAGGTGGGCGACGAACCGATCCACGTGCATCACGTCACGCTGGTCGCGTCGCACCAGCCCCATGCGCACCAGCGCGCTCAGATCTTCCTCCAGTGCGCCCTGGGACAGCCCCGACAGGCGCAGCAGCCGGCGCCCGGTGAGCTGCTTGTGCACCACCAGCTGCACCAGAAGCGCTCGCAGCTCCACCCGCAGGTGTTCGAGCGCCTCGGCCCGGGGCTTCTTGGGCCAGCGCATGTGGAGCGTGTTGCCGTCGACCTTCTCGATGTGCAGCAGCCACGCCCGCAGAGCCACCGCGATAAGGCCCCCCGAGTAGTCGAAGTAGCGGGTGAACAGCCGCGCCTGTCGCCAGGGGGCCAGCTCGTCCTCGGCGACGCCGGCCAGCTCGAACTTGACCCCGGTCGAGCCGTGCCGCAGCGCGATGATGGACTTGAGGGCCTCGGCCGGCAGCGGCTCACACTCGATCACCGCCACCGCGTGCTCCTCGAGTCGCGAGAAGCTTCGCAGCACCCGCCACGCGTGTGCGTTGAGGTTGGCGATGAATAGGCATCGTCGCCCGTGCTCGCGCACCAGCTCGACGAAGCGCTCCAGTACCACCAGGCCCTGGTCGCTGCGCTCCCACCACATCTCGAGATCGTCGAAGAGCAACACCGATCCATCGGGGACCTTGCGGACGATCTCGTCGATCTTGCCGCGCTCCTTGAGCTCACCCTCGAGCGCTAGCCGAAACGCGGCCAGCTCGATCGCTCCGCCTGGGGGGGGCGTGATCCGATAGACCGAGCGTCGAGGCAGGAACTTGTTGATGATCGCCTGGCACAGCGCGGTCTTGCCTGAGCCGATCTCGCCCACCACGAACAGCGCGCCCTCCTGGCCGTGCTCGTGGCGTCGAACAGCCGCCCGGGCGCGGTCGAGCTCGAGGGTCCGGCCCACCCAGAAGGTCTCGCTGATCGCGGTCTGTCCGGAGAAGAGCTGCCGGTAATAAAAGGGCAGCGCACGCAGGTGCTCACGCCGGGGGGTCAGAGCGTGGGCGAGCGTGGTGATCCTGTCGATCACCGTGCCGCCGGTGCCGTCGCCATCGCGACGCAGCCGGCGGGCCAGCAACACGCCGGAGCTGCGCCGGTACAGCAGCGCCACGAAGGCGGCCCGCCCCAGGTCGATCCCGCGCTGCAGCTGCTCGCGAAGGCGCGAGACCGCCTTTTGGCTGCCGCGGCTGCGGATGTAGTGGGACAGGCTGTCCGAGCGACTGGTCAACGCGTAGGGCGCGGTCTCTTCGCGTAAGGTGTCCAGCTGCTGAGCGACCCGCTGCACGAACGCATCGACCGTGGTTCGCAGCACGGTCAGCTCGGTCTCGAGCCGCAGCGCGCCCTCCTTGGCCACCCCCACCGCCTGCTTGCGGAAGGCCGCGTTGTCCCAGCCCCCCATGGCCTCCAGATCGCCCAGCGTGAACGACAACAGCCGCATCACGTCACGAGCCACGCCCACCGTACGCTGCTCCTGGATCGGGATTCCGGAGATCTCCTGGTTGATGACGTCGAGGAACTCGGTCTCGATGAGCACCTTGACCAGCGGCCTGACCGAGACGGTGACCTCCTCGGCCTCGGTGGCCACCCCGCTCTCGAGCTCGGTGATCGTCTCGTCCGACAGCGTGGTGGCGGACTCGGGCAGCTCGTCCACGTGCTCGCCCACGTCCTGCGCGATCACCTCCAGCGCGGCGTGCCCGTCGAAGCGGGCCCGTAGCTCACGCCGGGGCGGCGCCTTGGGAGCGCCGCCTTCCTCGGCCTCGGTGACGAACGCGCGCAGGCTCTCGAGCACCGTGTCACCCTCGCCGAGCACCGAGCTGCGGATCTCCATGGCGATGTCGTTGCGAGCCTTGAGCGCGAGCGCCGAGAAGCGGTGCTGGAACGCGGCGATCTGCAGGCCGAGCTGGGCCCGGTGCAGCAGCAGCACCTGGTGGTGCTGCCACGTCTCGGGGCTGCCCTGCAGCGCGGTGAAGCGAGCCTGGGCCTTCTTGAGCTTGGGCGGTCGGCGGTCGTGCTTGACCAGCCACTGGATGTCCAGCCGCTCGATGTCTCGCGCAAAGCCCTGGCTCAGCTCGTGGGTGCGCTCGGCCAGCCGGGCGGCGGTACCCTCGATCAGATCCTGGGCCAGCTGGATCGCCGCGTCTACGTGGGTCGTCAGCCGCCGCTTGCGGTCCTCCACGCCGTCGGCGTCGATCTCTCGCCGGTCGATCGCCGAAAGCACGGCCGACAGCTCGGTGGCCGCCTCGTTGAGGATCTTGCCCAGCTGTACCGCCAGGCGATGGCTGCTGGACTCGACGCTGCGCAGGGTCTGCTCGAGCAGCTCGGCCCCCGCCGCGTCCACGTACCACCCCTGCAGCGCTCCTACCGGTGCGTCGTAGGTGGGGCTACGGCGCAGCAGCATGGCCGACAGTCGGCGTCGTCGCTTGAAGCGGGCCAGCGCCTTGGTGTCGTCGGGCTTGGCCTCGAGCTCGTCGGGCTTGATCGCCACCCGCACCGTCCGCGGGGCGTCGCTGGCCAGCCGACGCAGCCCCTCGACGAAGCTGTCGAGGCGGGTCTGGAGCGCCTGGCCCTGGTTGGGTAGCTCTTCTTCCTCGTAGGCGCTCACCAGCTTGCGCGCCTTGAACAAGAAGCCGCCCTGGGCTCGCCCCGCGGGCTTGCGCGCCCGGGCGATCTCCGCCTCGCCCACGCCCTTGCGCACGATCTCGAACTGGCGCAACGTCAGCTGCTTGACGTCCGTGAGCAGCGATTCTTGGCGGGCCAGCACCGGGGCCAGCCCGAAGCGGTAGAGCTCGTCGGTCAGCGTGCCCAGCTTGGCCGCGAAATTGGCCGCCGGCTCCTCGAGCACCGCGATCTTGGGCAGGTGCAGCGGCCGCATCTCCGTGGCGCTGGCCTGGGCTCGCTCGATCGCCTCGACCAGCCCCGTGCGTCCGCCGACCGGCAGCACCTCGGTGAACAGCGACGAACCGCGCAGCAGCAGCGTGGTGCCCAGCCCCGCCACCAGCTCGTCGATCTGCCCCAAGCGCTTGTCGTCGAGCTTCTGCGAGGGGGGCAGGCCCAGCACCACCAGATCCGCGTCGCCCGACTCCTGGCGCACCGAGCTCTCGAACGCGTGCGCGTGCGAGGGGCTGGCGACGACCTTGACCTTGGCTTCGACCCGGGCCTCCGAGAGCACCCCTCGCATCGCGTGCAGCAGGTCGTCGGAGAACGAGGTGTCCTCCGAGAACAGCAAGAAGCGCAGGTTGGCCCCCTGCCACGGCTCGAAGCGGGTCAAAAAGCGCATCAGGGCCAGCGAGAGCGCCACGTTGCCCTGCTGGGGGCGCCACCACACATCGATCCGCTGCCGCTTGCCCCAGCCGCGCTCGGGATCGTGGTGTAGCAGCAGCAGGTTGAAGTCCTGCTCCTTGGTGCCGCGCAGGATGCTCAGGAACTGATCGTTGTGCTTGCGGTCGACGTCCCAGTCCAGCAGCACCGTGTTGGGGTCGAGCCCGGTGAAGCCGTGGTGGCGACACGCCGAGGAGACCGTCTCGTAGAAGTCGCGACAGGGCGTGCGCCGCCGGAACACCCCAACCGCGGACCTACGGTCGAGGGACCCGAGGACAACGAGCCCGATCCGGTGGGGGTGTTCCGGCGGCGCACGCCCTGTCGCGACTTCTACGAGACGGTCTCCTCGGCGTGTCGCCACCACGGCTTCACCGGGCTCG
>JBCCWC010000048.1:0-73894 GCA_039194325.1 Myxococcota bacterium
ATGGGATCCTCGATCCCAGCGAGCAGTGCGACGACGGCAACCTCTCCAACGCCGATACCTGCTTGACCACCTGCCTCGATGCCAGCTGTGGCGATGGCTTCGTGCATGCCGGCATGGAGGAATGCGATGATGGCAACGCCGCCAACAATGACGCTTGCCTCAATGACTGTACCATCGCCACCTGCGGCGACGGGATCATCCATACTGGCGTGGAGGACTGCGACGACGGCAACGCCATCAGCGGTGACGAATGCCAGCCCACCTGCACCGTGCCGACATGCGGTGATAGCTTCGCCGATCCCGGTGAGGAGTGCGACGACGGCAACCTCTCCGACGACGACGCCTGCCTCAATGGCTGCATCTCGGCCGTGTGCGGCGATGGGATTGTCCATGTAGGCGTGGAGGACTGCGATGATGGCAACGCCGCCAGCGGTGACGAATGCCAGCCCACCTGCACCGTGCCGACATGCGGCGATGGCTTCGTCGATCCCGGTGAGGACTGCGACGACAGCAACCTCTCCGACGACGACGCCTGCCTCAACGGCTGCATCTCAGCCGTTTGCGGCGATGGGATCGTTCATGTAGGCGTGGAGGACTGTGATGACGGCAACCTCTCCGACAACGACGCCTGCCTGACCATGTGCTTAGATGCCAGCTGCGGCGACGGGATCGTCCATTTTGGCGTCGAGGCCTGCGACGACGGCAACGACGCCGATGACGATGGCTGCGAGACCAACTGTGTCCTGACCAGCTGTGGCGATGGGATCCTCGATCTCGGTGAGGACTGCGACGACAGCAACAACATCGATGGAGACGGCTGCCCGGCCAACTGCATCCTGCCCAGCTGAGGTGACGCCGCTTTGGCCTCGCCTGGTCAGCGAGCGAGGTCTGGTCCATCCGCCGGGCACTGACGGAGGTCAGGCGGCACCACACGTGACCCAGCATAGAAGGCGAGCGATCCTCCGCTCATGGGCCCCGTACTCGAATCCCCTGAACCAGCCGCGGGCTCTTTAGGCCGAGTGGCTCCCAAGCATGCGTTCGATCTGTCGCAGCCATGCGTCGAGGTGCTGACCTTCGTTGGCCTCGATGACCCAGCGGGTAACCAGCGCGAGCTCGAAGAAGCGGAGCGACTCGGCGCTGACCTCCGTCGCGGAGCGTTCATTGTAGGCGTCGAGCAGCTTTTTGCGACCGCCAGCGAGCTGAAAGGGACGTCGGACCCCACGGGTGACGATCGCCAGATCCGCAGCCGGATCACCGACCTCGACATGGTGCCAGTCGATGACCCCAGTCGCGTCGCTCGGGTGGATGCGCAAATTTTGACCGAGCAGGTCACCATGCAAGAGCACGCCGGGCGCCGACTCCCCAACGTGATCGCGCATCCACGCCAATGCCTCGTCGACAAGGGCCAGCTGTTGCCCGAAGTGTTCGAGAGACTCGATGAGCTCGAGCCGATGCGCTCGTCGAGTTCGTGGTGGCAAGGTCGGCGGTGGCGGGACGGAATGGATCATCGCTGCAACCTCGGCGACGATCTCCCAAGGTCGGATCGGTTGCCTACCCGCACGAAGATCGACAGCCACGCCTTCGACGAAGCTCTCGATCAGGATCGGAGAGCCGTGATCGTCGACGAGTGCGATGGCCCGTGGCACTCGCAAGTCGATGGCATGAGCGGCGAGCCAGCGCAGGACGTCGAGCTCGCGCCTGGCGAGCTTTGCATAGCTCAGGGCTTTGTCGTTGGGGACCAGGGCCACATAGACGCCCGACTGCCCTTCGGGGTCGGGCCGGAGATAGACATGCGTGCCAAACGCATCGCGCGTAAGCCCCCCGCCGAGGGCCTCGACGAAGTCGATGTCGATCTCGGTCCTCGTGGGTAACGACACCTCGAACGCCGCGCGTAGAGCTCGCTTCGCCTGCGCCCAGCCGGCCTTCCGCGCCCACTGTTCGTTGTTCCAGCGGTATTCCGCGAGGCTCGTTCCGAACGGAGCACCGCCCGATGTCTCCCCCATCACCAGGATCAGCTCCCCA
The DNA here is from genome assembly GCA_039194325.1 of Myxococcota bacterium. Taxonomy (GTDB): domain Bacteria; phylum Myxococcota_A; class Polyangia; order Nannocystales; family Nannocystaceae; genus Paraliomyxa. Next base: position 2,023 of record JBCCWC010000048.1, read on the forward strand.
CCCCACTCCCTCCACTCCCCGTCGTCGGGGCTCGGCGCCGGCTCACCTTCGGGCATGCCGTGCTTGGGCCCGCCCCGACGCTCCTGCATCCTCGATTGTCGCCGACGTCCGATACGCCCATCATCCGAGTCTCGACGCGGACGTGCAACCGGAGCCTTGCTGCCTACTCACCCGCCCGAGTCTCCAGCGGAAAGTCGTGGAGGTGATGATCACCGAGCTAGGAACCCGCGAGGCCGGTGCGCCATGCCACAGCTTCGAACAGGAGTCGGGTACGCAACTGCGGGTCACGGAGCAGCTGGACCACAAGTCTCAAGGTTGCTCGCCCGCATCCGCGCGCTCCATCCGTGCCTCATTCCAGGTCGAAGAATGCCTCGGTGCCGATCACCGGGACGAAGCGCGAGATGAGTTCCGCCAGCGAGCCGTTGGCCAGAGGCCAGGACCATCCCCCGTGACCACGATACGTCATGCGGTGCGCGACCCAATCCGAGCCGCTGGGTACAAACTGGAACACCGGGGAGTAATGCACATGGCGTAGATGCTCACGCGCCACATCCTGTACCCGAGGGGCAACCACGGAGGAGGCGATCACCCGCTCCATGAGACGGCCCTCGTCGACGTCCGGCGCGTGGATCACGATCGCATCGCGGACGAGCGTCGCGCGATGGTTTCGAAGGTGTGGATGTCGCCGAAGCGCCGCCTCGACCAATGCCAGATCGCTGACCCCGACCAGAGAGCTCTTGCTTCTGGAGCGACGGACGGAGACCACGCCATTGATGCTCTCTGCAACCTCGTAGTCCTTGGGCATCTGGGCCAGCGCACCCTCGCGGATCGTCCGGGCGAAATAGTAGCGCGGCTTGCCCGTCTTGGTGCGCCCTTCGTGTAGGTAGTAGGTCACTCCCATGCGATTCTCGTAAGATAAGGGCACCGCTCTCTCTTTTGATCTGCGCTTGGTCATGTCGTTGCCGACCGCTCTGCTCCACTCACCGGGCCAACCTCGAAGCGGAAGTTGACGACGCGATCGAGTACTCGACACTCATCGCTCGTTCATTGGAGGCTCCCGCTCCTCGTCGTCGGGCTCACCGATCTCGATGGCTGGCACCTCGTCGACGTGATCCTCATCGACGAAGGTGAGTCGCATTCCCCATCCTTCGTATGTCTGGAGCATCCTTCCGAATTCCTCCATCGAAAACTCGCGTCCGTCGATGTCGATGGCGGCCTGCCCCTCGTCATCGCACGTCACGACACCACGGACGACATCGCCCCGAGGCACCCATTGATCGCTGCGCGCATGGTACTCGACCTGCGGTCTACCTACCGGGATCTCGCGAGCGACGTGCTCCGAGGTCGCCCGCAGCTCATCCATCGTCTCGATGATCTCGTTGTGGCGATCGAGGATGTCCTGATCCGTCATGTCGTGGATCCGCGGGCCGAGCCTCAGACTCGTGTGACCGACCTCCGAATCAGCGTACTCGATCAAGGCATCCTCGCCCTCGCGAGTAATCTTGACCTGGTCCAAAGACGCGACGAAGGCTCTCTTGAATCGCATTTCGAGAACAGACTACCGCCCTTGCTCCACATATGAAAGAGCCCATCGAGCCACCCATCCGGCATCGAAGCCTTCGGTCGCCCGCAACGACGACGCTTCGCGACCCCTTCGATCCGGGATTCGTCGTTAACGCCGATCACGCAGGCGTTCACCTCCACGACATTTATCAAGCGGGAAAAAGCACACATAAAAGCCATTACCACTGTAGGTTCAATGATCAAGCGTTGACGTGGCATCGGGCAACCCACACGATCCACAAAATGGAACACTTCGGTCCAGATGGGCGAGCATACCGACCGAAGTCCTTCGCGCTGGAACATCACGGACCAGATCGCCGCTCCAGGCGACCTTGCCCGACGCTGATCGCCTCGCACGGGGTGTCCTTCGCATCATCTCCCTCCTCTCCCTCCTCGTGGCCAGCGGCTCCGAGCGCGCTCCAGGAACGAGGGCTCGGACTCGACCGCGAGGCCGCCCTCAGCTAGGCGGTCGAAGCCCGGCATGAAGCTGTACTTGCGCCCGTGCGCTCGCCGGACCTCGGCGACGAGCGCGTCCCAGTTCGCCTGCTGCCCGGCCGCAACGAAGCAGTCACGGGCGCGCTCGAAGTTGCCGAGCGCCGCATCGTAGTACTTACTCTTCTTCGCATTGACGATGCGTAGCCCCTGCGCGCGGAACAGCCGGGCGGCGAGCGCGGGGTGACCCTCGGCGAGCATCTCGGCCGCCGGCTCGGTGGTGTAGTGGCTCATCCTCTCGAGTTCTTCGTCCGTCGCTCCATCGATCCGGGCGGCTAGACGCTCGGTCTCACGTGTCTCGACCAGCAGATCGATGACCAACCAGAGCTCGCCACGACCAGCGGCAGCGATGGCCTTGTCGTGCCAGGCCACGCGCTCGACCTCCGGCACGAGCTCCATGAGGGTCTGGTAGCCGTACTTGTTGGGCGAGCGCTCGAAGTCGACCCAGGCTGCCGTAACGGCCTCATCGGCACGCCCGAGCCGCGACAGCACAACACGCTGCCGTTTCTTCAAATCGTACTCGGCGCTGCTGTGGCGCGCTTTGGCCGTGAGCGCCAGTCCGCGTTCGACCCACGCCAGCGCTTCCTCGAGCTTGCCGCGGCCTTGATGGATCCCGGCTACGACGTTGCAATCCTCGGCGTCGATGGCAGTCTCCTCGGCCAGCGCTTCGTAGGCCTCCGCGTCACCTAGCGCGGCCAGGATCCGCTTGAGGGCCACCGTCCAGCGGCGACGTGGGTAGCCGGCTGCTCCATGGTCGTCGGGGGCCGATCCGTCGAGCCGTGCCCGGACATTGGCGGCGAACGCACGCAGCCCCTTCTTGTTCAGGACCTTCACGAGGTCGCGCTCCAACTCGTAACACAAGCCGTAGTCGTCGTTCTCCATCCACATCAGCAGAGACTCGACCGTCTCCTCCGGCTTCGCCTTCGCCGCCTGACGGGCTCGAACCCAGCCGCAGAAGAGGTCGTCGACGAACATGCCGAAGCTGCCGTCCGAGTCGTCGACCTCATCGGCCTTCTCGTAGGCGGCCGCGATGAAGGTCTCGAAGAGCGCGACGGCCTCGTTTGCATGCCCATCGCCGATGAGCGCCTTCACATCGACCACGACTGCCTCGACTCCACGGATGAAATCCCAGCTCGCCTTGTAGTCGATGAAGCACCCGGGCCGCGGCGCCGCCTCGATTGCACGTTCGAGCTGTGCGACACGCTTGCTCACTTTGGTTCCTCCGTCGATTCGTCCACCCATGGTCGCAACAGATGGATCTGCATCGAGTAGTTGCCGCAGAATGGCGCGGATTCATCTGGTCTCAGACACCCGAGAGCATCAGTCCTTAGGCTTATGCCTCGGTTGCAAGCCTCACCTCATGATTACATCACTGCGCTATTTTTAAGGCCACGCGGGCAATACTATGCGCGTACCTGTGCATATCCAAGCATCGTCAACGCGTGAAAACACACAAGCACACAAGCATCTGACCGTGGGTTTGATCCGAGCGACATGACCTTGGACGACAATCCACGATCCATAAGCTGGAACACTTCGGTCCAGATAGGCAGGTGGGCGGGCATTCCAAAGTCCATCAGCACTGGAACATTACGGACCAGCTCGCCGAAATCTAGACTACGTGGAGGGAGCCATCAGCCTCGGTTCCCTTCTCTTTCGATAAGCATCGCCGGTTTCCCTACCTCGATGCGCATGCACAGGGAGGACGAGCGGAAGGCAGGGACCAAGCACCCCATCCTGCGCGATCGAAAAAGAAGAAGGCGACCCCTCGACGGATCGCCTTTCCTTGCGCTGCTCCGGTACCCGGACCTGTCGCGAACACACTCCGGCGGGGTGGGCGTGGGACGGGCGCCGCGGATCGTGTGGCCGACGTGGTGGGGCCATCGCTCAAGAGCGAGAAAACCCGAGCCAAGGCCCGCACTCGCGGCCGGTGAGGCCCTCGCCAAGGCTCGGTGTTGGCAAACCGAGCTCGACAGCAGATGCGTGTGGGCGGAGCTTGCGCGGCGCGAGAGGCTAAGCAGAGCGCGTGTGACGCAGTTCTTTCGTCTGCTCAAGCTGCCCACCGGGACTCACCGCCAGCTTCTCGATGGTGGACGGGCAATCTCGATCCGGGCGGCGCTGGCGAGCCTGAGGAACGCGGGCTAGGGTCGCGCGATGGAGCCTCGCGCGAACAAAGGCGACGCTGCGGCCACGAACCTCGGGGACGAGCCGACCGACCCGATCGTCGCCGAGGATGTAGAACTCGAACTCATCGATCGAGGACTGGACGCAGCCGCACGCAGCGCACTCGTCGACGCCCGCGCCTTCCTCGAGCAACTCCGACGTCGCAGCTCGAGCGACGAGGCGGCTCGGTGAGCCGTCTCGATCGTGACGCCCCCGCCACACACTCGATCGTCTTCTACCGGGGCCCAGACGGGGGCCAGAAGATCCGCGTGCTCTTCCGCGAGGAGACCTTCTGGATGCCTCAGAAGGCCATCGCCGAGCTGTTCGGCGTTGGGGTACCCGCCATCAACAAGCACCTCTCCAACATCTACGAGTCGGGCGAGCTGGAGCGCGAGACAACTATTTCCATTTTGGAAATAGTTCGGCAGGAGGGCACACGGCGCGTCACCCGCAAGGTCGAGCACTACGATCTCGACGCCATCATCGCGGTTGGCTACCGTGTCAGCAGCTACCAGGCCACGCAATTTCGGATCTGGGCGACGAAGACCCTCAGGGAGTTCGTGCTCAAGGGCTTCGTCCTGGATGACGAGCGACTCCGGCAGGGCTCCCGCTTCGGCGAGGACTACTTCGAGGAACTGCTCGAGCGGATCCGGGAGATCCGCGCGAGCGAGCGGCGCTTCTACCAGAAGATCACCGATCTCTACGCGCTCGCGAGTGACTACGACAAGGACGCCCCCATCACCAAAGAGTTCTTCGCGACGGTGCAGAACAAGCTGCACTGGGCGATCACCGGGAGCACCGCAGCCGAGCTCGTCCACGCTTCCGCTGACGCATCCAAGCCCAACATGGGCCTCACGTCGTGGAAAAACGCGCCGGGCGGCAAGATCCTCAAGTCCGATATCGGGATCGCGAAGAACTACCTCGGCGAGGAACACATCCGCGAACTCAACCGGATCGTTTCGGCGTACCTGGATCTGGCCGAGAATCGGGCCCAGCGGCGTATTGCGATGACGATGAAGGACTGGAGCGCATTCCTCGAGAGCTTCCTGCAGCTCTCGGACTATCCGATCCTTCGAGACAAGGGAAAGGTGAGCGCGCTCGAGGCCAAGCTCAAGGCAGAGGCCGAGTACGACAAGTTCCGCGTCCGCCAAGACCGTGAGTACGTCTCGGACTTCGATCGCGAGGTGAAGCGAATCCAGGACCAGAAGAGACAACGCGTGATGCCAACAAACGATGACGACGAGTAACGGTCGTCTAAACCTCGATGCTCGATCGAGAAAGGCGACCCCTAGAGGGGTCGCCGTTAGTGGACTGCACCGGAGGAGGGACTCGAACCCCCGGCCCGGCGGTTAACAGCCGCCTGCTCTACCAACTGAGCTACTCCGGAATTTGGTTGGGCGCGGATAGAAACCCAGGCGAGCGGCGACGTCAAGCCGGGGGCGGGGACGGGCCCTCGGCTCGAATTTCCTTCACGATTTCAGCCACTACCAACGCCGCCCGGCACCGGGTCCCACCGGTACCGCGCCAACCGGCACCCACGATGCGGCGCTACACGGGCAACCCGCAGCCGGTATTTCCACACATGCACGCGCAGATTGTCTCGAGGTCCGCATCGTTTTCGAGCCATATGGCGTCCACGTCGTTGACGTCGATCGAGCACATCTCGCAATCGCAGGTGAAGGCCTGGGCGCCCGGCGGAAACGGGCCGCAGCCGTCGGGCTCACCGTCGGTCCCGGTGCCGACCGGCTCGCTGGTGGTCACCGTACCGCCGACTGGCGGACCACAATCCAGGGCGTCGCAAAGACACATGCCGTACTCCCACAGGTCCACGATCTCCGCCGTGTCGATCTGAATGCCGCAGCCTTGAGCGCACTCCACGGCCTCTATGTAAAGCGGCCCACCGGGCTCGGGCTCGACGATCGGAACACCGCAGGCCTCCAAGGCCTCCTCCTCGCTGAGAGGACCGGCGGTGGGATTGCCCCCGTCCACGGTAGCCGAAGGATCGGGGGACTCGGTGGTCACGCCACCAGAAACGGTGATCGTCACTCCACTGGTCGCCGAGACCGAGCCAGCACTCGTGGTGGTCGTCGTGGGAAACATCGAACCGGTCTCGGCCTTGCCGGCGTCGCTCGAGGCGGACTCGCTGGCGTCGTCATCGCTCGAGTTGGGATCGTCGCCGATGTTGCCCGGAATGATGCAGCCACCGAGGCTCAGCGAAGCAACGGCCACGGCGGCGAGGCCCAGTCGCGAGTACGAAACAGGGGAACAAAACAAGAAGCGCATGATCATCGTGACTCCGTCCCTGGCATCTCCGGCCAAGACTCGATCCGTCACGTGCACGAATCCAACACGCCGGCCGCGACCGGCGAGTCGGGATGGCGACTGGCCAGCAGTTTGGCCTCGGCCCGCGCCTGGGCTCCGCGCCCGAGATCACACAAGGCCCGCACCCGAGCCCCTCGCCGCGCGTCGACCAGCTTGCCGGCCGGGAACCGACGCTCGTGCTCCTCGAGCAAACGCAGCGCTTCACCCGGATTTCCCGCGCGCAGCGAGCCCTGGGCGCGCCCAAGCAAGGCAGCCTCGTCGCCCAGGGTGGTGGCGTCGACCCCATCCGGCCGGGAGCCGGCCCCGCGCAGGCCTGAGCGTAACGAGGCCCCCCGTGAACCAGTCCGACCGTGACTCTCCTCGCCGGACGACAAGCCATCGGCACCCGTCGTCGCCGCTTTCGATCGAGCATCGACCAGCCGACCGTCACCAGGCTTTGCCTCCGATGCCTCCGATGCCTCCACGCCATCGCGCAAGACACCCGCGGAGCGAACACTCGCCCTGGCGTCCGCCCTGGCATCCGCCCCGGCATCATTGCCCCCGAGCACCGCAGCGGTCGTTCGGGCGCTCACCGTACGCTCCACCTCGACGACGCCCGCCGGCACAGCAACGGTACTCGGCTCGTCGACCGCCGCCCGGGTAGCAGTCAGCCCGAGCACACCCACGCCCACGGTGACCGCAAAGATCTTGAGACTGGAGATCCCGCCGCCAACGCTGGCCATGACCCCCGCCTTGACCCCGACGAGCGCCGTTGCGCCGGACGCTGTCCCGCCGGTCGCCGCCGTACCGGCCGCAGCACCACCCGCCGCCGCCGCTGCGACCCCTCGTGAAAGCTCGGGCACAAGCAGCACCCAGGCCCGCGCGGCCGCCCGCGGAGGCGGCTGCTCGGTGCAGCGCAACGCTCGGAGCACGATGGCCTGCTCGGTCCCCACCTCTCCGGCAAAACGCTGGACCTTGCGTCGGGCCAGGCGCAGCCGCGAGTAGGCGGTGTTGAGGGGGATGTCCAACGACCGTGCTATTTCGGGCCCAGTGAGCCCGTGCACGTGGGCGAGCACCAGGGCAGCCCGCTGATCGTCGTCGAGGCGGGCAAACAAAGCATCGAGCAGCCGCCGCGCATCCTGGGTCTCGACCGAACTCGACGCCGAACCCGACTCCGGACGATCCGCAGTCAGCTCGATCGCAGCGATCTTGCGACGCCGCCGGTGCTCGGTCCGCCGCAGCCGCGAGGCGACCCGCCGAGTGATCGTCGACAGCCAGGCCTTGGCCGACGCGTCGGGCTCGAGGGTATGCAGGCGCCGATAGGCCACCAACCACACCTCCTGCACCGCGTCTTCGTGCTGGGCGGTCGGCACCCCAAAGCGCCGCACCATCGACCAAACCAGACCAAAGTGCTCGCGATAGAACCGATGGAAGGCACGACGATGCGCGGGCACATGCCGGATCCGCATGCGTGACCGCGAAACCGACGCCGATGCCGGCACCTCGTCGCAGTCCCGCGCCATAAGCGCATCCTCGTCACGCAGGTCGTAGGTCACCGAGGCCCTTCATCTCCAGTCCGCCGAGGATCCGTCACCGCACGAGCATTCTCTTATCGATGGCTCGCCGTGCCGAGCGCTCGAAATTTTGCCGTGGTTTCCAGTGGATGCAATGCCCGCCGTTCTTCGCGAAACAGCGCACCGCCCGCGGCTCCTCCTAGGCTTCAACCAGTGGCCGCTCGCGCACCGATAGCGCAGACCCCGTAGGGCTCCTCCACCTATCCACGACCGCACCAACGCCCCCCACTCAAGACCTCCAAAACGACCTACACCCTATGACTACGACCCTTTGGGGCTGCCCAACCGCGCCCCCTCGCCGCCGCGTTAGACCTAAGGGGTTCCCCAACCGAGCAACCATTGCGTTTCGACAGGCCCAAGGGGTTCCCCAACCGATGAACCATTGCACTTCGAAAGGCCCTAGGGGTCGAAAACCGATGAACCATTGCATCTCGACAGGCCCTAGGGGCTCCCAACCCCAAGGGCCTGACGCTCACTTCCGCCCCACCGGCACGGCGAGCCCGAGCAGGATGCGCCCTCCCAGCGGAGCGACCCGATGCACCTCGACCTCCGTGGCCCCTTGGCCCACGCGCACGCTGGGACGACGCACGGGGATGAACCCCTCGACGACTCCCCAGACGGCAAGCCGCTGCGCCACCTTGGCCCGCACCCCGACACTCACCACACCGGCCACCCACGCGAACGTCAACACCCGCGGCGAGACGAGCCCGACCCCCCGAGTGCGGAGGCCACCAGCCTCGATCCCCACCGCGATCGGAACCGCGACCCGCTCACCTCCCAGCCGCGGTCCCCCGGCCAGCGTGACCGTCCCCAGGCCGATCTGCGCCCCCGTCTGCTCGGGATCTTCTCGCAGCACCGCCACCCGATCGATCCAGTACCCCCCGTCCAGGCGCAGGTGGGCCCGCGCGCCTTCGAGGACCACGCCCAGACGAACCCCTCCGGTCCCTCGCGGCACCGCCCCGAGCTCACCGCCCACACCCAGCCGCAGCCACGCTCGCGGCCGAGCCCGCGCTCGCTCGCGCGACGTCCTTGGGACGGTCTGTCCCTGCTCCGGTTCTTGCTCCGGTCCCTGCTCCGGTTGTGGGGCCCCCCCCTCGACCGGAACGGACCCACGTCCACCGTCGACGGCCGTCCCTACGACCGCCTCGATGCCTCCCGGCACCTCACCGATCCCCCCGGCTTGCGGCGAGACCACCGCGGGAACGACGACGTCCGCTTGCGCCGGAGCCTGCGCGGGCGCCACCTGGGGCGAGACTCGCAAGGGATCGACGCTCACCGCCAAGATCAAGGCCGCCGCTTCGGTCACCGTGGCGCAATCGTTCGCCTCGAGCACGCGCCGCTGTAGCCGACCGCCGATCGTGGTCGACAGCTCCAGTCGCCACGGCGGCCCCGGGTCGATGATCCCCTCGGCCTGCAGATCCCGCTGGGTCGGCACCCGCCCGAGCAACGCGCTCACCCGCTCGCGAACGTCGACCGCCTCGGGACAGCCGGCCGGTGCCTGCCAGCGGACCGCGTCGGCCACTGCCGCGGCGAGCAACGTCGAGGCGAGCATCGACACCAATACGCACGTAGCACGATGACGTCTCCTCGGCCCCGGCAATTCGTCCCGAGCGCAACTCCAACCCCCACGCAATCCCCACGACCGCGCCCGTCGTCGACTTCACGGGACCGGGGCGGGACCGGGGCGGGGCCGTAGCCATCCCCCAGCGCCCACGCGCCGGCCCGTTCGCGCTCCGCTCGACCCTGCGGGTATGCTCGGCCGCCCCGTGGACATCCGAACGCATCGATCCATCGACCATGAGCTCTGTGGAACCCCCCAGTCGCTGGGTGAAGGCACCGCGACGGTGAGCATGGTACCGACCCCCCGCATGGTCGCCGACGAGCACGGGCTGGTGCACGGCGGCTTCGTGTTCGGGCTGGCCGACCACGCGGCCATGCTGGCCATCAACGAGCCCACCGTGGTCCTGGGCGCAGCGTCGATCCGGCTGACCGCGCCGGTCCGCCCGGGCCAGGCGCTCGTGGCCACGGCAACCGTCACCGAGACAACGGGCAAGAAGCACCAAGTCGACGTGGAAGTCCGCACCGAGTCCACGGTAGTGCTCACGGGGCAGCTGACCTGCTTCGTCCCCGAGCGCCACGTACTCGCGGCCAAGGAGAACACCCCATGAATGGCCCCCAAAACGGCCCCCAAAATGGCGGGGATCGGATCGCCGAAGTCCTACGCCGACAAGGCGTTCGCTTCCTGTTCACCCTGTGCGGCGGCCACATCTCACCGATCCTGGTGGGCGCCAAGCGCCGAGAGATCCGCGTGGTCGACGTGCGCCACGAAGCCAACGCGGTGTTCGCCGCCGATGCGGTGGCCCGCCTGACGGGGATCCCCGGGGTGGCCGCGGTCACGGCCGGACCCGGGGTCACCAACACGATCACCGCGATCAAGAACGCCCAGATGGCGCAATCCCCCGTGATCGTGCTGGGCGGCGCCACGGCCACCGTGCTCAAGGGTCGAGGCGCGCTTCAAGACATCGACCAGATGACCCTCATCGAGCCCCACGTCAAGTGGGCCGCCACCTGCCGCCGGGTCCAAGATCTCGTGCCCACCATGGAGAAGGCCTTCACGGTGGCTCAACAAGGAGTGCCCGGGCCGGTGTTCGTGGAGTGCCCGGTGGATCTGCTCTACCCCGAAGACAACGTCCGCGAGTTCTACGGGGCCAAGGCCGCGTCGGAGACCAAGAGCCTCCCCGAGCTGGCGCTACAGGGCTACCTGCGGGTGCACCTGGCCCGAGTGTTCGCGGGCGCGAACAAGCACGCGCCCGGCCCTCGCATCGACCCCCGGCCCCCCACCCCCTTCCCGGGCGCGGTCCAGCGCGCCGCGGCGATGCTCGGCAAGGCCGAGCGACCCGTGTTCGTGCTGGGCAGCCAGACCACGCTCCAGCCGGACGAGCTGCCCCGCCTGGTCAAGGCCCTCGAGACCCTCGGGGTGCCGGTGTACCTGTCGGGCATGGCGCGAGGCCTGCTCGGGCCATCGCACGCGCTATGGTTTCGACACAAGCGCAGCCAGGCCCTCAAGGAGGCCGACCTGGTGCTGCTGGCCGGGGTGCCCTGCGACTTCCGGCTCAATTACGGGCTGCAGATCTCGCGCAAGGCCAAGTACATCGCGGTCGGCCGCAGCGACAGCGAGATCAAGAAGAACCGCCGCCCCCAGCTGGCGGTGGTCGCCGATCCCACCGAGATGCTCTGCGCACTGGCCGAGCAGGCCCCCTCGGTCGACTCGCCCCCTCGCGCCGCGTGGGCGTCCCGGCTACGCGCCCGCGATCAGGAACGCGAAGCGCAGATCGTCGAGCAAACCAAGACTCCGATCGAGCCCATGAACCCGCTGGCGGTGTGTCGGGCCATCGACGACGCCCTGGCCGACGACAGCGTGCAGGTGGCCGACGGCGGCGACTTCGTGGGCACCGCCTCCTATGTCACCCGACCCCGCGGCCCGCTGTCGTGGCTGGATCCGGGGGCCTTCGGCACGCTGGGAGTGGGCGCCGGCTTTGCGATCGGAGCCAAGCTGTGCCGACCCGAGGCGGAGGTCTGGGTGCTCTACGGCGACGGCTCGGCCGGCTATACGATCCCGGAGTTCGACACCTTCGTGCGCCACGGTCTACCCGTGATCGCGGTGGTGGGCAACGACGCCAGCTGGCAACAGATCGCCCGGGATCAAGTGGTACTGCTCGATGACGACGTGGGCACCGTACTCGCGCGCAGCGACTACCACCGGGTCGCGGAGGGCTTTGGCGCCAAGGGCCTATTGGTCGACCGAGTCGAAGATCTTCCCCGGGTGATGGCTGAGGCCAAGCAAGCCGCGGCCGCGGGGACCCCGGTGCTCATCAACGCCCAGATCGGCAAGTCGGACTTCCGCAAGGGCTCGATCTCCATGTGAGCCCAACCACTCGCCCCGGGCACCACCGAGCATCACCGGGCACCACCGAGCACCGCCGAGCACCGCCGAGCACCACCGAGCACCGGGGTCGTGATATCGTCCCCACTATGCCCACCGTCGCCGATCTGGACCGAGACGATCGCCTCCGGCTCATGAGGTTCGTCTGCGCCTTTGCATGGGCCGACCTCGAAGTCCAGGACGACGAAAAGGCCGTGGTGGAGCGACTCATCAAGACGCTCGAGCTCGAGGAGGATCGCGACCAGATCCACCGCTGGCTCAAGAGCCCACCGCCTCCCGAAGAGGTCGACCCCACCCGGGTCCCCCGGGCTCATCGCGAGCTGTTCCTCGACGCGGCCCGCGCCGTATTCAGCGCCGACGGAGTGATCGACCCCAAGGAGCAGGAGAACTTCGAGCTGCTCGAGCAACTGCTAGTCTGAGCGCCGAACATGTTCCACGGGATCGACGTCAGCGGCTGGCAGGGTGACATCGACTGGACGGCGGTCGCCGCCGACGACCACGAGGTTGGGTTCGCGCTGATCCGCGCGACCGAGGGCGGGCACATCGTCGAGACCGACTCGCGCGGCTATCTCGATCGACAGTTCGTCAAGAACTGGAACGACGCGACCAAGGCGGGCCTCATCGTCGGGGCCTACCACGTCGCCCGCGTCTCCGACGGGACGGGGACCGGCGGCTACGAGCTGCTGATGGACGCCCGCTCCGAAGCCAGCTGGTTTTGGAAGATCCTGCAAGAGATCGGCTGGGACGCCAACAAGCACCTTCCGCCGATCCTCGAGCTACGCTGGGACAAGCGGGCGACGGCCGCCGGAATCACCGCGGCGGAGACCCTGGACTGGGCGCTCGAGTTCCTCTCGGAGATGACCAACTTCTGCAGCCGCAAGCCCATGGTCTACTCCAGCCCCGGCTTCTGGAAGCAGATGCTCTTGCAGGATCCACGGCTTATCGAGTTCCCCATGTGGGAGAGCGACATCGACAACCCGGCCGGGAGTCCCCAGACCCTGGCCGACTGGAAGTGGCTGATCCACCAGCACTCGTTCCGGGGCACGCTCGCGGGGATCACCGGCAACGTGGGCCTGAACGTGTTTCGCGGGACCAAGGACGCGCTGCTGCGCTTCATCGAGACGGGCGATCTGCCCAACGAGGCAGAGCACGGCGACTGGAGCCCACCGGGCGACCTACGCCTGCCGATCATTGATCTGTCCGAGGGCTCCGAGCCGCGAGGCAAAGCCGTCGCGCGACTGCAGGCCTTGCTCCTCAGCCACGGCTACGGACCGAGCGGGCTGGTCACCGACGAAGGCCTACCCACCGGGATCGGTGGTCCGCTCACCCGCGACACCGTAGGACGCTTCCAAGCCGACGCAGGGCTGCCCCAGGACTACGAAGTCGGGCCACGCACGTGGTGGGCGCTGATCGCCAAGGGGCTGCCCCGCCTGTAGAGCCACAGCGATCGTCTCAGTGGGTCGTCAGGCCGACGGGACAACCAACGCCGGTGCCGCCCAAGCCGCAGTAGCCGTTGGGGTTCTTGGCCAGGTACTGCTGATGGTAGTCCTCGGCGTAGTAAAACGGAGGCGCATCGAGGATCTCGGTGGTGATCGAACCAAAGCCTTCCTCGGTCAGGCGCGCCTGGTAGGCCGCCTTGGCCGCCTCGGCCGCTTTACGATGCGCCGGCGAGCTGACGTAGATCCCCGAGCGATACTGCGTGCCGACGTCATTGCCCTGGCGCATTCCCTGCGTGGGATCGTGACTCTCGAAGAAGGTCTTGAGCAGCCTCTCGTAGGCGACCACCTCGGGATCGAAGATCACCTGGACGACTTCGTTGTGCCCCGTGCGCCCCGAGCAAACCTCACGGTACGTGGGGTTTTTAGTGTACCCGGCGGCGTAACCGACCATGGTGGTGTAGACCCCCTCGATCCCCCAGAACTTGCGTTCGGCGCCCCAAAAACAGCCCAGGCCGAACATGGCCGGCTCGTGACCCTCGGGGAAGGGCGAGATCAAGCGTCGACCGTGGACGAAGTGCACCTCGGGCACGGGCATCGACTCGGCACGACCGGGGAGCGCCTCGGCCGGCGTGGGCATACGGAGCTTGGTAGGGTCGACGAAGAACATGCGCTCGTCAGGGTAGCCCGGAAAACGAGCCTGGCCATCGCGATCCCGCCCGGCAGGCCACCCGGATGCGTATCACGTGGCAACGACATGTGGGCGAGGCTGCGAGCAGCCCGGGGTGGCGAGCCGAGTGATAGGCTCCACACGATGAGGCCCCGTGCGGGTGCAACGGCGCTGGCCGCCCTGCTGACCGCCAGCGCATCGCCTGCCCTGGCCCTGGCCGCGCCGTCGTCCACCGAGCAGCGGGCGGGGCTCTTGCCGGTGCAATTCGAGGGGGACTTCAACGATGCCTGGCGGGCCAGGCTCTTGGAGGAGCTGGAGCAGAGCCTGACAGACACGGGCCTGTCGGTGGTCGACCCGCAGACGGTCACCGAGGCCAGCGGCGGAGTCGGCGATTGCCGCAACGCCAAGTGCTTTCAATTCCTGTCCGAGAGCACCGACGCCCGCTTCCTGGTCCGCACCAAGGTGGAGGTCGCCGAGCGTAACTACGAGCTGACCCTGGACATCATCGATGGCCGGGATGGCTCGCTGGCCGCGACCAGCAAGGAATCGTGCCAGCTGTGCGGGCTGGCGGAGGTGGGCGAGCTGGTCGCCAAGCAGGCCGCGGTCCTGCGCCAAAAGATCGACGTCCTCGCGCTCGCGCCCGCGGTCGTCACGATCACCACCGAGCCCACCGGGGCCACGATCCTCATCGATGGTCAAACGATCGGCTCGGCCCCGCTCGAGCACGAGCTGACCCCCGGCTCCCACCGCGCTCGAGCCCGCAAGGACGGCTACATCGAGCAAACGCGCACGATCGAGACCGTGCAGGGGGTGCGGGAGCAGATCACCTTCGAGCTGGTGCCCATGCGCGGATCCAAGCGCCCTGCCCGCGGCGACTGGAAACCCCCGCTGGGCTGGTCTTTGGTGGGCGTGGGCGGAGCCGGCCTGGCCAGCGGGATCACCTTCTTGGCGATCGACGAGGTCCCCTACCGCGCCCGCTGCTCCGGTTCCGACATCGACGCACAAGGCAACTGCCGCCAGCGCTACAATACGCAGACCCTCGGCATCGCCCTAACCGCAACCAGCGCCGCCCTGCTGGCCGCCGGGGCCACGCTGCTCATCGTGACCCGGCTCCGGCGAGGACGCTGCCCCGACGCCATGGCCCGCCGCCTACAACTGGGCCCCGGGACGCTCGGGGGCCGATTCTAGCCGCCATGGCCTGTCCCTCGCCACTCGTGCTGGCCCGGTACGCCAAGGATCTGCTGGAGGGTCGGGACCGCCAGCGCGTGGCCGAGCACGTGGCCAGCTGCGTCGCGTGTGCCGCCCTGGTGGAGCAGGCCCGGACCGAGCCCACCTTGGGGGTGTCGCTGGCCGACATGCTCGAGCCCCGCCCGCGAAACGAGGCAACCCACAACTTCGATCTCTCCCATCTCCCCAAAGCCACGTCCGATCCTTCGAACGCCGACACCCGGGCGATCGACCCGATCATCGGCTCGGCCGAGCCGGTCACGAACGTGGGCCCCCTCGATCCGGCGGCGGGGAGCACCGGGGATCCCGCCGGGCGCTCGACGCACTCCCGCGACTCGGGCCAGACCGACGATCCGTGGGCGTCCGACTCGGGCCCGAGCCACCCGATCGGGGCCGTGCTCACCCGCGGGACTCCCATCGGGCGCTACCTGGTGATCGAACCCTTGGGCTCGGGCGGTCTGGGCGACGTCTACGCCGCCTACGATCCGCAGCTCGACCGCTGCGTGGCGGTCAAGGTGCTACGCACACCGTCGGAGCGCACGGACGACCCCGACGTCAACCAGACCGGAAGCGGCCGAGATCGCCTGATCCGCGAGGCCAAGGCCCTCGCGCGCCTCTCCCACCCCAACGTGGTGACGGTGCACGACGCGGGCGCCTACGGCAACGACGTGTTCATCGCGATGGAGCGGGTCCAGGGCCTGACGCTCTCGCAGTGGTACCGCGCCGAGGTCCGGTCCTGGCAGGAGGTCCGCGACGTGTTCGTGGCCGCGGGCGCGGGGCTACAGGCGGCCCACGAGGCCGGCATCATCCACCGCGACTTCAAGCCGCAAAACGTGATCGTCAGCCCCGACGGCCGCCCTCGGGTGCTGGACTTCGGCCTGGCGCGAGCGGTCCACCGCAAGCCGAAGAACGAGCCACTCGTGCTCGCGAGCCGCGAGGGCTTCGCCACGGGGGACTTTCGTGACTCGCTCGATCAGTCGATCACGATGGACGGCGCGGTGATGGGCACGCCGCAGTACATGGCACCCGAGCAGTTCGAGGGATCCGAGGCCACCGGCCCCGAGGCGGATCAGTTCAGCTTCTGCGCCACGATGTGGGTGGCGCTGTACCGCCAGCGCCCCTTCCCGGGCGAGGAGCTCCCCGATCTGGTCGTGGCCGTGCGAAACGGCCAGCTCACTGAGCCCTCCGATCGACGCGGAGTGCCGGGGTGGCTGCACAAGGTCATGGTCCGCGGGTTGTCTCGCCAGCCCGGCGATCGCTTCGAGTCGATCGCGGCCCTGCTGCACGCACTCCAGCGAGACAAACGCTCGCGACGACGCCAGTGGCTGGCGCTGGGCACGGTGGCGGTGGTCTCGGCCCTGGGCGCGGCGACAACGGCCATTGCGCTCCAACCCCCGCTGACCCAGGAGCACCGCGACGGGGTCAGCGCGCTGGCCGAGCAGGCCCGCGACGCCGCGGCGCGTAGCCACTACGTCTATCCCGCTCCCGAGGACGAGGCACGGGTCACCGCCTACCGCAAGGTGCTGGAGCTCGAGGCGCTCGACGGACCGGCGGACGATCTAGCCGAGAACAAGGCAACCGAGCTGCGCACCGAGATGGCGGACACCCTGTCGCGCCTGGGCGACCGCTACTTCGACCGCGAGGGCGGCCGCGCCTTTGCAGCCGACTACTACGCCGCCGCCCTGATCTTCGATCCGAACAACGAGCACGCCCGTCACCGCACCACCTTGACCCCGGGTGAGATCGCCCAGCTTCGGCAGCAAGCCGCCCTGGGCGAGTTCACGGTGTCCGAGCTCACCGGGGCCGAATCGCTGGCCGTGCTGGCCCTCGAAGACGAGGGCGAGCAGCGGCGGAGGCTCAAGGCCCTGTATCACGCCGACTCCCCGATCCCTCCGAGTACCAGCACGCGCCTGGCGGCGTTGCTCGGGATGGAAGACATCGGCGCCATTGCGTACGCAGCCCCGCCCAGCGCCACCACGGACTCCCCGGACGACACCCTCGACGAAACGAGCACCACGGGAGCACCACCGGCCGACACCGAGAGCTCCACCACGGAGACCACCGGCGAGACCGATAGCTCGACCGATAGCGAGACCGGCAGCGAGACCGATAGCTCGACTGGCGGCGAGACGGACGATCCGACGGGCGGCTCGGACGCCAGCCCCGCCGACCGACGCAACCCGGCCAAGGCCAAGGCGCTGGCTCGGCAAGGCACCTCCGCGTTCCGCAAGGGTGAGTTCGCCCAGGCCGAAGCGCTGTTCCACCGTGCGCTGGGATACAACCGACGCAACGCGACGGCGTTGGGGGGCTTGTCCGAGCTCTACTTCGAGCGAGGGAGCTACCAAAAAGCGGTGCAGTACGGCTCCAAGGCGGTCCGCGCCGCCCCTCGCCGCGCTCGCTATCGCATCGTCCTCGGCGACGCATATTTCAAGACGCTCGCCTACCAGAACGCACGCCGCCAATACGCCAAGGCCGAATCGCTGGGGCACCCCAGCGCCGCCGGTCGACTGGAGCAACTTCGCCAGCGCCTGGGCCAATAGCGCGGACCCTTCGCGCGGACCCTTCGCGCGGACCCTTCGCGCGGAACCTTCGCGCGGACCCTTCGCGCGGACCCTTCGCGCCCGATTGGGCTGTGCTACCGTCGCCGGATGATACGGCCCCGTCGCCTCCGATTGCTCGCGATGGCCATGCTGACCGGGGGCTGCATCCTCGAGGACAACCCCGCGTTCGTCGAGAGCGCCAGCTCCTCGGGCAGCGCGACGGACACGTCGGCCACGACCGCTCCGTCTGGCCCCTCGACCGCCGACGGACCCACCGAGGGCCCGACCGACACGAACCCCACCGCCGACTCGACCGGCACCACGGGCGACAATCCGGTGCCGATCGGGTGTGATGACCCCAAGACCTGCACCACCTACCACATCGGCCCGAACGAGGATACGTGCCCGCACGAGGCCGACGGGCGCGAGACCAGCACCTGCGACTTCATCGGCACCGACGCGCTGCACATGGCGGTCACCGCCCTCACCGAGGGCGGTGAGGGCGGCCTGGTCATCATGCACCCCGACCAGGGCGGCGCGACAGCGTCGTTCGCCGGCAGCCTCGACATCCCCGCGACCACGACGATCCGCGCGGCCGAGGGGGTACCTCCTCAGGCCGTGCGCGTGTACTCGCGGGACACCCCGGGCACGGTCCGGCTGCGCGGCAACGGCATCCACCTCCAGGGCTTCACCGTCGTGTGCCGGGAAGGCGGCGGTTGGGGCATCATCACCCTCGAAGATCGGGACACCAAGGGCTCACAGACCAGCCACCACCTCCTCGAGACCCTGAGCATCGTGGCCACTCGCCCCGAAAATGCGGGCGTCAACACCACCTGGTCGCCGATCCAATCGCTCGGTCCTCACACGACCGTGCGCAACACCCATATATCGGGCTACTTCGAGGAGGGCATCGACATGCGCCTGGCCTCGGGCAGCGTCTTGAGCCACAACACCGTCCTCTACTACGAAGCCCCGAGCCTCGAAGTCACCAACGGCGCCATGATCGACGCTCGACTCGTCGATCGCCTGGAGATCTCCAACAACGTATTCATCGCCCTCACCAGCCCGTTCTCCGCGTTGGTGGCCGCCGACCAGAGCACCACGGAGCTCGTGATCGCGGGCAATGCCTTCGAAGGCGTGGCCGCCATCGTGTCGGGCATCGACCCGGACTCCGCCGAGGTTTCCCTCGAGGGCAATACCGACGGCCCCCTGGAGCTCGAGTCACCCATGCAGCCGCTCGTGCTCGCCGATTCCACGCTCGCCGCCAGCACCGTGGGCGCAAACGGTGGGATCAGCATCGACGGGGTGTCCGTGGACACGGCAGACCCTCGACGACCGGGCGCCTACCAGCTGCCCAGCACCCTGTCCACGCCGCGACGCAGGGAGATCACCGTGGGCGAGGGCATGTGCGGGGGCACCTCGTGCACGATCGACAAGAGCGTCGACAACGAGCTCCAGCGTGCCGTGTGGTCGGCGTGGCCCGGTAGCACCGTAGAGATCTACCCGTCGGCCACGCCCTACGCGGGCCCCGTGGTCATCAGCTGGCCGATCACGCTGGCGGGCACCAGCAACGACCCGCAAGCCGCGGTGATCCGGCGCGTGATCGAAGACGATCAGCTCGCCGCCGAGGGTCTTTGGGAGGGCAAGAACACGGTCGTAGATCTGCTTCGAAGAATGAGCCAGCCCACCGTGATAGAGCGGCTGACGATCGAGGCCGGCCCGGACCAGATCGGCATCTACCATGAAGGCCAGTACCACGAGAACCTGCTCCTCGCCGGCCCAAGCCGCGTGACGGTCGCCAACCGGCACCAGATCCGACGGGTGGTGCTGCGCGACGCGGGCACCATGGCCGGCGCGCTGGCGAACATGGCGCTCTACATCGGTAGCGACGTCGTCGTGCACGACGTGCTCATCAACGGCGGCTACGACACCTGCGTGCGCTTCGGACCGCGCACAAGCGAGGGCAACGCAACCCCGGTCAGCACCGCCTATGTCCACCACCTGACCTGTCGCCTCACCCTGGCCGGCGGCAACGAGCCATTGGCCGCGTTCGAGGTGGCCTCGGTCCAAGAAGCGATCATCGCCGACGCAGTGATCGAGCTGGCCGAGCCCGGCCCGCTGTTTCGGGCCCAGCGGCGAACATCGGGAGACCAGGGCGCGACCGCAGCCGACCTACCGCTGAGCTTCACGGCCAGCGCAATAGCCGCCCGAGGGTTCGACACGAATTTCGACGGATTCGCCATGGCCAACGGCACCTACACCCTGACCGACGTCGACACCGTGGGCATGATGGAGCCGCTGTTCGTCAGCGACAGCGACAGCCACCTCGCCCCCGGAGCGCTGGGGATCGACTCTGGGGTGGATCCGGCGACCCTGGAGCCCGAGCTCGCGCTGTCCGAGGATCTCGACGGAGTCGACCGCACCGGCCTGCCCATCGATCGCGGCTGCTACGAGCAGGGCATGTGAGGCCACCGGCCGTTGTCGGCAGCAGCCAGCGAGACCTCCCAGGTCCCGAAAAACGCCTCGCGCACGTGCCCTGGTGTCGAAGTTCCTACCCCCGTAGTCGGCCCGCCGCTCGTCTTGTCACCGCCCGCTCGCACATCGTGGCGCCGCCCTCCCGTAGGCGTGTCGGGAGGCTCGGCTCGGTAGAGTGTTCAGCAACGATCTCCACTCGAGCGAACGGTCTGATGCGACCTCGCGAGTCGATCGTTATTCGCGCCTTGACGCGTTCAATCTCGACGGCGAGCACGCGAGGCCTCGTTGGTGAGGACCGAAGCATGAGGATCTCCTCAGCTGCGCACGCGCCTCGGCCATGACACCGAGATCCAAAGCAATCGACGTCTCGCCAATTTCAGCGCCGGAAAAAAGACCGAGTCCACTTGATTTCGTGTTGATTCCCCTCGGATTTCGGCAATGGTTGTTCTTGGTCGGTGTGGTGTCGGGTTGATCGTCCAGAAGAAAGTAGCCCCATGAACAATCCCATAATCGAGAGTACCAACGTCCGGGCCACCGCGACTTGCCCGTTCATCCGCAAGGCTGCACAACTGGTACTGCTCTCATCTCTGCCGACGACATCGCTCATCGGTGGCTGTAGTCCTAGCGAAGAACACCTCTTGGCCGGCGAAAACGCGGGCGAAAACGCGGGCGATCGGGCCAACCCCGAACATCGGGACCCTTGGCTGTGGCCGTTTTCAGCCGACAGCATCTGGAACCACCCGATCGGTGCCAACGCGGTGTTCGTCCCGGCCAACCTCGAGGCCGCGGGACATGTGGGAATCGACACCCAACACTTGTTGGTGCTCGACGCCGACGATCCCGAGCGCGAAGCCCTCGACAGCCCAACCTGGGGACCGGGCCGTTGCTCGGGCACCGAGCAGGTCGGGATCCGTCTGCCGCTGCCCGACGACTGGATCGTTCCGGACGCCGGCAACAGCCCCTATGGCAACACGCCCAACAGCAATTTCGCGCTGCTCCTGCCCGATGGTGACACCGTGTTCGAGAGCAGCAAGATCTCGCGCTGCGAGCACGGCGGGCCCTTCTACCTGCCAGAGTGGATACGCTACCCCGACAACCAACGACGGCCGTCGTTACACGGCAACGGCCTCGACGATGCAGGCGGACAGGGAGCGTCGGGCATGTCGGCTCTCGGTGGTACGATCCGCCTCGGGGAACTGACTGGGGATCGACCGCTGCGTCACGCGATCAAGCTCAACCCCTATGCCGACAAGTATTGTCACTACTCCGACGAGGTCCAGGGGTTTCGCTGGCCGGCACGCTCGGCAGATCACTATGCATCAGATCCTGGTCGCTACGCCCCCGAGCTCTTTGGTCGGCAGAGCGACCCGCGGCTGGTCATGGGCACCCTGCTCGCAATTCCACCCCATGTCGAACTCGACACGCTCGGACTGGAGACCGAGGTCGGTCGACGACTGTTTGCGGTGATGCAGGACTATGGGGCCTACTTCACCGAGGATGCGGCCTGGGACGCTTGGGATCTCATCGCCGAGCGCGGGGTCGAACAGGAGGTCGAAGCTCGCTACGGACACGGGCTGTCGGGGCGCGGGGATGCGACCCCGTACGCGCGTGACCTCAACCGCATCGTTCCACTCCTCGCGATCGTCGACAACACCGGCGCGAGCACGATCGGCGGCGGCGGCACGCCACGAGCCCCGCTCGCGCCGCCGCTCGACTAGAGCTGCGACAGCTTTGTCCACTCCGTGTGCACCGCCTCATCGGGCGCCTCGACCCGCCGGTAGGTGTGTGCACCGAAGAAGTCGCGCTGAGCCTGAATGAGCGCGGCCGTCCCCCGCGCCTGCCGCATGGTGTCAAACCATCCCAGCGAGGCGGTGAGCGCCGGGATCGGGTGCCCGGCCGCGGTCGCGGCCGCGACCACCTTGCGCCACGCCGGCAACGCAGCCTGCAACTCCTGAGCAAAGCCCGGGTCGAGGCACAAGAGCGGAAGCTCCGGGTCGCCCTGGTAGGCCGCGTGCACCCGATCGAGGAAGCGCGCCCGAATGATGCACCCCGCCTTCCAGATCCGCGCCACCTCGGCCAGGTCGGTCTGATAGTCGCGCTCGTGCGATGCGGTGCGCAGCAGATCGAACCCCTGGGTATAGCTCATCAGCTTGGCGGCATAGAGCGCCGCCTCGAGATCCTCCACGGTCACCCCGGGCAGCGGACCCGGAGCGTTCGAAAAGACCTTGGCCGCCCGTTGCCGATCCTCGTGCCGAGCCGAGAGCGCTCGGGCGTCGACGGCCGCGGTGATCGTGGGCAGCGGCACCCCGGCCTGGACCGCGTCGATCGTCGTCCAGCGCCCGGTGCCCTTTTGCCCGGCCACGTCGAGGATCGCATCGACAAGCGGTGCTCCTTCGGCCTGTGGGTCAGCCGCGGCCACGATCTTGGCGGTGATCTCAATGAGGAAGCTCTGCAGGCGCCCCTCGTTCCACCCCTCGAACACCTCCCGCACGACCACCGGCGTTCGCGACAGCCCCGACCGCAGCAGGCTCCACGTCTCCGCGATGAGCTGCATGTCTCCGTACTCGATCCCGTTGTGGACCATCTTGACCGCATGCCCGGCGCTACGCTGGCCGCACCAGGTCACGCACGGGCCGCTGTCGCTGATCGCGGCCGCCTGCTCGACCAACGGACGCAATTGCTCCCACGACTCGCGATCGCCCCCTGGCATCATCGAGGGACCGTGCAGCGCCCCCTCTTCGCCCCCCGACACGCCCATGCCCATGAAGCGCAGGCCCGTGGGGGCTAGCTGTTCGTGACGCCGATCGGTGTCGGGCCAGTGCGAGTTACCCCCGTCGATGATCACGTCGTCGGCCTGAAGATGCGGCCGCAGATCCTCGATGACCGCGTCGACGGCCCGGCCGGCGGTGACCATCAGCAGCACCTTGCGCGGACGCTTCAGCGCCGCGACCAAGGCCGGATAGTCACGGCAGTCGATGAAGCGCTCGTCCCCGTGCTCGGCGTGGAACGCATCGGCTACGGCCGGGTTGCGGTTGTAGACGGCGACGGTGAGGCCGCGGCTGTGGAAGTTACGGGCGAGGTTGGCGCCCATGACGCCCAGCCCGACGACGGCGAGATCGGCAGTGCTCATGTGTGGTCTCGGTTCGAAGGAATCGGGTCAGCAAGGATGCCGAGCTGCGGCCGGGGTCGAGCACCGAACGCCACACTCCGGCAAATTCTTGATTCTTCGGGCTTTTTTCGTGGTTGTCGGCCGCAGGGTAGCAAACTTCCGCCGCCATTTGGACCCAGCAGGGCAATCGGCGTCCACGCGTTCCGTTCCGTTAGTTAGATAGATCCCGCCGATCCCGCCGACGCCGCCGACACCCGGGGTGCGCCCCGGCGATCTGTGCCCGTCCGCGTCTAGTCGTCGACGAAACGAAGGTCCAAGGTCTCGAGCCGGCGACGAAGGGTCGTCCTGGAGAGCTTGATGTTGCGAGAACAGGCCGCAACGCTTCCCCTCGCCTTGCGCAACGCACGAGCAAGATATACGCGATCGAGCTCGCGATGGGCCTTTTTGTAGGGCATTGCACAGAGCCGATCCATTTCTTGCACATTGAGCGGCGCACCAAGCCGCAGATCAGACGCGGCGATCGTCCCGCTGGCCGTGACATGGGCCGCGACCAGCACCACACCGAGCAACTCGCGAACATTTCCTGGCCAGTCGTAGCTCAGCATGGCCGACCGCGCAGACTCTGAGAGCGAGAGTTCCATCTTGCGTTCACCCGCCACCCCGTTCACAACGCTTTGGGCAATGCGGAGGATATCGTCCCCCCGACACCGCAGAGGCGGAACCTCGATCTTTGCCCGGGAGAGACGAAAGAACAGATCCTCACGAAAACTGCCATCGGCCACCATTCGCTCGAGATCCCGATTGGTCGCCGCGACCACCCTCATGTCCACCGTGCGAAGCTGCGTCTCACCCAGCCGAACGACCTCCCTTCGGTCGAGCACCCGGAGCAGCCTGACCTGGAGATCGAGCGGTAGCTCTCCGAGCTCATCGATGAACAATGTCCCCTGGTCGGCCTTCTCGACGTAGCCCGGGGTATCGACCTCTGCTCCCGTAAACGCCCCCTTCTTGTAGCCGAAGATCGCCGCTTCGGTGAGAGTCCGGGCCAGCGTGCCGCAATCGAGCGTTACCAGCGGGCCGGCACCTCGGTCCGACAGCGCATGAATGGTTCGGCTGACCAGTTCCTTGCCTGTTCCCGTTTCGCCGAGCACCAGCACATCCAGCGGGGTCTTTGCGATCTTGCGGATCAACGCGAACATCTCTCGCATTGCCGGACTCGAGCCGACGATCGGCCCGAGCTGTTCCTCCTCGCTGACGGCGACATCGATCTCATCGACCGAAACGATCTCGATATCGCATTCTCCGGCGGAGATCACGACTCCCGCACCGAGGACCGCGTGATACACACGCAAGCGGCCCACGAAGACCCCGTTGGTGCTGCTGAGATCTCGAACTTCGATCCCATCGTCGCCAACGCGCAACTCGAAGTGCGCCGCGCTGACCGAAGGATGTTCGAGGGTCACGTCGGCGGTACGGCTCCGCCCCACCACGACCCGATTCTTCGACAGGACAAAGGTCTCGCCCGCACCGGGACCCGTCATGACGCGGAGCGTCAGCCTCCCTGGTCGACGGTACAACGCATCGATCCTCGACTTCACGGTCTTGTCGGTCTTGTCGGTCGTGGTGGGAACAGACATGAGCGTGTGCAGGATTCCGACACTGGTGCATCTTTGGCAAGCACAAACGCCCTGGCCAACAATGGCCAGGGTGGCCAACACTGAGCAAATCGCTGGCAACGGAAGTTACCGCTTGCTCCGCTCCGCACGCTGCGCTCTTGGGTGAGCCAGCGGAAGTCTCGAGCTGCACAGAAATGGCCATGTACGATGATTTCGCTTCGCCAAAGAGCTCGGGATCTCGACACTCATACCGCTGGCACGACGCTTGCTCTCAGGGCTCCCCGTGCATCGTCACGGCATCCCTTTTCGCATCCACCCTCAGGCTTCCCGCTGCGCATGAGAGCAGGAAAGGTGTTTCATGGCGCATACGGATCTTGGGGTTAAGGGTGCGAAGCACGTGCCGGGCTGCGTGACCAGCCACGTAACCACCTATGTCGTCGGAGATCCATGTTCCCACCGCTGGCACGCCGCCAACCGGGCGCGTGCGGACCGACGAATTGCGTACCGCGACGTCAACCGACAGGCGCAATGGCGCTGGGGTACCACCGAGAGCAGCATCACCAAGCTCGCCTCCTTCCGTCGCACGGGCAAGGCAACGCTCATCGGTCGCCAGGATGACGCCATCCACCTGCGGGTCGAACCCTTCGCCACAAAATACCAGCCCTGGCACAACCACGCGCACCACATCATCCCGCGCTCGGTGCTCGCCGGCGCCCTGGAACAGATCGCCAACAACGCGAGCCCCCACGAAGGCCGCGCCTTCGACGTGATGGTCCACGGCCTGCTCGACGAGCCCTACAACCTCAACCACGAGCCCAATGTCATGATGCTACCGGTCGAGGATGACGACGCGGTCGCGATGGGACTCCCCCGACACCTCGAAGGCTCAGGCCCCGGCGCGGTAGACCACCCCGTGTACAACATCGAGGTCAAGAAGATGACGATCAAACGGCTCGCCCCCGCGTACGAGGCGCTGATGGTCGCCATCAAGACCGCAAAGCACCAACGAGAGGACGAAGTGCCCGCAGTGCGCCACGTGCTCGATGGCGTCTCGAGCTTGACCTACGATGAGATCTTGTCGAAGACGGCCTTATACCGAATGGTCGGAGGGACCAAGGTCAGCCTCGACAAAATTGCCCCGATCCTCTTCATATAGCTCGGAACCCACCACGGAGATCAAGCTCATGAAGCTCTACAGATATTGCTCCGACCCAGCGTCGAATCGCTACTGCACCCTCGCCTTCGAAGGATTCTTCGGCTCGCTCCAGATCGCCACCAGCTCCCCTGCGCTGGCCATCATGAAAGATCATGGTAACCTCCCCCTGCGGTTCCCGCTCGATGAGGCGCGGGGAGGACTGGCGCTTCCCGATGTCGTACCGGACGCCAGCGACCGCCTGGTCTTGCGAAGATCTTGCCTCGACGCGATCGCCTCTTCGCATAACCTTGGACACTATGAGGCGATCCCGATGCTGCTGATCAACAGCAAAGGACGCATCCACTCCGACGAGTATGTGATCGTCAACGTCATCGGGGAGGCTGACTGTCTGGATTTCGAGAGATCCGAGATGTGTAACGCGGGAAGGTTTCCCGCAGTCAGGATCTTCGGGAAATTTTGGATCACACGCTCCCGAATACCCGAAGACCTGCACATCTTCCGAGCCAAAGGGGTATGCACGGGCTACATGTTCACCGAGCGTCTCGTCGATTTCATTCGTCAACAAGGGTTCACCAACTTCGCCTTTCGAGACGTACAGCTATCATGACCACTCTCCAAATCGACAACACCCAGACGACAGACGAATGACAACGATGGGATGATTTCCCGATCACCATCAACACACCAAAGAACGCATCATGAACAACAAGTCAACCGCGCTCAGCTCACGGCGAGTCAGCGTCACCCGCGACTCTACGCCTAGCCCACGTCACCAAACATACTACCACACGTTACTGGGCACGGTCGTCGAGCTCGAGGAAGACCGTGACCCAGAGGTAGAGTTCGAAACCGCCAATGGCGAGATCCTACGACACAAAGCGGTCTCCACGGTGCCGCTGGGGCTTGATGCGGTCGGTCATCCCGTGGTGCTGATGTTCCTCCGCGGTGAGGTCGATCATCCCGTCATTATCGGTCGTGTCGAGATGGGTCGGGCGATGCCCAACAAGACGACGCGCACGCAGAACCTCGTCATCGAGGGCCGCAAGCTCGCCTTACACGCCGATTCGTCGCTCACCCTCCGCTGCGGCCGCTCGAGCATCACGCTCACCCGCGAGGGCCGAATAGTCCTACGCGGTACCAACCTGGTGAGCGAGGCGTCGGGAACCCATCGGATCCGTGGTGGAACAATCAAGCTCAACTAGCATCACCGTGCCACATCCACAGATCGAGAATCACACCGCGTTCTTCGCCGATGCGCTCCACCTGGTCGACGAGCAATTCGCTCCGCGGCTCACGGTAGCGACCAAGGCCACATTCGATATTCTCCCCGGTGGGTTCCTTGCGCGGGCCGCCGATCAGCGCCCGCTCGATCTCGTGGGGCAATTCCAAGAGCCCGGCGCGGAGTCCTCGAGCTATCGCTACGAGCCCGAGGTCGCTCCCTTCAAGCTCGCCACCGATGTCGTCTTGGTAGGGCACGCCCACGCCCCGAGTCCCGGAACCACGCGCATGGACGTGGGCCTGCGCGTGGGCCCGTTGATGCGCTCGCTGCGGGTGTACGGCGATCGCGTATGGGTCCGAACCCTCGGCAGCGCCGTGCTCACCCGCCCGTTGCCATTCGAGCGGATCCCCCTATGCTACGAGCGCGCGTTCGGGGGCTGGGACAAGGGCAGCGCAGATCCGCAGCAGTGGACCTGCGAGCCCCGTAACCCGGTAGGCCGAGGGTTTCACGGCCGGCGCGGTCGTCGTCGTGGCCCGGTCCTCGCGCCCAACCTCGAGTACATCGAGCATCCGATCCGCTCGCCGAACCACCGGCCCGCCCCCGCGTGCTTCGGTTTCGTCTCACCACACTGGCAACCACGCCAAAAGCTCGCCGGAACCCACGATGCCAGGTGGCGCACGCATCGATTTCCGAGGCTAGCGGCCAATTTCGACCGGCGACACCACAATGCCGCGTCGGCGGGGCTCGTGGCCCCGGGTTACCTACGAGGAGACGAACACGTTGTCACCCTCGGGCTTTCACCCGAAGGGCACCTGGGCTTCGCACTTCCCGGCGTGCCCCCACCCCTGGTGCGGGTGAGCCTGTGCAAGCAGCTCGATCATCAGCCACGGTCGGCGCTCGACACCATCATCATCGACCTCGACGACCGGCGGCTCACCATGATCTGGCGCGCGAGCATGCTACTGCCCAACGGGGCCCACGATGTGAGAGCCGTCGAGGTCACCAGCCCGGCATCGCTTGCTCTTCCCCGCTCGGACCGATCGAATCCAGCAACCCGCGGAGCGAACACATGCCCGTCACCGTAGGGGTCAATTTCATGTCCGTAGTTCACCAGGGCAGCGGCGGCGTCACGGTCGGGTATCCTGACATGTGCACGACCCCGGCGCCCCCCTCCCCTCCGGTGCCCGTGCCCTACCCCAACGTCGCCCGCTCTGGTGACGCCACCCGTACCGCCAAGAAGGTGAAGGTCGACGGTCATCCACTGTGCACCCGGCGCTCTTGCTTCTCGACCAGCACAGGAGACGAGGCCGGCACGCTCGGCGGCGTGGCCTCGGGCACGACCCGCGGCCAGGCACAGTTCGTCGGCTATGCGATGGACGTCATGGCCAACGGACAGCCGATCCCACGGGCGCTCGACCTGATGCTGCACAACGACAAGAATTCCCCGCCAACACCGCTGATCCAGGGGCCGGTGCTGGAGCTTCCCAGCAACGAGCCCCCCCGCTGCTCGATCTGCGACAAACCCTTGTGAGGTGACCTTCGCGATGTCCCAAAGAGCATTCAATCAGAGCCTCTACCGTGAACACGTGGAGGAGCTCGTCAGCTTGGCGCAGATGCGCTCGGGATGGCTATCGGACTGGGAGTCCACCCCTGGCGACGTCGAGGGACTCGAGCTCCGAATGGAAGCCCACATCGACGCCCTCGTGCTCGGAGGTCCGGCAGCGCACGATGTCGTGCGAGCCGCGGTAGAGCCGGACAAGCCATGGAGCTTCTACGCATGGGTCACCGTGGCCTGCCGCACCGATCACCTCGAGATCCTTCGTGAAGCCCTCGCCCCATTGGAGCGGCTGTACGATGGCTCCGACGACGATGGCGATCTCGGTGACGTCGACCCACCTCGGATCCGTCGAGCGATCGCAGACGCCCTGGTCCATCATGCCCCTGAAGAGTGGATCGAGGCGATCAGTACCGAGCTCTCGCAGGCATCGCCTCAATGGGCGTCGGTGCTGGCCCGATGCGTCGGTGCACGGTGCTGGGAGCAAGCCGCAGGCGCTCTGGAACTCGCTGCGCGCAGGCCCCACGCTGACACTTCCGCGATCTTGCGTGCCCACGCACAGCTCCCGAACATCGCCCCCGATCTCCTGCTGAACCACCTGCGGCACAGTCTGCGGCACAGTGACCCGACGGTCGCGCGCGTTGCCGCCACTGGGGCGCTCCGCCGAGGGGAAACCCGCGTGTTCGATGTCCTGCGCGGGAGCCCGCGAGCGTCGTGGGCCACGCTCCCCGTGGCGATGGCATCGGGCCCTGATGCTGGCCCATGGCTCGCCAAGGTCGCGATCCAGCACGAGCCCACGCAGGCCCTGATCGCGCTGGGGCTCTTGGGTGATCCGGTGGCACTGGAGCCCTTGCAGGAGCACCTGAGCGTCTCGGGCCACGCGCAGGCCGCGGGGATCGGGCTATTTTTGATCACCGGCGCGCTGTTGGATACTCCGGATACTCCGGATACTCCGGATACTCCGGATACTCCGGGGGGCCCCGATGATGACGATGATGACGATGACTACGATGACTACGATGATGATCTCGAGTTCGAGATCTCGCTGGATGTTCCGCGCTCGAGCCAAGAGATCTCCCTGGCCGGCTCCGGCATCAGCACCGATCCTGCCGCCTGGACGGCTTGGCTGTGCGACCATCGAGAACGGTTCCAACCCGGCACACGGTATCGATTGGGTCAGCTCTCGAGCCCGCTCACCGATCTCACCGCACTCATAGCCACGAGCATGTCGCTGTGGCTCCGGCAGTGCCTCGCGGACGAGTTCGCGATCCGCTACGCCGTGACCTGGCCATACGAACCCGACATGCTCGTGGCCCGGCAGCGAGCGCTCATCACGAGGATGCGCGCCCAGCTCGCTCGCACTGACCCTGACCTGCACCTGACCGACGGTGCGTGGTACTTCCAGCGACGAGTCGTGCAGTAGGGGGATCCGATGCTCGACGTGATGGTCACAGCAATCGGCGCGGTCACCTCGGTCGGTCTCGATGCGGTCACTACCTGTGCATCGATCCGAGCCGGCATCAGTCGGCCAGAGTCCCTGGCCGAGCACGAGATCCTCAGCCTCGAAACAATGACCCCGGTGGGGGTCACCGGGCATCCGATCACCCTGGTGACCCGCGGGTTCCTCGGCGTGGGCCGGTGGCTCCAGATGGCCGCGCTCGCCCTCGACGACCTGTGCCGAGCCGCCGGACTTCCGCAAGCCGCGTGCACCTCGTTCTGGGACGCGACCCAATGCTATGTGGTGCTCCCCTACCTCGACGTGGAGCGAGCGATCCTGGAGGTCGCGTTGCGGTCGGAGCAAGCGGTGGCCCAGGCCCTCCTCGAGCCCCTCAAGGCCCGGGTGGCGCGACGATGCTCGCTGGCCCGCTCGACCGTGTGGTGCCGCGGCCGACTTGGCGTGCTCGAGGCCGTCGAGCAAGCCGCGCAGCACTTGACCTGCCGGGACTGCGAGCGCGTCATCGTGCTCGCGGTCGACTCACTCACCGACAGCCCCGGGCTCGCCTTGCTCGCCGAGGCGCGCCGACTCAAGGACGACTACAACCCGGTGGGCCTCGCCCCCGGCGAAGCTGCGGTGGCCCTCATGCTCGAAGCCCCACGATCGGCCGAGGCTCGATCGGCCGAGGCGCTCGGCGTCATCGAGGCCGTGGCCAGTGCGCCAGGACAACTGCACGATTCCGAGCACCAGCGGGCCCCGGGCGAGGAATTGGCGCGAGTCGTGAAGGAGGTGCTCGGCGCCTGCCGACCGCCCCATCATCGCGTCACCACGACGATCGCCGATCTCAACGGCGAGCAGTGGCGAGCGGAGGCTTACGGCCACGCCCAGGTCCGGATCGCGCAGCGCTCTTGGGATGGGGATGCCGTCGAGCTGCCCGCGACATGCGTCGGCGATCTCGGTGCGGCCATGGCTGCGCTGCAGATCATGCTCGCATGCCGGGCGCTCCATCGAGGGTACGCCACCGGCGATCGCATCCTACTCACGGTCGATGATGACAACGACTACGTCGGCGCCGCGGTCGTCGGCAAGCGCTGAGCGCCCCTACCCACCGGAGGATCTCCATGGATGACCAATGGTCGATGTTCCTATATGCCGGTATCAAGAACGCACGCTACCAGCTCGGGGACGCTATTGCGGCCTACGCCGCAGGCACCCTCGACAAACCCCACGACCCGCACGCGCTCGCGGTGTTGTACCGACACATGGGCGTATGCCGGCTCCTGACCACCGGCGTGGCCGAGCCGCTGTTCATCGCTCAGATGCAGAGCGTGTCCGCCTACCTCCATCGGCTCCCGATGCTCCCCGAAGACGACAAGGTGACCAGCCGCGGCGGCGTGTTCTGGGATGCGATCGGAGGCGAGTACTGGGACGCTGCCGCCGAGATCGTAAGGCACAGCCGGGCGTCGGTGAATCCCACCTGGGAGCACGAGGACGACTTTTTGTATGTATGGTTCTTGATGACCCGTTACTTCCCTGAAGACGAGCGCCAACGTGCAGCACCATACCAGCAAGCACTGCTCGACCGATGGACCACCGTGCTCATGGGAGGCTACGATCCCCGCCACTCGCTATGCGACGCCCTGCTGCACCGCGACTCTCGACGATTCTGCGCGGTGTTCGACGAAGTCGCCGACTTTCGAGAAACCAGGCTTCGCCACCTGCTCGACAAGGGCCAGCTCCCCAAGGAGACCACGGTCTGGTCGCTGCCCATCTGGCCCGAGGGCCTGGCCCTGCTGCGGCTCGCCGAGCGGGATGGGCTCGAGACCGACGAGCACTGCAAAGGAGTGCCACAGGTCATCCGCGCGGCCAATCCGTACCGGTATGATGGCGAGGCTTGGCGGCAGATCGATGTGAAGGTGGTTTTTCGGGGGTGAGGTAAAATCCACCCAGTCGAGATTTATAATCAAATTCCGTTTGCCAGGTTCAAGACTGATATCACACGACAACGCATCAAAGAGCTTACTACTGAACCCCTGCGCTCAGCCCAAATTATCAATCATAGCATTCCTGCATATCAAGCACTCCACCTCTACTGTCCCGCCGAACACATCAACTTGCACTGGCGCCCATAGGTGCCAAGCTGGTGGTCCCCGCCACCGGCGATCGTACAGACGCGAATAGACAGCAAATAGCAGCTTCGTTCACGCATCTAGCACAACCGCCAGTGGCGGGACCAGGGCCTTACCTTACCCGTTCACGACCGCGAGTACGACTCCTCAGGATATATTCCCGAGCGAGCGCTCCATCGATTGTGGATCCCGCCGGTCCCGCCGAGGTGCAACGAGCTACAGCCCGCCGCCCTCTTCCACCACGTGAAAGTGTCCGCCGCCGATCGGCACCGGGCCAGCCGCCGCGGCCGGCTCGGCTTCTATGCGAAACGCATATCCGTGCCCGAATGCCGGGGAGACGAAATGGTCCCCCTCGAGGGTCCACATATGGACCTCGGCTCCCTCGGGATCATTGGGCGGGGACAGCGAGCGAACCGACCGCAGCCCTTGAACCCCTCCCTCACCGAGGACCGAGAGCCGAAACACCACGGTCCCCCCCTCGCCGATCCCTGCCCGCCAGCCGTTGGGGTCCGTCTCCAAACCCGCCACGTCTGCCACTCGGAGATCATTGCTGACCTCCAACCAGATCTTCGCATCTTTGGTCGTCATCATCGTCCTGAGTCGCTCCTCTTTGTTGATCGGGGATTTTTGTTCCATCATCGATGTTCTTCCTGCTGATCGTCTCGGTGATCCTCGAGGCACTGGTGCTCGAGCCAACTACGGATCTCGCTTCGCATCCGATCCGCGCCGCTCGCCTCGGATCTCTCGAAGTACGCGAGCGCTTCGCGAGCCTGCGACTCGGCCTGTGCGGCATCAGTCACGCACAGGGCCTGGGCCAACCACCACCGCGCATGGGCGAGGCGCTCGGGGTTGTCGCCGCGATTCGACCAGCGCTCGACCGACTCGCGCAGCGGCGCGATCGCTTCGGCAAAGCGCCCCACGGAGACCAGCGACTGCCCCCACCCCATCAGCATATCGGGCACGAAGGGATCGGCGCGCACGATCGGATCGGCGAGCGCTCGATCGACCTGCTCGTAAAGCACGAGCGCCTTTTCGTGCTCCTCGCCGCGGACATAGGCGCGGGCCAGCTTGGCCCGGCCGATCGCCAGCCGCCGCGCGTCGGGCTCGGACTGGAGAGCCTGGATCTCCAGGGCTTGCTGCAACGGGGGGATCGCTTGCTGAAACCATCCCGCGCTATTGCACACCTGGCCCATGGCCTCCAAACTGTCTAGCCGGTGCAGATCGTCATCGCCGAACTTGGTCCTGAAGATCGTGTCGGCTTGGGTGGCATGCCCGAGCGCCTCCTCGAAGCGATGCTGGAGAGTGAGCACACGGGCCATGGCGATGTGAAGCGTGGCCACGCGCGAGCTCCCCTCGCCCAGCCCCGCCGTGGCCAGCGCCAGCGCCCGAGCCAGCGCGCGTTCCGAAGCCACCGGCTGATCCAAGTCGAGGTACCGATAGCTCAGGCTCGCATGAAACTTGTAAAGGCTTGGGTGCTCGGGCCACAGCAGCGTTTCACGCTGTTCGATCGCGCCGTGGAGGGTCTCGATGGCCGCCCCCGGATCGCCCTGGCGTGCCTGGCTGACCGCGAGATTGAGCAGGGTGTCGGTGATCCCGATGACGTCCGGTGGCTGCTGGGCACGCAAGATCTCCAGCGCCCGATGATAGTGCTCGATGGCATCCGCATAATTGCGCCGACGCTGTAGGTACAGCCCCCGGCTCTTGAGCGCCTCCGCACGACGCGGGCCCGCGGCGTCGATCCGCTCGACTTTCTCCAACGCCTCCTGCGAGGTGTAACCGGCGCGCTCGGTCGAGTCGTTGCTGGCGAGCAACTCGGCCTTGGCCAGCAGCGCGAGCACCCGCGCCCCCAAGCCGTCGCAGCCCAGGGTTTCGGCGCTGGAGCGGGCTTGTTCGAGCGTGGAGATCGCCTCATCGAAGCGCTGGGACTCCAGGGCTCGGCGACCACGCTCGAACAGCAGGCGTGTTCGTACGGGCCCCAGAGTCTCCCCTTCGGCCAGCGGCTCGGCTTCGGTCCCCAGAGCAGCCAGCGCGGAATCATAGTCTCCGGCAAGCCACCGAGCCTCGGCACGACGGCTCACCCGGTTGATCTGCTGCATCTGCTCGGTAGCCTCGAGCAATACTTCGGTCTGCTCGCAGGTGTCGCGATTGCCCAGGACCTGAAACCGACTCAGGGTACGGGCCAAGCGCACGGGCAGCTCGCTCTGGTTCGACCCTTCGACCAGGGGCAGCTCGGCAGTAATGGCCGACAGCGCAGCCTGGGCGGATCGCACCTCCGCCAGGGCCACCAGGCGGGCAGAGGATCTGCGAGGTAGCTCGCAGGCATCACTCCATCGGTCGCTCAGCGACGAAGACGCCGCTCCCATCATCCTGTCTACCGTGGCAAAGATCTGCTCGCCGTCGTTCGCCCCAGCACCCAAGAAGGCATCGCGAACACTGTGCTGCACGTCCTCACCCCACACCGCCCCCACCGAGGTGGAGTCGTCGCACGGATCGGGCACAAAGAAGAAGGAGGCCCCGATCACAATGCCCGCCGCCAACAACCCACCAAGCGCCCACAGTGAGCGCCGGGGACGAGGCAACAGCTCGCGCAGGGCCGCGACCAGCGAGGCCATGTCGTCGTATCGCTCGTCTGGCTCATGGCGCAGACCACGACCAAGCACGCCCGGCAGCCGTCGAGGGAGCTTGTCGCGAACCCCCGAGCTTTGTGATGGATCGAGCGGCTCCTCATCGGTCTCGGGCCCGGGGCTATGCGCATTGCTGGGGGACGACCCGAACGACGACGAGTGCAACGAGGGGGCCTGCGATAGGGTGACCGACCAGGGCGGACGGACCCCGTGCAGGGCCTCCCATAGCGTCACGCAAAAGCCGAACTGATCGCTGCGTGGATCGGCCTGACCGTCGTAGTGCTCGGGGGCTATATAACCCACGGTGCCCGCCGTCGGGACCTTGGCCACGCCCAGCGTCTCGCCCTGCACCGCGATCCCCAGGTCGACCAAGGTCGCCTTGCCGTCCTTGCCGACCACAATGTTCTGGGGCTTGACGTCGCGATGGACGAGCCCGGCGGCATGGATCGCGGCGAGGCCATCCCCCACGGTGCACATCAGCTCGACCACCTCGGCCCACGGGCGTGGCTGCTCACGGAGCCACCGGTCTAGGGGCAGGCCCTCGACCAAGGCCATCACCAAGAAGGTGCGACCGGTCTCGTCCTCGTCGACCTCGTAGACCGACACCACGTTAGGGTGATCAACCTTGGCCAGCGCCCGCGCCTCACGATGCATGCGCTCGCGGTGCTCGGCGTGAGCGGTCGTAAGGCGCTTGAGCGCGACCCGACGACCAAGCTTGGGATCGTCGGCCACGAACACCGCCCCCTGACCCCCCGAGCCTAGCTGCGACCGCAGCTGAAATCGGCCGATCTTCATGACATCAGGGGCCTGGTCGCCAAAGAGCGCTTGGGCGGTCTTCGCGCGCAAGCGCCGCGTCTCGAGATCTTCGGGCGGTGCACCCAAGGGCGGTATGTCGTCCACGCTCATGCGTCTGCGGCGACTCCTATGTGGCCCCCCGCCAAAGAAATGGTCGCGACCCACTCAATAATTCGACACGGGCATGCTCACGCGCTGGGCTCCTCGACCTCGGTGGGGGCAACCTGATCGGCCTGCCGCTCGATCTGCCGCCACCAATTGTGCAACAGCGTGGTCGAGGTCGCGGTCGAACCGGGTTCTCGCTGCTCGAGCGCCTTGATCTGCTCGAGCAGCTTTGTCTTGGCCTTGCGCAGACGCCGGGCGACCGCCTCGCGAGGGTAGTCGACGATGTCGCCGATCTCCTGCTCGGTGAGACCGGCCCAGAACCTGAAATAAGTGACCAGCTGCAGCTCGCCGACCGAGGATACCTCACCCTCATTGCCCAAACGCCGCATGGCCCGAAGCACCAGGCGGCGCTCCTTGGTCAGGCTGGCGAGGTACTCTAGGTCGTCCTCGCGAGTGTCAGAGCGAACGGCACCCTCGGGCAACTCCGAGATCTCCGTGGCATGGGCGGGCGCCGTGGGAATGCGGTGGCCTCGCTCGAGATGCTTGCCGATCTGGCGGCTGGCGATCTTGTAGAGAAAAGCGCGGGGGGAGTGGATCGGCTGGTCGGGGTTGTTGTCACACCAGCGGATCAGCTCCATGAACACCTGCTGGATGAGATCGGCAGCATCGACCTTGGAGATCGGCAGCGATGCTCGAACGAACGCCAGCAGCTCCTCGCTGTAGCGCGAGTAGAGCCCGGCCACCCGGGCCCGCGAACCGGAGTCTTCATCGGGAGACACCATAGAGGCGCCATTGTACTGCATGTGCGGCGCAACTGAAGGTCGTTGCCTGGCGAGCGGCGGTCGCGAGGTCGACCCGTACCAATGCGAGATCAGTTGGCGAAGGATCGACCACGGTGATCGCCTCGGGGCACATACTCGATCGGGTCATGACGTCAAGCACCTTCATCTCCTATAGCCACGATTCGAAGGATCATGCGCAGCGGGTGCTGGCATTGGCCGACCAGCTGCGCGCCGACGGGATCGATGCCCAGATCGATCGCTACGTCCAAAATCCCCCAGAGGGCTGGCCACGCTGGCGACAGCAGCAGCTGAGCCAGTCCCGCTTCGTGCTGCTCGTGTGCACCAAGGAGTATCGCCAGCGCTTCGAGGATCGCGCCTCACCGCCAGGGGCCGCAACCTCCTGGGACGCTCATTGGGCCGAGCAGGAGCTGTTCGAGCAAGCAGGGCACAACAAACGACTGATCCCCGTGGTGCTCGAAGACGATGGCGAGCAAGTGATTCCCCGACCGCTGCGCAGGTATACCTACTATCGACTGCCACAGGAGTACGAGCGACTACTGCGTCGGCTAACGGGACAGCACGACACTCCAGCACCACCACTGGGAACCCCGCGGGAGCTGCCACCCGAGCTGCCGCCCGAGCCGCCACCCGAGCGCGGGCATAGAGCCCACAACTGCGAGGGATCCCCCGACGCGGGCACCGCCGCGACACCAGGGATGGCCCCCGCGCTCGATCCCCGCTGGCAACCCCTGGTCGACGAGCTGGCCCGGGTCTTCTACGATCCCGACCAGGCCCGGGTGTTCGTTACCCGCTGCGGAATGCCCCCGCAGTTCATCCCCCGGTTCGATACCTCAGGGGTGTTTTGGCAGAAGATCGCCATCGAAGCCCAAGGCGGCAAGATCCCAGGTGGCGTGCCAACGCTGGGACGGGCGGCCGGGCGGGACTATCCGGGGAATGCGGTATTTGGCCAGTACCGGTAGCTACGAGGTGAGAGTGAGGGCGGTGGCCGCGGGGTGAACGTGATCTGCGGGCGGACCAGATTGGTCCGCTTGGTCGGCAGACCATTTTCTTGAAGTCGAAGCACATAGGGCCATATGGGGCCCCGGATCTCACTCGCTTCGGTCTTGTTGCGCTCGAAGTGGCTGTTGGCGGCCGTTGTGGGGATCTTGGGTACGATCTCTATCGCCTGCCGACCTCCGGCTGCGCCGATCGGGCCACCCGAAGGAGCAGCGGCTCCGTCAACCGGCGTGGAGCAACCCGAACGTCACCGTCACTGAGCTCCCTTCACGCTCGGCGTTGCGACCACCCGTCGCAACAACCTCACGAGCACCTCGGCCGCGGCCTGAGCCGCGAACGCCTTGAAGCGATCCGACTTCTTCGCATCGCCGTGATCCATCACGCCTTTGACCACGGCGAACGGCAGCGAGCGCGTACGAGCAAGCCGCCCAATAGCGGCCGCCTCCATGTCTATCGCCAAGATCTTGCGCATACCGCCGCGGGTCAACCGAGCCCACACCTCACCGTCGGCGACCACCGCATTGCCGCTCCCCATGGGCCCCACGTGCACATGGTAGGGCGCCTGCACGGCGAGCGTATCGTGCAAGAGCCGATGTTCGTCCACCACCTTGCAGCCCTGCTCGGTCAGCTCGAGGGTGTCGCCCCGCAGCTGCACCACGCGTTCGTCCCGCAGCATCTCGAGGACGGCAGCTCGGCGCTCATCGGGTAGATAGCGCCGCACCGCCACCGAGCGCAGCGGATTACGGCCGTCACGGAGTTGCTCGAGCAACCACCACCGACCCTGCTCCTCGCTTGCCGGCGCATAGCCACACAACCCCTCGGCGGCCCCCCTCAGCTCCTGGGCCTCTCGCAACCACGGGTCGGCCATCTCACTCACCCAAAGATCGCCCTGAAAGCCATCCTCTCGGACCTTGCCTTCATCGTGCTGAAAGACTCGGTCGGCGATCACCACATCGCCGCGATCGGTGTCTTGAGGGTGCCCCGCACAAACCCCGCACATGACCAGACTGCGTGGCGCCATCGCGTCGAGCAGGGGAGCAATCGTCGCCGCCGTGATCGCCCCCCCCATCCCGGTCAGGCGCAACGCGGCGACGCGCAGTAGCCCATGGTCCCCGTCGAGCACCGCCTCATACCGCGGGGGCTCGCCGTCCTCGAGGATCCACGGCTCTCGCACTCCTCCTTCGACCGCCAGCAACGCGTCGAGTTCCTCCTTGAGCGCGGTAACCACCAGCACATCGACCGCGGGCACCTCACGGCCACGGCGAAGGGAAGCCGCCTGCCCGGATGACTCCGTCACCGCGGTCGCAGACCCAGCACCCTTGCCCGACAACGAATACAACCGAGCGAGCTCCGCAGCTTCGCGATCTTCGGGCTGGCAGGCCAACCTGGCCATCTCGAAAGCCCGCTTCACATCGAGCTGGGCATGGGACATCAACCTCTCATAGAGCGCGGCAGAGAACCGCGGGGCCGTGGCATCATCAAACTCGCCATCAAAGCCGATCGCATGGTCGGCATACCGAGCCGCAGCCTGAGCCATCTTCGCCGAGCAGCATGCACTAAACGTGACCAGAGTCGGCGGGCGACGCAAGTTGGCCAACAACGTGGCGATCTGCTCGGGTGAGACGAAGGTCTCGTCGCCCTCACGCTCGCCCTCGAGGACCAGGTGCCCCGAGGCAGAATCACCATGCCCACCAAAGTGGACGAAGGCCGGCTGGTGCACATCGAGATCGCGGATCACATCCAGAAACGACGCCATGGGGCTGACCTTCAGCTCGAAGCGATCCCCCAGCCGCGAACCATCGAGAACCTTCTTGATCGCTCGAAGCTCCTTGTCCAAGCGCAAGGGTGGACGCGCGACGCCGTTGGCCGTGAAGACCCAGAGCGCCAGCCGCCGGTCGGGAGCCACCGGGAGCATCAGCGCAGACGATTCCACCGGCTCGGCCCGTCGCTCGGTGACACGAGTGACCGCGGACCGCTCGGCCGCCGTCTCGGTGTCACGAACCTCGGCCCCCTCACTCAGCGACTCGCCGACACCGCTCGCCTCGGAGCGCTCGGCCCCCGATTCAGCCACCCCCGTCTTTCGAGCCAAGGCCGCCGGCGCGTCAGCCTTCATCAGCGAAAAGAAATCGGGTCGCGGCGCCGGCTTCAACTCGGGCGGCGTTCCCAGCGGGCGGGGCACCGTCTTGGGCTTGTCCAGCAGCCGTCGTAGCAGTGCTTCGTAGTCCTCAGGGAGGCGGTAGTACGTCGACCCGCGTAGAGGAAGCGGAACGAGCCCCTCGACGTCGTCCCGAAACAGCACCGGGATCACCTTGGCGTTGCGCCCTCCCGCCGAATAAAGCAGGTGCCGCACGAGCATCGTCTCCCACGTTGCCTGCTGGCGCGACGAAGGGCTCGTGCGACCATTCGCCAGATCATAGCGACGACGATAGTCCGGCGTGAACACCATCACCACGAATCGGCAGGTCTCGATCTGCGCCTCGGTCCAATGCGGCCAACCGTCCTCTGGACTCTGCACATACTGATCGAGCCGAATATCGACCCCGTCTGCTCGCAGCTGGTCGGCCAACGCGCGCACGAGATCTTCATGAGTGCCCGAGTCGTGGCTATACGAGATGAAGGTGGTGGTGCTCATGGCAAGTCCGTGTTGGCGCCGCGACAGCATACTAACCCCTCGAGTCGTGATGGGCACCGAATCGGCTCATGTGGGCCTCCTGCACCAACCGGTCTCGCCACTGCATCAGCAACGTCGTCGAGGTCGATCGAACTTCCTCCTCGGCCTCGATCTCGTCGAGGCAGCGCTGGAGCTTCTGCAACGCCCGACGCTGCCGACTCGAGACAGCGTCGGCGCTGATCTCGAAGATCTCCGCCACCTCGACCAGAGGCAGGCCCAGCCAGAAACGAAAGTAGACGAGCAGCTGGAGCGTGCTCACCGCATCGGGCTCTCGTGGCTCTCGGCGGCGCCGATCGTCGCACAGCCGCCGCATCGCTCGTAGCACCATGCGCTGCTCGCTCCTCAGCGAAACCTCGTACTCGAGATCGTCCCGCGCGGCGATCTCCACCGGTTCGGCTTGTGCGTCGAACTCGGGCTGGCGGTGCCTCCGACGAAGGAACGCATAGAGCTGACGGGTCGCCAGCTTGAACAGGAACGCACGGGGATACTCGATCTGTAGATCCTCGCGCCGAGCCAGCGTCCGCAGCAGTTCGGAGAAGGTCTGATGCAGCAGATCGATCGCATCGGCCTGGGCGATCCTGCGCGTAATGCGAAAGAAGGAGAGAACCTCCGCGCTGTGATGCACGTACAGGTGCTGGGCGAGCCGTCGCGGCTCGGTCGGAGTCGTCGCCTGGCGGACGGACCGGAGTGCGGTACAACTGATCATGGTGCCTCGCTTGTGCGGTCGCCTGGCTCGACACCCGTCGGCGACCCACCCATCAAGTGCCGCACGCGAGCTTGTTTGATCCCTTTCGGGCCTCGGGCCCAAAGGGTGGCTCTTTCGAACAGAGCCCAACAAAGCGACCAAGAACATCGTTTAGAGGCATTTGACGCCGAGCAAAAAAAAGATCCAATCCCAGGCGATCACCAAGGGGATCGCGAGGCACCTATTGGACGAGGCACCTATTGGACAGTGTGGCACAAGCACGATGTGATCGATCGATGAGCGACGCAAGGGAGCCGTCGACACTCGACCCGGACGATGAGGGACTGGTGCCGAGATCGGGCGCCGCCGTGCTGCGGTTGCGTACCCGGGAAAGCGCCACGGCCAGCGGCCATGCCCTGCTCATCGGGTCACCGCTGGACAACTTGGGTGGCGTGCAACGGTGCCTGGAGCGCATGGTCCGCTGGCTCATGCCCACCCATGAACGGGTCGAAGGACCCTTGCCCCCGACCAAGGCCAACATCGAGGCTCAGATCGAGCAACTACGAAAAAGCGTGGAGCCCGGCGATCAAGTGCTGATCTACTACGCCGGCCACAGCAAGCAGGCTCTGCCCGACCCAAAGCTCCACGACCAACCGGTGAGTGCCCTGCTACCGATCAACGCCTGCGAGTCTACGCCTGCCTCTTCGCGGTTGATCCCCGGCAACGAGCTGATCGGCTGGCTCGAAGGGCTCGCCGACGCCTGTAAGGCCAAGCCACCCGGCCCCCGTCGCACCCGCCGCTCCTGGAAGGTCGAGCCCAGCGTGACCATGGTGTTCGAGTGCTGCCATTCCGCCTGCATGATGGGTGACTGGCCCCGAGCGGCCGCCGACTGCGAGGCCATCGTGGACACCATGGGCCGCGATCTGGAAGCGCGGATCGTGCGAGGAGGCCGTGATCCCCTGCCCCAAGTCGTGCGGGTCATGGCGTCCGGGCGCGACGAGTGGGCCCAGGGTCCGTCGAGCAACGACGTGGGCCTGATGACCGACGCGCTGGTGACCCTGCTGGAACGACACCCCGACGAGCCATGGTGGGCGGTGATCGATCGCCTGCAGACCGCGTGGAAAGAACCGACACAGCATCCTCAGGTCGCCGGACCCGATGCCCTGATCCCGCTGGCCGGCCTTCGGCTCGATCGCCCCGAGGAGTTTTGGCCCTGTCGTCGCGTAGACGATCGCTGGTGGCGGTGTGCGCTCGCCAAGGGCGCTGGAGTGCGGCTTGGACAGCGCGTGGTGCTGACCACATCACTCAGCGTGGCCGAGCAGGCGCATGGCGTGGTCGAACACGATGAAGACGGCGCGCTCGGCATCCGCGTCACAGACGGATCGGCGCTCGCCGGCCACGACTTCGCCTGGGCCACCCGTCCCCCGTCGAGCCGCCGTGCGATCGTCGATGTTTGGGGCGGCGAGGCCTCCGCGCGCGCCGAGCTGAGCTCGCGGCTCGAGCGATGCGCCAAGCTCGTTCGCAACCGAGGAACGCAGCGCCCTGCCCCCCCTCACGACCCCGACCCGAGCAGCGAGCGCTCGCGCGAATCGGCGACCCCCTCCACCGCCGCGTTCGAGCTCAGCCCCCGGGGGGTGCTTTTGCGCGACCGGTGGGGAGACCTCGTGGCCAGCACCGGCCCAGACGATCGACCGACGTGGGAGGCGTGGTTGACCCGGCTCGTTGTCCTCGACGAATGGTTGGCCATCGGGCGTGAGCTCCACGACTGGCCTGCCGACGCCTTCGATCTTCGCTGGGGATCCTGGCAAGGCAGGCAGCCAAAGCCATGGCGAGAACCCTCACCTCTCCTGAGCACCCAAACTCCGCTGTGGATCGAACTTTCGGCCACGCTGACCTGTGTCCCCGCCTTCGTGTCCCTCTTTCGAGTCCGCGCCGACCGGGTCGTCGAGGCCATGACCCCTCACCTCCCCGAGGGGCTGCCCGTGACCGGTAGGTATCCGCTGGCCGGTCTCGGCGACCAGGCCGGTCCGCTAAAGCTGGATTGGCCGCCCTGTCTCTCCGACGATGGCCCGCGATGGGAACAGCTGGTCGTGATGATCAGCGACCAACCACTGCCGTTGGTGCTACTGCAACGTGGCTCGGTACGGCCGCAACCTCGGGTATCCCGAGGGGGTCGTAAAGATCGTGGGGCTCGCCTGCAAATGCTGATTCGGCCGTATCGCCTCACAAACCACGTACGGCCCTAGGCTCTTCTACATAAAATTATCACCGCAATTATCCGTCTATGCCAATTTCAAACGGCACATCCAACACTGTTCAAACTCCACCCGTCCTCTCACACCATCGATATTCGACATCAAAATCGCTGGATAGAATTGCTAATAATATAT
This sequence comes from Myxococcota bacterium, assembly GCA_039194325.1. Classification (GTDB taxonomy): domain Bacteria; phylum Myxococcota_A; class Polyangia; order Nannocystales; family Nannocystaceae; genus Paraliomyxa. The sequence goes on from JBCCWC010000048.1 coordinate 45,692, forward strand.
TACTTCATTCAAAGAGATACTTACCGCACTCATTATGGCACCGGAACACCTGTCGGACAAGATAAAGAGGTTTACAAATTAAAGGCCGTCTGATAACGTCACTAGCATATGGATTCGAGTCATGACGAAAGATCCGTCATAGATAGCCTCGCAAATGAACTAGCTCGTGTCTTCACAAATGCAGAAGAGTCCAGAATCATCCTGGAAAGATCCGGGTTTTCAGCAATGAATATCCCGATGTTTACCACGCCGTATGCATTCTGGTTTAACGCTCTCAAACAAGCCCAAGATGGGAGAGTGCGTCATGGTCTATTTTCTATCGTCAATCACGCAGCTTCTGCATATCCTTACAATCCGGTTTTCACACGGTACGTTGCGAGCCATAGCACCGTCAACCCGGACAAATCGATGCACACACAGCCTTCTCCACCCACGGCCACGAAACCGCAAATAATCATTAACGGACCAAAGGACAATGCTACCCAGAACGTCGCTATTATAGAAGAGAGTGGACAATTGAACAAACGAGTTTCGATCTGGCGAAGAATTTTTGGCACCGACCAGTAGCCATGCGAACGATCAGTACCATCTCTAATTGGCTCAGATTGCTGCGCGCGACAGCTATTGCCATTGTGTCACACAGGATAATCATCGGATGCAGCATTACTATTGCAACACTTATCTTATCGCTAATTGGAGCTAGGATCAGTCAAGAAGTTGGATGCTCAGCAGATCGTGACACTGAAAGACGCTCGCGCTTGTATTACTCGGAATCCGAGCTAATATTCCCAACCAGCGAGGCAGTCCAACTAAGCTGGATTAACTGCATCGAAGGATCTGCCTCTTATCCTCTGTGGTTCTCGGAGGAAGACTGCTACAAACCATGGCATGGTGTTAAATTATGGTCCTATTGGTCGTTCATCGCGTCAGAATATTCAGATCTTGGCAATGTATTAAAGACCCATGCAGAGAACTCGACGACAGGCAGCTCAGTCATCAGGGTACATCACGGCCCAGGCAGCAGTACCACTTTCCGCGGACAAGCCATTGACATCATAGTAACTGACCTATCAGAGAATGCACTTATGCAGCTATCCGATATACTAGACGAAGCTCCTAGCCGCATCAAAAATATAAGCAAAATACTCAATCATAAATTTCCCACTCATGTACACCAACAATTTTCGCCAGAGAAAACCATCACCAAGAGTGCCACTAGAAGCCAAGGCCCAACCGTCATGGCTATTGGTTCACATGCTAAAGTCAGCATTGATGGCCCTCAGTATACCGGCGCTCAGGCGCTGCGTATTGGTCTTAAACCACAAGCAGTCACGATCTCGGTATTTACGTCTGAGGGAGACCGAGCAATGGAAAGAATTCGCCGATATCGCACGCACTCTGGAAAATCTGCCCGTCCCCCACCGGTGAAACCCATAAAGGTTGTTCTACTGGGAGAACTTAGTAAAATAAACGTTGGCACGCCGAGTGGAGCGTCGACTCAGTTCATTGAGATTCAGGAAAAAACGACGCGATTCATAGAAGAGTGGCGCGACTCAAGTAGCAGTCTATCACGAAGGGCGCATATTCACGCGGAGAATCATAGTGCACGGATTATAGAGCAGGCGCATCAGAGTCCCTTCTTACGTCAGAAAACGACAAAACCGCCCCCTCCGCGCAGAACTCCTCAAGTCAGGCAAGTTAGACCGAGGTTCCAATTTAGACTTAGATAGCCTTGTGGTCGACGGCTTGGAGCACCGGTCACAGTCAGTTCTTGTCTCAACTGCCATGTTGGCATTCAGGAGTTCGTGCAGGTTGAGGCGAATTGAGGACATAGGCCAAGGCCACCGCAATGGGCTATAATCGCTACAGGTTTACTTCTTGGGGGGTTCTGGAGTTTCTGAATCCTGGCATTGATCGCCTCAAGCTAGGCATTGGAGACTCCGATACGCCCGAAACCAACATCAACTTCATCAACTCATACGAACATCCTCAATCAACGCCGCCGCCGCCGGATCAAGCACCCAGCGCCAAGCTCCGGCGGGTCGATAGCGGCCGAGGGGAAGCTCAGGCTGCCCTGTGTGGGCTTGTTGCAGCATCGAGGCCTTGGCCGAACCGCTCGCCACCAGCACGGCGTGGTCGACGTCTTGCAGAACCGGCATCGTAAGGCTCAGCCGCAGGGGTGGTGGCTTGGGGCTATCCTCAACAGCCACGCACACCCCGGTAGCATCGAGCGCCGGATGCCCGGGAAACAGCGACGCGATGTGTCCGTCGGGGCCCGCCCCCAGCAGTGCCACATCGACCCGCTGGACCCGCTCGGCAAAGTCCGCCGTATAGCCCCGAACCGCCTCGTCCAGGCTCCCCGGTCGCGCCATGGGGACCAGGGTGGGAAGCTCGGAAATTCGGGAGAACCAGTGAGCCCAGGCGAGGCGCAGGTTGCTGGCCTCGGGCAGCGCCCGCCAGTCGAACCCGGACCCTTCAGCGCCGGGCCCTTCGCCGCCTGCCCCTTCGACCCCAGCCTCCTCGACCTCGGACGAAATCGGCAGGTGGCGCTCGTCGACCCAGGTCACCACCAAGCGCTGCACCAGCGTCGTCGACAGGTGCTCGGCCAGCCACTCCATCACCGGGCCTGGCGACGAGCCTCCGGACAGCGCCAGGCAGCAGCGCCCTCGCGCGGCCACCGTCGCGTGGATCGCCAGCGCGATCGCCTCCCCGGCGACCGCACCAATCTGCTCGGTCACGGTGACCTGCGGCGGCATGGGCTCACTCGCTCGAGGGCCCCGGGCTCCACGTGCCCTCGCAGCCGTGAAAGAGCCCCACGGCCTCCTCGGGGCCATGGCTGCCCACCGCGTAGGAGTGAACCGCAGGATCGGCCTCTTCCCACCCGGCCCGGATCCCGTCGACGAACGACCAGGCCGCCTCCACCTCGTCGCCGCGGATGAATAGCGTGGCCTGGCCCTGGATCGCATCGAGCAGCAGGCGTTGGTAGGCGTCGGGCGTGGCTCCCTCGCCCAGCTGGTGATAGTCGAACCCGAGCTCGGAGTGCCGCATCACCATGCCCGGGCCAGGCTGCTTGACCAAGAAGCCCAGCTGCAACCCCTCGGCAGGCTGGATCTGCAGCCGCAAGTCGTTGGGACGCAGCGGGCAAACATTGTCGGGCATGGGCCCGTTGAGCAGATCGATGGGCGGCGTCCGAAAGCGCAAGACCACCTCCGTGAAGCGCTTATGCAGCGCCTTGCCCGTGCGCAGCAAGAACGGCACCCCGCTCCAGCGCCAGTTGTCGACCAGCGCCCGAATGCCCACATAGGTCTCGGTCTTCGACCCCTCGGCCACCCCAAACGCGTCGTGATACCCGGCAAACTGCGCCCGCACCACGTCCCGCTCCACCCGCCCCCCGGTAAACGGCCGCAGCGATTGCAGCACCTTGACCTTCTCGTTGCGGATCGCGTCGGCCCCCAGCGACCCGGGCGGCTCCATCGCAACCAGCGCCAAGATCTGCAGCAGGTGGTTTTGGACCATGTCGCGCAAAGCCCCCGCCTTGTCGTAATAAGCCCCGCGGCGCCCTTCCATCGCCACCGTCTCGCACACCGAGATCTCCACCGACTCGATGTGCTTACGGTTCCACAGGGGCTCGAAGATCGCGTTCTGAAAGCGCAGCGTCAGGATGTTCTGCACCGTCTCCTTGCCCAGGTAGTGATCGATCCGAAAGATCTGCTCCTCCCGCAGGTGAGTGAGCAGAGCCCGGTTGAGCGCACGGGCCGAGCCCAGATCGACGCCAAAAGGTTTTTCGATCACCACCCGACGCCAGCCTTCTTCGTCGCCGGGCTCGCAGGCCAAAAGGCCCGCCTCGGAGAGCGCGGCCACCACCGGGCTGAACAGCTGGGGCGCCAGGGCCAGGTAGTAAAGCCGACCCGAGCGCTCGCGGCTACCGTTGGGCAATTGCTCGATGAGCTCGGCCGTGCGCTCTCGCAGCACCGCGATCCCCTCGGGCGTGGCGGCGTCGGCCCGCAACCAATGGAGGTTGGGCGCGAACGACTCCCACGCCTCGCGCTCGCCGGGAGCGACGTTCTCGGCCAGCTCGGCGCGCCAGGCCTCGCTGGTCTTGTCCGAACGGGACACGCCCACCACCTGGACCGGCTGGTCGAACGAGCCTTCCGCGAAGTTGCGCAGCAGCGCCGGGATCAGCTTGCGCGAGGTGAGATCACCGGAGGCACCGAGGATGACGATCTGGATGGGTCTGGACATGGATCGCGCCAGGACGGAACGAGGGCGACAACGGCGGCGGGTCGCCCGAAGTTTCACCGGCAAGAAGCCGGCGCATATGCCGACGCACGAGGCCGGCGAACCAGGGCCGGCACTCGAGACCGGCGTAAGAGGCGAGCACAAAGGATAGCAGAAGGATAAGATCGACCGGTGACATCTCCGGGGTTCGTTCGCTCGCTTTACGCCCTCGCGGGACTGTCTGCACTTTGCCTGGCGTGCGGGGACGACGAACGCTTGCCACCGCCTCCACTCGAACCCCAGTCGCCCACCGGAGGCTCCGACACCGGCGACTCGCCGCTCCCCTCGACCGCCAGCGGGAACGGCGGAGGCCCACCCGCGCACTGCGTCCTCGACGAGGGCGGCGACCCCGACGAGACCGGGGCCGAAGATACCGGGGTGGGCAGCTTCAAGTTCGACGTGGGGGCGCCGCAGGGCGGCAACGACTTCCCCGTGGACTGCACCGAGGTGGAGGCTACGCGGAGCAACCTCGGCTGCGAGTTCTGGGCCACCGATCTACCCAACGACTACCGCGGCACCCCCATGTCCCCGCCGGCGTCCTCGCAGCAATTTGCGGTCGTGGTCGCCAACCCCTCGGCGCTCGTGGCCGCCGACGTCCAGGTGTACGTGGCCGACGAGCCAACAGCGGTGACCCAGGTCAGCGTGGAGCCGGGACAAACCCGAGAGATCGCGCTCGACCCCCTCGACATCGAGCCGCGCTTTGGCACCGACGACGGCCAAGCCTATCGGATCGAGAGCAGCGTCCCGATTACCGCCTACCAGTTCAACCCACTCGATAACCAAGTGCAGGTGTACTCCAACGACGCGTCCCTGCTGCTGCCCACCCACGCGCTGGGCCAAAGCTACACCGCCGTCACCGCCGACGCGATCCTCTTGAGTATGTCGCCCGACGATCCCGAGCCGGTCAACTCCGGGGCCTTCGTCTCGGTGGTGGCCACCGAGGATGCGACCACCGTGGAGATCCTCCCCACGGCCGCGGTGCTCGAGGGCCCTCAAACCGCCACGATCGATCGCGGGCAAGTGCTCACCGTGGTGTCCGAGGCGGCAGGCTCCGGCGCCGGCAACCTCACCGGGACCCTCGTGGTTGCCGATGCGCCGGTGGCCGTGTTCTCCGGCAACATGGCCACCGCGATCCCGGCCGGCGGCGCGTGCTGTGCCGACCACATCGAGCACCAGCAGCCACCCCACGAGGCCTGGGGCACCGCCTACGCCCTCGCACCACCGCCCAGCCCCGTCGCCGATCTCGACGATCCGGCCGTCTATCGGCTGATCGCAGCCTTCGACAACACCGAGCTCCGATACTGCCCACAAGCGCCATCGGGGGCTCCCGCGCGGCTCGACGCCGGGCAAACCGTCGTGTTCGAGACCGACCAGGCCTTCACGGTCGAGTCCGATCCCGACCGCCCCTTCTCGGTCACCCAGTTCCTCCAGAGCTTCCAAGCGCTATCGAAGGCGCAGCCCGGCGACCCGGCGATGATCGCCACCCCCTCGGTGGGGCAGTTCCAGCGCCGCACCCTGGTCGCCGTACCCGCCGGCTACGCCGTGGACTTCGCGCTCATCGTTACCCGCGGCGAGGGCGAGGTGAGGATCGACGGAGAGCCGATCCCCGCCGAGGACTTCGCCCCGATGGGGGTCGCCCGCAATAGCACCCACGCCTTCGTGCAGGTCCCGCTTGCGCCCGGGGCCCACGAGATCGAGGCCGACGTGCCCTTTGGGGTGACGGTGGTCGGGTTCGACGAAGCGGTGAGCTACGGGTATCCAGGGGCGGCGGGGCTACGGGTGATCGCGGTCCCCCCGGCGGCTGGCTGAGCACCCTCGGGACTCCTCGCTCACTGGGCGGCGGCCACCGACGGCGAAGACCCGAGACCACGGGCTGCCGCCTGCAGCCCCTTGTGCACCAGCGGCGGCAACGGACGCTCGTCTTGCAGCGCCCGCTCCAGCATCCGCCGCTGCACCTGCCGATAGCGCAAGAGCCCAGCGTCGGGGCGCAGCAACTTCTCGTCTCCTGCCTCGAAGGCAAAGCGCGACTGCGTACGCACGACCGGCCGATCCTGGAGCTCCTGGATCACGTACCAGCCAAACAGCATATGCAGCCACGCCAGCAGTCGACCGAGGCCGAGCCCCTTGATCTTGGGATCGGTGTACTGCCGAGCGAGGCGCCAGGTGCTGTCCTCGTCGATCGGGCAGTCGGCCACCCAAAGCGGCTGACCGTCGCCGAGATCGAGCAGCGACAGGGTGGGCGGCATGAATCGCGTCCGAAACCGCATGCTCCGCTCCTTGCTGCCCGGCTGGGGCAGCAAGGATCCGCGCATCTCGATCTGATCTCCGTCGACGTCCACCTCTACCGGGCCCACTCGGGTGCCCACGCGGGGAATGTACCCTCGATGCACGAAGGGCGCGTGATAAGTGTCGAACATCGCCTCGCCCGCGCGGATCACATCGACCGGCCAGACCTTGGCGATATCGCTGGTGTAGTGGGTGGACGTGGGCAGCTCGTGAAACCACGGGATCTCGGGCCGCGAGGCTTCGTCACCCTTCGCTCCCCACCACAGCCACACCAGGCCGTGAGCCTCCCGAAGATCGAAGGCGCTGACCTCCAGGCCCCGGGGGATCCGCGCGCCCGCGCCCTCGCAGGGCAGGTGGGTGCATTGCCCTTGGCCATCGAAGCGAAGCCCGTGGTAGCGGCATTCGAGCGTGTTGCCCTGCACCCGCCCGAGGCTCAGCGCGACGCCGCGGTGAGGGCAGCGGTCGAGCAGGGCCCGCGGTTGACCGTCGAGACCGCGAAAGACGACCAATCGCTGACCCAGGCGGTGGATCGCCACCGGGCGCTTTCGAAGCTGCCGAGTCTGGAGGATCGGATACCAATGGTTGGGAATCGTCATCGTCATCGTCGTCGTCCCAGCAGGTGGTCGGGTCTAGGCGGCCGTTTCCAGGCAGCCGTTTCCAGGCAGCCGGATCTACGCGAGCGCCGCCCCGAAGGAGGCAGCCGCGCTCGAACCCATCGCCGAACACTCTGGAGGACGATGGGTGGCTCGTCCAATCACGATGTCGGATGGTTCGATACGTACCGCGAATGCCGCCGCGAACCCGCGACGGCGCACCCTGAGTGGCCACCGTCGACCACCCCTCGACCGCTGCCGGTGCATGGGTGCCCGTGCTATCCTGCGATCGGTGTCGTCCTCGAAGCAGCGCAACTCGACGGGCCCCTGGAAGGCCCACCAGGTGCGGGCTGGCACGCGCTACGAGCTCTCCAACGGGCACAAGGTCTACTGCGCCCCCACCGGCGGTGATGGTGCCCGAGGCACCGGGGCGGGGTTTGAGGTCCTCGATACCGATCCCGCCGTAGAGTCCTCTGGGATCGACGCCGGCTACTCACCCCGACCCAAGACCCTACGTGCCCCCGACATCGCCGTGGGCAACGTACCCGACCAACCCGGGTGGATCGAGGGCGTGCCTCCCTTGGCGGTCGAGTACGCCAGCGTGGGGCAGGACGAAGCCGAACTCCAGGACAAGATCCGCGAGCTACTCGCCGCAGGGACACAACTCATCTGGGTGGTGCGGCTGACTGGCCCACGACGGGTCGAGGTGCACCAGCGCGACGCTCCTACGCGCACCCTCGGGCCGGGTCAGCAGCTCGTGGCGCCAGGAATCCTGCGCAATCCCGTGCCCGTCGAGGCGATGTACGACCGCAACGTCGCGCACGAGCTCACGCTGCGTAACCTGCTGCAACGCCGAGGCTACGAGACCCTCGATGCGGTCCGTGAAGAGGCCCACCGCAAAGGCCACCGCAAAGGCCATCGCAAGGGCCACCGCGAAGGCCACCGCGAAGGCCGTGCCCAAGCCGTGGTCGACGTGTTGCGAGCGCGAGGACTCACCGTCGACGCTTCGTCCAAGCAGCGGATCCTCGCCGAAGAGGATCCAACGGTGCTCGATCGATGGATCGCACGGGCAGTCACGGTGGACCACGCCTCCGATCTGTTCGACTGATCCCGCGGCGCACCCACCGACTCACTGCGCGCCCGCGTGTGCGACTGCTCGAGCCCGAACCCTCTCACTCACACGCCCCCGAAGGGATCGGTACGAGTGCCAGATCGATCGTCGCGCTCGTCTCGGGCGGCGCGGAGATGCGGATCGTGTGTCGGCCCGCCTGCGCGCACCAGCTGGCGAAGACCCCGACCAAGGGTTCGTAGAACGGATCGTCGGCGACATCACGGCAGTCGGTTACGCAACGGCTGATCCGAACACGAATGTCTGCTTGACCCCCAACGGTTGCCTGGCACAGACCATTATTGGGGTTTTTGGCCCCCAATGGTTGCCTGGCACGGATCGTCGCGAGGGCTCTCAGCCCCCTGTTGCACGACCATTGGCACCGACGACGAGGAGCCCGCGCCCCAATGGCTGCGCCGAGCCGATTGCTGATCCGGTCCGAAGAACCCCGAGGCATCTCGTCTCCCATGAGGGATCGAGGCCACGCAACCCTCGGATACCCCCCCGAGGACTCCCGATCCCTTTCGAGCCACTGTGGAGTCGCGTCCATGGGATCCTCGATCCGCTCACAGCGGCAGGGGTGGATCCCGAACCCCATGCGCTTTCGATCTGGACCCCCCACCCGGCGCTCGATCGCGCCTCGGTTTTCCGTTGACACCCTCCGCAGCGTCGCGTCCCAATTCCTCCACGGAGCTGAGGACGGCTCACAGACCGGCTCGGTGAACCCGCAAACACCCGTGCCGAGCGTGGGCGCGGGCTCATCGGAGCAGTGAACTGGACACGATTCTCGATTGGTGGTCTTGTTGACGCGTAGGTATGACCACCACGACATCACAAACACTCTGATTCGCGCACGCTGCATCCCATCTAGTTTGGCGTCGAGACGAATCGAGCTATTATTAGCTCATCGATTACAAACAGTGCCATTTATCATGGACTTATGAACAAGAAAACATTTATTGCACACATTCACGAGTGACCACATAAACCACCAGCCCACCCCAGCCTCTTAGCATCGTACCGCCCTATGACCAAACACCCTAGACAATGGACTGAACATGGCGATTCCCATCTTATAATGTTCCTGGTTCCCAGTCCTCTTCGCCTACGAAGCGCACACCGGTAATACCATGAGACTCAAGCATAAGACGAACCCTCGATGAGACAATGATGGTATGAAAACTCTCGAACATGCGGAATAAATCAAACGGCTCGACTGCTTCTCGATCGAGCCGAAGGGTATAGAACATTTCAACAAAGCCATCCTCATCGACCTCACAGTCGGAATCCTCGACATCGAGTGCCTTGACGAGGCCTACGATATTTGCCACCTGATACGAGTACGCGTCGCGACTCGGGAGATAGATCGCTTCACCAGGAAAGAACTGAATATTATCGACACCGGCAGCCCTGAAGCATTTCACCAGCTTTGGTGACATGAGCAAGTGCCCGTCCCCGGCATCATGGAGGTCTAGTGGAGGAAAGTCTAGGGGTCGGTCGAACTCTGGCTCGACACGCAGTTCGTAGCGCAAGCTCTCGTTTGGAGGCTCTACAACTACTCCGCGATGCAGATCGAAATCAGGGACATTCGTACGATGCGCGCTCGGACCCGCCAATGGGGTTCGAGCTAGCAATGCAACGTGTGTGTTACGGCTCATGACAGCAACAGCAGATACGGAGAAGCGGTGAACTACTTTTTCTCAACCTCAGGATCATTCTCACTTTCACTGCCGATTTTTTCATCTTCTGCGATCTCCGCCGCAGTTAGATTCTTCTGACGGAATTTCTTTTTAGATACACTTTCCTTTTCATTTTTAGACACACTTTCCTTTTCATATGTTCCCCACGGAGCATGAGGATCCTGGAATGACGTGGCATACAGATGGTAGTCGGTATCCTTGGCACTAGCAATCTTATGCCATACAACGTGCTCCTGGTGGAGCATGTACCTGAGCAGTCTTTCCTTGGGGATCTTCATCTTTCTGGTACAAAATATTACACCTACTCGGTCGGCGACGTGATCGATGTGCTTTTTGACGGCATTAAAGTATGAACTGGTATGTCTTCCGCGATGTTTTTGCAGGGGCTTATCATATGCTCGCGCCTTGCTGAACTGTGTGGCACTATAGGGGAGCCAGATACAATTCGTTCCGCGGTTGGGATCATAGCCCGCAGCATGAAGCTCCCCAGATATTCGGTGCTCACTCACGGTGCTGAGTGCCAGGCAGTGGTGCGCCGCTGCCTTGTATCCGATAGCAGTCTTACCTGCCACCCAGGGTTCAAGAGGAGCCATTGATTCACCAGGATAGAAGTTCGAACGATTGGCTTTACATTCCGCACGTCCTTCTCTCTTCAGCTTGTCCATACCCTGCCTGTTGAATGTGTGAGGAGGAGCGGCCTCTTCATCCTGATGGTCTGCATGACAGAAGATACACTGCACCATCGCCTCCCCCTCACTGGAGATGCTCACCGCCACGCCTTCACCAATCTGAGTCACTGAAACCTCCGCGGAGAACGAGCTCACCGTCACTGCGCGTTCTAGCATCCCCGATGCGTCGTAGTTCTGTCAAGACATTCCCCTTATCCCATCTCAGCGCTGCTCTCATCCGACCCGCTCGACGATGCTCCGACGGTCATGTCCTCTTCTGCTCACGGGCACCCCGTTTTGCGCTCAGGCCCAGAAACCAGCCCTACTAGGCCTTACTGCGCGCTGCATCTTTGAGCTTGTCAAACGCTGACATCTAAGTGCCAAGCCCGACCTCGGGCCAAGGCATAGTAGCGCAAATTACGCAGCGTAGCAACAGGATCAATCGTTCAAGGAGGTAGGGTGGAGCCCATCCCTGGGGCTCAGCACCATCGACCACAAATTCGTGGGAAAGTGGAAGTCATCCAACAACCCGGCCGAAATAATCGCACTACGGTCTGCTAAGCTCTACCCCCCAGCCCTGATGGATCTACGCGACCTCGAAGTCTTCATCGCCGTCGCCGAGGAGCTGCACTTCGGGCGAGCGGCCGAGCGGGTGCATCTATCGCAGCCGTCGGTGACCCGCATCATCAAGGCGCTCGAAACCACCCTCGAAGTCGAGCTGCTCGACCGCACCGGCCGCCAGGTCGAGCTGACCCCGGCCGGGCTGGCCTTCGTCGAGCACGCCTGCGTGCTGTGTGCCACCGCCGAGCGTGGCATCCAGGCCACCCGACGCGCGGCGCGAGGGCAGGTAGATCCGCTGGTGCTGGGCCTTTCGTACGCCCTCACACCGCTGAGCGCACGACAGTCCATCGAGCGCTTCCGCCAGGCCCACCCCGAGGTCGGGCTGGAGCTGCGCCGGGTCGCCACCGCCGAGCAGCTCCAAGCGCTACGCGAGCGTCGCTGCGACGTGGTCCTGTCGCCCACCCCCATCGAGCACCCCGATCTCCACCACCGCCAGATCGGCCAGGAATCGCTGGTCGCGGTGCTCCCCCAGGCTCACCCCCTGGCCGAGCACAACACGGTGCAGATGGAAACCCTGATGGACCACACCATGGTCTCGATCCGCGAAACCGCCGAGCCCCTCCTCTATCGCGAGATCGAAATCGAGTCTCAACGTCGCGGGCTCGCGCTGCGTTCCGACCGGATCGGCTTTTGGGTCGAAGACATCATCTCCATACTCGTGCTGGTGGCCGCCGATCTGGCGGTCAGCGCCATCCCCTCCTCGATCCTCCTGCTCCACCACGAAGGCGTGGTCTACCGACCGATCGTCCCGGAGATCACGGTCCAGATCTACGCCATGTGGTGGGCGGCGCCCCCTCGCCCCGCGCTGGCGCGCTTGCTCGCCCAGCTCCCTAAATACGAGCCAGGGCACGAGCCAGAACACAAGCCGACCCCCGACGATCCTTCCGGGCCCACCGGGTGAGCACGGCCACAACAAAGCGCCGACCGTCGTCACTCGACCGAGCGTGACTTACAGCGCTCGCTGATCGACGGGCGTCGAACCTTACGAGCATCACCGAAGGTGTCGACCATACTCCATTGAACGCCCTGGATCCCGCGTGGGGATCCCAGCTCCGACGCCTACCCAGCGCTCGACACACTCGGTTCACTGCTATGGTCTGGTCGCGGTGTTCGAGTTTTCTTGGTTCATGCTCACGCAGTCAGCCTCGCTGCTGGCCTTCACGCCAACCGCCGATCACGGCCACGCCTTCGATCCAGGATGCGGGCTCGAGCCTCCCGAGCAGGCGGCGCTGGCTCCCGCGATCCCGCAAAAGCAGGGCCGCACGAGCGCTCCGGCGTTCGACGCCCCGTTCATGGTGCGAACCCAACCCGACCACCACTTCCATAGCCAAATAGGCGGCCCCGGGATCCTCGCGGGCAAGACCGTCTACGTGTCCGCCGGGCACGGCTTCGTGAACACGGGCGTCGGCTGGCGGGCCCAGCGAGGCAACACCAACGGGATCGTCGAAGATCTGGTGTCGATCGAGGCGATCAATCAATACCTCATCCCCTACCTGCACGGGATGGGCGCCTACGTGGTGACGGTGCGAGAGCCAGACTTCGGCACCCAGATGCTCATCATCGACGACCCCGATGCCGTCGTCGAGGGCAACCCGAGCGAAGGGCCGGGCAACGGGCCGGGCTGGGGCCCGGTCACGCTGCCGATCGCCTCGGACGCGGTGGCTCCCTTTCAGAGCGGCAACGCTCGCTCTTTGGTGGCCGCCGCCGCGGAGTCCGGCGGCCTGGTCTACGCGGCCAACGTGCCCGCCGACGGCTACTACAACGTGTACATCTCGTTCACCCAGGGGCCCGACCGAGCGCCCGACGCTCACTGGGTGGTGCGCCACAGCGGGGGACAAAGCCACTTTCGGATCGACCAGCGGCGCCACGGCTCCACCTGGATCTTGCTGGGCCGCTTCCACTTCGAGGCGGGCGCGGACTCCGAGGCCTCGGCGGTGGTGGTGCTCGACGACAGCAGCGAGCCCGGCTCGGTGGTCTCGGCCGACGCGGTACGCCTGGGCGGGGGCATGGCCCTGCACGATCGCGGCGACGGACCCAACGACCGCCCGATGGCCGAGCAATGCGCCCGCTACTACACCCAGTGGAACGGCGCGCCCCCGTCGGTGTTCGACCCCAGCGCCAGCGACAGCAACGACGACGTCAGCGCTCGCTCCCGCTTCGCCGCCTGGGAGCACGAGCCCGGCGAAGACGCGGTCGACGTGGCATGGCACACCAACGCCCCAAACCCGGGACGAGGCACCGAGACCTACACCTACGGCGACAGCGCCCCGCCCGGCCCGCTGGAGAACTTCTCGGGGGTGGCCGGATCGCGGCAGCTCCAGGATGCGATCCACACCGAGCTCATCGATGATCTCCGCGCCGAGGTCGACCCGGGATGGATCGACCGCGGCCGCTTCACCGCATACTTCGGCGAGATCAACCCCTCGCATAACCCACAGATGCCCGCGGTGCTGCTCGAGCTGGGCTTCCACAGCACGCCCGAAGACGCGGCCCACCTGCGAGAGCCCGACTTCCGCCGCGTGGCCTCCCGCTCGATCGCCCAAGGGATCGCGGCCTACTTCGCGGACCAAGACGGGATCCCGCTGGTGCTCCCGCCCGAGCCACCGCGCACCATCTGGCTGCACAACGATGGCCAAGGGGGCCTGGTCGCCCAGTGGCAGGAGCCCGCTGCTGCTCCCGGCGGGGGCGATCCACCCACGAGCTACGTGGTGCAGGTCTCCACCAACGGCTACGGCTTCGACGAGGGCACCTCCACCTCGGACACCACCCTGACCTTGGACGGGCTCTGGGCCGGTGACGTGCGCTATGTACGGATCCTCGCGGTCAACGACGGGGGCCGCTCGCTGCCATCGGCGGTGGTCGGGGCCGCCGTCGCCCCCTCGGGCACCGCCAGCGTCTTGGTGGTCGACGGCTTCGATCGCCTCGACGGAGGTCTGCTGCCCAGCGACGACCTGTCCGCCTACGACCTGGGGCTCGTCGACCGCATGCGCCTCAACCAGATGAACGACTTTGGGTACGCACCCCGCCACGCCGAAGCTATCGACGGCGCCGGATTTTCGTTCGACGGCACGACCGACGACGGGATCGAGTCCGGGACGGTAGCGCTGACCGGATACCAGGCCGTCGACTGGTTCTCGGGGACCGACTCGGTGGGTGACGAGCCCCTGTCCTCCTTGGCTCGCGATGCGCTCGCCGACTACCTCGACCAGGGCGGGCGGCTTTTGATCTCGGGGGCGGAGCTGGGCTGGGCCATGGACGAGTTTGGCACCCCCGACGAGCAAGACTTCTTCCGGCAGCGGCTCCACGCCAGCTACGTGGCCGACGACGCGGAGGTCGACGACGCCGAGCCGGCGTCCGGGGAGCTGTTCGAGGGGATCGGCGAGTTCTCGTTTGCCGATCCCACCGTGTACTACCCCGAGTATCCCGACGTGCTCGCGGCCGAGCCGGGAGGCTCGCTGGCCCTGGTCTATCGCGATGGCTTCGAGTCGGGGGCCGCCGTCGCTTGGGCCGAGAACGACGAACTCGGGGTGCTCTTGGGGTTCCCCTTCGAGACGATCGACGGAGCGCAGACCCGGATCGAGCTGATGAGCGCCGTGCTCGACCTGTTCGGCGTGGTCGAGCCCGAGGGCGAACCGGAGGGCGACACCGATGGCAACGACTCCACCGGCAGCGCCGACTCCACCGGCGATCTCCCGGGAGGGACCGGCGCCGGGGAGTCACCGACCGGCTCCGAGGGCTCACAAGGCACCGACTCGGGGGGCCAGGCCGACGGCGGCGACCAAGGATGCTCGTGCCGCAGCAGCCCCGGGCCACGCGCCGCGATGCTCCCGCTGCTGCTGGCCCTCGGCGCGCTACGCCGTCGCCGGTCCACCCGGTGAAATTTCCGACCAACCGATCGACCACGCCGCGCAACAGGGGGTGCGGGCCCGGCAGCCAGGGGTGAGCTCTCCCTATCGTTCGTGGGCCTGCGCCGCCGTGGCCCGCCGCCCCAAGAACCGCGCGACCACGCCCCAGGCCAGCGCCACCGGTACGCCAATGGCCGCGATCGGCCCCAGCCCTAGCCCCAGCCCGGTGAGTCCGGCAAAGGCCCAGGCCGACAGGGCATCGCCGCCGCGGTAGACCACGGTGTCGATCACCAGCTTGCTCTTGTAGCGCTCGGCGGGGCTCACCCCGGTGAAGAGGATCTCGCGGGCGGGCTTGGCCAGCGCAAAATTGAAGGCGCGACGCAGCACCTGCACGGTGACCAGCACCACCAGCACCGGGGCGACGGCCAGCGCGGCAAACCCCACCGCGCTGAGCACCGGCAGCGAAAGCAGCAGCAGCCCCACCCCGTAGCGCCGCACCAGCCCCGCGGTGGCCACCGCCTGCAGCCCCAGCGCCAGCAGGTTGGAGCCGAGATCGATCGCCGCGAACAGCTCGGTGCGCTCGCCCGCGTCGTCGATGGCCGCGGCGACGATGTTGGCCTGCTCGAAGTACAAGAAGGTCGATACCGTGGTGTAGAGGACGATGTATCCGGAGATCCCCAAGAGCTGCGGCGAGCGGACCAGCAGCGTCAGCCCGTCCCACCAACGACCGCCCAGCACCCCGCCCCCTCCCCCAGTGGACTCATCACCCCCCTCGGACCGGGCGCTCCGACCCAGCCGCGCGATCCCCAAGGTCGCCAGCAGCAGCAGAGCCGCAGCCACCAGCAGCAAGGGGATCGGACCCACGCGACCGGCCAGCCCCCCGAAGACCCCGGGCACGCCACCGGTCACCGCCGGTCCCACGATCGCCCCGGCGCTGCCCCCCGCCGCGATCAGGCCAAAGCGCCGCTTGCTCTGGGCCACCGAGAACAGATCGGCCATCAGCGCCCAGAACAGCGAGATCGCGAACATGTTGAAGACGCTCACCCAGATGTAGATCACCCGCGCCAACACCACCCGGGCCCCAGGGCCCAGGCCAGACATCAGCCCGTAGAAGACCACCAGGTTCAGCACGAACAGCCCGTAGATCACCGGGACCGCGGCGCGGCGATGCAGGCGAGCGACCAGCCACGAAAGCAGCGGGACCACGGCGAGGATCGACACGAAGGTCCCGGTGTAGAGCCACTGGAGCTGGCGCACGCCCCCTTGGATCCCCATCTCCTCGCGGACCGGGCGCAGCACGTAGTAGCCAGCCAGCAGCAAGAAGAAGCAGGCTGCCGCCTGCACGGTGCGCCGCCGCTCCTGGGCCGCGGGCACGCCGACGGCGCGATCGGACTGAGCGGCGGTGGCCTCCGTCACGGCGCTTGGACCTCGACGGCTTCCCGGGAGTTTCGCCCAGCGATGCTGGACGATCTACTCCGCGTCAGCGGGCCTTGTCGAGCCCGTCGAGGCGCTCCTGCATCTGGGCCAACTGCCGGGCCAACTGCCGAGCCAACTGCCGAGAAAGCCTCGCATTCTCGGCGCGCAGCGCCTCCACCTCGGCATGGAGCGCCTGGATCGAAGCCAGGGCCACCCCATCCGCATCGATCTGAAAGATCTTCTTGTCGGTGGCCCCCACGGCGAAGGCCGCCTTGAAGTCCTGCGCCATGGGGCCGAGGTGCCGGATGCTGGGGTCCTCGAAGGTGTAGTTCCACGTGGTGATCGGGATCTGCACGAGCGTCTCGAGCACCGCCTGGGTGTCGACCGCCTCGAAGTTCTCCTTGCGATTGCGATCGCTTATGGGACACATGGCCGAGCAAAACTCCATCCCGACCGGGACGGGCGGGCCTGCGCAACAATCGAGGCCCCCACAGCAACTCTCGCCGCCGGCACAGGTCTCGCCCTCCATCTGGCACACTCCACCGCCGCAGATCTCCCCTGCCTCGCACGGAGGGATCCCCGGCTCGTTGCAGGCCCAGCTCCCGTCGGCGCAGCACAGCGCTCCCCCGATGCACGGAGGCTCATCGACCGGCTCACAGCAATCTGCTGGCGGGGGCAGATCGCACACGACCCCGATGTCCCCCTCGCAGGTGGACATCCCGGCATCGTCGTCGCACGCCCACACGCCTCCCGCGCAGCATGTGGCTCCTTCGATGCAGTCGGGCATATCGCCCTCCCAGCAACAGGCGCACTCGATGCCCTCGTCACACGTGGGCACGCCCCCCGGGTCGTTACAGGCCCAGGTCCCGTCGGCGCAGCAGGTCGATCCCTCGGTGCACGACGGCTGCTCGGGCCCGTAGCAGCAATCCGGACACTCCACGAAGGTATAGCCACAGATCCCATCGGGCCCTCGCTCGCACGGCCCGGGGCCGCTGACGGTCATCCCGTCTTGACACAGGTAGGCAGGGATCCCGGGATCGGGTCCACACTCGTCCTTGGTGCAGGGCACGTCACCGGATCCTCCCGAGTCTCCGACCCCAGGACCGCTGCTCTCGGCGCCCGCCGAGCCAGACCCGGAGGCGCCGCTGCCTGGGCCTCCCTCGGATCCGGGGTTGGTGGTGGAGGATCCAGCCGGGCCCTCGTCTCCGTGATCGCCGAGATCTCCGGTGCCCCCCGGACACGCCACTAGCAGCGACAAAGGGGCGATCGACGCGAACAAGACGAAGGGTTGGATACGGTAAGTCATGGTCATGAGCGTGGCTCCTTGCCCTGCTCATGCGATAGGTCTGCCCGTTCCGTGATCTTTTTTTTCGATCTTCTTTCGATCCTTCTCGATCGTCTTCGATCGTCGAAAACGGCGGAAGAAACCGGCGCGCGGGCCCCAGGCGTTAGCGACACACCGACTGCATGCGGGTCGCCAGCGGAGATCCAGCATGTTGCTCCACGAAGCGATCGCGCAGCGCCCTCGCTTCGCGGGCTCGTCCCAGCGCACACAGGGCCTCGGCACGAAGTACCGTGCCCTCACGCCGCAGGGCCCCCCGGGGGAAGCGCTCGCGGTGCTCATCGAGCAGTGAGAGCACCTGCTGGGCCGCTCCCTGGACCATGGCCAGCTTGGCGCGACGAAACAGCGCCAGCTCCTCGGCCAAGGAGGGTGCCGACTTCGACGAGTTCGGGGAGGACGACCGGTCAGGCGACGGATCGGAGACTGGCGCATCGGACCGAGCCCGCGCAGGACCGCGCCGGCGCGCGGCAGCGCCCGCCGAGCTCGCCGTCGAGCCACCGCTTCCCGGGCGGCCCAGTGCCGAGCCAACCCCCGAAGGCTCGACCGCGGGGCTCGTCCCGCGGCGCGACGTGTCGATCTCCTCAGCCACACCGGTCTGTCGAGCGCCATCGGCCATGCCAGCCGACCGGGGCTGGTCTGGGCTCGACGCTCGCGCCCCTGCGCGCGAACGCAAGGCATCGCCGCCCGTCTCCCGAGCGCTGCCCTCCCAGGGCACCTGCACCGAGGGATCTTCGGCCACCCGAAGCAGGGTCGACCCCCGAACGCCGACGATGAGCAGCACGACGGCGACGGCGATGAGCACCACCCCGGTGGCTACCAACCAGGCGGTCCGCTGCCGCTCGACCGCCAGCTCTCGCTCGATCGCGGCCCAGTGGGTCGCCCGCTGCCCGGGCGCGGGCCGCTCCTCGGCCGCGAACGCGTCGATATAGACCTGCACCTCGGCGCTGAGCGAGGCAGGCTCATCGACGGAGTCGGACCCGGGCATCGGCCCCTTCCTCCCTGGCGCGGTGGCGCTGCACGGCCCGGTGGATCCGCTGACGAGCGGCGCGCAGTCGGGCATAGGCGGTATTGAGGTTGACCCCCTGGCACCGCGCGACCTCGGGGACGCTCATCCCCTCCACGTCGGCGAGTAGGAAGGTCATGCGCTTGCCTTCGTCCATGGAATCGAGGGCGTCGCGGATCACCCGAGCCGCCTCGGCTCGGGCGAGCCTCTGCTCGGGATCGGCGGAGGTCTCGGGCACTAACGCCAGCGGTGGGGGCTGGCGACGACGCTTGTCCCGCTGCCGCGCGGCAACCTTGCGAGCGATGCCATAGAGCAACGGTCGGGGCCCGCCCGAAAGATCGAGCTGATGTCGACGCCGATGCATCACCACGAACACTTCCTGCACCGCATCGTCCACCGAGGGCGCCCCCATTCGCCGCAGAATGCGCCAGACGAAGGTATGGTGCTCCCGGTAGATCTGCTCGAGGTCCCCGCGGGTGCCCAACCGGCCGTCCTTTCGAGGTGTGACGACGAGACCATCAGCGTCCCATGAGGTGATGCACCCACGCGCCTAGATCCGTGTCACGAATTTCATCGGATCGATCGCACGAGGCCAATCGGGTGAGACAAGAGCCTTCATGGTAGGCGGATTTCGGCGAATAACCCCGCCTGAACCCCGACCACGGAAAGCTCGTGCACCGGCCCCAAACCGCCGATCTCGAAGCTTTGGCGCAGCACGGGCACCGCGACTCCGCCCTGCGCCCTTAGCGCAAAACGGCGATTGGGCGACCACCCCAGGCCGGCATCCGCAATCACCGCGACCCAGAGCAATCGGTCGTCTCGTGGAACGTCGATCCCCACGCCACGGCCGTGCAGAGCTCCGAGCTGCACTCCACCGCACAGGGGCACTTCGATCGGCTCCCATCCCAGGCGGCCACAACCCCGCAGCTCGCCCGTGCCCAGACGAATGGTTCCGCCCAGTTCGCGATCGGCATCGACCCACGCGGCTGCCCCCCAAAAGAACGAGCCCCCGGCCGAAAGCCGCACGCGAGGCCACAAGAGCGTCGCTTCGGCGCTCAGGCCGGGACCCACCCGCGGCAACGAGCCCCACTGCAACGACGGACCCACGCCCAGCGCGATGCATCGGGGTCGCCTGGATCCTCGTCGGCCGAAGACCGAGGGGCCCGGACGACACGACGGCGGCGGGGTGGGCGATGCATCCGCGATCGTCATGCGGGCTTCGGGCTTCGACGCGGGCGTGGGCTCGACCGGCTCGACTGGCTCTACTGGCTCGACTGGCTCGGTCAGCGAGGGCCTCGGCTCGGTGGACGCCGGCTCGGGGAGCGCTGGTCCGGTCGGCGTGGACCCGCGCGGGACCGGCTCGGTCGGCGGCTCCGCCAGCGCCGTGGCAGCCACCTCGGGATCGATCGCCACTGCGATCATCAAGGCCGCCACGTCCGAGAGCACCGCACAGTCCAGGTCATCGAGCATGCGCTCCTCTCGATCGCCCGCGGCCACCGACAATCGCAACGCCAGCCGATAGCGCCCGTTGTCCGCCCGCTGCATCGTTCCCTCGGCTTGGATCGCCTCGTTGGACAGCGGTCGCCCCACGTAGCGCTCCACCGCCTCCTTCATCGCGGCCTGGTCGGGGCAGCCCTGCGGCGCGGTCCACCGCACCGACTCGGCGGATCCCGCGGGGGCCACGCGGAGCGCACCGGCGAGCACGAGCACCGGACCCGAGAGCATCGGCGAGATTCTACCGATCCCCGTGCCCAAGGCCGATCCTCGGCGGCCAGCGCTCGATCGCGTGCAGATCGACCGCGTCCCGCCAGGCTCGACGTCGTCATGTCGCTGTCGACGCGCCGTCTCGTCATCATCGGAGGCTTTACCGCCATGGCCACCGCGCTGGTCGCCCCTTCGGTCCACGCCCGCACCACCGAACTCCCCCGCTACGAGGTCGTCTCCACCCATGATGGCTTCGAGCTGCGCCGCTATGCGCCACGGATCGTGGCCGAGGTCGAGGTGCGGGGCCGCAGCCGCGAGGCTACCAACGCGGGCTTTCGCGTGTTGGCCGACTACATCTTCGGCAACAACACCGCTCGGGACTCGATCGCCATGACCGCGCCCGTCGACCGGCGGGCCTCGGAGACGATCGACATGACCGCGCCCGTCGATCGTCGCCGGTCCGACGAAGAGCGCTGGGTGATCACCTTCACCATGCCCCGCAAGTACACGCTCGACACCCTTCCCCGGCCCAACGATCCACGCGTGAAGATCCAGAAGCTCGCCCCCACCCACTTCGCGGTGGTCCGTTTCTCCGGGGCACCCAGCGACAAGCGGGTGCAGCAGCGGATGGATGCGCTGGCCACCGCGATCGAGCGTGCGGGGCTGGCCACCGCCGGCAAGCCTCCTACCTATGCGCGCTACGATCCGCCGTGGACGCTGCCCGTGCTGCGGCGCAACGAGATCCTCATCGAGCTGAAGCTCGACGACGACGACGACGAGCGACGGTGAGACCTCGACCTTCCCGCGCTACGCCCCGTTGTCGCCCGCCGCTTTCGAGACGCGCAGGTGGCCGCGCTGGCGGAGTACCTACGGAGCGCCGCACCTCGTGAGCCACGTGGGCGCTAGCCCCTTTGCGCTATACGGTCCGGAACCCGACCTGCGCGACGATGTCGCGCAACCGCGGCTCGGGCACTCGACTTCGCACGACCGCCCGACCGGCCTCGTGATCGACCTCGGTCTCCAGCACGCCGTCCTCGGCCAGCAGCGCCCGTCGCAGCTTGTTGGCACATCCGCCGCACGTCATGCCCTCGACCGACAGCTCGACCACGTGCGCCCCCACTGTGGATCCGGCCTTGGGCTCGACCCGCCGACGGGCCCGCCACGTGTCCCGCAGCTCGCCGATGGCAAACCAGGCCAGCAGCCCCAAAAGACCCACCGTCAGCGCCGACGCCACCAGCGAGCCGTGCTCGCCGTGCGCGTGGGCCATGCCCCCCCCGCGGGCGAGTACCGACTCGAACAGGAGCGCCGCGGCCATGCTGCCCACCACGATAGTCCCCAGGTAGACCGCCAGCGCCCGTCGCCCCAGCGCACGGTAGACCGCGCCGAGCGTGGCTACGTTGGTGGCGGGGCCGGCCATCAAGAACACCAGCGCGGCCCCGGGAGAAAAGCCCCCAGCGACCAGCGCGGCGGCGATCGGCACCGAGGCAGTCGCACACACGTAAAGCGGCAGCGACAACCCAAGCACGGCCAGCAGGGCCCATCCCTGCCCCGCCCCGGTGAACACATCGAACACTCGGGGGGGCACGAATACGTCGATGAGCGCGGAGACCACCACCCCGAACACCAGCCACCGCCAGATCGAGCGCAAGACCTCCATGGCGTGATCGAGCGCCCCTCGGACGCTGCGATCGACCGTCGCCGCCGAGGAGGACCGCGCCGGCTCGGCAACCTCGCGCTCCACGATCACCGCATCGGTCAACCAGCCCCCCACGATCCCAGTGACGGCCGCGACCCCGACCTTGAGCAGGGCGAAGGGCCAGCCAAGGAACGAGGCGGCCACCAAGGTGGAGTCGACCCCGGTCTGGGGCGTGCTGATGACAAAGCCCACCGAGGCCCCGGGACTGGCGCCGTCGCGCCGCAAGCCCAGCCCGGCCGGGATCACCCCGCACGAGCACAGCGGCAGCGGTATGCCCAGCGCCACCGCCTTGACCACCCCGCTGCGCCCCCTTCCCAGGTGCCGGTGCACGAAGCCCTCGGGCAGGACCACGTGAAGCACCCCGGCCACCGCGGCGCCCAGCAGCACCCAGGGCGCCAAGGCCAGCATCACCGTCCAAATAGCGTCGAGCAAGACCATGAGCTCATGCGCCGCAGTCCCCCCACCTGGTCCTCGATCCGCCGTAGGCAGGTGAGTGCCTTCTTCTTGCCGACATCGTCGAGCATGAGCGGATCCCTCGGGGGGAGCCTAGATCATAGACCTACCGACGAGATCGGCAAGACCGTGCGTCAGCGGCGGGACCGACGCCGCCGCGACCGTGGCGGCCCCGAGGGGCTCCGTGAGGCCTTGATCCCCACGTCCTTTTGCTCGGCCGCCCACAGCAGCAGCCCGGTGAGGGTCTCGTTGCTCTGCAGGTTGTCGAGCAGCCGCATGACGTCGTCGGCCAGCTTGGGATCGCCGACCATCTTGCCCAGCGTGCCCTTCTCCGTGTCAACGGCCACGATCAGGTTGGTCACCGCGTCGGTGATCTGCTCGGTCTGGGCGAGCACCGACTGGAGATCGGCGACGATGTTGCCCTCGGGATCGTCGATGAGCTTGGCCACGATGCTGCGGTTGGCCGGATCGCGCAGATCCTCCAGCAACACCCGCACGGCCTGGGTGGTGGCTCGCACGTCCTCGAGCACCGGCTCGAGGTTGCGATCGGTGGTGGCGAGGATGCTGTTGCCCTGCCGCACGAAGCGATCCACTCCGGAGGTGGTGGCCCCCAGCGCATGGAGGATCATGCCGAAGTCGCGCTTGTAGGCGGGCTCCCCTACCAGCGCCCCGATCACGCCCCGACGCTCGGCCACCGCGAGGGTCAGCGTCTCCAGGTTCTGCGCCAGCCCCTTGATCGCGACGATCGTCCGCGTGTCGCCGAGCTCGGCCACCAGCCCCGAGATCGCCGCGAGGGCCTCGTCGGTCTTCTCGATCACCCGCTCGAGCCGCAGGCGGTAGAGCTCGACGTCCTCGGCCAGCGAGGGCGTCGACAGGATCCGCTCGTGCTCCCCCACCGCGTCGCCGATGCCCGGGGTGATGTTGATGAGCTGATCCCCCAGCACGCTGTTGGACGCGATCGAGGCCCGGCTGTCGCGTCGGATGAGGGACAACCGCTCGGCCTCGATCGTCATCTCCACCCGCACGCGGTGATGTAGGGTGTCGTAGCGAGCGCACACCCCATTGGGGCCCATCCACAGCACGCGGGGCTCTCGGCGCCGAAACTCGGTGGTGATGCAGATCTCATTGGGGTCGCAGTCCCGTTGGTCCACGCAGCGCATGTAGCGATAGTCGTCCGCCATGCGCTCGAACTCGCCGCACTGCCCGCTCGGCGCACAAAACAGCCGCTTGTCGCAGTTGTCGGTGCGCCCGGCCCCGTAGCGCCCGATGTCCTCGGTGACCGGATCGCAGGCGTAGTGCACGTTGACGTAGTCCACCCCGCTGACCTTGCCGATCTCGACCCCCGCCAGCTGCACCGGGCTGCCCTCGCGAAGGCCCGAGGTGAGCACGAAGTCGGAGTAAACCTGGGTCTTGGCGGTGAACGCCCCTTGGGCCTGCCCCACGATGAACAGCACCGCAAAGAGCACCAGCCCCCCCAAGGCCACTATCCCCCCGACGCGAATTCGGGCGCTTCGTTCGTCGCGCGGCACGCTCGATCCTCACCGGGATCATACGAGAGCACACCGGGGCGAGGCGAGGACGGGCGCACACCGGTCCGAGTCCACACCCAAGGCAACCCAGGCTCGCCCGAGCCCGATCGCCTGACCGGGCCCGCGGGACCACCGCACCAGGCCCTCACCCCGCGACACGACCGGAGACCACCGCCCCCATGGGCCCCATCGCCCATCGGCGCGCTCAAGATCCACCGGGGTGAACGAGACCCGCCACTTTCTCCCGCGAATCTCGTTGACGACAGACCTCGATTCATTTAGTTTTCACTCGAAACTAATTTGAGCAGCCAGCCCGCCAACCTCTCGGACGGACCCGTGCCCTCGGGTGTCCCTTTCGTTGGCGCGAGCAACAAGACGAGAGGTGAACGAACGATGGCCAGAGTCGTAGTGATCGGCGGTGGTGCGGCGGGGATCGGCGCCGCGAGGACACTCTTGAAATCGGGCTTCGATGTGGTCTTGCTGGAAGCATCGGCCCGGATCGGCGGCAATTGTACGGGGGTCGAGGTCGCGGACGCAGCGGGCAACGTGCACTCCGTGGATGCAGGGGTCAGCGACTTCAACCGCGCCACGTTCACCGAGTTCACCCGCCTCGTCGAGGAGCTGGGTCTGCCGACCCAACCGATCCGCAGCGACGTGAGCTTCGTGTCCGCGCAGGGGCACGCGATCTGGTCTCACCGCCAAGGACGGTGGCGAGCCCATGCGGCTGACTTCGACGTCGAGCAGGTCACCGCCGAGATCGAGATCTTTCGCGAGCGCGCGATGGAGGTGCTCGCCGAGCCCTACTACACGGGATGGACGACCGAGCAATACCTCGACCAGCTGGGCCTTTCGACCGCGTTCCGCACCTATTACCTCTATCCCCGCGCCAGCGGGTGCTTCCCCACGCCCGACGTGGATCCCCGAGATCTCGAGATCCGCAGCCTCGTGCGATTTTGGCAGATCCATGGCCTGGTCGGTCGCACGCGGGCCGATCGTCGCACCATCGTCGGAGGGATGCATCGCTACCCCCGCGTATGGAGGCGATGGTTCCTGGAGCGGGGCGGAACGCTGCGCTGTAGGACCCGCGTGCTGGGGGTCGCCCGAGGTCCGCGAGGCGTCACGATCCATGCGGTGGGCCCCCAGGGTCGCCGCAGCCGGCTCGACGCCGACCACGTGTTCTTTGCAACCCACGCCAGCCAGGCCCTCTCCATGCTCGACGCGCCCACGCTTAGAGAACGCGTGGTACTCAGCTCGTTTCGCGCCCGCTGGGCCCAAGTGGTCGTGCACCGCAGCCCGCAGCCGTTCGTGGGCTCGGCCCCCGACACCTGGGGCGCCTTCAACTACGTCGTGGCCTCACAAGCTCCCCTGCGGATGCGACCTACGATCACGTTTCACGCCAACCGACTCGCGTCCGTGGCCCCGAGCGTTCCGCCGGTCTTCGTGACGCTCAACCCCCACGTCGACCCACCGCCACGCTCGGTGATCCGGCGGGGCGAATTCTTGCACCCGGTGGCTCGCGCGACGAGCGAGCAACACTCGATCGCCACGATCCAGGGACGACAGCGCACGTGGTTTGCTGGGGCCTATCGGGCCGAGCCCTTCGTCCACGAGTCGGCGCTATGCAGCGGGATCCAGGCCGCGTGCGCGCTCGTCGACTTCGAGGCAGGAGAGCGGCTCGCCCACGCCATCGTCGCCGCGTGAGCCGGCCTGCCGGGGTGGGTGACGCCAGGCGCCCCCGGCGAGGCTTCCTGCCCCGTGAGCGCCGCGCCCCCCATCCTGCCAAGCTCGCCAAAACCGACCGCGTCGGCAACCGGCACGGCACCTGCACGAAGGCCGGACCACGTCACCCGCCAAGCCCCCATGGCCTTCTACGTCACGTCCCGTCTCCGCAATGTCTCCCCTCGAACCCAGCGCGATGCCTTCGAGCCGCACACCATGTGGTTGCTGGGTCAACCCCGGGTCGGGCGCTCCATGGCGCTCATCGATCCCTCGGGGCACTCGGTAATCACCACGAAGATCGAGCGGATCCTCTCGGGGCCCAACCCCGACTCGGTCTACGTGCGGACCCGCAACAGCACCTACCAGCTCCAGCAAGCCCAAAAACAAGCCCGGCCGGGTCTACCCAAGGTCCGCAAGCTCGCCCCGCGCTCGGGCCGTTGAACACCTCAGCTGCACGCCGAGCCGTCGAGAACCTCGACGTCGATCGTCGGACGCTGCTGGAGCCGCTCGTCGTCGATGAGCAGCTCCACGCCGCCGTCCTCGCCCCAACAAACGGCCGAGATCACCTCGTCCCCCGCCAGCGTCACAACCTCCACGTGATAGCGACCGGTCTGGCTGAACTCAACCCGCAAGGTCTGCGAAGACTCGGCGGCCGGACAGTCCACCCCGTCGCCCTCTACCACCTGGGGCACCTGCGGCAGCGTGCACGGGGCCGGAGGTGGGTTCTCGCAGCCGACGCGGGTGGCCTGCAGCCGCACGCGGGTGGCCCCGCTCATCGAGCAGCCCGTGGCCACATCGACGGTGGCCGCGACGGTCGGTGCGGTGTTCATCATCACCGGGCCAGTGCTGCTGTCGGCGACGACCATCGTCGTGCTCCCGCTCGACCCACCGCCACCGGAGCCCTCATCGTCACCGCAGCCGGTCAGCAGCCCCAGTAACAATCCCGCGGGCAACCCCGCAGACAACCAGCCCAGTGCAAATCTCCTCGAGCTCCCGCCGGCCTGCATCGGGCCCGAACGATAGCAAGCGCTGCGGATCCACGCCCCGCTGGGGCACAAAAACCCTACCCAACGACCTCAAGATGCCAAACAACGCGGCCAGTTCGGCGGTTGGCCCCACTTTCGCATGACGCCCGGCGACCCACCGTCGACGATGGCGCTACGGTCGGGCACTCTTTGTCCGACCACCATCCCCAAGAGCACCACCCCAACGAGCTCCACCGATGTTCGACTCCATGCTTCCCAAACTCTCCCGCCTGCTCCGCAACCCCACCGCGCTCGGCACGGCCCTGGCCGCGATGATGCTGGTGCTCCCGGGCTCCGGCTGCAAGAAGAAGTACCCGCAGTGCAAGAAGGACAAGCACTGCAAGCAAGAGCTGGGAGAGACCTGCGTCGACGGCACGTGCCAGAACTGCCAGACCGACGCCGACTGCGTGGGCAAGGGCCCGCAGGGCGGGCCCGAATGGGTCTGCCACGAGTTCCGCTGCATGGATCCGGCCGAGGCCGCGGCGGGCGGAGGCGGAGGCGGAGGCGCCGGTGAGATGGGCTCCCCCTGCACCCAGACGATCGAGTGCGTGGGCGGCCTGGTCTGCACCGCCGGGGCCTGCAGCATGTGCACCGACGACATCGAGTGCTCGCCCAGCACGTGCAACTTCGACACCGGTCGCTGCGCCGCGGCCGGGCAGTGCACCACCGACGACCAGTGCCCGATGGACGAGATCTGCGACGGAGGCATGTGTATCTTCTCGGGCGCCGGCGGCGAGGGCGGCGGCCCCTGCAGCCTCGACGCGGTCTACTTCGCCTTCGACAGCGACTCGCTGACCCCCAAGAGCCAGGAGGAGCTGACCTCCGCGGCCACGTGCATCGCCGAGCAGGGCATGGAGGTGATCCTCGAGGCCCACGCCGATGCGGTGGGTACCGAGGAGTACAACATCATGCTCACCGAGCGCCGCGGCGCCTCGGTCCGCACCTTCCTCATCGAGCAGGGCGTCGCCGGCGAGCTGCTGCGCGTGCTGGCCAAGGGCAGCCTCGAGGCGATGGGCGGCACCGAGTCCGAACGGGCCAAAGAGCGCCGCGTCCAGCTGATCTGGCCGTAGGTCGGGCCTTAGGTCGGGCCGTAGGTCATCGCCGACCCGGAAGGCCGAGGATCCGACTGCGCTCGTCGCGAGCGTCTGAGGTCCTCGGCCTCTTCTATTTCTATGCGGGTCTTGAGGGCGGGTCTCGAGGGCGGGTCTCGAGGGCGG
>JBCCWC010000049.1:0-73560 GCA_039194325.1 Myxococcota bacterium
CACGCGCAATCGGATCCCGCACGATGTGCTCGACGCGGTGGATCTGGCCGCGATCCTCGGGCGCAAGTGAGACCGCGGGACCCCGTCCTCGCCCGGTGCGTAGCAACGGCGAGTCAATTGCGGCACACTGCCCCGCAATGAAGACCTACGAGACGGATGTCCTGGTGGTCGGCGGCGGCGGGGCCGCGACCGCATCGACGATCGCGGCCCACGATGCCGGCGCTCGCACCATGATGGCCGTCAAGGGGCAGTTCGGCGTGCCGGGGGTACGCGGGGCCGGGGCCACGTCCAACCCCAAGGCCGATTTTTGGACCATTCGTACCGTCGGTCCGAAGGGCGGGCTGTTCAACCCCCCCGATCTCACCTACCAGGACATGCTGCAGGCGGGCCTGGGCATGGCCGACCCCGCCCTGTGCCGGATCTTCGTCGACGAGGTGACCGAGGCGATCAAGCGCCTGCGGAGCATGGGCATGCGCTTCCAGAGCAAGATGCTCGCCACCATGCCCGCCAACAAGCAGACCAAGGGCACCAACAACATCGTCCAGATCCAAAAGGCGGTGATCGAGGGCACCAACACCACGGTGCTCGAGCACGCCAACCTCACCGATCTGATCGTCGATCGCGGTCGCTGTCGCGGGGCGGTGGGGATCGACGACGACGGCGAGCCCTTCGTGGTGCACGCCGGTGCGGTGATCATGGCCACCGGCGGCGTGGGCCAGCTGTTCAAGTACAGCTTCAACCCCCCGGGCAACACTGGCGACGGCTATGCGATGGCCATGCGCGCCGGCGCCCCGCTGTTCAACATGGAGTTCATGCAGCAGGGGTTGGCCACGACCTGGCCCACCCAGTGCATGGTGATGCTCTACGAGATGGAAGAGCCCTATCGGATGCTCAACCGCAACGGCAAGGCGTTCTTGGCCGACTACCTCCCCGAGGGGATGAGCGTGCTCGACGCGTCCAAGCTCAAGGCCTACCACTGGCCGGTCAGCTGCCGCGACGCGGCGATCCATCTCGATCGTGCGATCCACGGCGAGGTGCTCGCCGGTCGCGGCACCGAGCACGACGCGGTGTTCCTCGATCTGGCCGGCACCCAACGCGGCTTCCAGCCCGAGGTCTTCGACGCCTACATGAAAGAGAACGGGCTGGATCTGGGCACGGATCTGTTGCAGGTCCAGCTGCATCACCACACCAGCAACGGCGGGATCCGCATCGACACCGACGCCCAGTCTCCCGTGATCCGGGGGCTGTTCGCCTGCGGCGAGGCGGCGGGCTGGCAGGGGGCCGACCGGCTGGGCGGCACCATGCTCGGCGGCTCCCAGGTGTTCGGCTGGCGAGCGGGCACCAAGGCGGCCGAGGTGGCCAAGGAGCGCCCCCAAGCCGAGCTGCACCCCGACGAGTTCGATCGCCTGCTGGGCCGGCGGCTGGCTCGGCAGCGCGAGGCCAAGGGCGGCACCCGCCCGGGGCAGCTACACCAGGCGCTACGACAGGCGATGTGGGAGAAGCTGCTGGTCGAGAAGGACGCCGAGCAATTGCAGGCCGCCCAGGCGATCATCGACGAGCAGCGTGCCCTGATCCGCGACGACCTGTGCATCGCCGACGCCTTCGATCACGTGCTGGCCATGGAGCAGCGCAACATGCTCGACGTGGCCCAGGTGATCACCCAGGCCGCGCTCATGCGCACCGAGAGCCGGGGCTCTCACTATCGATCCGACTACCCCGAGCGCGACGACGACCGCTGGCTGAGCAATATCTTCGTCAGCCGCGACGAGCAGGGCAACCTGGTGCTGCGCAAGGAGTGGATCAACGAAGAGGTCGGCTGGGACGATCAGGGGCGGATCCGCATCATGCCCTGGGGCTGAGCGGTGGCTCAGGCCGCGTCGCTGTGGCTTGGGTCGCGGGGAGGCCGTGGCGTTCGACGGCGGTCGGGCAAGAACCGGCCCCACAGGCCCCGGCTCCACGCGGTGCTCTCCGTCGTCGGCAGCGGAGCGAGCTCGAGTCCCTGCGTGGGTGTCGAGACCGTGGGCCGTCGACCACAGGCCAGCAGACTTGAGCCGCGGCTACGGACAGGGGTCCGGCGGGCACGGCGCTGGCGGGGCCGAGATGTCGGCGAGCGAGCGGTCATCGTCGCGGTCGTAACACCCGGCGGTCCCATCACCAAGAAACGCACCGGACAGGCGAGGGCGGGCGCACTGCCCCGGTCGAGCCCCGGCGCGCGGGCCCCCGGCGTGGGTCCTCCGTCGGCGTGGTCGGGCTGCGCGAGTCCTGCAGCTAGTCCCGCGGCGATTTCAGGTCGGCCAGGACGTAGTCGAGTGCAGGGTTCGATCCTTCGAGGACCTGATCGATGGTCGGGACGACTCGATGATCGGGCATGACCCCCCGACCAAACGTCGGGCCTTCGACATTCATATCGAACAAGAGCGCCGGGATGATCACGCGCAACCCAGAGTGGGGCAGCGTCAGCTCGCGCATGTAGCCGCTGGTATTGCCGTAATATCCGCCTCCAGTCTCTTCGCCGACGAACACGCCTCGGTTCCGAGCACGGATCATGTTGGCGAACTCGCTGCCGCCCGAGTACGTCTTGGGTCCGATGAGCACATAGAGCTCTCCTCGATACTTGATCCGGGGCTCGTTGCGGTACGCCGTCAGGCCGTGCCCTCGATCCGCTCTTCTTTCGTAGCTGCCGTCGGGTTGCTGCTCATTGAACAGCAGTCGCTCGAACAACCCGAAGGCCCTAAGCTCGATCGGGTCGTCGAGACCGTTGTCGAGGACTGCGAGGTTCGTCTTGGCTCGGACCGCTCGGTACTTGCGGTAGTTGTTGGCGAGGTAGGAAAATAGGAGATTCTCGTTGCCCTCGTTGCCTCCACCGTTTCGGCTGACGTCGATGATGAGGGTTTCGATCTCTCGCGCCGCGATATCTCGGAACGATCGACGCAAGAACCTCCGGTAGCGCATGCGCTGGGGCACGGAGATGGTCGAGAATGTCTGGACGCCGAGGTATGCGGTGTCGTCCGAGAGCACCCGATACTCGAAATCCTGCTCGTGTGCGTGACCGCGGGATATGCGTAGTTCCTCGATGTGTTGCTCTACCTGGGGAAGGGGAACCGCGTCGAGCCAGTGGGTCTGCTCGCCGTCATCGGTTGCGACGGTGAGCTCGAACCGCTCGACCGGCCCGTACTCGAGGTGATACAGCCATGCAAACGTCAGACCGCCGAGGTCGTGATCTCGGGCCGACTCGATGAACCCATCGGTGGGGATGTATCGCCGCAGCTTGGTCACGATGTCGGCGATCGCTTCTTGGTTGATCGCGACGATCGATGCACCTCGAGCGTCGGGCGCCTGTGGGCTCCCTAGCTCGGTGCAGTAGACCGTGCCGCTGCGGATCCACACGGCGACGGGCAGCAAGGGGGCCTGCGTTCGAATGTAGTGATCGTACCCCTCGGAGGGGCGCGTACCCGAGTGTCCTTCTCGCGCGAAGGTGACGACGGGGGCGACCACGCGGAAGAATTCTCGCTCGTTCATGGGACCGTCGATGAGACGACGGGCTCGATCGAATTCGCGGTCGTAGGATTCCTTGGATGTATATCGGTAGAGGCCCGTATGGAATTGCTCGAGGCCTTGTCGGAGCACCTCGAAGTCTCGCTCGAGCTTGTCTGCGGGGACCGGAGCGAGGCCTTCGAAGGTAGGGGCGCAGTTCGTCGAGCCGGCGAGACTCGCGGCGAGCAGCGCCAGCCGCACGGCGTTGGTGGCTTTGGAGACCAGGGAGAGCATCATGGTTGTTGCGTCGTGGGGGTCGAACCCGAGGGGCGGAGCCATGGCGCGGTGGCCGGCCCTTGCGTTGTGGGCCCTGGTCCGTCGGTCGTGTACGATCTCGGTGGTTTGATCTTGGGTATGAGTCGCCACAATGCAGGAGTCGTGATCGTGCTGCGGCCTGGGGTCAGATCACCTGCCCGAGCGCTTGCTTCACCGCGGGCACGTAGGTGCCGCCGAAGAGGTTGACATGCACCAGCAGCGGGTAGAGCTGGTAGAGCGGCACCCGCTGCTGCCAGCCGGGCGACCGCGGCCAGGCCTCCTCGTAGGCCTCGAACACCCGCGGCGAGAACCCGCCAAACAGTTGCATCATCGCCAGATCGATCTCGCGGTGTCCTCCGTACACCGCCGGATCGATCAGCACGGGCGCACCATCCTTGTCGGTCAGCCGGTTGCCCCCCCATAGATCGCCGTGCAGCCGAGCGGGCGGCTCGGTCGGGCCGCAGCGCTCGGGCAGTCGGGCGGCCAGGCGCTCGAAATCCCGGACCAGCGCGGCGTCGACCAGCCCCGCCAGCCGGGCGCGGTGAAGCTGCGGCTCGAGCCGCCGCTCCCAATAAAAGCGGGGCCAGTCGTCGCCCGGGGTGTTGTCCTGGGGCAATCGGGCGATGTCGTTGTCGTGGTCGAGCCCGAAGCAACCCGGCGAGGCTCGGTGTAGCGTGGCCAGGCCTCGCCCCAGCGCCAGGTCGTGATCGGGCGCCGGCGATCCCGGCTCGATGTACTCCAGCGCGAGGAACGGCGGAGCCTCGCCGTGGGCGAGCACGGCGGGGATCCGCAGGGCGCTCGGCTCGGCCAGCCACCGCAGGCCCTGGGCCTCCACGCGGAAGGTGTGGGGTTCAGCGTCGCGTCGGGCCTTGACGAACACCCGGGCGTCGCCGCAGCGCGCCACCCAGGCGTCGTTGATGTCGCCCCCCGAGGCCCGGCGGGCCTCGCTCAGCGTCGCGCCCAGGGCCCGGCCCACGGCGGTCGCGAGCTCAGCGTCCACCGTTGTCTCGTGTGAGCTCGGCGAGCAGCCCGCGGCAGGCCGCCATGCAGATGTCGAAGACGCGGTCGAAGCCCTCGGGGCCGCCGTAGTACGGATCGGGGACCTCGGCGTCGGGCGGCGCGTCGGGATCGTAGTCGCGCAAGAGGGCGAGCTTTTCGCGGGCCGCGTCATCGGGGGCGAGGCGCTGGAGCGCGTCGCGGTTGGAGCGATCCATCGCCAGCACATAGTCGAAGCGGTAGAAGTCGCTCCCGCGGAACTGACGAGCGCTTCCGGTGAGCGCCACGCCACGGCGCTGGGCGGTGGCCGTCGAGCGTCGGTCGGGTGGCTCGCCCGCGTGATAGGCGGCCGTGCCGGCGCTGTCGATCTCGAACGTGCCTTCATGGCCGCCCTCGGCCACCAGGTGGCGAAACACCCCCTCGGCGGTGGGCGAGCGGCAGATGTTGCCCAGACAGACGAAGCAGACGGAAGTTACGGCCATGGCGATCGGTGGATGATGCCGGGCACTCGGGCACCGGCCCTTAGGGAGGGACGGGGCGACCGGGCCGGAGCTCGGGTAGATCGGGGTCGGGCGTGGGATCCTTGCCCGGGCCCTTGCCCGCGGGTCGAGGGCGGCGGGGTCGTCGAGGGCGGGTGTCTTTGTTCGGTCTCGGCTCGTCGGCTCGCTCGCTGGCGGGATCCCCGGATCCGCTGGAGGCCGTCTGGGCGGAGGCGGTCGGAGCGGTGGAGGGCGGGGGAGCGGTGGAGGGCGGGGGAGCGGTGGGAGCGGTGGGGTCGGCCGGGTTCGAGGTCGGCGTTGGCGAGCCGGTGGGGTCGGTCGAGGGCTCATCGCTCGGAGTCGTCCCCGGGGCGGTCGGGTTCAGCCGCGATTCGAAGGGCGTGCGTGAGGACGAGGCGCTCGGTGCTGGTTGGGTCGAGGTCGAAGGCGTCGTCTTCGGGGGGGCGGCGGAGGGCGAAGAGCTCGCGGGGGTCGCCCTCGCGGCGCTCAGCCATAGCCACACCGCGGTCCCGGCCAGCCCGACGATCACCACCACGAGTACGGGGACCCATAGCGAGCGGGGGGTGGATGCGGGGCGCGGCGACGGGGAGCGCATCTGTGGACGTCGTAGCTCAGGGGACTGGGCGCTGCCGAGCGTCGGGAACGCTGCGCTGGGGGAGCGTTGGGTGGAGGTCAGCGCCGATGCGGGGCTCTTTTGGGTCGATGTCAAGGCGGGCGGCGGCTTCTTGCTCGCCGGAGCAAAGCTCGACGCGGGGTTCTTTTGGGTCGACGTCAGCGACGAGCCGCCGCGCGTCGGGGATTTTTGCGTCTGGGTGAGCGGATCCTGGCCGTTCTTCCAGCTCATCGGGCCCTTGGGGCCCTCCTGACCGGGCGGGGCGAGCATCGTGCGATCGAAGCGAGGCATCGCCAGCGTGCGAGCGCCTTCGTCGATGTCGTCCTTGGCCGACGAGGTGGCGCTGGGGGGCGCGATCTCGGTGCGGTCGACTCCGGGTCCCGACCACGCATCGGGACCGGACGCGGTCCCGGGGGTGGGTGGGGTGGACGGTGCGGCGGCAGAGGGCGCGCTCTTGGGTCGAGGCGGTGACGCGGCCTTGCCCAGGCGGCGTAGCTCTTCGGCCTGCTCGGGGGTGAGTGCCTCGGTGCGATCGGTCGACCCTGGGGTCGCGGCGGCCGGGGTACTCGAGGGGCGGGCAGGAGTCCCCGGAGGGGGGAGGCGACCCGCCGTCGAAGGGGAGACTGGGGACCTCGTAGAGGCCGGGGGCGAGGATGGCCGAGGGATCGGGGCTCGGCGGGGTGCGCCCGTGGGGACGGGGGGCCGGGGTGGGGGCCCTCCGGGCGTCGCTTGTCGTTGCCCTCCTTGGGCTCCTCCTTGGGCTCCTCCTTGGACCGCCTTGGCGCTCGTCAGCGTACGGCCGCTCCGGGCCGGGGTGGGACCGGCCAGCCCTCCCGCGGCCCCGGTGAGGGTGCGTCCGCTGCGAGCGAGTCGCTTGTTGCCCGGGGTCGGCCCTGCGCCCCCGGCGGGCGCTCCCGGACGCGGAAGCCGAGGGGGGACCCCGGCCCCGCGCCGCATCGTGTTGCGAAGGGCGGAGCCGGGTGTGGCTTTCGGCTTGGCCATCGGGGTCGTCGACTCGGCCTGCGCATCGGCGGGGCTGGGCCGCGCACCTTCGGGGGGAATGCCCATGCCCCGCGGCGCGCCGGGCAGGCGGGGACGATTGGGGTTGAGGCCTCGGGCCGCGCTGCGGACCCCCTCGTTCCGAGCCGGGGGTCCACCGGTGGGACCGGTTGGGCCGGGGGCCGGGCGCTCGGGTGGTCGGGGCGGCGAAGGGGGCCCGTCCCGGGGGGGCGGAGCCTCGGTCCAGGTCTCGGGAGCGTCGGGGATCACCGTGCGCAGATCCGGAGCGCGTCGGTTGACCTGCGTGTCCTCTTCGTCCTCGAAATTGCCCTGCGAGGTGGGCAGGCCCGTCCCCGACGCTTCGAGGATCTCCAGCCGCTCGTCCTCGTCGCCCTCGTCCCATGGATAGGGCTTTTCGCCGCAGGTCTCCCGCAAGAAATCGCCCAGCTGTTCGCTCGACGACGAAAACCCTCGCAGGGCAGCGAAGCGCTCGAGCTCCTCGCGCAGCGCCAGCGCGGTGGGGTAGCGGTCTTCAGGCTTTTGCGACAGCGCTCGCAGCACGACCCGCTCGAGCTCGGGGTCGTAGTCGTCGACCCGGGTCGACGGTGCCTCGACCGTGCCGGTGAGGATCTGGTGCAGCACGGCCAGCTCGTTGTCGCCGCGGAACAGCCGGGTCAGCGTCGTCATCTCGTACATCAAGATGCCGATCGCGAACACGTCGCTGCGGCGGTCGACCGGCTGGGCCCGGCACTGCTCGGGCGACATGTACGAGGCCTTGCCCTTGAGCATGCCGGCCTGGGTGACATGGGTCGCCGCGGCGGCCTTGGCGATGCCGAAGTCGACGATCTTGACCAGGCCGTCGAAGGAGACGAGGATGTTGGTCGGCGAGACGTCGCGGTGGACGATCTTCAGCGGCTGGCCGTCGTCGTCGGTTCGCTCGTGGGCGTAGTGAAGCCCGTCACACACGCCCTTGGCGATCTCGATCACGTGGCGCAGCGGTAGCCGGGTCTCCGACTTTTGGGCCGCCTTGATGACCGTGCGGACGTTCTCCCCGTGGACGTACTCCATCGTGAAGAAGTAGTCCTCGCCGTCTTGGCCGATATCGTGGACGCGGACGATGTTGGGGTGATCCAGGGTCGCGGCCAGGTAGGCCTCGTCGCGGAACATCCGCACGAACTCCGGATCTTCGGCGAGGTGGGGGAGGATCCGTTTGAGGACCACGACCTCTTGACGGCCATCCTCGTGGGTGGTCCGTGCCAGGTACAGCTCGGCCATACCCCCCACGGCGAGGCGCCCGAGGACCTCGTGGTTCGCGCCGTGCATCCCTCCCGCTGGTATGCTGGGCGCGGGTCCTTGCGACTGTGCAACCACCGCTCGGCCGATGCTAGCCCGCACGTCCTCACTACGGCAAATACGCGCAACGCAAGGTCAATGGGCCACTCACATCGATCGGGAGCCCGATCGCGAGCATCCGACGAGCGGCCCGCGGACGGAGCGGTCTATAGCCGGTCGAGACAGGTCCCCTGCGAGGCGTAGCGTTGAGTGCGCAAGCCCGCGGGGGTCCCGGGCTCCGCGAGCGAATTTCCATCGCGTGTCAGAAGCCGCACGGTCGTGATCGACCAGCCCATCGACGCGCGACGCCCGGGGACGGTCATCGCTGCGGCCGATCCCGCCGCGGCAGTGGCGGCGGCGCAGCTCGCCCTGGCCGGCTGAGCAGTGGTCAGGCCGCGCCGGGCGAGGATCCGGGTGCGCCGATCGGGCCATGCGGGGAGGGCCGGGCGGGAGGCGGGCGGCCCTCGCGGGGACGCTACTTCTTGCGGAAGCGCAGCGTCATGCGATCGCTCTCACCGATCGCCAGGTACTTGTCGCGATCCTTGTCCTCGAGCGCCAGCGTGGGGGGCAGCGTCCAGACGCCCTCGGGGTGATCCTTGGTGTCCTTGGCGTTGGCGTTGACCTCCGAGGCCTCCTCGAGGGTGAACCCGGCCGCCTCGAACTTTTGCACGACCCAGGGCTGGGGCAGGTAGCCCTGCTTGGCGGTGTCCTCGGTCTTGCCGTCGTCGGCGGCGCGGTGCTGCACGATCGCCGCGATCCCGCCCGGTTTCAGAGCGGCGTGGACCTTGGTCAGGTTCTCGTCGAACTTGCCGCTGTTGACCCAGCCGTGCAGGCCGCGCGCGACGAACACCATGTCGGCCGTGCCGTCCGGTCCGAGGTTCAGCGCGGCGTCGGGCGTCTGGATCAGCGGCTCGATCTTCCCGTAGGCGGTCTCGGAGCGGTCCATGAAGGCCTTCAGGCGGCGGGCGTAGACCGTGCGCCCCTGATCCTCGGGGCCGGCCGGATCGTAGGTGGTCACCTGCAACTTGCCGCTGCGGGCGAGCACCGGCGCGAGCAGCTCGGTGTACCAGCCCCAGCCCGGGCCCACCTCGATCACCGTCATCTGTGGGGTCAGGCCCATGAACGCAAGCGTCTTTGCCGGGTGTCGGTACTGGTCGCGCGCCACGTTGTCGGGGTGGCGGTGCTTGCCGGCGAGCGCGGCCGCGAGCGCGGTCGCGATGTCCTTGTGCTCGGTCTCCACGAGCGTCTTGACCTCGGTCTCGAGCGCCTCGGTCCAGCGCTCCTTTTCCTTCGACGTCCAGTCGTCGAGCTCGGCCAGGGCCTTGGCGATCCGAGCCTTGCGCTCCTCGGCCTTCTTGGCCTCGTCCTCGGCCGCGGGGGCATCGGCCTTGGTGGCCTCGTCGGCCTTGGCGTCGGCCTTGGCGGCGGCGGTCTTGGTGGCGTCGGCCTTGACCGCGTCGGTCTTCGCCGCGTCGGCCCCCTTGGGTTTGGACTCGGCCTTCTTGGACTCGGCCTTCTTGGGGGCCGGCTTCTTGGCATCGGTCTGGCCGCTGTCGCAGGCCAGGGTCAGCAGCAGGGCGGACAGGAGCGGAACGATCCGAGGGGACATGGCCGGCGTTTTTACGTCGGACCTGGGCATCGCGTCTGGCGCCAGGTCGGTCACCCGCGGTGCACCGCGCGAGCGCCGTGATATTTAGCGTTTTTGCTAAGCTTGGCTTGAAGCTTGGCTTGAAGCTTGGCTTGAAAATATTTAGCAAAAATGCTAAATGAATCGCGTGGACGACAACACCCCCGTGACCGTCATTTGTCGCTACCAGGTCAAGCTTGGCCAAGGCGACGCCATGGAGGCCCTCCTGCGCCGACACTGGCGCGGGCTGCGTGAGGTGGGCCTGGTCACTGACACGCCGGTCCGGATCTTTCGCGGTGTGCCGTCTGACAAGCCGGGCGAGGCGCAGGGAGCCGCGCGGACCTACGTCGAGATCTTCGAGTGGGTGAGCGCCCGAGCGCCGCAGATCGCTCACGAGACCCCGGCGGTGATGGCGGTGTGGGAGTCCATGGGGGCGCTTTGTGAACACATGGACTTTCCGCACTACGAACCGCTGGCCCTGTGAGCCGCCGGGGTCAGTCTCGTAGGGAGTCGGTCGGCCAGTCGGCGGGTCCCGATGAAGGGGCCGGGCCCGAGGTCGCGGTCGGACCCGAGGTCGCGGCCGCGGCCCTCGAGGCGGTCGATGCCGTCTTTGGGGCGCTCGCCCACGCGTCTCGTCGCCACATCCTGCTGGTGCTGCACGTTCGTGGCGGCCAGATGACCGCCGGCGAGATCGCGTCGCGCTTCGAATGCAGCTGGCCCACCACCACTCGTCATCTGGGCGTGTTGCGTGATGCGGGCCTGGTTGTGGTCGAGCGTCGCGGTCGCGAGCGGATCTACCGGCTCGACCGCGAGCGGCTGCACGCCGTCGCCGGCTCGTGGCTTGCCCACTTTGGGTGAGGGCTGCGCTCGATCAGCCCAGAAGACTGGCGGCGCTATCGGTCGTGACTGCGGCGGTGATCCACCGGCTGAGCACGGCCGGGTCGCGCTCGGCGAGGATCCGCGCCTGCACCGATGGCTCCACCGTCAGCCCTCGGGCTCGCAGCACGTCGACCATCGCCTGCGCTAGACCTTGCTCGTGACCCTCTTGGCGGACCGCATCGAGTGTCTCGTAGCCCCTCCGCTGCAGGAGGTTGCGCAGGGTCAGCTCGTGGGCCACCGTCCGGTCGTACATCGCCTCGACCGGGACCGCATTGCGTAGGATTCCGGGGGCGGTGAGCTGCTCGCCGGGGCCCAGCGTCCGCATGGGCACCCCAGGTGCGTACTGCTCGACCCGCCGCGGGCCCACCAGTCGCACAACCCACACCAGCTGCGTGCCGGCCTCGAGCAGCTCGCCGATCTTCTGCTGTAGCTCTTGCTCGTCTTGGCCCACGCTGGCGTACTCGACCGCCAGCGGCGGTGCGCCCGGGATCCACCCCGGCTTGTCGGGCACGTTGCCCACCGCGATGTCGGGTGCCCGTAGCGTCTTGGGCTCGGGGCTGTAGCCCGGATCGATCCCCGAGGACTCCACGGCGGGATCGGTGTCGAGCACCTCGAAGCCGGCGCCCGTGCCGCGGGCGCCGTCGCCCCCGGTGGGTGCGCAGTACACCGCGTGACCCTCGGACACCTCGTAGCGATCCCCCACTCTGACCTGGTGGGCGTAGAACGGGCCCGCGGAGTCTAGTTGTTTCGAGGACGGCACCTGTCCACGATAGCATGCTTCCTTATGCCCCCTCTATTGGGTCATGGTGACCCACGCCGTGGTCAGCTTGGGCGAGACGACATCAGCCGG
Source organism: Myxococcota bacterium (assembly GCA_039194325.1). Classification (GTDB taxonomy): domain Bacteria; phylum Myxococcota_A; class Polyangia; order Nannocystales; family Nannocystaceae; genus Paraliomyxa. The sequence goes on from JBCCWC010000049.1 coordinate 11,586, forward strand.
GCCACCGTGGTGCGGTAGGTGTCCTCGGACAGGCCCAGCAATTGCGACAGTTGGATGAGCCCCTGTTCCTCTTCTTCGAGCACGAACCCGTCGGCGGTCGCGATGGCGAAGGCCGCCGTCAGCACCTGCTGCCGCTGCGACTCGCTCAGTCCCTCACCGATCGCCCCGGGGTAGCCCACGGCGGGATCGGCGAGTCGAGAGCGGGCGTGCGCCTCGAGGTGCTCCACCGTGACCGTGCGACCGGTCAGCTCGCCATAAACCCGCGCCAGGGTGCGCAGCTCGTCGGGGTCGATGTGCTCGTCGGCGATGACCATCGACAGGAGGGCTTCGAGGATCTGGTCGTCGGCGTCGTCGAGGGTCGGCACGGGTTGGACGACTATCTTAGCCGATCGAGCGTCGACTTCGGCAATTTCGATTGCGAGGGACCGTTGATCGATGGGCGTGAGCCGGTTCAGTTGTCGGGCGTAGCGCGGCGCGGTGCGGTCCAGTCCCGTACGGTGGTCCGATCTGGTCTGGCGTGGTGTGGTCCGGTCTGGCGTAGCCCAGTGCGGCGCGGCGGGCATGGCGAAGGGCTGAGCCGGTGTGGGGTTGTCGATGCTCGACGTTCGGCCGCTGTCGTCACGCGCAGTGTCGTCGACCGGGCTCGGCCATGGTCGGCTCAAGGTCGAGCGGGCTTGGGGGGTGCAGTCGCACCAGGCGATCGCCCACCGCCAGGGTGCAGGTGCTCGGGATGATCGCTCCGGGGGGCACGATCGACCATGTATCGCCCGACTCGGCCAGGCTCCGGAGGAACGTTCGGTCTTCGGCCCGCATGATCTGCAAGTGGACCGCCGCGAGATCCCGCGCGTTGGGGAGGATGAGGTCGCCGCGCTCGCGTCCCACGACGAACGACTCGTCTCGTACGGCGACCATGACTTGGGGGTTGCCGTCGGCATCGAGTAGCTGCAACAGGGGGGTCTGGTCCACGTCGTCGCACTCGTAGCGGAACCACAGCCCGCCCACGAACAGTAAGGTGCCGTCGTGGATCTCGATGTCCTCGGTCACTTGCAAGGTGACATCGACCAAGGTGTCGTCGTAGTCGACCTGGGCCCGTCCCGGACCGACGTCACTCACCACGATCAACCCACAGGTGCAGGCCAGCGCGACCGATCCACGATGCGGCAGGGTGAGCCGATCGTGTCGGTCGCTGCCGTCGATGTCGTGGGCGATCGATGCTGCGGGGTGCAATCGTTGCCGGATACGCGCCGGGATCGGCTTGATGCGCGTTCGCTCCGTCGAGAGCGCCGCTTCGATCTCGCCGTCGCGGTTGTACGTTCGTGTCTGCACGCTGCGGTCGCGCTCGTACGTCAGCGTTCGTATGCTGCGGTCGCGAACGCTTCGTTCGAGGCTCGATCCCGTGGTGAGGTGTCGTGCGAGGCGGCGATGCGCGTCGCGCAGCGTCGGCCATTGGTCCGGGTCGAACGGGACGATGTCGGTTTGCTCCGAGGCCGAGGGGTCGTCGCCAGACATCGCAACGGAGCAGTCACCCCAAAGCCCCGAATGTATTCGGGCGCGGTGACCGGCGATAGATCCTAGATCTCCTCGGGCGCCAGCGCCCGATCCCACAGCCGGACGCTGTCGATCTGGCCATCGAGCGGTGCGCCGAAATTACCATCCCCCAACCGCAGCGGCAGGTCGGTCGAGGTGAGCGGTCCGAGGTGAAGCGCGGAGCCGACGTTTTGTCCGTCGAGATAGAGCCGCATCTGCCCGGAGTTGGCGTCGTGCGTGGCGGTCACGCGGGTCCACGTATCGAGTGCGACGACAGGACTCGATGCGATCTCGTTGTCGACCCAAAACTCCACGCGGTTGCCGTCTTTGTTGCCGCCGAGCCAAAAACCGCGGAAGCCACCCGCTTCGGTCCATTGATTGACCAAGGTCGGCCACTCCCCCGATGGCCCCTGGAGCCGAAACCACACCTCCACGGTGAACGAGCCGGTCGGGTAGATCTGATCGCCGAGGTTGAGGTGGCCGCCATCACCCCAAACGGTCAGCGCATTGCCCATGAGACCGTCGGCGATCTCGGCGGTCGGAGTCAGAACCCCGGCGATCGTGGGATCGCGGTCGTCGTAGACCGTCGAGCCTTCGAAAGAATCGAAGTTCACGCACAACGCGAGGTCGGGATCGTCGGGGCAGTCCGTTACGGGTTGCGGCGGAAGGTCGCCGCTGCTGCTGGACTCCTGCGGCCCGACATCACCGGTGGTGCCCTCGGGATCCGCCGAGCCGGTCTCGGTCGTGTCGTCCCGGGGGACGTCATCGGGGTCGGTCTCGCCCCCGTCGTCGGTGCCATTGTCCGAGTCCCCCAAGCCCTCCGAGTCCTCTGGCTCCGTCGCGTCGGCGGTCGGTGCGACGCACTCGCCCGCGAACGGGTCGTCGGCGAGCTCTCCATAGCGCTGCTTGGACGGGCAGTCGGGAGCCCAGAAGCTGCACCAGCCGTTTTGTTGGCACACCCCCGCGTCGTCTCCATTGACGCACTCGGCATCGTTGCTGCATACGAATACGTCGTGGTCGCATGCCCCCAGGGCGAGTCCCAGCCCAAGCCCCATCCCCACGCTCAGCGCGAGTCTCGATCCGCTTCGATTCCTGGGCATCATCCCTTTGGGCCGTGGGTCCTTTCGATCCCCAGCGCGCGTGACCTGCTCCCACGGACCGTGGGCGGTCGATGGCGACGGTGGATGTGGGCGGTGGAACCTCGCGCGTGGTCCGTGGATAGCAGTCACCCCCCGCGGCGGAGAGTATTCAGGGGTCCTCCACAAAATGGGGGCCGGCGGTCGACGCCCGTGGTCGGCGTTATGCGCTGATGGCGCAGCTGCTGTGATGCCGGGGTTGTCAAGGAGTCCCGCACGTGGCGAGCCCGGGCGGAAGTCCCGGGCTCGGGGGAGGGCGATCCGTCTACTCGTCGTCGTCGAGATCTTCCTCGCGGTTGGGGTCGACCGTCTCGAGCACGAACATGTCGTCATCCGAGGGGCCGCTCGGGGACGGCGCGTCGGCGGTCGCCATGGGTTGGGCCATCGCGAGGGTACGCACGGGTATGATCTCTCCCAGGCGACGAACTCGGATGAGTTTCATGAACAGCGTGACCGGTTGCACCGAGTCGATGTCGATCGTGAGTACCGAGCCCTTGCTGCGTCGGGTGTTGAAGGTCACCTCCGTATCGACGATCGAGGTGAACGCCGCGCTCGCGGACAAGGTCAGCTCGGCTCCTCGGGTCTGTGCCATGAACAGCGTGGCGCGCCGCGCCTGGCAAACCTCCATCACGATCCGGTCGTGCCGGGAGATCCGCCCCTGTCGACGCGCCTGTGCGATCTCGCGGTGGAGCCGGGGTGTTTGCTCGATGCGAGAGATCACCGCGTCCTTGGCCTCGAAGTAGTAGCTGCCCTTGCGCCCGAACTGGAGGTGGAGCCCCGTCTCGGCCTCGGCAAGGCCGGCCACCGGGGGAGTGCCCATGGCCTTGACCGTCAGGGTCGTCGTGCCTTGTCGGTTGGAGAGCCAGCGGATCGCGAACTCCGGTCCCGCCAGGGAGCTACCTGGGGAGATCCCCAGGCTTTGCAGCGTGGGAGCGGTCGATGTCTCGAACCGGCCTTGCTCGATACTGCCAATGTCCCCCAAGGTCAGCGGGCTGGTGAAGGGTTGATTGGTGAACATCTCGAGGTCGTCGGCGACCCGGCGACGGAATTGTCGGGAGAGTCCTCGCATTGTCTTGTCTCCTGTTGGTGTGGGTGATGCTGTGTGGGTGAAATCGCGATGTCAGGTGGCCAGCCGCTTGATCTTGACGGTGAGCTTCACGCCCGGTGCCTCGTCGACGATCGCGACCCACTCCACCTCGCGATCACTGGCTCCGACCGCTGGGGCCGCGGGGACCTCGAAGGTCTGCGTGGTGTCGTTGGTGGCCGGCGTGTCCACGCGCCAGGTCGCTCCGGCGTCGAATCTCCCCCCGGACACGACTCTGCCTGAGAGGCTATCGATTGTCGGGATCTTACCGTCGTCCTCCAGCACCACCTTCAGGGTAGAAATCGGATCGGATCGACTCGCGGTGACCTCTATTTCTTCAATCTCGGTATGCGAACAGTGGAGTTCGTTGGTGGTGGAGGTTTTTCGACGAAACTCCAGGGTTACCGTATCTCCGCCCGATACGCATCCGCTGATCGACGTGTGGTTTGGGTCTAGTAGTGTGATTGTCGCCATTGTCGCTTTTTCTTGAGGTGATGTCGTTGTCTCTATTTCTTGCGATCGTAAAAATCTATGATGTTTTGAAGATGAGTGATCTTGCTGAATACGGTGAAGTGTTTCTTATCTTTTCGCCGCTCGAACTGACAGCACGGAGCTCTGTGTCGTCTTCGGACCCTTCTGGTGATGGATCCCGTCTTGGCGATGATGCCTACGAGCTTGCCTTGCAGGTCGAAGACGGGAGAGCCCGAGTTGCTCCACATCGCATCCAGATTGCTGAAGGCCGAGAATTTGTGGCATTTGGCGACCTGTGCACAACCCGCGAAGGTGAGCGGCAGCCCCCGAGGAAACCCGATGGTGAACAGGCCGTCTCCCAGTTCGAGTGGCCGACTGCTGACCTCGGCCGATGGCCTGGTGCCGCTGAGGTCCGGTTCCAATCGCAACAGCACGAGATCACGGCCGTCGTCCTTTACCTCACCCCAATATTCTCGGTAGATGATCTCCTTGACTTCCCGTCGGTTGGCGTGGGCGATGGGCTGGGTAAAGTCTCGTACTCCGGCGATGGCTATGAGGTCGTGAGATCGCTCCTTCAAAGAGCCGATGCAGTGAGATGCGGTCAGCACCAGGTTGTTCGCGACCATTACTCCGGTGCAGCGCCACACCTCCTCGTTATCCGTGTCTTTGTTGCGGATGACCGTCTCGTTCTGGAACGGCTCGCATAGACAGAGGTAGGTATTCTCTCCGCAGCCACCATTTTGCTCGTTGTTGTTCAGCTCTTTGTAGAGCTGGAGCGATGATCTCCGAAAGTCGTAAGACGCGTTGTCCGGGTCTGGTTCCAGGAATTCGTCGGTGGTGAGCAGGACTACGGTGTCCAATAAATCTTGATGATTCACGGGCACCCGGTCCTTGACCAGTATGCGGTTATCACAGCCGTGGATGGTCTTTGGGATCGGCCCACCTTCACGAGTCTCACGGCAATAACGGAGACATTGGCTCGGTGCTCGATACTCACAGCCAGTGGGTAGTGGGGGCAGGGTCGTATTCGTAGTCGTGGTCCGCTCGGCAGGACTTTCTTCGGTGGTTGGCTGCTTGGTAGAGTCGACGCAGGTCATTTCGTCGGTAGGATCGGCTTCGGGCGAAAGTGCTGCCATTGTTGGGGGTCGTGAGTGCCTCGTTGCTCGTCTGGGCTCCAGCGAGGAGGATGGAGCCTGACATCCTATCGTGCCAATCACGAAGGCGGTGAAAGTCGAGATTGTCGCATAGTTGACCAATCGCCTCATCCTGAACTTCATCCTGAACCTCATCCTGCCATTTTTTAGGGTGATAGTTCTCGGCAGGTACCCACTTCATGGTGCATTGCGCGTTGCTCAGGGCGAGGTTGACCTGTGCCACGGCCTCGACCCCCTGAGCTTCTGAGCCGGTCGTATTGAGCCGGCCTCTTTAGTCGGTCGCCTTCGCCTTTGCCATCTCCACGGCCCTACGAGCGTTGACCTTGCCGAACCCGAACCATTGGCTGAATCCGTTGTCGTCGAACTCACCGGTGCTGTTGATCGGCGTCTCGCTGACCAGTGACAAGTCCTTGTCGGCCGTGCGCTCGAGAATGTCTCGCACCTCCAGGGCGCTGAGTGTGGGGTTTGCCGACAACACCAGGGCGGCGACCCCGGCCACGGTCGGCGTGGCGCTCGAGGTTCCACCAAATCCATGCGTATAGTGAGAATCCGGCGATAGACCGGGGGTGTCGAGCCCCTCGTTGTCGATTGTGGTGATGCCCAGCCCTCGAGTATTGACGCGGCGGAGGTCGTCTCCGTTGCTCGAAGGCGCACACACGTTGATCGAGCGGCCCCACGAAGAATAGCCGGCCCGCTTTTTGAGCGACGTGGTCGCCGCCACCGTGACCACGTCCTCGTGAGCGGCGATCCAGCGATCGATCGACCGGGAGTACGAGCGTAGCTTGCCCTCGTGGTCGAAGAACTTGTAGGTATGGGTGTTATCGAGGTCCCGGACGGGGCAGTTGTTGTTGCCGGCGGCCACGCAAAAGAGCAGCCCGCGCTGACGACGACCGCCCGTTCGCGACAACTGTGCGATCTCTTCTTGGAGTGCGAGATTCATGGGCCGATCGGTCGGTCCGAAGCCCCATGAGCACGACACCACGTCTGCCCTCGTCGAAATCATGCGGAACATCATCATCAGCTGGAAATCAGTGAATCGCAGCGGAAAGCGGACTGCCAGCAGGGCGCAGCCTGGGGCCACCCCGACGGTTCCCTCGCCATTGGCTTCGGCGACGGCCACTCCGGCACACGGGGTCCCGTGGTAGTCGCCGGCGCGGGGGGTGACATTGGAGTCCACCGCAATCCCGTGCCCTCGCGCCGAGAGGTTCAGCGTGCCTGCGATCTTGCCCGGCCCGCGAAGGTCGGGGTGCGTCAGGTCGAAGCCATCGTCGGCCACTGCGACGACGACATCTCGTCGACCCATCGTGATCGCCCACGCTCCGTGCGCGTCAATCCCGGCCCGCTCGGCGAGCAAGGGGTGGGCGGTGTCCGATACGTGCAGGTGCCACTGTCGCAGGGCCAGTGGATCGGGGATCGCTCTGTCGGGCAACCATGGGGTGAGATCTCGAAGCAAGTTGGGCTCTGCCGAAACGACCATCGGGTCCTCCGCCGAGGCATTGGCCATGCGGATGGAGTTGCGGCCGGTCCCTGTGGTGACTCGAACCAGCAGCGTACGGTCTCGAACGCGCTCGATCTTTTCGAGCTCGTGTTTGCGCAGGTATTCGCGCATCTGCAACGAGGTCACGCCTTCGTCGAACTTCAAGAAGAAGCTGTCGGTGGGGAGCACCTCCGCCTCGACTTGACCCGAGTTGGTATAGACATGATGAGCGATGCGCTCCTGTCGAATACGCTCCATCGCCGATTCCAGATCGCCCCGCAGCCGTACCCGCACTCGACCCTCGGCTTGCTCGGTGACCATCTGGGGGTGGATATCGAGCTTGGTGCAGACTTCGAGCGCATCGTCGATCCCTCGGGCCTCGATGAGCATTTGATCCGGAATGGACTCGAGCGTGATCTTTCGTCCGCCTTGCCAGCAATACTTCGTCTGATTCATTCGACCACCTCCGTGTGCCGAAGTCCGATGACCTCGCCCGATCTGGTAGTGGTCAGCATACGCGAACCCGTTAGGCTTTTTTGCTCGTGAACGCGCGAACTCGAGAGGACAGCGATTGTAAGCGTTTGCCTGTCAGGATTCCCTGCTCGACGCAGTCATGGGGCATGGTCGCCGGTGCGAGGCTTACTGGGCCGGGCCCCGATCTCGAAGGGCCTCGTCGAATAGCGCCGGCTCGAGCAATCGCATCACCTGCATGCTCAGCGCCTCACCCTCCGCGACCTGCAGCGCGCGCGAGGCCTGGCGCCGGGCGTTTGGCTCGTCGCCAGACCGCCACGCGATGATCGCCAGGATCCAGCGGGCCTCGGCCTCGAAGGCCGTGGCGTTCGCGATGTGCTGCCGCTCCAGCTGCCGCAGCACCTGCTCGGTGAAGTTGCGCGCGTAGGTGGTGTCTCCCTGGCTGAGCGCATCCAGGGCGTAGATGAGGTCTACACTGAGCCGGACCTCGTCGCCGCTGATGGCGACGGTGTCCCGATCGACCCGGTCGAGGGCTTCGGTGGCGCGCTCGCAATTGTTCAATACACAGCGATAGTAGGCGATGTCGAGCCACACGAGGCTGCGGTCCCCGAGCGCGTGCGCGCCGTAGGCGTTCGCCAGCCGTTCGTAGTAGTCGAGGGTCTTTGGCAGCTTGCCTTGGGCCTGAGACAGCAGGGCCGCGTGCGTGAGGGCCAGGCCGCGCTCGGGGTGCTCGGGTGAGAGCTCGGCCTGCAGCTCGATGGCGCGGTCGATGTGGACCATGGCGCGGTCCGACTCGCCTCGGGCCGCCAGCGCGAGGGCCATCACGACTCGTGCCTTGGCCACCCGATTCGAGGGTCCGTGGATGCGCTCCAAGCCGCGGATCACGGTCCCGAGGCGGGCGACCGCGTCCTCGTGACGACCTTGTTCGTGGTCTAGCAGCGCGATGTCGAAGTCCAACTCGACCACCAGGGGGTGTTCAGATCCATAGATGCCCAGGTAGTGCTGGCGCTCGCTCTCGTAGATCGATAGCGCTTCGTCGACCTGGCCGACGTCGGCCTGGATGTTGGCCATGGTTCGACGCAGGCGGCTATGGGCGGGGTGCTGCTTGGCGAAGAGCGGGTGCTCCGTGTCCAAGGCCTCTCGCAGCAGCTGCAAGGCGGCGGGGGCTCGGTCTTCGGCCGAGTAGATAGCCAGGGCCTTGGCGAGCATGCAGTCGACCTTCCACGCCTGGGCGATGGCGTTGCGGGCCTGCGCCGCCAGGCACTGGCGCGCCAGCAGGTCTGCCTGCTCGTGCCGTCCTTGGTGGGCCTGGATCCATGCCAGGCCCGCCAAAGCGGGGGCCAGGATGCCGGGGCTATCGACTTTCATTGCCTGCTCGACCGCTCGTTCGTGGTGGTGCTGCGCGTTGGGCAACTGGTCGCGGCGTCGAAACACCTCGCCGAGCCCGAGCTCGACGCGGGATCGCAGAGTGCTCGTCTCGTCGTCGGGTTCGAGGTGGTCGTAGTTCTCGAGGCTTTTGTAGATCTCGAGGGCGCCCTCATAGTCTCCGGCTGCGGTCAGGATCTGTCCGCGGGTCAGTGCGAGCAGCACATCGTGGTCGAGGGTATTGTCGAAATCGCGGAGCACGAGGTCGGGATCGCGCTCGCAGATCTCGGGAGGGATCAGCATCGACAGGGCCTCGTGGGCCCCCATCAGGGCGCCCGGGCTGTGCTCCAAGACACTGCCCACGTTCTCGAGGCGCTGGGCGACGCGAGTCAGGCACTCCCCCCGAGGCGAGACCGGCTCGCTGCGGCGGGCTCGTTGGCAGGTGCGATCCGCGGCGTCGGTCCATCGCGTCGCATGCTCGGCGAGCACGGTGTTGACCGAGTGCGCCACCCGATCGCCACCGTCGATCGGGAGCTTGTGCGCGATGCGCTGGATCCCGGCCTCTCGTGTCCGTGGACTGGTCGGGGTGAGCGCATCGAGAGCGTCACAGATCGCGGGTCGTTTTGCACTCGCGAGGGACCAGCCGAGCGCCGCGACCACACCGATGCCGCCGAGGACGACGAGCGGGCCCCGCCGGGAGGTCGGCCGTCGGGCATCGGCGAGGGCTTGCAGCAGCGTGCTCATGTTCGGCCAGCGCTCCTCGGGAGCGCGCCGTAGGCCTCGAACCAGCGCCGCTACGATCTGCACGTGGACCGTGCGGGGGATCGCGACCGGGCTGGACAGGGCCCGAGGGTCCTTGCTCGCCGGCTGATCCGCCACCGGGCGTGCGCCGAACAATGCCTCCCACAGTGCAACACAAAAGCTGAATTGATCGCTGCTCGCATCGACCGGCTCGCACTGGTGCTGCTCGGGGGACATATACGCGAGGGTCCCGACCCGGACTCCGGTGCCGGTCAACGACCCTTCCCCCGAGTACGGCACCGTAGAGGCTTGGCCTGAGCGATTCGACTCTCCGGCGAGCCCGGGCCCGCGCGCCAGCCCGAAATCGGCCACGCGGGCCCGCCCATCGCGGCCCACGAGCACATTCGCCGGCTTGAAGTCGCGGTGGACCAGACCGGCGGCATGGGCCGCATCGAGCCCGCGACCGGCCTGTAGATAGAGTTCGACGATCTCGTGCCAGTCACGTCGTGCGTCGTTTTGCCACCGGCGCAGCGAGACGCCCTCGATATACTCCATGGCGAGGAACAAGCCGTCGTCGTATTCGCCCATTTCGTAGAGCTGCACGACATGGGGATGCGAGAGCCGGGCCAGCGCCTTGGCTTCCCGTTCCAGTCGGGAGCGCTCGTCGTCGTCGCCTGGTGTCAGCGGATGCAGCAGCTTGAGGGCCACCTGGCGCTCGAGTGTAGGATCTTGCGCGCGGTACACGACGCCCATGCCTCCGGCACCCACCGATTCGAGGATCTCGAACCGGCCGATCCGTACTGGGCCGGACTTGGCGCCGAACAACTGCTCGGCGATGTGGTTTTTCATCATCTCGCTGTCCACACCACCCGGCGGACACGCGAAGGCCCAAGAGTCGCTGAGGTCGTCGTCGCGCGGGGTCATCGGTGCTGCTTGGGGTCGCTCCATCGCCCGGCGCCATGCATTGAGTCGTATCTTATTCTATGGCGGTGGTCGTTTGGGTGCGCTCGGGCGAATCGCTGCTCGAGGCATCGAGCAGGGGCGATCGTCCAGGCGAATGGAGCAGCCTCGAACAAGCCTCCTTCGGGGTCTTGCTGGTTCGTTCTTGGACGGATGGATCCTTTGGGCCATGAGGTCGTGGCTCGAGCGGGTGGCTCGAGCGGGTGGCTCGACTGTGGCCTTACGCCGGGGTCCCCGCCAGGACCGGACGCCGCAGTGATCGCAGTCTCCAGATCACTGCCAGCAGCACCAGGCCCAGCAGCAACCACTCTTCGGGCTCGGGGGTCGCGGCTAGCTCCAGCGCGGCGAAGGGGGTCGTCGTGGCTTCGGTGCCGCTCTCGGCTTCGCGGTCGAAGCGATCCTCGGCCGCGGCGGCTCGTCGTAGCGCTTCGCGCTGGGCGTCGTTGACCAGCACGATCATGGACGACCAGGAGGTCACGATGCCGGCCTGGACGGCGATCTCGTGGATCCGATCGAGACCCTCGAGGGTCTGCAGATCAAGCGCTTGCGCGAGGTGGCCGACCAGGGCCCGGGCCGCGAGCGGGGCGAAGGCGGCCTCGCCCGGCTCGTCGGGCTCGGTCGCGGGACGGGGCTCGAAGCGCCAGCGATAGCCGTCGACGGGCCCGTCGCCGAGGCGAGCGAGCACGTCGTCGAGATCGGTGGCTACGCCGCCGTGGGTACGCTGGAGTAGATCGCCCACCTGGTCGCGGTAGGCGTGGGGCAGGCCCCCGAAGTGAAGAAGCCACACCGGAGCGTCGAAGTCCACGGTCTCCACGGCGGCCGCCGCCCGCCGCAGGTCGCGGGCGTGCTCGGTGACGAGGGTCTGCACGCCAGGCTGGGGCGGGCGGCCGCGCCCCGGCGCCTCCGCAGAGGCCTCGTCTTGCAGCAGGGCGAACGAGCCCTCGTCGCTCAGCACGAGGATCGCGGCGTAGCGGGTGTCGCCGCGCAGGCGATCGAACTGGGCCAGCGCGCCGACGAGGGTGTGGCCGCCGTAGTAGTGCGGGGAGGCCAGCGGCTCGACCGGCGGCTCGACCGGAGACTCGACCGGCCCCAGGGCGATGCGGCGGGGCTCTTGGGCGCCGTAGGGCGAGGGCGCGAGGTAGAGATCGGCCGCTACCCCCTCATCGACCAGCCGCGACAGGACCCGATCCACCTCGGGAGCGTGCGCCTTCATGCTCAGCGAGGTCTCCAGCACCACGGCCAGGCGCCCGGTGGGCCACGCCGGGGTGGTGTTCGCCGGCTCGGCCGTCACTCGAAATCCGCCCAGATCGATTCGATGCTCGCGCGCCACCGCGTCGCCCCGCATCCGCGGCGGCAGCCAGCCCTCGTGCTCGGTGGGTGCCCCGTCGAAGGTCCGCTGGGTCTGTTCATCCCAGTAGACGTTGCGCGCTTGTGCCAGCTGGGGCGTGGGCCAGCCGGTGCCGTCGTGGAGCACGGTCCACTCCATCCACAGGTGCATCGGCGGGGCCACGCCCCCCTGGCGTCGGTTTCGAGGCGGGATCGGGAAGGCCCGCAGCCGGTACTGCCGCGGCCCGACCTGCTCGAGCAGCGCGGGATCCACCCGCCGCTGTCGTTGCTCCTTGTAGACCTGCTGGGCCGCCCCCCGCGGGGCGACCACGTAGGGGAAGCGGGTGCGTGAGTCCTCGGTGTCGCCCAGCCACAGGCCGGTCACCGCAGCGTGCTCGGGCAGGTTGAAGTAGTAGAAGATCTCCTGCTGCTCCCAGGTTTGGTTGACATAGATCTCGTGCAGGGAAACGCGTGCCAGATCGCCGTCGACCTCGATCCGTAGATCCTGCTGCGTGAGCCGAACCTTGCGCTGCCCTACGTCGAGCAGCCCGGCCTCGGCCTGAGTGCGATCGTAGGTGGCCGAGACCGCGTCGAGCACCTCGTCGCGCTCGCCGTCCTGAAGGGGTCGATCGAAGAACTGCTCGTAGCGGATCTCGGCCCGCGCTCGGTCGGCCGCCATGTCGTCGCCGTCGTAGAGCAGCGGCGCGGCCATGGCATTAAATAGGTGCTGGGGGCCCATCACGTCGGCCGAGGCGCCGAAGGCCTCGCGGTAGAGGCGGGCGAGCTGCACGTTGCCCCCTCGGGCGCCCCAGTAGCGATGCGGGGCGAGGTAGGCGTTGACCAGCCCGTCGCGGATCGACTCGGCGTGCGCGAGGTGGTCCTCTTGCGCGGCGATGCTGCCCGGGCGCTCGGCCAGCCGCGCGAACGCGGCCGGCTGAGGCTGGGTAGACAGCCCGACGAACGCGACCAGCCAAAGAGCGATCGTCGCGGCGGTGATGGTCACGCCCGCGACCCAGGGCCGCTGCATGCTCCACGCCCGCAGCCCTCGTACGTAGCCGCGGGTGTAGAGCACGGCCACCGCCAGGGGCAGCCCCAGCAGGAGGGTGAAGCTATAGAGCACGAAGACGAAGAAGACGAAGATGAAGGGTGAGTAGGTCACAAGGCGCAGCCACCGGCCATGGGTCAGCGCGTGGCCTATGGCCTCGAAGATCTCGGGAATCGTCAGGATGATGGTCGGCACGGCATAAAGGCCCAGGGTGACCCCGGCGTAGACGCCGATGATGAGCAGGGCGCTGTTGCCGACCATCCGCACGATTGCCGCCCCTCGGCCCAAGCGTCGCAATCCCCCGAACAGCTCGGCCAGGTAGAACGCGGCTCCGGCCGCCAGCGTGCCCAGCAAAAGCTGCACCCCGGGGGTGGCCTCGCGGATGAAGAAGAGGCGAAACAGCAGCAGGCTGAACGCGACCCCGCCGACCCCGTAGAAAAGGCGAAACAGCCGCCAGTGGTCGTGGCGCAGCCGCCAGCCGCCCACCAGCGTCGCCAAGGGCAAAAGCGCCAGGGTTACCGCGCTGAGCGTGATCCCCCAAGGAACCTGCCCCTCGAAGGTGTCGACCAGCAGATCGGGCAGTACGTGAGGGACCAGGCCGAAGACCACCCCGAGCAGCCACACCGCGTGCCACGACCAGAACAAGACGTGGATCAGCACCCGGGGCGCGAAGGCGCGACGCAGCCCGGCTCGCCACGACCACGAGGAGGGAGGCGGGGTGCTCGAGCCGGGATCGGGCTCGGGGTCGCGTTCGGGCTCGGTCCGGGGCACGGGATCGGGCCGAGGACCGGGGGGGGGCGGGTGATCGGGGGCAGGGCGTCGCTCGTTCATGGGGAGGCCTGGGCGAGGGTCGTCGAAGGATCGAGCTGGGCGTGCGCGTGAGCATGGACGGCCAGCAGGAGGTCCCGCAGGCGCGGGTCGTCGGGATCGGGGGGGGTGTCGAGCATCACCGAGACCATCATCCAGGGCTCGGCGTGGCCGTCGAGCGCGGCCCAGATCCGGGTGCCGTACTCGTTGGTGGTCTGCTCGGCGGACTGAAACCAGTAGTAGGCGATCGACTCGCCGTCATCGCCCGTGTGACGCAACAGCAGCCGGCGGGCAGGGATCTGGGGGGCCAGCAGCACGGGCTCCTCGCGATCGACCGTTCGCCCGTGGGCGGCGTGGCAGATGTCGGGGCGATGCTGCGAGCGCCAGGAGCGGCTGAGCACCATCACCAGCTGGCCTCGCAGCGGGCTCTTGGATCGATCGTGGGTGGGTGGACCCCACGAAAATCGCCACTTGCCGGCGGCCTGCGCGTGTCGTTGTTCGAGCAGCCGGATCTCGTCGGGGTGTAGCGTCAGGGGCTCCATCGCGGGCTCGGGCGCAGCGAGGACCCGCAGGGCCGATCCGACGGCGGGCTCGTTGCTCGGGAGCGCGGCCAGGGCCACGAGCACCGCTGCGAGCACCCAAAGCGATCGCGGCGCCCGAGGCGGGCCGGAATCGATCGTCGCCGGGTCGGGGCAGGGCGCGGGCGGCAGCCAACGCAGCAAGGCCCAGCCGAGCACGCCGGCGGTGGCGAACGCTCCCAGACCCAGCGGGACGTGGAGGATCTCCATGGCCACCGGCGGGCCGAAGCTGTGCAAGAGCACCAGCGCGAGGACGCGCGCGGCGTTGAGGGCGACCAGCAGCCCGGCGAACAAGGCTCCGGCCAGCACCCAGCGCCCGTCGATGCGTCGGCGCTCGATGAAGGTGGCCGCGGTCCACAAGAGCGCCCCGCTCCACAGGCTGCGGACGCCGCTGCAGGGCAGATCGATCTGGACCCCGGCGCCCTCGAGCACCACGATCGTCTCGGCCGTGCCGGGGCCGAGCGAAAGCGGCTCGAGCACGGCGTGGATCAGGGTGGCGGTGGCGAGGCGTAAGGGGAAGCCGAGGTAGAGATCGAGGGCCGGCCCCAGGGGCAAGATGCACGCGGTGGCCAGCGCCAGCGGCAGGGTCTGGCGCCAGCGCAAGGGGGGCAGCAGCAAGCCCAACTGGCCCCAGGCGCCGGCGACCAGGCACAGGCCGCTGAGTAGATCGATGTCGAGGTGGACCAGCAGCCCCTGCTGCACGAGCAGGCACAGCAGGACGACCATCAGCGGGATCGGGCGCAGCGCGGGGCAAAGCTCGATCGAGCGCCCGCGGTAGACGACCAGCCCGAGCAGCCCCACCCCCAGCACGAGGTTCATGCGCAGCGCGCTCGGGGAGACGGTGGCCCATAGATCCGCCAGCGCCTCCCGGTGGAGCGCCGCCCAGCTCGCGAGCAGCACGGCGATCTGCAAAAGGAGCGCCCAGGGGGGCCGTCTGCCCCGACCGTGGGGGGGCACGGAGCTCGCGCAAGCGGCAGCGGACGCGCCCGGGCTGGATCTGGGTGGGGTCGGGGAGGGGTGCATCGTCGGTCGATCTGAGGACGGGCCTGTCGAGCATGCCGGCTCAGTAGGGGCTTGGGGGGGCTCATTTCTCCGATCGGGCCCGGTCCGCCGGTGAGCCGTCGGATCGGGGGCATGGACGGCGCGGGTCTACGGATCACAGCGTGCACCGCGGATGTAAAGCAACGGTGCAGAACCCGAGGAATGCTCGGTGAACGGTCGCCGACCGTGCCCCGCTACGGCGGATCGTGGCGCGGCGCATGGACGCGCGCATGGAGCAAGCGCTAGCCCTGTGGTGAGCGGGGGAGGCTGGCGTTCTCGTCCGTACGAGCCGAGCTCACGGCCAGCGGCGCTCGGTCTTGACGTACTCGAGTAGCGCGTCGAGGCCGGTCGAGTCCCGCGTGAGCATCTGTGCCCGCTGCTGTGGACCCACGGGGATGTCCAGAAGCTCGCATGCGGTCTCGATGGCCTTGAGCAACCCCTCGCGACGCCCGTCTTCGTGGACCTTGCGCTTGATCTCGGCGAGTCGGGGGTTGTTCTTGGCCTCGAGGGCATCCACCATCGAGTCATCGGCCTTGGCGGCGTCGAACAAGGCACGCACGGGTACGGGACGTACGAGCGTCGGATCCTCTAATTCGCCGTCGAGGTCCAGAGGGATCCATCGATTCTCGTCCGCCGACCACTCGCAGATCTCGTCTTTCTTGACGAATATGGCGATCAGGCGACGCACTCCTTGTTCGGTGAGTGCTTTGGCGCGCTCGGTGATCGAACCAACCGATTGCTCATTGACGACCTCGAATGCGAGTTCTTCGAGGTAGCGGTCACCGGTGCGAGGGTCGGTGCCGCCGCGGCGAACACAGGTGTCGGTGGCAAAGTCCGAGTCATCGCTGGCGCGGGTGAGCAGGTCGGTGGACACGACATAGCCCGTGGCGGCGTGGGATCGGATCACGTAGGTGACCTCGGTGTGCTCGTCGCCATGCTCGGGATTGGCCGGCAGCGCCTGAAGCCGGTGCCCTCGCACGATCTCCTCACGGGTCTCCGGTGGGACGAGGCGATCGTCGTGGTAGGCCGGAGTTCGCGTCGTGGAAGTGCCCGGCAGCTGTACAGATGCCGCGGAGCCGGAGTTGGCAAGGGCGAGCCGAGACTCGCCCGGCGGGGGCTTGGGGTCCATGTGTCGTCGAGTGTAGCGCACCGAGGACGGGATACGCGCAAAAGCCTGCGCGATTTCCGAAGGAAGCGCATCGGAGACGGATACGGGCACTGGGGGAGAACGAGTTGGCACCGGCGTCCACGTTCAGGGGGTCAGGTGGAGGAGTGGGGGGTTGCCTCACTGGCTGTCGGTGCTCGAGAGGGCGGGGTCAGCCTGAGTCGAACGTTGTATCGGACTGGGCCAGACGTGGCTGATGGTCTACGATAGGGTGAGGTGCGCAAGCGTGCCTACGGCAAGGTGAGCGGGGGACGTGAGCAGGAGCCACTGGAACCACCGCAGCAACTGGATATGCGTTCTCAGCTCAGCTCAGCTCGGCACCGCCCGAACGGGCAACCTGCGACGGATGAAAAACCCAAACGTCGTTCAGAGCCTATTTTCTTTCTAGAACAGAGTTGGCTGAGGTGACCAGCGCTCGATGAGTCCTGTTAGATGTACTTCGGTACTTCATGCTGGTGTACCGAGTTTGTGCTCTATCGTTGAACGAGACCCCTCGCTTTTGAGAGAAAATATGTCACTTCGGAGCTCGGGCGAAGATTCACTGAGCCAACTGGCTGCCACCTGGACCTAGAATTTGGACGCCAGGAGACCTTCTTCCTCCCTGGATTTAGCTTCTTTTTGCTTTTGTTTGAGCTTGGAATCGTAATTACCGAAGAGCCGATTTTGACCTGGGCCCCTTGCATCCCGGGGAAGGCGTTGATGAAGACCGTCGCTTTTGGCTTGGATGCCTTGGGCGTATGTCTTGCTGGTAGCAAAGGAGTGTTGTCTATGGATGATGATGATGGTTGGGGAGCACGCCCGGCGGCGTCGGCTTCATTGTGGTCATTCTCATCGACTTGGAGCATATCGTCATCTATGAGCATCCCATCGTCAGCAGCAGGTTGCGGCGCGTTGTCGATGTCACTGCGTCTCCTCTTGGTTGAATCGCTCTTTGAAGCAGCAGAGGCTTTTCCATCAGAGGCGCCTTTGGCAGAGGATTGTTTGGAGTGTTCGGATGTTGCGAAGAATACTCCTTCTTCTCCGGTGTCTGAGATCACTACTCCTACTATTATGCCAAGCATTGAGGCTATTGCTATGGCTAGGAACCAGAATAATAGCTTTGTCTTGTTTTGCGCTTTTTCGGTTCTTTTTCTGGTTTCTTCCGCATCTGTATCTATATCTATTAACCTGATCTTGAATCGTGAAAGCCGGTCGACTGCGTAAGTAACCTCTGCTATGATGTTGCGACCCGCGTCGATCATTTGGACCTCGCTCAGGAATGCAGGCACACTTTCGAGCGATGTTGCTTCGGCCATCACCGGGATGATTCGGCCAGCCGGTGATGGCCACTCGAGTTCGGCGACTTTCAGCTCAGTCCGAGCATAACTGTCAGTGTCTATCGATTGGGGGCTGATCAAGAATACCATCAGATCTGCCT
Organism: Myxococcota bacterium; assembly: GCA_039194325.1. Classification (GTDB taxonomy): domain Bacteria; phylum Myxococcota_A; class Polyangia; order Nannocystales; family Nannocystaceae; genus Paraliomyxa. The sequence continues at coordinate 29,351 of JBCCWC010000049.1, forward strand.
GTCGGATCTCCTCGCGGATCTTCGCGTGAAAAGCGTCTCCTGGAAATAACTTATGACGGTCGAAGAACACTTCGTGACCTTCTGAGCGAAGGGCGATCGCCAGGCGTTCGGCCAGCTTTCGTTGAGGCGAAGAGTATGAAAGGAAGATCCTAGATTGAATAGGCGGAATCCGAGTTGGTCGTTGCTCATTCGAACTCCGCTCTTCTTCAGGCGGCGGTGGTGGAGTTGTAGCGGCGACCAGTTGGGGCGGTTTGTTGGGGCCGAATTTTGGATCGGCCTCACCTAGTTCGCCCGGCTCACCCTTGCTCATGAACTCTCCAGCTATCAGGGGTCTCAGGAAAAGAGAAATTCCCAAGGTGTGTGTGACGCAAAATCAAAGATTTGGCAAAATTTCACGTTTGGGTCGCTTTGTTGTGAGTTTTGACGAATTGACAGGGGGACGCGTTTGAACGTTCTTACGTAGTTGCGAGCTGATTGCTAAGTCGTCTCACACTCTTTGTCATCTGTCGTGGCTACGGTGTGCGGGGGCGTAACCGTGGCTCGGTGTCTTCAGGAATTATGACCCAAATGTATTATGGCATATTCGTGCCAGGGTACGACAGCATCGGTGCTGTCGGCTATTGTGTTTTTTTGGGCTACATTTTATAGAGCGTCAAAGTCCCGTCTCGGGCCATTTGTTGGATTGTCAAAGAACCGACTGATTTTGTGTCTGGTTTTGGGTCTTTTTGGGGCAAAACTGGCTCACGGTGTTACAGATGTGTCGAACTATCCAATTGGAATAATAGTGGAATCCATTCATGGTCAAATGCGATTGGATTTCAGGCCCATGTATTTTGGCATTTGTCTTGCTGTCTGGGACAAGACATGACAGATCGATCACCAAACCCAAGATCCGTACTTCGTGAACCGGCGGTCATCGATATTCCCCCTAATGTCGAAGATTCGGGCTTATCTGGAGTGAATGATCAAACGGTTCTCTTCATTACGTATTCGCGACGTGACAGCGCGTTGGTGCGTGAGGTGGTCCACCATGTGCGCGCGGCGGGCGTTGCGGTTTTCTGGGATCAAGACACTCTCGGCGGGGTCGACTACCTTGAGGCGATCGCAAGCAGAATCAAGCAAGCGACTCTGGTCGCCGCGATCCTGACCGAGCACAGTGCACAAAGTCGGTGGGTCAAGAAAGAACTCGTATTTGCCCGTCACTCCGGTCGCCAGCGTCTGCCGATGCGTATTGGCGAGCCCAGTCTCCCAGATGGCTTGCTCCTTGAGCTCATCACCACGCAGATCAAAGATTTCCCGGGGTCTGTCGACGCCAAGACGCTCTCGGATTGCATCCTTCATCGTCTTGAGTCGTTCTCGACGGCATGAGGCATGAGGTAAAGAGCGTCCGAGACGTAGTGCGCGGACGAGCATGTCCGCGCACCATGTCCATCCCAGCACCCCCTTCACCGCACGAACGACCCGACCTTGCGCATGCCCATGGCCGACAGCGCCCCCGGCCGCGGCAGCAGCCCCCGCACCTGAGGCACGAAGGCCTCGCGCACCAGCGGCTTGAGCAGGAACCCCTGCACGCCAATGCGCCACAGCGCCTGCCACTCGGGCGCTCCTCCGATCGCGGAGACCACCACCAGCGGGACCGATTGCGTGCTCGGGCTCCCGCGCAGCGTGGCCGACAGCTCCAGCCCGCTGACCCCTCGGTTCTCCAGCGCGGTGATCACCAGCGCGGGCGGCCCGTCCTCGATGACGTCGAGCGCCCGGCTGCTGTCGGCCACGCAGACCACCTCGGCGTCGGGGAGGGTCTCGGTCAGCACGTCGTGCATCCAGGCCAGGCAGTTCTCGTCCTCGTCGACGACCACCACCCGGGCCTGCGGCCGGCCGATCCGCTGACGCGCCTCGCGGAGCTGGTCGGCGAGCATCCGCGCGTCCGTGGTCCGCTGGCGGGGATCCTTGTGCAGCGCCCCCAAGATCACCGGATCGAGCGCCGGCGGCAGATCGGGCCGAGCGTCGCTAGGCAGCGGCACCGGGGCGTCGATCTGCTTTTTGAGCATCTCGGTGCGCGTGCGTGCCATGAACGGGTGCCGCCCCACCAAAAGCCAGTACGCGATGATCCCCAGCGCGTACACGTCGGCCCGCGGCGCCAGCCCGGGATCGACCGGGATCTCTTGGGCCAGCTCGGGCGCCATGTACCCCGCGGTTCCCCCGGTGATCTGATAGGCGGCCTGCTCGGGCACCTCATCGAGCGGCCGCACCAGCCCGAAGTCGGTCACCACCACCCGAAAGCCTGCGTCGACCAGCATGTTCTCGGGCTTGATGTCCCGATGGACCACGCCGGCGTCATGGATCGCGGCTACTCCCTCGCAGACTTGCCCGATGATGCCCAGCGCCACGTCGATCGGCAGGGGGAGGTTTTGGCGGGTGACCCAGCTGTGCAGATCGGGCCCGTCGACGAAGCGCATGGCGAAGTAGGGGAGCGTGCCGTACTGCCCGAAGTCGTGGACCTCCACCACGTTGGGGTGGCGCAGCTGGGCCATCGCCCGCGCCTCGGCCAAGAACTGCTCGATGAGCTCGACGTCGGCGGTCAGGTGGGGGCGGATGATCTTGAGCGCCACCTCGCGACGCAGACGCTCGTCGTGCACGCGCAGCACCACGCCCATACCGCCGTCGCCCACCCGATCGATCACTCGATAGCGCCCATCGATGATCCCATCGGCGGGTAGCTCGATCTCGCGCTCGTCCGGCTCGAGCTCGCTCGTGTCGATCTGGGCCGTGGGTCGCTCCGACGGTTCGTGGGATGCGCCGACGGGTACGCCGGCGGAAGGCAAGCGTCGCGTGCTGCTCATCGCGAAGGTGGAGTTCGGCGAGAAGGCGGATCGTTTCGAATCGACGCCCCGAAGTTGCCGGCGAGTATACACAGAACGCTTGTTCAAAGACTGTAGTTAACGTATCTCGGATCGCAACTGGCTGGGTGATGACCGAGGGTGCAGGCGCATGTGTTCGCTATTGCGCAGAGATTGCGGATCTTCTCGGCTCGTCGGCGGTCACTGCCGTCGGGAGCGCCGGTACACTCTCCCTCCGATCGGCGGGGTCTACGGACCACCGCTGGGGGCCGATGGCCTCGGTGAGGTGGCGCGTGGATCGGGCGGCATCGAGGTTTGTGACCGTCCCACGCTCGACTCCCGTGCTCCGTTGGACCTCCAGGAGACCGGCCAGGAGACCGGCCAGGAGACCGGTCCCCCGCTACGACTTCGATCTGTTCTAGACCTGGGCCACGTGCCATCGCGAGGCACTGCACCGGGCCGTGGGCGATCGCGACGTGATGTATGGCGAGTGTCGCTATGCCAAGCACGCGATCTTCCTACGACCGGCTGCCCCACGACCTTCATGGAGTTGGACGTGCTCGACCAACGCACGGGGCAGTTGTTGTCGAGCCCGCGACGACGCGATCTGCGGGCCGACACGCCGGTGATGCCGGTGCCGGTGATCGACAAGGCCGAGGGACTTTTTCCATCAAGGTCGAACAGCCGGGGCAGGTCAGTAGCCCTTCGTGTGGGACGCGACCAACCTCGGCCGGTCTGTGCACCGCACGGTGACCACCCTGTGCCTGGACTATGGCGCTCGGGTGCGCATCGTGTACGTGGAGGCGGCCGATCCTGCGCCATGATCGATGCTCGAGGGTACGCGGTTAGCCGGCCATGGTGACCGGCCATGGTGACCGGCCATGGTGACCGGCCATGGTGACCGGCCATGGTGACCGCGGGCCATCGCCGCGATAGGGTCGCCCCGATGGCGAAGGTTCGGCGACGCGAGGCCCTCGAGTATCACGTGCAGGGGCGGCCCGGAAAGATCGAGGTGGTCCCCACCAAACCGCTCACCAGCCAGCGCGATCTGTCGCTGGCCTACTCGCCGGGGGTCGCCGAGCCGTGCCTGGCGATCCGCGACGATCCGAGCGCCGCCTACGAGTACACCGCGCGCGGCAACCTGGTGGCGGTGATCAGCAACGGCACCGCCGTGCTGGGCCTGGGCAACATCGGGCCGCTGGCGTCCAAGCCGGTGATGGAGGGCAAGGGGGTGCTCTTCAAGAAGTTCGCCGACATCGACGTGTTCGACCTGGAGGTCGACGCCAGCGATCCCGAGCGGCTAGTCGAGGTGGTGGCCGCGCTCGAGCCCACCTTCGGCGGGATCAACCTCGAGGACATCAAGGCGCCCGAGAGCTTCTACGTCGAGGAGACCCTCAAGGCGCGCATGAACATCCCCGTGTTCCACGACGATCAGCACGGCACGGCGATCATCTCCGGGGCGGCCCTCATCAACGCGGCCCACCTCCAAGACAAGCGGATCGAGGATCTGCGGGTGGTGGTCAGCGGCGCCGGGGCCTCGGCGGTGGCCTGCGCCCGCTTCTTCATCAGCCTGGGGGTGCGGGCGGACAACCTGCTGATGGTCGACTCCACGGGGGTGATCTACGAGGGCCGCACCGAGCGGATGAACGAGATCAAGGCGCAGTTCGCCCGCAAGACCGAGGCCCGCACGTTGGCCGAGGCAATGGCCGGATCCGACGTCTTTTTGGGTCTTTCGGTGGGCGGGCTGGTGAGCGCCGACATGGTGAAATCGATGGCCGATCGCGCGATCGTCTTCGCCCTGGCCAACCCCGACTCGGAGATCCCCTACGCGGAGGCCAAGGCCGCCCGGCCCGACGCCATCGTGGCCACCGGGCGCAGCGACACCAACAACCAGGTCAACAACGTCCTGGGCTTTCCCTTCATCTTTCGGGGGGCGCTGGACGTGCGGGCCACCGCGATCAACGAGGATATGAAGGTCGCGGCCGCCCATGCGATCGCCCAGCTGGCCCGCCTCGACGTGCCGCGGGTGGTCAACCTCGCCTACGGGGCGCAGTTCAGCTTTGGCCCTGACTACATCATCCCCAAGCCCTTCGACCCGCGGGTGCTCTACTGGGTGGCGCCGGCGGTGGCCAAGGCCGCCGTCCAAAGCGGGGTGGCGGGGATCGAGCACTTCGACGAGGATCGCTACCGCGAGCACCTGCGCACCCTGCTGGGGCAGTCGTCCACGGTGATCCGGCGCTTCCTCAAGCAGGCGAGCAACCAGCCCCAGCGGATCGTGTTCCCCGAGGGCGACGACCCGCGGATCCTGCGGGCCTGCTCGATCCTGCTGGACGAGGGGGTGGCGGTGCCGATCTTGCTGGGGCGCGAGCCGAAGATCCGACAGGTGGTGGCCGACCACGAGATCGACATCGATCTCGCTCGGGTGGAGATCGTCGACCCCCAAACCGACGATCTGCGCGAGACGTATGCGGTCCGCTACTACGAGCGACGGCAGCGCCGGGGGGTCGACCTCAAGGAAGCCCGGCGGCAGATGGGCTGGCGCAGCCACTTTGGCATGATGATGGTGGTGGAGGGCCGGGCCGACGGCCTGGTGTCGGGCGTCAACGCCCACTACCCCGAGGTGATCCGTCCCGCGCTGCAGATCATCGGGCTGGCCCCGGGCGTGCGGCGCACGGCGGGCATGTACCTGGTGCTGCACCACAACCGCGGCATGTTGCTGTTCGCCGACACCACGGTCACGATCGACACCGACGCCGAGGCCCTGGCCGACATCGCGGAGATCACCGCCGACGCCGCCCACACCTACGACGTACAGCCACGGGTGGCCATGCTCAGCATGTCCAGCTTTGGCTCGGTCAAGCATCCCGACGTCGACAAGGTCGTGCGGGCCACCCAGATCCTGCGCGAGCGTCGGCCGGACCTCGAGGTGGAGGGCGAGATCCAGGCCAACGTGGCGCTGGACTACGCGCTGCAGCAGCAGTCGTTCCCCTTCACCACGCTGTCGGGGCCGGCGAACGTGCTGGTGTTCCCCAACCTCGACGCGGGCAACATCGCCTACAAGATGATGCGGGAGCTGGGCAACCAGACGGTGGTGGGCCCGGTGCTGCTGGGCATGGCCCACCCGGTCACCGTGCTCGAGCGCGACTGCGACGTGGACTCGATCGTGCTGATGACCGCGCTGACGGTGGTCCAGGCCCAGGAGCGACTGGTGGCCAAGGCCGCCCAGTAGGCGGCCCAGTAAGGCGGCCCAGTACCCAGTACCCGGGGCCAGTCGACTAGGGGGCCATCAGAGTCTGGGGCGAGGGCGTCGCGTGAGGGCGATGTGACGCCTCCGCCGGGCCGCTCATAGCCCGCGCAATGCCTCGGGCTTGAGCAGTCGCTCGTCGCGGGCCTGCAGCACCTGGTCGAGCATGGCCACCAGCGGCGCTTTGTCTGTGGGTAGATCGGCCCGCAGCGGCAGGTAGTTGCTGGCGTGGTTGGCCGAGAAGCGGCAGGCCGAGAACTCGCTGCCGGCCACGATCTCGCGGAGCTCCCGGAGCATGTCGAACTTGCCGGGCAGGGTGAACTCCCCGCGGGCCTCGGCCTGCGCCAGCGGGGTGCCGGGTACCACGGTGGTGGTCAGGGCGCCCACGTAGGGCGGATCCATGTGGCTGAGTACCTGGGCGGTCGCCATGGCGTGCTCCTGGCTGCGGTCCTGGCCGCCGACCCCCAGCAGCACCATCACCGAGTGTCGGATCCCCGCCTCGCGGAGCTTTTGGGCGGTGGTGATGCACTCGTCGGCGGTGCCGCCCTTTTCGATCCGCGCAAGCGTGGTGTCGTCGCCCGATTCCATGCCGTGGTAGACGATGCCCAGCCCGGCCTCGCGCAGCGCGGTCAGCTCGTCCACGCTCTTGCGGCCCACGCTGCGGGTGTCGCCGTAGGTCCCGACCCGCTCGACCCAGGGCAGCCGCTTGTGGATCGCGTGGAGGATCGGCAGCAGCTTGCGGGTGGGCATGATGAGAGCATCACCGTCGCAAAGGAACACGCGGCGGAAGCGAGGGCCCAGCGCGGCGGCCTCCTCGATGTCGGCCTCGATCGTCGCCCAGGGCTTGAGCGAGAACTGCTTGTCCCGGTACATGTCGCAGTAGGCGCAGCGGTTGTGACTGCACCCCACGGTGACCTGGAGCAGGAAGCTGGGAGCCTCGGAGGGAGGGCGAAAGATCCGTCCGACGTAGTCGACCATGAATGCGAGTCCTCAGAGGGCGGGGCCAAACGTGCGGGGCCAAACGTGCGGGGCCAAACGTACGGTTTGGGGCGTGAGAGCATAGGGGGCGACTTCGCGGCCCGCCCCGTCATCAGTAGTGGTACGAGACGCTATAGCTCACGCAACCCGACTCTACGTTGTCGACCCGGAGGTATACCGTGGCGTCGTCGCCGACCACGTCCGTGCAATTGAGATCGGGCAGCTCGATCCCGCCCCGGCTGGCGGTGATGCAGCACCCGGGGCGGGCCATCGGTGACAGCGCGTACTCGGCGTTGTCGGGGCACTCGAATTCGGTCATGTCCAGGCCGTTGTCGCACTCGAGGAACTTGCACATGCGAACGGGGGCCGCGGCCACCAGCTCGCGGGCGGGATCGACGTTGCCCGAGACGATGTCCTCGCCGTGGTAGCGAAACCAGTCCGCGTCGCCCGGCGAGATCGAGGCCGAGACCACGCTGCCGTCGCCGTCGCTGGAGGTGATGTCGCCCAGGTTGTAGGCGTTGTCCTCGTCCTCGTTGTCCTCGAACACGTCGGGGTCGCACCGCACGCCCTGGCACGTGCCGTCCACGCACGTCAGATCGTCCATGCAGGTGTCGGCGTCGCAGGGGCAGCCCTCGGCGCCGGGGGTGCACCCGGCCGCGGTGGTGCCGCTGTCGCTGCCGGTGGACTCACCGCGGGTGCCGTCGGCGGTGCCGGGCTCGGTCATCCCCGGCGTGGTGTCGTCCACGCTGGTCGTGGGATCCACGGTGGTGATCTCGGGGCCGGTGCTGGACGTACCCGAGGTGGTGTCGTCTCCTCCGCTGGTGATTGTGGGGGTGCCCGAGGAGCACGCGGTCAGAGCGAGGACGCCCATCGTCAGCGAATGGAGCCGAGCGCAGATCATGGGGTCGACACGATAGCGCGCCGTCTTTCCGAAGGGGGCGTGCGGGCTCAGCGCTCGACGGGGGCGATGGTGACTCGCACCAGGCTAGACGCCGGGGGCACCGACCAGATCTCGTTGTCTGCGGCCGGGAGCACCAGTCCGATCCCGTTGTTGGGCCCTTCGCTGGGGAAGCTTCCCGGCATCATGTCAGCCCCCGCGGCGCCCGCTTGGTTGCCCTCGGTGCCCGCATCCCATGCCCGCAGCGCGGCGGCGAGCTCCGCCTCTATAGCGGCGGTGGGGCGGGGGATCCCCGCGGGATCGAGCAGCGCCACCCCCGGGGGCTCGAGCGCGGCGAAGGTGTCGTTGGACGGCTGGATCATCGTCGCGAAGCTCAACGAGCGGTGGGTGGCGTCGGGGGTGACGACGATCGTGTAGGACTGTCCGGGCTGCAGCGACATGGGGGCTCGGGCACCGATCGGGGTGTCGACCACCGCGGCCGTCGCGACGCCCGGGAGGAACGACATCGAGGACGCGAGCCCGAAGCCTTGGCCGTCTTCGGCCAGCGCCCGCAGGCTCGAGGAGGCCAAAGTGTCCGGCTCGATCATGGCGAAGGTAGGCTCGTGGAGCACCCAAACCAGCTGCGAGAGCTGCCGGGGGAACGCTGTGGGCCCGCTTGCGTTGGTGAGGGTCAGCGTGAACTCGCCCCCCTGCTCGTCGACGGTGACCGCCAGCGAGTCGCCGGCCCGATCACCGGCCAGATCGTCGGTGACGTCGGCGTAGCGGTGCACGGTGGGGTTGCGCGTCTCGGGCGGACCCGTGTTCGGGAACTCCTGGCGCAGCGGCTGGTGCCGGCCCGCGCCCGGGACCTCGTTGGCCTCGGTGCCCGCGTCCCAGGGGCTGAGCTGGGCGGCGAGCCGGGCGGTGAGGGCCTCGGCATCGATCGGCCCTTGGTCGTCCAGCAGCGGCAGGCCCTCGGGAGCCAGGGCCACAAAGGCGTCGTTGCTCTGCACCACCATGGTGGCCAGGCTCAGCCGGGAGGCCTCCGCGCTCGGGGTGATCAAAAACGACACGGTGCCGCCGGGAGCGATCGGCCCCGGGATCACCCCATGGTCGGCGACGCCGGGCGTGCCGCCAAGGAGGGCGTCGTAGGGGCCCGTGTCCCCGTCCTCGGCCAGGGCTTGCAGCGCGGCGGGGGCGGGGTCGCCCGCGGTGAACAGGGTCACCGAGTCGTCGTGCAGCGCCCACACCAGCGATGACAAGGGCGTGACCATGGTGCCCCGGAATTGCGAGATGTTGATGAGGCGAACCTCGAGCCGGCCCGGGGTCTGCGGATCCTCGGTGACCACCACCTCGACCAGATCGGGGCCCAGAGGGATCGCGCGGGTCGAGGATTGGTGGGGGCGGATCACCGAGGGGACCGGGGGCTCGGCTGGGCCGAGATCGGGACTGCCCCCGTGGAGGGCTTGGAAGGGCCCCTGGCCCGGGGCTTGGTCTTGCTCGGTGCCCGCGTCCCAGACTCGCAGGCTCTCGCTGACGTCGCGGGCCGCAAGCGGCTGACCGCCGCCGCCGAACAGGCTCAGGCCCTCGGGGTTCGGGGCGATGAACAGATCGTTGGAGCCCACCACCATCAGGCCCAGCGACAGGCGGGTCATGGGCTCGGCGGTCACGGTGAATCGATAGCTGTCGCCGGGCAACAGCGGGCCGGGCTCGTCGGCGCCCATGGGGGTGTCGAAGACCCCCGTGTCGTGCACGCCGTCGCGCATGGTGAGGGCGGCGGCCAGGGGGGCGGGGACGCCGTCTTCGGCCAGCGCTTGCAGGCCCAGACCTTCGTCGGGCCACTGTGGAATGAACAAGGTGAGCGCCCCCGGGTCGTGGTTGACCCACAGTCCGGCAGACAGCGGCGAGCGCATCATTCCCGTCGCGGAGATGTTCTGCACGGTGATCACGAAGTCGGTCGCCCTGGGCAGCGGCAGGGGAGGCGGTCCGCTCGAGGCACTGGTCGTCTCGTCGGTGCCGGTGGTGCTGCCGGTGACGGTCGAGGGGGTCGACGTCGTCGATGCGTCGCCCGTGGACTCGGTCTGGGTCCCGGCCGCGGCGGGGCGGTCATCGCCTCCGCAGGCCGCCGGGGCGACGGTGCTGAGCAGGACGAGCAGGACGAGCAGGACGAGCCGGGGGCCCGGGAGGGAAGTGCGTGTCACGGTGTCGCGTCCTTGGCTGACGGCGAGGCTTAGGGCAGGCCTGCCCTATCCTATCTTGCCGAGGATGGTGGGCTGCGTCGATCGTCAGGCCGACCTAGGGCATAGCGGGCGGCATGGCGGGGTGCTTCGGGCAAAGTTGCTACGCTCGGCCTGTGATCCCGGGGCTATCGTGGTGGGTGTCGCTGGCGTCGGCCTTCGCGTTGACCGTGGCCCCGAGCCCGAGCCCGAGCCCGAGCCCGAGCCCGAGCCGGCCGCTGGCCGAGGCGATCACGGTGCCCGCCGACGACGCCTGCCTGTCGCGGGGCCTGAGCGAGCCCGTGTCGGCCTGGCTGGGCCGCGCGCAGGTGCGGGGTGATCTGGCGGTGGAGGTGACGGCCGACGAGACGTCGGTGGGGTTCGTGTTGCGTCGGTCTGGCGAGATCCGCGTCGAGCGGACGCTGTCCCCGGCGCCCGCCGACTGTGCCGATCGCCGGGCGGCGCTCGGCCTGGCGATCGCGATGGCCCTGGATGCGGCGGTGCTCGAGGCCCTGGCGCCGGCGGCCGAGCCTGAGACCGACCCGGGGGTCGAGCCCCTCGGGCGGCCACCCGCCACGGACGAGGAGACCCCGTGGGGGCCGGTCGATGCGGTCGAGCGTGAGCCTGAGCGTGGGCCCCAGCCGGGGGTGCGGCTGTTGCTGAGCGCCGAGGCCGACGTGCTCCTCGGGGCGTTGCCGCGGTCGGGGTTCGGGGGGGAGCTGGGGCTTTGGGTGGGCTGGGTACCGTGGCTCGACCTTCGGGTGGCCGGGGGGGCGGCGGGCGGACGGTCGACCCCGCTGGCGGGGGGATCGCTGGGCACCGTGCTGGGCTGGGGCGCGGTGGAGTTTTGTCCGGGGCGTAGCGTGGGTCGGGTCCGCCTTTTGCTGTGTGCCGGTGTCGGCGTGGGCGCTCTGCGGGCGTCGGGCCGAGGGTTTGCGCAGTCGCGCGTGGTGGCTCGGCCTTGGGTGGCGGTGCGCACCGGCGGCGAGCTTGATGTGCGGCTGGGCGATCGGATCGGGCTGCGCATACGGGGAGCCCTGCTGACGCCGCTGGTCGACACTCGCCTCGACGTGCGGGACGAGGCCGGTGAGGTGCTCGACGCTCGCGAGCCCGCCCCAGTCGGTGGGCAGGTGGGGGTGGGGGCGGTCGTGCGCCTGCGGGGGCCGTGGGGCTGATCGGTCGTAGTCTCAGGCCCCCCTGGACCGCCCGCAGATCGTGGGCGGGCAACGACGATTGTTACTGTCAGAACGATGCCGACCTCGTGGGTCAGATTGGCGGCAACAACGGCGGCGACCAGTGCGTGCGGTGTCGTTGGTGGCAGTGGGTGGGTCAGCCACCCCGCACGGCCGTTGCGCCATGCGCAACGGTCGTTTGCGGCTTCGAGTGCTTGTCGCCCGGTCTCGCGTCCCCAGGTTCGCACCATGTCGATGCTCCGACGGCTCTCCATCCCCCGCTCCGCATGGTCCTCCCACCCCCACTGGCCCACGCAGACGCTGCTGCTGGGATCCCACGACAGCTTTCGGCAGATCAGTCGGCAGCTCATCACCCAGACCGCCGCCGACGATCACGTCGACTGGGTGGCGCTGGTCTACCCGCAGTGGATCTGGGGCATGCGTCGGCACGAAGCCTACGAGGAGCACAAGCTCTATCCCTACCTGACGCGCCGGTGGGGGATCGATTTCGATCACGCGCGGCAGGGCCACCAGCAGCTGCACGAGGCCGACGACGCGGTGCGGCGGGCGCTCGAGCAATGGAACCGCGACGGCCACCGGAGCGCCCTGCTCGCCGCGCTCCAAGAGCACGACCGAGTGCTCGATGAGCACCTCGAGCACGAGGAGACGCGGGTGATCCCGGCGCTGCTCGAGCTGACCCCGCAGCAGTTCGAGGACTATCGCTCCCGGTCGCTGCCCGAGCTGATGCGCCAGCTCGACGAGGCCGAAGGCCCGCCCGAGCGCCTTCCCGGGTCGGCGTAGGCGGGCCCGATCGGCCCTCAGCCCGGTCCTGCCGGGCTCCCAGCCCGGCCCGTCACCGCGCACCAGCGCGCCGGGCGGCGCTCGGGTCGGCGCGTCGAGGACCGAGGGGGTCTGCCATCCTCGTGATCGGTTTCGTCCAATGTGAGCCGGATCCTGGGCTCATGATCGGCATCACACCGGCGACGTGGCCGGAAGCGCCGGAGACACTTTGGCCTCATCATGGTGTTGAGTTCGGTGGCATGAGCATATGCAGTGACCCTTCCATTGCGTGGTTTCGGGTCGGGGGCGAGTCCTCCGGCCGGGGTCTCGATCTCGCTGCGCGGGTTCTTGCTCGGCGAAGGAGCATCGGCAGGTGCGGCCATGGGTCGCACCCGCTCGGGAGCTTGGCCGAAATTGTCAGACTTTTGGCCGCCCCTGTCGGTGGGAACCCCAAAAAATCATCGTATACCGAAGGCGTAGGCCTAGCAGGACGCTGGTCGAGTCCACCGGAGGAAGTCCTCTTCGGTCTGCCCATGTAAGCGTTTTGCACACATTTTCGGGATGCATGGATGATCGCGTGGTGGAGCTGAGTTCCGCCCTTGGATCAACGCTCGATCGTGCGCCGTTCGGTTCGATCGTGCACTGATGTCGTCGGTGCTCGACCCCCGAGCATCATCGCGACGAACGATCCGGATCCGATGCACGGTGTCCGCATCGGTTCGAGCTCCCCGGCCTCGTCCGTCCTGAGGCCAGGTCATCGCTCGATGTTCATGCATTCACGGTAGCGCGCGCCCGCTCGACGCGATGCGATTCGATTCGCTCGCGCTCGATCTTTACCCGACCTCGTGGCCACCCGTGATCGTGTGGCCTGCGATCCCCTGGCCATTGGCCGATAGAACGTCCAAACCGCCCGTTTGGTGATGCATGATGAACCTTCGCATTCAAGCCCCCCCTCTACCTCTTTTACTTCCCCGTGTGCTTGGCCTGGGCCTGGTGCTCGGCTTGGTCGGCGTGAGCACGACCGCCCAGGCCCGACCCAGCGGCCCGCTGCGCTTTTGCGAGGCCTACCCCGAGAGTCCCGACTGCCTCGGTCGCTTTGCCACCTGCAGCGTCTGCCACACCTCCACCGATCCCCCCGCGTGGAACGCCTATGGTGCCTCGCTATTTGGCGGGCTGGCGGGCCAAGACTTCGACACGGGCCTGTCGGCGGCCATGCGTGCCGTGGAGGATCTCGACGCCGACGAGGACGGTGAGACCAACCTCGACGAGATCCTCGTGGGCACCAACCCGGGCAACGCCGAGTCACTATGGTTGCCCGTCCCCGAGGTCGAGGGCGAAAACCCCTGGTACGCGCTGGGCAGCTACGACCCTGCGGTGGCCTACCGTCGGGCCATGGTGCTCTATTGCGGTCACTCCCCGGACTACGAGCAGCTGCAAGAGCTCGAGGCCATGGAGCCCGACGCCCAGCGTGAGCAGCTTCACCAGGCCCTGTCGATGTGCCTCGATGCCGAGTACTGGCGCACCACCGGGCTGCGCGAGCTCGCCGATCCCCGCATCAAGCCGATCTACGCGGTCGGGGCCGACACCGACGTCGACTTCGACGGCGAGCGCCTGGTGCTGGCCGACTACCACTGGGACTACCGGCTGTGGCGCTACATCTTGAGCGACGATCGTGACGTTCGGGAGCTGTTGACCGCGCAGTACCACGTGGCGGACGACGGGGCGGGTGGCCTGATCCCGGTGGACGGTCCGGTCCCCCCGATCGAGGGCTTCGACGTGGGGGGTCAGCCCCTGCCTGCGGATTTTCGCGCTGGCATGCTCACCACCCAGTGGTTCTTGATGTCGAACACCATGTTCAGCGAGATCCCGCGCACCACCGCCGCGCAGGCCTATCGCGCGTTCTTGGGTATGGACATCTCCAAGGACGAAGGGATCTTCCCTGTCGCGGGGGAGCCCATCGACATCGATCAAAAGGGCGTGGCCGCCGAGGTGTGTGCCCAGTGCCACTCCACGCTCGACCCGCTCGCCTACGCGTTCTCGTACTACCACGGCATCGCGGAGGAATACACCGGGGTCTACGACCCCGACCGACCCGGGTACTATATCGACGACTGGGAGCCCTCGTTGCTGCAGGGCGCGATCTTCGGCCAGCCCGTCGACAGCGTGGTGCAGTGGGGGCAGGTCGCGTCCGAGTCGATCTACTTCCAGCGGACCATCGCGGGCATGTTCTTCGCCCACGCCCTGGGGCGGGAGCCCGGCCCCGGTGAGTACGAAGAGCTTGAGGCGATCGTCGCCTCCATTCCCGACGACGGCTACTCGGCCAACCGCATCATCCACCGCATCGTCGACACCGACGCCTTTGGAGCCCCCTAATGAAACGGCATACCCTTTCGATCCTCGGAGCCTCGGTGCTCACCTCGCTCGTGCTCTCGGGTTGCAATCGCGACCGCGGGACCGAGCCCGAACCCACCGCGGCGGTCTCGACCCGCAACCACCTGGTCTGGAAGCGCTATCACGCCGTCGAGCAGGACTTGTCGCGGGCGCTGGAGCTTGCGCCCGATGAGCTGTGCACCGAGCTCGGTCGCTTCCGCTGTGTCGACGAGGTCCACCTCGCCGGGCTTGGGGGCCATGATCCCTTCCGGCAGGGCCTGTACGAGCCCCTCAGCGATCCCCTGGCGACCACCTCGCTGGCCCTCGAGCGGGTCGCGCTGTCGGCCTGCGGCACCCGGGTGGAGCGCGATCGCACCGACCCGGTGGTCTTTACCGCGTTGGCGCTCGACGAGCCCGCGCCGGCGGCCGATAGCGAGGCCTTCACCAAGACCGCGCAGACCCTCTACCGTCGCTTGCTCAGCCGCGATCCTGAGGACAGCGAGCAGCAGGCGCTCGCCGACCTGCTCGTCGACGACGAGGGCGAGCGGCTCTCGTCGGCCGAGTTTGCCCACCTGGCGTGCTTTGCTGTCGCCACCACCACCGAGTTCTCGTTCATCTAGCGCATTGGGAAGACCCATCATGATCCACTTACGACACTCACGACGTCGCTTCTTGACCGGTCTGGGCGGAGCGCTGGGCGCCACCGCGGCGGGTACCTCGCTGCTCGGGGCACGGGCGCGGGCCGACGGGGCCGAACCGGAGCCCGTCGATCCGGCCGACCGCCGCTTGCTCTTCGTGGTCGGCGCTTTGGGCGGGGCCAGCATCATCGACAGCTTCTTGCCGGTGTCCACCGACGAGATCTCCGATCCAGACGCGGCCGCGTCCCTCAACGCCTATGCACCCGAGCAGCTCGTGCAGCCCACGGGCAGCAACATCCGCTGTGTGCGTCCCCTCGGGGAGACCGCCTTCTTGACGTCGGACTACTCGATCCAGGACTTCCTCGAGGCACACTACGCCGACATGACGATCGTCACCCAGGAGGGCACCTCGGTCAATCACGGCGTCGCTCAGAAGCGAGCGATGACCGGGGCCGGGATCGACCGCGGGCGCACGATCGCCGAGGCGGTCGCCGAGCGCTACGGCCTGGGGTTGCCGCTGGCCAACTGCAACATGGCCAACGGCGGGTACGTCGAGCCCGGCGACGATCGTGGGCTCGCGGGCTACGCCCGCAGCGAGATCATCGCATCCCCGATGACCTACGCCATGGCCACCCACGGCAGCCGCGGTCTGGTCGGCGCGCCGCCGCTTGGTCGGATCGAGCAGGCGCGAGCTGTCCGCGAGCAGCTCGAGGAGGTCTCGCCCTTCGGCCAGACCTACCGCGAGGCCCCGCTGCGCGAGCGCGTGCTGCAGATGCGTCGGGAGGTCGCGCCCCAGCTTGAGCAGCTCGACGCGATCACCAAGCTCATGCTGATGTCGCCCGACGATCTTTCGCCCGAGTATGGCCTGGAGGGCTCGCCGCTGCACGACGAGCTGCGCAACGCCTTCCCGGGCCTTCGGGAGGACAACTGGCAGCAGCAGGGCGCGCTGGCGTTCGCGCTGGCGTACTACGGGATGACCGCGGCCTCGACGATCTCGCTGAGCTTCAGCCCCGCGTTCGTGGGCGACGAGATCGTCGGGGCGCCGCTGGCCTTCGACTTCTCCCACAGCCTCCATCGTCCGGCCCAGAACGTCATGTGGGGCCGGGTGCTGAAGGTGGTCGACGGCCTGGTGAACCTGCTCAAGCGCTACGACTACCTGGGGGATCCCTCCATGGGCAAGATGTGGGATCGGAGCCTGATCTACATCGCCACCGATTTCGGGCGCGACAAGGTGCGCCCCGCGGGCAACCCCTACTTTGGCACCGGGCACCACCTCAACAACGGCACGCTGCTGCTGTCGCCGCTTTTGCAGGGCAACCGGGTGTTCGGCGGGGTCGACCCGGACACACTGCTGACCTACGGCTTCGACGGTCGCACCGGCGAGGATCGGCCCGACACGCTGATGCGTGAGGGCGAGATCTACAGCCTGATCGCTCAGGCTATGGACATCGACTTCTCCGGTCGCCGGGACATGTCGGCCGTGCTGGCGTGATCCGGGCCCGGGCCTTTCGCTGGTGCGCCGCCCCTATCGGGCCGTCGCTCCAGCGGGGTCCGGTCTCGGGGAGTGATCCAAAATGGATCACTCTTTCATTCCATTGCGGACACGCGAGTTTTCCTCGGAATCAGCGTCTACGGGAGTCGACGCTGATGCCGGGGGCCAATAGGTCTTCCGCCCCATCAAGGGAGCAGTGTGGACGATGGGCTCGCGGGTCGGCGGGGTGCGTGGCGAGGAGCATGCGCACGCCCGTGGCGCTCAACGGTCATGGTGCTATGGTTGGAGTCTCGGGGGCTTTGGGCCGGGGTCCCGATGACAAGGAGACTCTGACATGGCAGACGAAACTAGCGTCGTTGGTGGTAATCCGGCAATTCATCGATCGATCGTAGATAGTTGGTCGAATTACTACATGATCGATACCAACAATCCCATCGCGACCGACTCCGTACTCACCCACTTCGAGGTCTACGCCCGGCGGGCCAACCCGGTACAGCTCGTCATCTACCGCAATTCGGGCGATATGTACGCGGTCGTCGGTAAGAGCGCTCCGTTCGACGCGAAGGTCGGGCATAACAAGTTCCCGCTCGAGTCGCCCATCGCGGCCAAGGCCGGGGATCTGGTCGGTTTCTACTACCCGTCGAGCGGGGCCATCGCGTTCGAGATGAACGGGGGTCACTGGCTGCACCAGGGGCTGTCCCACAGCGTCTACTTCACCCCCCAGGGGGGATCGGAGAACGAGTTCATCTACTCCAGCCCCCGCACGTACTCGATCCGGGTCGGCCAGGGGCCGGTGCATAGGCCGAAGGCCGAGGTCGTGATCCACAACGTCATGTACGACGGGCTCGAGAAGCGCACCGAGGGCGACGAGTACGTCGCCTTGCGCAACGTCGGCACGGTGTCGGCCGATCTATCGGGCTGGCGGGTGTATGCCGATGACCGGGGGCAGGACTTCACGTTCCCTCAGGGCACCACGTTGGCCGCCGACCAGACCGTTCGGGTCTACACCAACTACGACGATCCGCAGACCGGCGGCTTCAGCTACGGCATTGGCCGGGCGATCTGGAACAACAAGGGCGACACGGCGCACCTGTACGATGCGGATGGTGCGCTGGTGGATACCTTTGCGTACGGTCCGCTGAGGCAGAGCGCCACGGACTGAATTATCTATGCCGAGGGCCGGCTCGGGATGCGCGACTACGTCGCGCCCGGCCTCGGTCTTGCCCAAGCGGCACCCAGGATGGACGAAAACCGGGGTCTTCTTAGTTAGGAGCGAAGCGGTATGGGCGACCGTCGCCCGCCGATCGACGGTGGGCGTTCGCCGCGTCACCCTCGCCCGCGAGGGTGACGACGGCTCGAACAACGAGACGCGTGTGGCTCGTGGGGCTCATGGCCGTCAGGGGGTGATCCCCCCCAGGTCGCGTCCCTCTTGGTGGGTTACGTTCTAGTCGCCGAGGATCTCGAGCTCCTTGATCGAAGCCCACGTGGTGACGTCGCCCGCCACGCCCAGCACCCGAAGACGCACGTAGCGAGCGTCGGTCGGGGTGATGTCGTCGACGAACTCCGAGGACCACTTGCTGTTGTTGCTGCGGTCGAGGATCTTGTTCCAGCTCTGGTTGGAGTTCTTGCGCGTGTGGATCACGTAGCGATAGGGCCGATTGTTGTAGGGGGCCAGTCGCAGTCGGCGAATGGTGGAGACCTCGCCCAGGTCGATTCTAACGTCCTTGGAGAAGCCCTGAGCGCTCCAGTGGGTGCTCGGGTCGTCGTCGATCAGGTGCTCGGCGGGGTTTGCGGCCTGGGTGTTGCTCGGGCCCTTGGCGATGCTGCCCGGCGCGAGGTTGACCAGGTTGTTCGATCCCCTGCTGGGCGAGACGTCGGCGTACGACCCGTTGCGTACGAACCGTATCTCGTCCATGTAGGTCACCGCCTTGCTGGCGACCGGCGAGTTGTACGAGTACATACCCCACTTGACGTAGGGGTCCTGATTGTCGTTGAAGCCTACCGGACCCTCGAAGTCATACACCTGGACCCCATCTTGCCAGATCTCGAAGACCCCGTCGCCGCCTTCGTCCATGCGCAGGTGGATCACGTACTCTTGCCACTGGTTGCGGCTGATCTCACCGATCGTCACCTGATCTCGGTTGTTCTTGGGGCCGTTGTTCGAGGAACACTTCTTGTTGTCCCATGTGTGGGCGACTCTGAGGAATTGGCCGTCCGTGAGCGCGAGCGAGGCCGGAGGGTTGCGGTAGTTCTCGCAGTCGTCCTTGCGGCCGTGGATCTGCCAGAAGGTGAAGCCTTCGTTGGCGGGCACAGCGTTGGGTATATAGAGCGCAAAGCCGTACCAGTAGTCCACGCCCCGATCGATGTCGTTGACCTGGAGTTCCGAGCGGTACTTGTTCTTGCACTTGGAGTCGCCCGGGCGCAGCTCGAAGCGCTGCGCCTTGTTGCCCGCGAAGGTCTTTTCGCCGCTGTCTTTGTAGCCGTGGGCGGTGCACACCGAAGGATCGAGAGCAGAGCCCTTGCCCTCGGCGCCGTCGTACACCACGCTGGCGCCCGGGCCGAGCCGGTCAGCCTCTTCGAGGTCTTCGTCCTGCGGGTCGCCCTGGGCCAAGCAGCCGCCGAGCGCGAGAATGCCTAGCGTCGTGGCGAGCGCGAGCGGTCGAGTCCAAGGTGCATGGTGGTGGTGATGGATGGTCATGGTTCCTCCCGCCGGTCCCTCCCGGCTCGCCCGGTAGTTACGCTCGGCGCCCGCTCGTCTGCGACAAACTGCTGGGGCTCGGCGATCGAGCGTGGACTCGCTCACGTTGGACGCGTGCGGCGGGGGTTTGGCGATGACGTTCAGGGCACCGGCGGGATGCACACCACCCCATCTTCGAGCTGGGCGTTCGTTCGAAACGTATTGGTCCGCAGCCAGTGGGCGGGCTCGGGGCTCGGGATCCGTCCGTCCTCGGCGACGTTGGTCACGTGGTACGTGTGCTGGTTCCAGATCCGCCGGGCCTGCACCCAGCGCCCGGTCTGCTCGCCCAGCACCATCAGGGTGGGCAGCGACTGGCCGCTGCGTCCGATGTTGCCCACCACCAGCATCTCCGCCGATCCGTCGTCGTCCACGTCGGCCACCACGGGGTACTCCTGCAGCGTGATGCTCGAGCGGGCGGTGTCCATGAGGATCTGGCCCACCTCGTCGAAGGCGTAGAGCCGATCCTCGTTCGCATAGATCGCCTCGGCCGTCCCGTCCCCCAAGAAGTCGAACGCGGTGCCGCCCGCCGCGCCGGTCTGGTCGGCTACGCTGGCTCGCCACATCAAGCTGCTGCCGCTTACGCCGGGCTCGGGCCGGAGCGCCAGCAGCAGCTCTCCGGCGCTGATCAGCAGATCCGGCGCTCGGTCGCCGTCGATGTCGTGGATCGCCGCGGGCCGGTGCCAGTTGGTCAAGCCTCGCGCGATCATCTCGAAGCGTACGATCTCCATGCGAGGGGTGCCGGCGGCGGTGAGGATCCCGATCCCGTCTTCGGTGCTCAGCACGATCTCGGGCGCTCCGTCGCGATCCAGATCGGCGACCTGGGCGTACCCATGGGGCAGCTGCTCGTTGAAATAGTGCTCCGTCCCGTCGTGGTGATAGGCCCCTCGCGCCCACAGCACCTCGAGGTCGTCGTCCCCGTCTAGATCCACGCCAAAGGGCATCAGCGGGGCATCGAGCCGCGTGCCGGTGTCGCTCAGGCCCCGCGCCTGGGGGACCGAGAACAGCGGCTGGCCCCGGTGATCGAACACGTGGTCGGCCACCATGATCTCCACGTCTCCATCGAGGTCGAGATCGGCCAGCGCGACCGCATCGGCCGAGGTGGCGTCGAAGGCTTCGTCACCGGTCCACGCCACGCGGCCATCGGCCTCGAACGCGATCAGCACGCTGGGGTAAGGCGCCACGTCGGGCGTGCTGCGGGGCGCCAGGGCCACGATCTCGACCTCGCCGTCGTCGTCGATGTCGCCGAGCGCCGGGGTCACCGTGGCCCGGATCCGTTGCTCGCTGCTCCAGTGGGGCGTGCCGGTGGCTCCGCTGAGCGCGAACAGTCGGGCCGGCGGTACCCCTTGGGCGAGCATCGTGGGCGGCGGCGGTCCGGCCACCACCACCACGTCCGGCGTGTCGCATAGATCGATCCGTCCGTTGCCGTCGTCGTCGGTGAGGTTGGCGACCAAGGGGATCACCAGCGAGTCGGTGTCGCCGTCGGGGCCGGTCCACGACCACTGCAGCGTGGGCTCGAACGACGCGGCCAGCGTCTGGGGCGAGCACTCGGGGTCTTGGACCGTCTCTCCCCGCGCTATGCACACCAGGCTATCCCCGTTGCCGATGTCGGGCAGCGGTCCCCCGCTTTGGAGTCCCACCTCGTCGCCGCTGCCACCCGAGCCTTCGGTCGACTCGTCGACCAGGCCCACCGTCCCCGTCAGGGTGCAGCCCCACGGGGAGGTGAGCACCAGACCCCCGATCCATACCAGACCCCCGATCCACACCGGCCACCGATGCCGCACGGCGGTCATTGTAGGCGACCATGATAGGCGGCTATGGGTGGTCGCCCTGCAGCGAGCTTTGCGCGATACTCGACCCGAATCGACCCGAATCGACTCGGGGAATTTTTCGTGAAGGCCCCGACGCCCGTCGACATGAACGCCTCGCAAGCACCTTCGTGACCAGCCATGCCCTAGAGGCCGAGCCCGTGATCGACGCCGGAGCGCTGTTCCGACGCCATGCCGGCTTTGTGGCCAACTTCTTGTCCCGGCTCGGGGTCGAGCGGTGCGATCTCGACGACGTGGTTCAAGAGGTCTTCATGGTCGCCCACCGTAGGGGCGGCTTTGCGCCCGGCCCGGCCCGGCCCACCACGTGGCTGGCCGACATCGCGCTCAAGGTCAACGCCAACCGCATGCGGCGGCGGCGACGGGCACGGGTGCAGGCCCAGGGCGAGGTGGTCGAGCGGGCCGAGGATCCGGCGGCCTCGCCCGCCGAGGTGATCGATCACCAGCGATCGATCGATCGAGTCCAGCAAGCGCTCGACACCCTCGACGAGGATAGACGGGCCGTATTCGTGCTGTTCGAGCTCGAGGGCGAGTCGTGCGACGCGATCGCGGCGGGCCTGGGGATCCCGGTGGGCACCGTGTACTCGCGACTCCACGCGGCCCGCCGCAAGTTTCGCAAGGCTCACGCGCGCCTGTTGGCTCGCGAGCGTCCGCGCCGGGTCGCGGGACTGGCGGCCCTGCTGATGCTGGGCTTGGGGGCGCACGGAGGGCTGGCATGACGGCCACCGAGCCCGATCGACTGCTCGACGCCGAGGGGATCGGCGAGACCCTACGCGCTGATCTAGCCCGCGCGGCGAGCCACGACGTGGGGTACGACGTCGCGGCCGGGGCGGCGCGATTCGAAGCGGCGCTGGCCCGTGGTGGGCCGATGCTGCCCGACGGCGGCGGCGGGGCCGGGGGGGCGGCCGGAGCGGCGACCGGGAGCGGGGCCAACGGTCTGGCGGTGGTCGTCGGTCTCGCGGTCGTGGTGGGCGGGGCGGCGATCGGCTGGTCGGTGACCCGAGGGGAGGACACCGCGGGCGATGCCTCTACGGAGGTCGTGGTCTCTGATGCCAACCCAACGCCTTCGGTGATCGTTCCCACCGTCGATCCGTCCGCGGCCCAGGTCGAGCCGTCCTCGGGTTCTGCAACCGCCGCGTTGGCCGACCCGACCGCGGTACGTCCCTCGGGTGCCCACGCGCTCATGCCCACGCCCACGCCGGCCGAGGTCGACCCCGGTGCGTCTCTACGTCCGGGGCGCGCGGCCTCTGGGTCGCGTAGGGGGGCGTCGCGCAAGGATGATCCGGCCGTCGACGACGACGATCGCCTGAAGCGAGAGATGAAGGCCACCGATCGCGCTCGGCAGGCACTCGCCGGGAATCCGGCCCGGGCGCTGTCGTTGGTGCGTCAGGCCGATCGCGAGTTTGCGGGCGGGCTGTTTGGTGAAGACCGCGAGGGGATCGCCATCCTTGCGCTCTACGGCTTGGATCGCGACGACGAGGCCGAGCGTCGGGCGTGGGCCTTCTTGCGGGCCCACCCCCGCAGCAGCTATGCCGACAAGATCCGCAAGGCGATGGACGCGGCGACAAAACCGTGAAGGCACGCCGACCCGGCGACATGCACCGGGCATGACGCGACTTGGTGCTGCTCGTCCCTGCCTGTCCACTTTGTTCGCCCTGGCGCTGACCGTGGGCGGGAGCGCCTGCTTCGATCCCAACGGCGGGGCCATGACCGGCGAGGATGGCTCGAGCACCGGTGGAGCCGGCGATCCTTCGGGCGACACGAGCGCGTCGACCGAGTCGGAGGATCCCACCGCCGACGACGGGACCGTGGGCGACGAGCTGCCGGCCGGGGTTCGAGTGCTCCGCGATGCGCACGGGGTGCCGCACATCGTGGCCCAGACCGATCCGGGGGCGATGTACGGCCTGGGCTGGGCCAGCGCCGAGGACCGTCTGGTGCCGATGACCCTCACCGTCTTGGCGGCCCAGGGGCGTTTGGCCGAGCACTTCGGGCCCGAGCACGTCGACGCGGATCTGCGCATGCGGCTGATGGGAACCTGGCGCCACGCCCTTGGGATGGCCGACGCACTCGACGAGGAACACCGCGGCTTGCTCGACGCCTATGCCCAGGGGGTCAACGATTGGGTGCAGGCGCATCCCGACGCGCTGGAGTCGCTGTGGCCCGACCTGGGGATCGCCCCGCAGACTTGGACGGCGGCCCACAGCTTGGCGGTGTGGATCCGCGTGTCCGATCTATTCACCAACGATCCGTTCGGTAAGGCGACGGCCCTCGAGCAGTTTGAGATCCTCGTCGGTCAGGTCGGGCTGCCGGCGGCGATCGAGCAGACCGTGGGGACCCCTGCGCCCGGTCAGCCCGAGGCCGCGGTGGTGCAGGCCGACGATGTCCCCGCCGCCGTGCAGCAGGCGATCCACGACTATGCCGACGCCATGGGCTACGGCGATCCGGCGATGGGTGGCATGTCGGTGGGCTTTGCCGCCACCGCCCCGCATCACTACGGGCACGTCACCCCCAAGTTCAGCCATGCCTGGGTGGTCTCCGGTGCGCGCACCACCACCGGCGAGGCGGCGTTGGTGTCCGATCCCCAGGTGACCGTGTTCTCTCCCAATTTCTTGTACGAGTTCGCGGTCGTCGGCGACCGGATCCACGCTCGTGGTGCGGGGGCGGCGGGCATGCCGGGGCTGCTGATCGGCCAGACCCAGGATGTGGCGTGGGGCATGACCGCGGCGGGTCTCGATCAGCGCGATCTGTTCCGGCTGGAGATGACCGACGCCACCCACTACCGGGTGGACGGGCAGGAGCACGCGCTCGAGGTGGACACCGAGGTCATGATGGTCGCCGGGGCCGGCGAGCGAGAGGTCGAGTTTCGGCAAAGTTTGTGGGGCCCGGTGATCACCGATCTGTTGCCGCCCGGGGTCGAGGGCGAGTACGCGCTCAAGGGCTTGCCCTTTGCGGTCTCCGATCGCGATCCCTTCGTGGCCATGGTGGGCATGATGCGGGCCACCGATCTCGACGGCCTGCGGGCGGCGCTGGTGGACTGGACCACGCCCTCGGCCAACTTCGTGGCGGCCGGCCCGGGCGGGCAGATCTTCTACACGCTGATCGGGGACATCCCCCTGCGCTCGCCCCAGTCCCCCTTGGGGGGCATGATCGCCCAAGACGGACGCTCGGCCGCCTACGACTGGGTCGATCTTGTCCCCAACGAGCACAAGCCTTGGGTGCTCGATCCCGCCGCGGGCTACCTGCTGTCGGCCAACCACCGTCCGGTCGCCGATTGGTACCCGCTGCCGCTGGGGGTGGGGCAGGGCGGGGGGGGCGACACGCTGCGCAGCCGTCGGCTGCGTGAGCTGCTCGAGGCGTTGCCCGCCGTGACCGAGCCCACCGCCGTGCTCGACGACGTACAGTGGGATTGCGTCAATGCGGGGCGTCGGGATCTCGTGGCGCTCGCGGCCCACGTGCGCGCGCTTCAGCCGGGGCGGCTATCGCCCGAGACGATCGCCACCCTCGACGCACTGGACCCGTGGCGCATGGCCGGGGGCTCCATGCACACCGAGCAGGCCGGCGTGTTCTTGGCCGATCGGATCAGCGTCAAGTTTCGGATCCAGCAGACCGGGCCCGCCCTCAACGCCCAGTTTGGTGGGGGGCAGACCGGCCTGGATCTGTTCTTGGACACCATGATGGCGGCCGTCGCGGCCGATCCCGGCTTCATGCCCGACAACGCGACCGTGACCTACCTCGACGCGGTGCTCTCCCAGGCTTGGCAGGACGCCAGCCACCAGGTGCCCGACCCCAGCCAGTGGGATCCCCACTATGCGGCCACCGTGGCGAGCCCGAGCTTGCCCTACCTGGTCGGTGCGGATCTGTCGACGAGCCCGGTCGATCTGGTGATCGACGCGCCGACCCTGGCCTGTGCCGATGGCAACACCGTGTGGTCACAGCGCGGCGAGACCTTCACGCAGTTCGTGGATCTGGCCGATCCCGACGGCAGTCGCACCGTGTTGCCCCCTGGTAACTCGGGGGATCCCGACGCGGCCGCCCATACCTCGCAGCTCGACGCGTGGGCGCACGGTCAGCTCAAGCCCACCGCCCTGTCGGTCGATGGGATCGAGACCCTGGCCGTGTCCTTCGAGGTGCTCGACTGGTCGGGGCAGTAGGAGTCATTGGCGGTGGACCATCATCACGAGGTGGACAAGGGCGCGTGTGGCTCAGGTACCGGCCCGACGTGCGATCCACGACCCGATGCTGTTGAGCATCTGAGCACTGATCGCCTCGAGGTCGGGCAAGATCGAAGCCGTGAGGCTGGGCCGGTCAAGCAGTGCGTCACGCCAGGCTTGAAGGCGCGGGAGCCCCTCGAACAGGCCGAGCGTCGGCTCGAGGGTCTCGGCCCACGTGAAACGCTGGAGGATCGGGCCGACCGCCACGTCGACCATCGTCAGGCGCTCGCCTCCCCACAGCGGCCCGGGCTCGGGCAGCACCGCGGTGAGGCGCTTGAGCCGCTCGCGAACATCCGCACACAACTCGCGGGCCTTCGCTTCGTCTGGTGCCGCCTGCAGCGACCACCCCTTGGCCATCAGCGCGGAGATGAACTCGATCCACATGCGTTCGGTTGCCCGCTCGAGGGGATCTTCGGCGAAGAGCCTCGGCCCGCTGGTCGTCTCGTCGAGATAGTTGAGGATGACGTTACTTTCGAAGATCACCCGGTCGCCGACCTTGAGCAGCGGGACCTTCCCCGAAGGCGAGATCTCGAGGAACCACTGTGGTTTGTCCCGGAGATCGATGTACTCGATGTCGTAGGCTCGCCCCTGTTCCCGCAAAGCGACAGCCGCGCGCTGTACGAAGGGGCAGAGATTGAAGCTGATGAGCGTGAGGTCGTCGGTCATGGATGGTCCTTCCTGTCGTCGAGTTTCAGTGCCAGCGGGATGGACGCATCACCGCCGGGCGATACGCCGAAGACGGCGGCGACAGGGCAAGTCCGCTCCATCGAGGTCGCCGACGGGAGGTGATGAGCGACCTTGAAGGTAGCCGAGGAACGCGCTGACATCACTTGCCCGGGATGCCAACGCACCAACCCGACGCGCCATGCTCCTGACTGTGCCCGCCACGACCCTCGATGGATCGAGGGATCATTGCGGCGGGCGCTGTGGTCGTGGGCGTTGAGTCTGGGGTCGGGCTGCTACGTTGGGGTCGACGCCGGGGCCAACGACCGTCTGTGTGCCGGGCAGGTCGCTGACGCCGACGCCGGCCGGCGATCCTCCAAGAAGGTTACGGGCTCGACGTCAAGCCCGGCCCGCAGGCGCGCCCGGTTCAGACGGTCGACGTGATCCTCTACGGTGGGGTCTCGAGCCCACGGGTGTCATCGGCCGAAGACGCCCGATCTCCTACGAAATCAGCGTAAGCATTCCTACCAATTGCACGAAAAACCGTTCTCACGGTGAAAAAAAGGTCGGCCGTACCCTCACTTAATCGATATCATCCCCCCTATCAGAGGTGAGGGGGAGTCACCTCTGTAGGGTAACAGCCCACAACGTCGCGACGCTACTGCACGGCCCATCGACCGATTGTCTATGGGCACACTTTTCGCCAGGGGAGGCGGACGGGGGATGAGACAGCAAGACCAAGGATCGCCGGAGACGACTGGCGCGGAGGTTCGTTCGAGCCCGGCCTCGACATCGATCGCCGAGTCCCGGCGAACGACGGCCGCGATGCAAGCGGTCGACCCGAGCGGCAGCAGTACCACGCTGGAGGTGGTCGATGAGCGGCGGACCACGACATCGATGGCGGCGGTCGAGCCCGTCGAGATCGAGTCGCCGCCGCGCGCGGGATCTCACCCGGTCACGGCCGCGATGGCGGTCGCCGATCCGGGGCAGACCTCCACTTCGATGCAGGCGGTCGATCCGGGGAAGACCTCCACCTCGATGGCCGCCGTCGAGGCGCCGGGCGGGTTGCGGTCCACGTCGGTCGCCTCACCGGGTCGGTCCACGGCGGCCCCGAACTCGGGGAGCTCGGGGAACTCGGGGAACGAAGGACACGCCGTACCCCGGGTTCGCGCGCGAGCTCGCGTCGCGGCCCCCGTCCGGCCCCCGGAGGGGCCAGCGGACGCGCTGGAGAATGCGCCGACCGTCGCCCGGGTCGCGCGGCAGACCTCGATGCCCATGGTTGCGGCGATGCCGTCGCCCGACGCGCCGAGGCCGGTCGTCTATACCCCGACCGGTCCGGTGCCCGTCGACGTGTCACGACGCACCACCGCGTCGCTCCAGGCGGTCGACGCACGACGGATCACCCACTCGACCCGTGTCGCTCGTGCGGACTGTGCAGACCAAGCAGACTGTGCCGACCGTGCCGACGACTCCACCGACGGCGTGCCCTCGAAGGACGCGCTGTCGGCGATCGACGCGCGTCGCACCACCAACCCGCTCCCCGCCGCCATGGCGGTTCCGGTCAAGGGGCGTCGCGCTCCGGCGCCCGCCATGGCGCCGCTTCGCTCGGTCTTCGGGCGGGCGCGGGACCTCGACCGCATGATCGATCTCGAGGATCTCGAGCAGGCGATGCTCCACCTCGAGCAGCTCACCCACCGCTCGCCGCGAGACATCGAGGCGGCGGAGGCCTTGGCGGGGGTGCTGGTCGATCTGGGGGCCCACGGGCGAGCGAGTGTGGAGCTGTTGCGGCTCGCGGGGCTCTACGCCAACGCCGGTCGGGGCGATGAGGCCACGCAGGCCATCACGCACGCGCGATCCCTCGACCCGGCCTCGCTGGTGCGTCACCGCCTGGCTCCCGTGGTCTTTCGGCTGGGGGTGCAGGGGCGCCCCGAGTGCGAGCGAGCGATCGAAGGGCACCTGGCCGCGGGTCGACTCGACGCCGCCCGCGATCTGCTTGCCCTCTTGGTGGAGGCCCAGCCCGGCGAGATCGAGATCCGGCATCGCCTGGCCAAGACCGAGCTGCTCTTGGGCAACAGCTCGGCCGCGATCCTTCACCTTCGGGCGGTGGTCGAGCGCTACCGGGATGAGCGGCGGATCGCCCAGCTGGTGCCGGCCGCCGAGGAACTGCTGCGTCACGACGGCCCGGATGCGCCGCTATTGTGGGAGTTGACCCTCATCTACCTGCAGGCCGATCTCCACGAGCGTGCGCTGGAGAAGCTCGAGCAGCTGCATCGTCTGGTGCCCTCCGATCTGGAGATCGTCGAGCGGGTGGCCAACCTCCAGGCTCGCCTGGGCCGGGTACATGCTGCGCTGGGGTCGCTGTGGCGGCTCGTCTGCGGGATGCAGAATGCCGGGGCCGGGGACGCACAGATCCGGGATCTGCTGGATCGGGCCCGCCACTGGAGCGACGAGCCGCGTCATCGTGAGTCGATCGATGCGCTGCTGCGCAAGGCCCTGACGCGTCGCCGGCCGGCGGCCGCCCGGGCCGAGGACGACGCGGGGGGCGAGGTCGACCACCGGGTCGTCAGCGTGTCCCGGCGTCCCCGTTGATCACGGGTCGGTCCGTACTGAGCGAGCCACGGGGCCACGGGGTCATGGGGTCACGGGGTCACGGGGTCATCGAGCCCCGGGGGGCTACGGGCGATCGATCTCGAGGCGAGCCGCTCGACTGGCCCGGCGATCGGCGTGGTCCGTTGCGGCGTCCTCCGACGCGTTCCCGCGACGGTTCGGCCGCTTCACGGGCACTCGAGCGCATTGATGTCGTCGATGAACCAGCCCTGCTCGAACTCCTCGAGTTCGTCGAGCGTGTCGTATTCGAAGCGAAGCTGGCCCGGGACACCGACCAGATCCTCGTCGAGTGCGATCGCGATCTCGTCCCAGTCGTCCTCGTCGCGCGGAGGCTCTCTTCGCAGGCAAAAGGCGAGATCGGCCTGGGGCCCCTCGGAGCAGTCGACCAGCGGGCTCCAGGTCGCCCCGGCGTCGACGGAGACGAAGATCCGCTTGGTGTCGTAGTGCAGGCCGGTGGATGGATGGGGGGCGCTGCCGCCTTCGTCGACGTGCCACGAGCGGAAGTGCAGGGCCTCGGGGAGCGTGAAGCTCGTGGTGGTCGCGCTCGATATCTCGATCTCCGCGCCCGGGTAGGGGATCGCTCGGTTGCCGTCGGTGCCGAAGACCTGGCCCGGCGTCTCGAAGGGGACCAAGGAGGCCAGCGTGCTCGGGGGCGCCTCGGTATACAGGCCCCAGCCGCCGGTGAGCCCCCAGCCGCTGATGTCGGCGTCGTTTTGGAAGGTCAGGTGACACGCGCAGGTGCGTGTGCATCCGTCGTGGTCGTCGTCGTTGCCGTCGTCGCACTCCTCGTTGTCGGCGTTCACCACCCCGTCGCCGCAGCTGGCTTGTCCGCAGGTGTTCGGACACTCGTCGACGTCGTTGGTGTTGGCGTCGTCACACTGCTCGACGCCTTCGTGCACGATGCCGTCGCCGCAGCGGGCCTCCAGACAAGTGGTGAGGCAGCCGTCGTGGTCGTCGTCGTTACCATCGTCGCACTCTTCGCCGTCTTGGAGCTCACCGTCGCCACACGTGGGGACGGCGCAGTGACTGGCGCACGCGTCATCGTCGTCGTCGTTGCCGTCGTCGCAGGCCTCGGCGGGGCCTACGAAGCCATCGCCACACACCTGGCGGGTGCAGTCAGCCTTGCACATTCCACCGTCGGCGTTGGCGGTGCCGTGGTCGCACTCCTCGTCGTCGTCGGGCACGCCGTCGCCGCAGGAATCGATGGGCTGTACGCAGCTGCCCGACGAGCACACCGACCCTTGGTCGCAGTCTTCGTCGACCTCGCACGGGCAGTCTCGGGAGCCTAGCTCGCAGTCGTCGATCTCCACCGTCGACGCGGTCGTTTCGCCGCTCGACTCACCGGCCGCATCGTCGGTCCCCGCGAGATCGCTGCCGGTCTGGCTCGAAGGATTCGACCAGGACGTGATCCCCGAGGAGCAGCCGAGCGTCATCACGGCCATCAGGGCAATCGCGGACTCCCGGCCTGCGTACCACCACGCGCTATGCCTACTGCGTCTCATCGTATGCATCTCGTTTAATCGACGGTCATGGCCATGCGATCGTCACCGCACCGCTGCGGTTCATAGGCCTTCTGTGGGGGAGTCACCCCCCACCCCGACGATTATTCACGGAAGCCGGGGGATCCGGGCGGTGATTGGCCCGGTCTGTTGTCCCCGTCGTGAGCGTTCGAACAGGGCGCGGGCCTCGTCGAGCTTGCCCTGCGCCGACGCCACCAGGCCCAGGTTGGTCAGGGTGAGCGACACGTGAGGGTGGTCGGGTCCCAGTGTGTGGACCAGGATCTTCCGTGCTCGTTCGAACAAGGTGCGGGCCTCGTCGAGCTTGCCTTGGGATCGGTGGACATTGCCCAGGTTGTTCAACGCGCCGGCCACCTGAGGGTGGTCGGGTCCCAGCGTCTGCTCCCAGATCTCCAGTGCTCGCTCGTGCGCGTCGCGGGCCTGGTCGTACTGGCCCTGCGCATGGGCCAGCACGCCCAGGTTGGTCAGGGCCCCGGCCACGTGGGGGTGGTCCGATCCCAGCGCGCGCTGCCACAACATCTGCGCGCGCCGGTAGTAGTCGCGGGCCTGGTCGTACTGCCCCTGTAGCTCGAAGATCGTGCCCAGCTTGTTGAGCCCACCGGCGACTTTGGGGTGGTCCGCTCCCAGCGCGCGCTGCCAGATCGTCAGCGCTCGCTGCGTCAGGTCGTGGGCTTGCTTGTATCGTCCCTGCTGCTCGAGCACCGTGCTCAGGTTGTCGAGGGCCGTCGCGGTCTCGGGGTGGTCCGGTCCGAGTACGCGGTGCCAGATCTCCAGCGCTTGCCGGGCCAGGGTGCGAGCCTCGTCGTACCGGCCCTTCGAGGACGCCACGTGGCTCAGATCGCTCAGGGTCAGCGCTACCTTGGGATGATCGGGCCCCAGCGCCTTGCGCTGGATCTTCAGCGCCTGCTGAGCCAGGGCTTGGGCCTCGTCGTACCGGCCCTGTGAGGACGCCACGGTGCCCATGGTCCGCAGGTAGAGGGCGCGGGCCTCGTCGGTTCGGACCGCCCGCGACAGGGGATCGGCATGCACGCCCCACTGCCGTGCCTCGTCGTGTCGGGCGAGGATCGAACCCAAGACGTAGGTGAGCTGGGCCGAGGCGGCGGCCGCTTCGTCCGTGAGATCTTGGGCCGTCGCGGCGTCGTAGGCCTGGCGGAGTGCGACCACGGCCGCCTCGTACGCGCCGGTGTGCTCTCGGAGCAGGCCCTGGCGCAGCCGGGCGCGGGCCAGCAGCGGCTCGTGGCCCAGCGCGGTGGCCTCGGTCACCACCGTGTCGGCCAGCGCCAGGGCTTCGTCGTATCGTCCGGCCTCTTGCATCGCTTGGGCCTGCACCAGCGTTCCGTCCAGCGTGGTCACCCGCGCGGCCACCACCGGGTCTTCGGGGGGCGGCACCTGGGCCGCCAGCACGTCCACCTCGGCGCAGCGCGACAGCGGTGGCAGGTTCGTCACCGCCTGCACCGCGTGCTCGACGACCCGCGGATCGGGCCGGGTCAGCACGTCGACCGTGGCCTCTAGGTGCCGCCGTCGTGCCTGCAGGCAGCCCATGCGCAGGCCCAGGTGCTCCTCGCTCTGCTCGTGTCGCACCGCGGTCGCCTCGCAGGCCTCGGTGTATGCGTCGGCCCAGTCCGCGGCGTAGTCGTCCAGGCGCGATCCCACCCGTTGCCACGTATCGAGCGCGTAGGGCAGGGCGGTCCCCAGGAGCGCCGCCTTCGTCTGCTGCCGGCGCCCGTCGTCCCAGATCCCCTCGAGCTGGCTCTGGGCACCCGTGCACCGATCGGTCCACGTCGTGTAGTGATCCATCGTCATCCCGACGCCGAGCCCGAGCAGCCCGACCACCACGCTCGGCAGCGCGAGGCTGCGCCGACGTGGGGCGACCCGCTGGCGAAGCGGCTCCAGCAGGGCCTCCATCGAGGGCC
The DNA here is from genome assembly GCA_039194325.1 of Myxococcota bacterium. GTDB lineage: Bacteria > Myxococcota_A > Polyangia > Nannocystales > Nannocystaceae > Paraliomyxa. The sequence goes on from JBCCWC010000049.1 coordinate 61,426, forward strand.
AGCGCCCGTCGGGGTGGGGGGCCAGGCCGCGCAGCAGCACCCGGCGCACCGCCGTGGGGACCCGGCTGTTTTTGGGAGCCGGTCGCACCCCGTCGCGGTAGATCGAGGCCAGCAGCGCATCCAGGGAGCGACCCTCGTAGGGGCGCTCCCCGTAGAGCGCCTCGTAGAGCGCCACGCAGAAGCTGAACTGATCGCTGCGAGCGTCGGCGGGCCGCCCTCGCAGCTGCTCGGGCGACATATACGCCGGGGTGCCCATCACCGTGCCCGGGCGCGTGAACGACGAGGCGAGCAGCGAGCCCGATCCCGACGCCGAGACGATGTCCTCGAGGGTCTCGGAGAACTCCTCGTTGATGGCCCGAGCGAGCCCGAAGTCGAGGACCTTCACCACGCCGTCCTCGCCGCGCATGATGTTATGAGGCTTGAGGTCGCGATGGACCAACCCCACCTCGTGCGCGGCTATGAGCCCCTGGCCGGCTTGAACGAAGACCGCGAGCACCTCGGCCCAGGAGGGCTTGGTCTGGATCCAGGCGTCGATGCTCTGACCCCGGATGAACTCCATGGCCACGTACACCTCGCCGTCGCTCTCGCCCACCTCGTGCACGGTGACGACGTTGGGGTGAGACAGGCGGGCCATGGCCTGGGCCTCGCGCAGGAACCGTCGGCGGGCCTCGGGCCCCGAGCGCTCCTCCAGCAACACCTTGACCGCGACCTTGCGGTCGAGCTTTTGATCGTAGGCGGCGTACACGATGCCCATACCGCCGCGGCCGATCGTGTCCTGCACCGTGAACTGCCCGAATCGCACCGCGGGAGGCGATCGCTGGAACAGGCGCTGTCGCACCCTCGCCGCGATCCGCTCCTGCGTGTTGTGGCTGTCCTCCTCGACGGCGTCGCTGTGGGCCGTCTCGTTGCGTTGCGGCGTGCAGTCGAGTGTCTCGGTCTCGTGGTTGCCCCAGGGCGCGACGGGGCCGCTGACCAGCACCGACTCCTGGCCTTGCGCGTCTTGCTTGACGGTTCGTTCGTTCGACACCGGTGCCTCCCCACGTTCATCGAGTTCACGATGATCCCAACAACTCACGACGCATGCGCCCACGGCTCTGCCCCCGAATGACGGAGGGGAACCGACTTCTCCTCGGCGCGGCTCCACCGCGCGCTCTATGTCTTCATCTCGTCTCGTACGCGCGCGGCCCAGGTGCGAAGACCGGTCATCGTCGACTCGGCCACCTCGGCGGACTCGGCCAGGCCGGCCACCACGGCTCGTAGCTTTTGCGTGCCCCGCCGCAGGCGGGTGTACACCGTCTGCCGGGGGATGCCGAGCAGATCGGCGATCTCCGGGCCGCTGAGGTTCTCGATGTAGCTCAGCTCGAGCACGATCTGCTGGTCGAGGGGGAGCTGACGCAGCCCGCGGACCAACAGGCGCCCCTCCTGCTGGAGCGAGACCAGCGAGGCGAGCGAGCGCGGGCTGCCTGAGTCTCCGACGCAGATGTTGGCGAAGTCGTCGATCTCGCGCTCTCGCTTGGCCTTCTTGCGGTAGTGGCGGCGCAGCATGTTCATCGCGGCCGAGAACAGGAACGAGCGAAACGCCCCCGCGTCTCGCACCTGCTCCTTGGAGCGAGTGCACGCGAGCATCGTCTCGGAGATCAGATCGGCCACGTCTTCGGGGTTGCTGACCTTGTTACGGAAGAATCGAGTGAGCAGGCCGAGGTAGCGACCGAGTAGTTCCTCACCGGCAGATCCGTCACCGGCACGCCATGCCTCGAGCAGCGCCCAATCGTCCATACGCTCACACCCTACCAGGCCGAGCGGGTTCGGGCTCGACAATGTCTGCTCGGTGTTCGACCGACTGTTCGACCATGGATTCACGCGCTACCTCCTCGATCCTGCTACCCTTGACGTCAGCCCGGCACTCCGCATACCTGCAACCAGTCGTACACCGCGGCATCGGGCAGCGTCGGTTTTCGGTCGCTCCACACGCCGAGCATGGCCTGGCCCCACTCGTCCTGGAGATCGTCGACATGGGTGTGTAGGTGCTCCCAGGTCGTGCCGTCGGGGGAGACTTCGGCCACCAGCCCCTCGGGAGTCCCGCGCACCCGCCAATACCGGTGCTCATCGGGTGAATAGTGCTGCGAGGGGGTTTCCCAGACGCTTTCGCCCTCGTATACATACGCGTAGAGGTGGTCGTCGGTCACGCCGATCCCGACGCTGAACGCGGCGTTGCCTACCTCGAGGTACCCCTCGGTGTAGCGCGAGCGGCTGGGGATCTGCTCCACCCGGACCGTGGCGGTCAGATCGAGCAAGGGGAGGGGGGCGCAGTTGCGGATCTGCCCGATCTGCTCGCCGCCCTCCCATTGATCGGGCAACAGATCGAAGTGCAGCATGTCGCCTTGCTCGGTGGCCTCGATACCGGGCGGGAGATCCGCGCACCAGTCGAACTCGAGCGCGCTATCATCGAACGGGTCGAACCAGCACTCGACCCTGTCGGTCGACTCGGCGTCGGCGTCGGGATCCGTGCCCGGGTCATCGGGGTCCTCCGGGTCGCGGAGCACCTCCTCGGCGTCCCTCGGGTTCGGCTGTGGGTCAGCGTCGAGTCCATCGTCGAGCTCGGGCAGCTCGACGCAGGTGTAGGCCAGCATCTCGCCCACATGCTGCCCGTAGCGCTGGCCCGAGTCGCATGAGCCGTCGGGGAAGCTGCAATATCCCGACTCTTGACACGTGCCCTGCTGGTTGTCGAAGACGCAGCTCGTGTCGTCTTGACACTGGAACGCCCCCGGATCGCACCCGAGCCACGCCCCGATTCCGAACGCCAAGGAACACCGACCGAGCCAGCGCACGCGATCTCCCCAACGGCGCGGCCTCGCCTCCGCGGCCCCGGTCCCCCCCGTGCTCGGCCGATGCCCCCAAGGCCCCGCCGAAGTCGCCACCCGAGGGGGAGGACAATGGGTTCCCTTCCTCATGTGGTCGGATAGTCACCCACCGTCGTGAGAAGTATTCAACGTCGAGCGATTTTCGAGGGCGCCGATGTGCTTGATGCGCGAGCGCTGTGCTCGACGCGCAATCGAGAGCTAGACATCGGAAATTACAACGATAGAACGCGGACGCCCGGTGTTCGGTCGGTCGGTGGGGATGGCGTGGTCACCGTGCCCGAGCGCCGGCGGGGTGCTCGGTCAGCCAGTCCTCGACGGTGGACAGCGCGATCACGCCGGTCGGCACCGGGTCCATGGTGGCCAGGGTCTGCTGCGCCTGCCGGGCCAGCCGGCGGGCGCGGATCCGATCGCGGCCCTGGTGGCGGGGAGCGTCCCAAAGAGCGCGTGCGAGATAGAAGCGACCCTGCGCAACGAACACGGGATGGATCTGGGCGCGGGCGCGCACGACCAGCGCCCGCTCGAGGGGCGGCAGAGCCTCGGCCGGCTTGCCCTGGGCCAACCGCGTCTTGCCGATGTCGGTGAGTGCGTCGGCCACGTGAGGGTGGTCGGGGCCCTGGATCTTTTGTCGCAGCGCCAGCGCGCGGTGGAAGTAGCCGAGCGCCACGTCAAGCTCGCCCTGCGACAGCGTCACCGTGCCGAGGTTGCCGAGGGTCGATCCTACCTTGAGGTGGTTGGGGCCCAGGGACTTCTCGAAGATGGCGAGCGTGCGCTCGAGCAGCTGTCGAGCCTCGTCGAGCTTGCCCTGGGGGTACACCACCGTGCTCAGGTTGTTGAGCCCCACCCCCACGTCGGGATGATCGGGCCCCAGGGTCCTCTCTTTGATGGCCAGCGCTCGCTCGAAGTAGGCGCCGGCCTCGTCGAGCTTGCCCTGGTCGACGGCCGTGTTGCCCATGCTATTGAGGGTGGAGGCCACATCGGGATGATCGGGCCCCAGCGTCTTCTCCTTGATGGCCAGCGATTGCAGCAGCAGCGCGTGGGCCTGCTCGTGCTGGCCCTGAAGCTTGGCGGCTTGGCCGATGCTGGTCAGCGTTTGGGCCACGCTGGGGTGATCGGGTCCGAGCGCCTCTTGCTTGATGGCCAGCGCGCGTTCGAAGTGCTCGCGGGCCTTTTCGGCCTCGTCCCGCGACAAGAAGGTGTTGCCCAGGTCGTGCACAGTGGCCGCGACCTCGGGGTGCTCGGGTCCCAGCACGGCTTGGCGCACGGCCAGCGCGCGGCGCAGCAGCTCGCGAGCCTGGTCGATCCTTCCTTGCACCAACGCCACGTCGCCCAGGTTGTCGAGCGTCGCGGCCCGTTCGATCGGATCGGATCCCTCGGCGCTGCGCTGGAGCGCCAGCGCTCGTTCGAGATGGGTGCGGGCCTCGTCGTACATGCCCTGCGCCAGCGCCAAGGCGCCCTGGCTGCGTAGGTAGTGCGTGCGGATCTCAGTGGAGCGAGACGCTCGGGACAGCGCGTCGGCGTGCACGACCCAGCGCCGAGCCTCGGGGTATCGGGCCTGCTCGGTGCTCAGCAGCAGCACCAAGTGCACGGCCGCCCGGGCGGCTTGCGCCGTCAGCGTCTGGGCCAGCGCGGCGTCGTACGCCTTTTGCAGGGTCGCCGCGGCCTGGTCGTAGGCTCCGGTCTGTCGCTGGAGAATGCCGGCGCGCAGCCACGCGCGAGCCATCAGCGGCTCGTAGTCGAGCGACGTCGCTTCGGCCACGACCTCCTGGGTTCGGGCCAGCGCCTCGGCGTAGCGACCGGCCTTTTGCTTGGCCTCGGCGCGGGTGAGCTGCTCGTCGAGTGCGGCCACCCGCTGGGCCACCGCGGGGTCGTCGGGCGAGGGGATCTGCGCGGCCAGCGCGTTGATGTCGGCGCACCGTGACAGCGAGGGCATGCTGGTCACCGCCTGCACCGCGTGCGCCACCACCGTCGGATCCGCCTCTATAAGCTCGTCGACCGTGATCCGCAGGTGCTGCCGACGCTGGTGCAGGCAGCTCATGCGCAGGCCCAGGTGCTCCTCGCTCTGCTCGTGCCGGATCGCGGTCGCCTCGCAGGCCTCGGTGTGGGCGTCGGCCCAGGTCGCGGCGTACTCGTCCAGCCGCTGCTCTACGCGGTGCCCCACGTCGATCGCGTAGGGCAGCCCGGTCCTCAGTAGCGCGGCCTCGACCTGCTGTCGGCGTGCATCGTCCCAGGTACCCTCGAGGTGGTCGGACGCTCCCGCGCAGCGGTTGGCCCAGGCCGCGTAGCGATCCGCGCCTACCCCCGCGCCTAGCCCGACCAGCCCGATCCCCACGCTCAGCGCCAGGACGCCCCATCGACGCGGGGCGATCTGCGTGCGCAGCGGCTCCAGCAGGGCCTGCATCGAGGGCCATCGCCGGGCCGGATCGGGGTGGAGGCCGCGCAGCAACACCTTGCGTACCGCCGCGGGTACCCGGCTGCCCTTGGGAGCCGGCCGCACCCCGCGCTGGTTCATCGACGCCCTCAGCGCCTGCATCGACGTGCCCTTGTACGGTCGCTCCCCGTAGAGTCCCTCGTAAAGCGCCACGCAAAAGCCGAACTGATCGCTCCGTGCATCGGCGGTCTCGCCCTGGAGCTGCTCGGGAGACATGTACGCGGGCGTGCCCATCACCGTACCGGTGCGCGTGAACGAGTCGAGGGCCGAGCCCGAGCCCTCGGGCACCTCGTAGTCCTCGAGCATCTCCAGCGTCTCGTCGCTCGCCGCTCGGGCCAGGCCGAAGTCCAGGACCTTCACCGTCCCGTCCTCGCCGCGCATGATGTTGTGCGGCTTGAGGTCGCGATGGACCAGCCCCGCTTGGTGGGCGGCCACCAGCCCCTCACCGGCCTGGATGAACACCTCGAGCACCTCGGCCCAGCCGGGCTCGGTACGGATCCACGCGTCGAGGCTCTGGCCATGGACGAACTCCATCGCCATGAACACCTCGCCCTCGCTGTGCCCCACCTCGTGGACGGTCACCACGTTGGGGTGAGACAGGCGGGCCATGGCCTGGGCCTCGCGCTGGAATCGTCGCCGGGCCTCCAGGCCAGCCCACTGGTCCAGCAGCACCTTGATCGCCACCTTGCGGTCGAGCTTGTCGTCGTAGGCGGCGTAGACCGTGCCCATGCCGCCCCGACCGATCGGCTCCAGCACCGTGAACCGGCCGATCTGGGCGGGGTGTGCCGGGTGGTCGGGGTGTGCCGGGTGGGCCGAGTCGGCGGGTCGGTCGAACAGGCGCTGCCGCACCCGGGCCGCGATGAGCCGCTCCGTGTCGCTGCCATGGGGCGCGGAGTCGCCCACGATCGACTCGACGGTATGGTTCATCGACTGCATTGTCCCCCGTCGGGTCTCGAGCTCACAACGCCGATCTTGTGTCGGTGTGCTCGTCAGTATGGCGCAGGGGGCGATCTGGTTACCCCACGGATCCGTACACGAGATCCGTACACGACACGGTTTTGCGGCGTCATCGCTCGGGTTGTCGCGGCTGGTGGCGCGCAACCCGATCCGCCGCGCAGATCTCGTACGAGCCCGACCGTCACGAAGACGTGGGATCGGCCGCGCAGCGAAATCCGATCGCGTGGGTGTGTGCCTTTGGATCCATGGCGTAGCGCAGGGCCGGATCGGAGTACACCGCGTATTCGCTGTTGTGGCCGCCCCCTCGGATCACTCGACCGTCGAGCGTCGTCGCCTCCTCGGGATGCCCCTCGTACAGCGAGAACTCGGTGGCTGTCCACTCGAATACATTGCCCACCACGTCGTGGAGGCCGTGCTGAGTGACGCCGCGCGGGAAGCTGCCCACCGGGGCGGTCCCCGGCCAGCCGTCATCGAACTCGGTGAAGTTGCCTGTGAGCGGGAGCTTCTTGGTGACGCGCCAGGCCCGGCACTCGGCATTGCACAGGTTGCCGTGCTCGTGCGTGGGGGGAGTGTCGCCCCAGGGGTAGATCCGACCGTCGGAGCCTCGGGCGGCGAACTCCCACTCTGCCTCGGTGGGCAGTCGCTGGCCCGCAAACGCACAGTAGTCTCGCGCCTGCTCCCAGGTCACGCAATTGACCGGGTGATCGCCATGACCGGGGATCGCCTCGTTGCACCGCTCGCTGAAGATCCCCCGCTGCACCTTGTCGGTCTGGTCCGGCCAGCGCGCTTGCTTGTAGGGCCGCCGGCACTGGCCCTGGTCGGAGCACGCATGGAACTGGTCCATGGTGACCTCGTGGGTGCCCATGCAGTAGTCGCCCAGCTCTACCCGATGCGAGGGGCGTCCGCGCTGTAGCGCCGGGTTGTCCTCGTCGTCGGTGCCCATGAAGAACGAGCCCCCCGGCACCAGGACCATGCCCTCGGGGCAGGGGGCCGCCGGCGGGGCGGCGCCCGGGAGCAGCAGCCACGCGGCCGCGCCCGCGGTGACCAGCCCGCATGCGCCCGCCAGGATCCAGGGGAGGCGACGGGCCCTCGCGGACGCGGTGGGGCGGTCAGCGTCGGTGACTGCGGGCCCCCGGTCGGCATCGGTGTTCGCGTGGGCGTTGGGGTTGGTCGGGCCTGGGACTGGTCCGGAGGCGGGCCCGGAGGCGAGCCCGGAAGCGAGCCCGGAAGCGAGCCCGGAAGCGAGAATGGTGGCGCCGGTGGCCAGCCCGTCCTGCTCGTCCTGCTCGATGTGGATCGCCTCGATCGCCTCCGCCATCTGCTGCGCGCTGTCGAAGCGCTCGTCGGGCTCCTTGGCCAAGGCGCGGTGCAGTAGCTCGTCGAGCTCGGGCGTGATCCCGGCCGTCGGCGCCACCTCGCTGGCGCGGGGGGGCGCCTGATAAAGGTGCTTGGACAGGATCTCGACCGGGGCGCGCCCGGGGAAGGGCAGCCGACCGGTGAGCATCTCGAACAGCACCACCCCCACCGCGTATAGATCCGTGCGGGGGTCGACCTCGTCGCCGCGAGCCTGCTCGGGCGCCATGTACTCCGCCGTGCCCATGATCGTCCCGGCCTTGGTCAGCCGCTCGATGCCCGAGCCCGTCTGTCGCTCGCTTATCCGGGCGATGCCAAAGTCGAGGACCTTGAGGAAATCGGGGTCGCGGCCCCGGGTGGTGCGAAAGCAGTTGGCGGGCTTGACGTCGCGGTGCACCACCCCGTGGTCGTGGGCGGCCTGTAGGGCGTCGAGCAGCTGCACCACCAGGTGCTGGGCGCGGGCCCAGGGCAGCCTTCCCTTGCGCTGCAGCGTGCGCAACAGATCCTCGCCCTCGAGGTACTCCATCACGAAGTAGGCGCAGCCCTGAGGGGAGTGGCCAAAGTCGGTGATGTCGACCACGTTGATGTGGCGGATCTTGGAGGCGGCCTTGGCCTCGTCGAGGAAGCGTTCATTGAGCTGGGGGTTTTTGCGGTGCTCGTAGGCCAGCACCTTGACCGCCACTTTCTTTTCGATCGTACGGTGTACGCCCAGGTACACCTCGCCCATGCCGCCCACGCCCAACAGGCGCTCGAGCGCATAGCGGTCCAGGCCCGTCGTTAGCAGGTGCTCGATGTGCTCGCCGGTCGTGGGCGCTTGGGGCTCGTCGTCACGGGGGGGCGGCTGACCGCTGCCCGGATGCCACATTGAGGTCACCGCACCACGATAAACGAGAGCGCCCGGGGGATGTTTCGATCTCGGGCGGGGGGATCCGAGCGGGACGGGGGATCCGAGCGGGACGGGGGCCCCGCGTGCAGTCCTCGGCGTTGTGGGGTCATCCCTGACGAGACGGAGCGGAGCGGGCCTTGGGGTGCAGGCGGTCGAGCCAGGCGTCGACCACCCAGTGCACGTGGGCCCGACGTTCCTCTAGTCCCGCGAGGGACAGGGGGTCGTCGGGTCCCCAGGCCTCCCCCAGCGCGGGCGCGTAGGTGAAGTAGTTGACGACCAGGGCCGAGAGGCTCAGATGTAGGTGCCGGGCTGCGGCCGGGCCCTGGGAGGGGGCGAACTCCCCGAGCAGGCCCATCGAGACCTCCATGAGCGCGGCGAGGTGGCGCTGGACCGCGGGCAGGTGCGGTCCCCGACCGGCGACCTGTTGCTGGACCAGCCGCACGTAGCGGCGGTTGGCCTCCATATAGTCCAGGTAGGTGTCGATGATGTGATGCACGCGCTCGCGTGGTGAACCCTGGACCGACAGGGCGTCGACCAGCGCCTGCCGGTGGCGGGCGTAGTACCGCTCGAGCACCCGCTCGAACAGCTGGGCCGTGCTCGACCAGTAGTAGAAGACCAGCGCCTTGTTGACCCCCGCGCGGCGAGCGACCGCCTGCGCGGTCAGTCCCTCATAGCCTTCCTCCGCCAGCAAGTGCTCGGCCGCTTCGAGGATCTGCTGGGCCCGGATCTTGGTGGATCCCTTGGGGTGCTCGACGACTGCGGACATCACGCGATCCTCGGTATGCCGCGGGCCGGTGCTTCGGAATTTAACCGAAGGGTTTGACCGAGCGGTTAATCCACCGTACAACGGGGGGGCCCGGGGCTCAAGGGGCATCGGGTCTTGGGGGGTCTTGGGGGTCATGGAGCGCAGGGCGTTTGTCGGGACGGGGCTCATCGGGGCGGCCATGGTCGAGGCCGCACTGGCGCGGGGTGAGTCGGTGACCGTGTGGAACCGCAGCCCCCAACGAGCCGAGCCGCTGGGTCGTCGAGGGGCTCGGGTCGCCGCCACGGTCGTTGAGGCGGTGACCGGTCAGCTGCGGGTGCACCTGGCCTTGCGCAGTGATCCGGCGGTCGATGCCGTGCTCGCGCAGATCGGGCCGGTGCTTGCCCCCGAGGCGATCGTGCTCGACCACAGCACCACCTCGCCGGCCGGCACGCGGGCTCGGGCCGAGCGCTGTGCCGCGCAGGGGGTGCGGTACCTGCATGCCCCGGTGTTCATGTCGCCGCCGGCATGCCGGCAGGCCCGGGGCATGATCATCGTCAGCGGCCCCGTGGCGTGGTTTGCCGAGGTGGAGGCCGAGCTCTTGCGCATGACGGGCGTGGTCCGCCACGTCGGTCCGCGCCCCGATGCGGCGGCCGTGTTCAAGCTGGTGGGCAACGCCCTCAACCTCACCGTGCTCGGCGGTCTGGCCGATGCATACGCGATGGCGGGGCGACAGGGCATAAGCCCCGCGCAGGTCCAGCAGATGCTGGCCGATTTCGATCTGCGCCCGATCGTGACCGGTCGCGGGGCTCGGATGGCCGCGGGTGATTTTTCTACCCAGTGGACTTTGGACATGGCGCGCAAGGATCTGGGGCTGATGATCGACGCGGCGGGCGAGGCTCCGCTGGCGGTGTGGCCGGGCCTGGCTCGCCGCATGGACGCGCTCGTCGAGCAAGGCGAGGCGGCGCGCGACGTCGCGGTGCTCGGGCGCGACTCGTTGGGCGGCGAGCCCGAAGGGAGAGGATCACCATGAGCTACGACCTGAAGATCGAGGGGGGCACCATCATCGACGGCACCGGCCGCCCGGGCTATCGCGGCGACGTGGCCGTGCACGAGGGGCGCATCATCGCGGTCGGAGACTGCGGGGGGCAGGGGCAGCCCCAGTCCACCCTCGAGGCCCACGGGGCGATCGTCACTCCAGGGTTCGTCGATCTGCACACCCACTACGACGGGCAGGTCTCGTGGGATCCTGATCTCGCGCCGTCGTCGTTGCACGGGGTGACCACCTGCGTGATGGGCAGCTGCGGGGTGGGGTTTGCCCCCGTGCGGCCGCAGGATCGCCAGCGCTTGGTCGAGCTGATGGAGGGGGTGGAGGACATCCCCGGCTCCGCCTTGTCCGAGGGGATCACCTGGGAGTGGGAGACCGTGCCGCAGTACATGGACGCGATCGACCGGCGGCCGCACACGGTGGACTTTGCCGTGCAGGTGCCGCACGACGTGCTGCGGGTCTATGTGATGGGCGAGCGGGCGGTCGCGGGGGAGGATGCCACCGAGGACGACATCGCGCAGATGCGGGCGCTGGTGCGCGAGGCCCTTCAAGCCGGGGCCGTGGGCTTTTCCACCGGTCGCACCGACAACCATCGCACCGCGCAGGGCCAGCCCACGCCCGCATCTGAGGCCACGGTGGCCGAGCTGGTGGGGATCGCCCGGGCCTACGAGGGCCTGTCGCACGGGGTGGTCCAGGCGGTCTCCGATTTCGACATCCTGCATTCCGACGAGCGCTTCGGTGCCGAGTTCGACGTGATCGAGCGGCTCGCCGAGGCCGTGCCCGGTCATGGCATGTCGATCTCGCTCATGCAGCGCGATCAGTCCCCCGAGCAGTGGCAGTGGATCATCGAGCGCGCCGAGCAGGCCCACGCCCGGGGCACCACCATTCGTCTTCAGGTGGCGCCTCGGGGGATCGGGGTGATGCTGGGCTTGCAGGCCACCTTCCACCCGTTCATGGGCTACCCGTCCTACAAGGCGCTGAGCCACCTGCCCTTGGCGCAGCAGGTCGCGCGCATGCGTGACCCAGGGCTGCGGGCGCGCATACTGGCTGAGACCACCGACAAGGTCGCCGGCGATGGCTCTTCGTTGCCGCCCCTGGCCGATATCTTGCTCGCCCAACTCGACCACGTCAGTCGTCGGCTCTACCGCCTCGGCGAGCAGCCCGACTACGAGCCCGATCCTCGCACCTGCCTGTGGGCCGAGGCGCAAGCGACCGGTCGCACCGTCCTCGAGGTGCTCTACGATTGCATGCTCGAGGATGAGGGGCGGGCGCTGCTCTACTTCCCCGTCTACAACTATAGCGGCCTCGATCTCGAGGCGGTGCGAACCATGCTCACCCATCCCTTGGCGTTGCCGGGCCTGAGCGACGGGGGCGCCCACGTCGGCACGATCTGCGACGCCAGCTTCCCCACCTACCTGTTGTCGCACTGGGGCCGCGATCGACCCACCGGGCGGATCCCCCTGGAGACACTGGTCAAGATGCAGACCCACGACACCGCGCGCTATATCGGCTTGGCCGATCGAGGCACGGTCGCCGTGGGTCAGCGCGCCGATCTCAACATCATCGACTTTCCGAAGCTGCGGCTGGGTCCTCCTCGCATGCAGCGTGATCTACCGGCGGGAGGTCAGCGACTGATGCAGCGGGCGGAGGGCTACCGGGCCACGCTGGTCGCGGGCACCGTCATTGCCCGCGACGGATCGCTCACCGGCGCCCGTCCGGGTCGTCTGGTTCGTGCGGGCGCCGGGGCCTGAGGCCCCCGCCGCGTTGGGGCGGGGGAAATCCCCCGCCCCCCCCCTTCGGGGGAACAACCCCCCCCAGGGGGGCCCCCGGGGGGGGGTGGGAGACACCCACAATAACAAC
>JBCCWC010000050.1:0-72772 GCA_039194325.1 Myxococcota bacterium
AATTCCAACCAGCACTTAAATGGGTTGAAAGAATTACGTAATCGTGTTCTCCATGGTGATGTCAACAACAATGGCTCAAGAACCAATGAGAATGCTGTATTTACCGCCCTGAACATGGCCGCCTGTGTCGTCGAGGACGACGATGGCGGTGACTCCGGCGGCGATACGGGCAACAGCAGCAGCGACAACAACAATAACAACAACAGCAGCAGCAACAACAACAGCAGCAGCAACAACGACGACAGCGGCGGCGAGAACGATGACGGCAACGGCGACGATAATGCCAATGATGACGGCAATGCCAACGACGACGGTAGTGCCAACGATGACGGGGCGAACGAGGAGCCGGTCTGGGACTGCGTGTGTAGCGCGGACTGCGACGGAATCGTCGAGACCTTCGAGGAGCTGGTCTGCTCGGATGCCGAGACCCTCGATCTCGCCCTCGATTTCGCCGTGACCGAATGCGTCCTCGACCTCGAAGACGGTGGGTGCTTCGATCCGATCTGCGAGTGTGATTGCGAGGAACTGCTGGACTACGTCTGCGAATAGCCCTAACGTTCTTCTTTGCCAACTCACCATCGAGGTGGTTGGACTCGCGACCACCCCTTTGCGGCGACCGGGTTCTCGCCCGGTCGCCTCCCGCGATCCCGTGACCGACTGTCCAGCCGACGAGAGCCTCGCCATGCTCATCGACGACCGTGTCGATACGCAGAGGCGCCGCGCTCTACTGGCGCACCTCGATGATTGTGTGCGGTGTCGGCTGGTCGTGGCCAACGGGATCCGTGAGGCAGGCTCGGATCCGACGCTGCCCGCGTCGGAGGAAGCACCCGCCCCCAACGATACCCCCGAGCCCGGCTCGGATCACCTGCTGCCGAGCAACCGGCTCGGTCTGTTTGCGGGTCGCTATCGGCTGGAGCGAACGCTCGGTCGGGGGGGAATGGGGGTGGTCCATGCCGCCTGGGACGAGACCTTGCACCGACGGGTCGCGCTCAAGCTGCTGCATCGCTCGAAGCTAGGATCGGCCCAGCTTCGCCGCCGGCTGCTCAACGAGTCACGAGCCATGGCTCGCCTCCGTCACGCCCACGTGGTGATGGTTCACGACGTGGGGGAGCACGACGGGCAGATCTATATCGCGATGGAGTACGTCGACGGGTCGTCGTTGCGCGAGTGGCTCGAGACCCCGCGGTCCATCCGAGAGATCCTTCGGCTGTTTCGCCAGGCAGCCCGAGGGCTCGTGGCCGCGCACGAACAAGGGATCATTCACCGGGACTTCAAGCCCGACAATGTGCTGGTCTCGAGCGAGGGCCGGGCTTACGTCACGGATTTCGGGCTCGCCACCTTTCACCACAGCGATGCGGTCCTTGGTGTCACGCAGGCCGAGCTCGGTTCAGCGGCGGGTGCGATGTCGGTCGGCGCCCTTTGGTCGAAGGAGCTCACTGGCCAGCGGTTGACCACGACGGGGACGATCATCGGAACACCGGCCTACATAGCACCCGAGCAATTCACGGCGGGAGTCACCGATGTTCGCACCGATGTGTTCGCCTTTTGCACGACCCTTTACGAGGCTCTTTATCGCCGACATCCCTTTTGTGGCGCATCGTTGGATCAGACGCGGCGCGCGGTGATGAGGGGGCTGTCGGCTGAGCCGAGTGCCCGGTGGGGACTGCCCCGCCGGGTTCGGCGGCTGCTTCGACGGGGGCTTCGCCGGGCCGCCGACCAGCGTCCTGCCTCGATGGACCAGGTACTCCGGGCCTTACGTCCTCGCTTCAATTCGCTGTCGAGGTTGGGGCTGCCGGGGTTGGGGCTGCTGGGGTTGGGGCTAGTGCTCGTGGTCGTTGTCGGCGTGCTCGGTGCCATGAAGCTCGTGCATCAGGGCCGAATGGCCCAGTGCCGCGCCAAAGGCTCGAAGATCGAGACGGTATGGAACGCCGACGCCCGGGCCCGGGTACGCGAGGGTCTGCGGGCCACCGGGCTCAGCTACGCGGAGACGACGGCCGACAAGGTCCTTCCCTGGATCGACGCTCAGGCCGAGGCCTGGCGCCAGGCCTCGATCCACGCCTGTCAGAGCGCTCGGGTGGAGGAGCGCTGGGAGCCGAGCCTGCTCGACCGCTCCCGGTGGTGCCTCGAGGAGCGCCGCCTGCAGATCGATTCGCTCGTGACCGCGCTCGAGCACGCCGAGGTCCGGGATGTACCCAACGCGGTGCTCGTCAGCGCGGATCTCTCGCCCGTCTCGCCTTGCGTCGATCCGCGGGTGCTCGACCGCCTGCCGGAGCCACCGCCCCCTGAGGCGTGGTCTGGGGCGGCGGAGGTCCAGACCGAGCTCGCCCGGGTCGGGACATTGCTGGAGATCGGCAAGTACGACCACGCTCACGATCTCCTCCAGGCGGTCCGGCCGTCGGTCGAAGCGCTCGCTTGGCCTCCGATGTCGGCCACGGTGAGCGGCCTCGAGGGCGAGCTACATCTACAGCGTGGGGAGTACTCCGCAGCAGAAGCGGCGCTGACCCGAGCCTACACAAGAGCCGTGGATGCTCGGGCGTGGCAGGTCGCCTCGTCGGCGTCCGAGAACCTCGCCATCGTTGCCGGTTACTACTCGTCCCGCTCCGCGGAGGGCATGCTGTGGCTTCTCAATGCGCAGATGGCCGCGTCGATGGCCGGGGATCCGCTGGGCCTACGGCAAGCGCGCTCTTTGGGCATCGAGGCTAGCATTCACTTCACCCAAGGGGAGTACGAGCAGAGTATGGCGCTTCATCAGCAGTCATTGGCTCTGCACCGGGATGCTCTGGGCGCTCACCATCCGCATGCGATTATGATCCTCGGCAACCTCGGGTTGGCCCACTGGGCCTCGGGAGACTATGCGAACGCCAAGGCGCTCTATCGCGAGGCCCTGCACGCGGCCGAAGATGTTCTGGGGCCCCAGAGCCGACTCGTTGCCTCGACCCTCTTCAACCTCGCCACGGTCCACTACGAGACGGGGGCCTTCGACGAAGCTCGGGAGCTGTTCGAGCGATCGGCGGCCGTCAAGCGCGAGATCCTCGGGCCAAAGCACCCGGACTATGCGGGCGCTCTAGATTCGCTGGGCAGCATGCACGCCCTCTCGGGCTCGCTGGCCGAGGCCAAGCGGCTGCACGAGCAAGCCCTTGCGATCTTCGAAGAGGCACTGGGTCCCGACCACGGACAACTCACGGGAGTTCTCAACAACCTGGGCAACCTGCACGAAACGCTGGGCGCGTACGAAGACGCAGGGGCGTTTCATCAGCGAGCGTTGTCGATCCGGGAGCGTACCCTAGGGCCCGACCACCCGCTGATCGCCGAGAGCCTCTTCAACCTCTCGATCACTCGTCAGCGCCAGGGTGAGCTCAACGAGGCTCTGGCCTTGGCCGAGCGGGCCCTGGCCATCCGGGAGCGTACCCTGGATCCCGACCACCCTCATCTCGCCGATACCATCGCGCATATCGCCGACCTATACGACTCTGTGGGTCGAGCCGACGACTCACTTCGCCTCGCGAAGCAGGCGCTGGCGATCTACGAGTCCGACGACGACGAGACGAGTAACGAGCTGCAGACCCGCTTCTACGTGGCGCGGGCGATGGTCGCCGTGGGGGGCGATCCGCGCGAAGCCTCCGCCCTGGCGCGTCGCGCTCGTGAGGGCTTGTGGTCTCGGGAGCCGCGAGATGTCGAGAACATCGAGCGGATCGACGAGTGGCTGGCCACACTCCCGGCGAAGCCATGATCCCGGCGAAGCCATGACGCCGCCGAAGCTCGCGTAGGCGCGCGTGGCTCGCAAGAAAACCCCGGCTTTCGTCTATCCCGGGTGCCGCTTGGGCAAGACCGAGGCCGGGCGCGACGCAGTCGCGCATCCCGAGCCGGCCTCGGCATAGATACTTCTTCAGTCGTTGACGGAGTTCAAGAAGAACTCGCCGAGGCTGAGGTCGAGCTGGCTACGCACCAGTCGCTCGATGCTGACGAACTCTCGAGAGTCGATGGCGAGCTTGTCCATGAGCACCTGCTTGGTCTGCTCGGCGAGGTGCTGGCGGGCGGTCGCCAGCCGCCGCGAGATCGTCGCCGAGTGCACGCCATAGATCGATCCGAGCTTGTCCAAGGTCATCTCACCCACAAAGTAAAGGTGCAGCAGGGCACGCTCGCGAGACTCCAGGCGCTTGCATCCCTCGCGTAGCGACGCGGCGAAGGTGTCTCGGTACTGGTGCTTGAGCAGCTCGAGCTCCGCGTCGGCGGTATCGACCACCGCGAGCGTGGATGCCCATGACTCCTCGTCGAGTAGCTCGTGGTCTGGTTGCTGACGCAGGCGCTTGAGGGCCAAGCGTACCGTCAGCACGCTCGCCCACGAGACCAGCGTGCCACCGCCCCGATAGCTCGCCAGCTTGGGCCGGGCCGGCGGGGGCCCCAGCAGCAGTACGTTACGCGTGTGCTGGAGGACCTCGTCGACGAAGTCTCTGTCTTGCTTGAAGCCCTCGAGCGCGAGCTCGAGGCGGGCCATCACCTGCTCCTCGAGCGCCTCGATCGCCGCGGGTTGCGAGGTCAAGCAGCCGTATGCCAGCCCGAGGTCGCTCGCGTGCAACGAGCTGAGCCGCTCGGGGGTCATGGCGGCGTAGAGCTCCTGGAGGTGTTCGATGAACTCATCCTCGGGGAGCGATAGCTGCGGCCACGCTTGCCGGGCCCGGGCGTGGACCTCGAGAAGACCTGCACGAGAAGACATGAGCGCCGCAGGCCGCTTATAGCACACGGGCGTCGAACCACACCCCGCGGTACAGACGGCAGATCGAGACGGCCCCGTGCCTTCACCCGGGCAGATCGGCGCTTCGGAACCGCCCGAGGCCCAGGCAGCAGGCGCTACGCCCCGTGGGACCCGGCGCTCTCCCTCGCCAGGCTCCCACGATCGATCGCGAGCGATTCACCAGTCCTCGTCATCGGCCGGTGACTACGGGATCTGGCTGCGCCAGTGGTCGTGCTCGAACAGCAGCTGCCAGCTACGCCCGTAGGTCTGGCCGAGCCTTCCTTGCTTCTCGTAGGAGCCCACGGAGATGGCCAGGCTGCCTCCGGTGCCGCTGAAAGCCAAAGGCGCCGAACGAGTTCGCGGTAAACTTGGCGAGGCCATTGCGTCCCGAGTGGTCTTCGACCCCGACCATGTGTCCAAGGATTCCCGGCCATGAGTGTGGTGATGCCATTGTTCCTATCCCCTTCTTGCCTTGGTGGTTGCGTACCGATCCGATCCGGTTTGCCGATTACTGGCAAAATGGTCGCCGCTCCGATCGCCTCGTCTGGTGCGCGAGCTTTCGCGACGCCAAGCGCCGCAAAGGCCCGCGAGCCCCCGTGAAACCGCGAATCCGGGACAATCGTTGGGGCTTGGCTCGATGTTACGGCCCGCGTTCGATCGCTCGGATCCGCCTTCTCGCAGGCGTTGGTCGGCGCGCTTCATGCTCCGCTAGTAGAGCGAGGGAACGTGCTACCGTCAGTTGATTAGGCCTGAAGCATTCGTTGTGCGGTGCTCAACCGTTGTGCATTCTGACCGGCGCCGTTGTGCGCGCTCGAAGAGCCACCGATTCCCCGGTGCCCTCGGGTCGGAGCAGAGCGATCGTGCGCGGTCGGGTCGCGCCCGGCGTCGAGACGCACGAGCGGCCGGCGGCAGGGCACTAATGCAGCAGCAAGATCAGCGGCGACTCATCCACGTGGCTGGCAGCAACCTCGGCCTGCTGATGAGCACATAGGTCGCATGGTGGGCTCTGGCCGGGTCGGTCCAGATCGGGCCAACACCTCGCATCGTCTCGGGAGGGCCGCCTCCCTGTGCTACTCGTCGGTTCGTGCCCTCCACGGCGACTCGACGGACGGAACCCGAGCCGTCGCGCTTCCGATCCTGGGCAGTCGCGCTGATCGACCGCTGGATCCCCCCGGAGGCGATCGATGCCGGGGGCGAGCGCCTTCGTCGGCTTCGCATCACCGTCAGCGCGGTGTTGCTCACCGTGCTCTTGGGTTTCCCGGTGATCCCCGATGAACTCCTCCGGGGCCGATATGTCTCCGGGGTGATCCACTTGGTGGGCTTGGTCGTCTTCTACTTCCTCCTGGTGATGATCCGGTCCCGCGAATGGACCGCGCTGGCCGGGAACATACTCGCGGGCTTCTTGCTGGTTGATCCCTTGCTCGCGGCACTGAACGGCGCGGGGATCTACGACCCGAGGATGCTGATCCTGGTCGCGTTTCCCGTCGTCATGACCTTCGTCACCAACCCCCGAAGCGGCTGGGTATGGTGCGGGCTGAGCGTCGCCATCTTCGCGTGGCTGGGATTGCAGAGCCGAGGCGATCTCGCAGCCCATACGGACTCGGTCCCGCCCATGATCGCGCTCACCTTGGGGCTGACGATGGTGGCTCAGGCCTTCGAGTGGCTGCGTCGCCGCACCTTCGACGAGCTGGAGAAGACCCGCAACGAAGCCCAAGCGGCCGCCGAGGCCAAGAGCCGCTTCCTCGCCAACATGAGCCACGAGATCCGCACCCCCATGAACGGGGTCCTCGGGATGCTGGGGGTCTTGCTCGACACGCGACTGAGCAATGATCAGCGCGGCTATGCCGAGACGGCGCACTCCTCGGGAGTGGCGCTGCTCGATTTGCTCAACGACATCCTCGACTTCTCGAAGATCGACGCAGGGCAGATGGGCCTCGAGTCGGCCGCGTTCGATCTACGGGCGTCGATCGAGGACGTGCTCGACCAATTTGCGGTGGCCGCGGGAGACAAGGGCATCGAGCTGGTGGCGCGCTACGTACCCGGAACACCGACCCACGTGGTGGGCGACCACGGGCGGATCCGGCAGATCCTACTCAACCTGGTGAGCAACGCGATCAAGTTCACCGAGCGGGGCCACGTGCTGGTCACCGTCGAGCACCGCACCACCGACCAGGGGCCCCCGCGCTTCCGCTGCTCGGTGCAGGACACCGGGATCGGGATCCCCGAGGAGGCCGCAGCCCGGGTCTTCGAGGTCTTTGCCCAGGTCGACGGCACCACCACGCGGGAGCGCGCAGGCACGGGCCTGGGGCTGGCCATCGTCGACGAGCTCACGCGGCTGATGGGCGGGGATCGGGGCCTGGACAGCGCGGTCGGGCAGGGCTCGACGTTCTGGTTCGAGCTGCCGCTGCCGCTGGCCGACTCGACCCCTCCCGCTCGTCGACTCGGGCCCGACCTCGCGGATCTGCGGGTGTTGGTGGTGGCCGAGCCGGGAGTCGGCCGCCGCGTGCTCGGCGAGCAGCTGAGCCGCTGGGGGTTCCAGCCCGCCCAGAGCGACGACGGGCCGTCCGCCCTGGCGAGGCTGCGCGCCGCCGCCGCCCGCAGCGAGCCCTACGCGCTGGCGGTGATCGACCACCCCATGCCGCAGATGGACGGCTTGCAGCTGGCGCGGGCGATCGAGGACGACGAGGCGATCCAGGGCACGGTGCGGATCCTGCTCAGCTCGATCACCCATCGACTCCGCAGCGAAGATCTGCAGGCGGCGGGCTGTGCCGCATACCTGACCAAGCCTCCGCACCAGTCGGATCTGATGAACGTCCTGGCCGAAGCCTGGGCCCAGCGGCAATCGCCCCCCTCCGAGCCGATCACCCGCAAGCGCCGCTCCAAGGGGGGTAACGACCCGCAATCGGGCCAGGGCCTGCGGGTGCTGGTGGTCGAGGACAACGCGATCAACCAAAAGGTCGCCAAGAAGCTCCTGACGGATCTCGGCTGCCGGGTCGACGTGGCCGGTGACGGCCAAGAAGCGCTCGAGCTGGTCGAGTCGGTGCCCTACGATCTCGTGTTCATGGACGTCCAGATGCCGCGGATGGACGGCTTGACCGCGACCGTCCGCATTCGAGAACGGGAACGCGGTGAGTATCGCCTCCCCGTGGTCGCGATGACGGCCCACGCGATGCCCGAGGATCGAGAGCGCTGCCTGGCCGCGGGCATGGATGGATACCTGAGCAAGCCGGTCAAGCGACGCGACCTGATCCGCGCGCTCGGCCAATATGGCCCCAAGGACGGCCAGTCGGCGCGCTCGAAGATCTCCAACGACGAAGACGACGCCGACGCCCCTTGTGACCTGGCCCGTCTGCGAGAGGACTACGCGGAGGATGACGAGTCGCTCCGCACGCTGGCCGAGATGTTCGTCAGCCGGGCCCGCGAGTGCATACAGGCCATGAAGACCGCCCACCAGACCAACGACGAACAGACCTACGCTCAGGAGGCTCACAGCCTCAAGGGGATCAGCGGCACGATCCGGGCGACACGGCTGCACGGGATCCTCGCGCGCGAGGGAGGCGAGACCCCGAGCGCACTGCCCGAGATCGAGACCGAGTTCGACGAAGTCTGTGGGTTCTTCGTGCGCGAGCTGAAGGTCGAGATCGAGTCCTAGTGCTCCGCGGTGCCGGGCCGTGGCGGCCGGCGGGGGTGAGCGCCACGGTCATCCGGGCTTGCTGTGCCATTGGTGGAAGACACCGCCCGGGTCTCGCTCGGCGCGAATCGCCTGGACCTTCTCGAGAGCCGCCTTTTCCATGAACGGCGCGGTACGTCGGTGCAGGGCCTCGTCTGCCAGCTGGATTCCGATGGAGAGGTGTTCCATCCTTCCGATCGTCTCGCTCGCCCAGCGTCCGTACTGGCTGGTGTCTGCAACATCCTCCCAACAGCTGTAGAGGGAGAGATAGACGTTATCCTCCATGCTGTAGGCCATGTCGGCGGCCAGCTCGCCGGGGTGCCAGTTCAGCCAGAGGAAGTGGGACGGCGGCGGCGGCAGCGTCTTTGCGATCTCCCGGATGAAGGGCAACAGATCGTCGATCGACGCGTGCGTCCACATGTTGTCGACACCCCAGCAGTAGTTCTCCGGGTAGTGAGACATCACGGCCTTGTACAGGACGTTGATCCCGGGGTTGATCGCCGGCGTCCTGACGATCGCCTTCTTCGCGACCGGGCTCTCGTTCATGAAGCGCTTGGCCTCCTCGAACTCGTCCTTCGTGTCGGCGAAGATCGGGGCGATGGCCTCGATTCCGGGGCCGAGAAGGCCCAAGACCTTCTTGCTCATGACCATCTGAAACTCGACGGCTTTGGGGATCGCCGGTCCGACGTCCGCCGCCCATCGGTACACATCGTCCAGATGCTTGATCGCAAAGCAGTGAGCGATGACGGCACGATACTTCGGTAGATCGTAGACCTTCAGGTGGAAGCTGACGACGATCCCGAAGAAGCCCGGCCCTGCTCCGCGAGCGGCCCAAAAGAGATCCGAGTTCGTTTCCGAGTCGGCGTACACCAGCTCACCGTCCGCGGTGACCACATCGATGCCCACCACGCTCTGACAAGCGATCCCCAGCTTCCGCCCGTTCCAGCCGTATCCCCCTTGCAGCAGATATCCGCCGAGACAGACCCCCTCGCAGTGGCCAGCCGGAAAGAAGAGCTTGTGCTTGTAGAGGGCCTTCATCAGGGTACTGCCCCCCACCGCGGGGCCAGCGACCGCGGTTTTCTCTTCGACGTTCACGCTAAAACGGTCGAAGTTCTTCAGGTCGATCAGCAGACAGTCTTCGCGAAGGAAGTTCGCGCTGAAGCTGTGCCCACCGGACGTCACCGTGACGCGCTGCCCCGTGGCCCGCGCGTACCTGACGACCCGGATGATGTCCTCGATCGTATTCGGCTCGTAGATGGTCTGGGGCCGCGCCTTCACGGGCGCCTTGTTGAAGAGCGTGTCCATGACCTTCTGTTCGAAACCTGCGTCGCTCCTGTCGAAGGTCACCCCGCTGATGGCCGGCGTCGTGTCGGTGGCGTACTTGTGGTAGAGAAGTGGAAGGATCGTGGCCAGGTGAGTCATTTCTTCCGCGCAGTGAATAAGGAGGTCTCGCGCGAAGTTCTTCGGTAGTCTCTTGAGCCTCTGCAGCACGCTCACGGCGGCTTTGTTGAGCAAGGTGTCGCGGCGAGGGGCCACGTATTTTCCGCTCATCCAGAACCTCGAGCGCATCTGTGTGCCCTCGGGGGTCGCCCTCACCTGATGCACCAGGTACCCATAGTCGACGGGGAGGTCGGGATGGCCGAGCTTCGCGCAGATATAGACCGCCTTGTCTGGCCGGCTGACGGCTTCGAAGGAGAGACCGAAGTCCAACGGCGAACGAAACTGAATCAGCGCGTCCACCACGTCGTTCCCGATGTACTCCTTGACGATCGAGTTCCTTCCGACGTAGCAGGGGTCACTCCTGCCGTCTTCCCATCGCGCGCTGATGTGGGCCTTGGGGTGCCACAGCCGGTAGCGATCATCCTCGGAGCCGTGCCAGCCAAACCACCAGTCCCACATCTGGGGAGTCGTGTCCGGCATGAGGGTCTTGACCGCCACTGCCAGGCTTCCGTCTTCCGCAACGGAAAAACCCGTCTCAATGGGCGCGTCTCCCGGCTCTTCGAGGCACGCGAGCTGTTCGATCTCGGGAAGCTCGCCCCAAGCAAGCGGCTCCTTCGACCGTGCTTCGACTTCGGCGCGGATCGGAGCCATATCCTCCCGGTAGAAGGCGGCGTACTCTGAGTCGGGGTCCACTTTCTCGATGCGCATTTGGCTCTCCTTCGTCACGGGCGACGCCCACTTCATTGGGATAGCAGCGCGTCGAGGGTGCGAGATCCCAGATTCGGACAGCAACGCTGTCCACTCTTGGGCAGCCCGACCAAACCCGGGCCGCGGGCCCTTACGGGGCCACAGCCTAGTATTTGGCCAGGAGGGAGCGAGCGGCGCTGACGACGGCCTGGATGCGAGGCAGCTCCAGCACGCGAGCCGGCCCGGACAACGAGAGGTTGACGACCTCACCAACCTCGTCGGGAAGTACGAGCTCGAAGAGCTGCGGGCCGACCTCGGGCTCGGCGAGCTGCACATCGGGAACCAGCATGATGCCCTCGTCGCGTCGCGCCACGTGGCGAAGCAGGTGGGGATCTGCGCTCGTGAGGGCCGGCTTGACCTCGAAGGTCCCGCCATCGAGCAGAGGCCACTGGTCGTGGCGTTCGCCCGGTGGCCGCCACGACAAGAGCACGTGCTCCGCGAGCTCTTCGACCGACGTGGGTTGCCCGTTCTTGGCCAAGTACCCCTGGGAAGCCATTGCCCATACACGCGCGGTCACGAGGCTCTCCGTGCGCCAGTCCGCCCGTTTCGGGCCCTGCCCCCAGTGCATCACCAGCTCACGGCCCTCGAGAGACCCGCTGAGCGGCTCGGTGCTCGTCTCGACCACGTAGTCGACGCCGGGGAACATGGAGCGCATGGCCGCGATGGAGTGGCCGAGCGCCATGGGGGGCAGGCCGCTGCACAGCATCATGCGGACGACGCCCCGCACCTCCGCCGGCTCCGACAGCTGCCTCAGGAGTGAGGATGCAAAGCTCAGCAGCTCCCGCGCTCGCGGCAGCAGTTGTTCACCGGCGACCGTGGGCGCCGCGCCCTGAGACTCGCGGTGAAGCAGCGGGCTGCCGGCCCGCGCCTCGAGAGCATCGAGACGGCGCGTCAACGTGGAGCGCGGAACGTGGAGACGCGCCGAGGCCGACGCAACGGATCCGGTCTCCACCACCGCGATGAACGCCTCGAGCTCGGCCAAGTCCACGCGGGCAGCGTACGGCCAAGCGCCACAGACAGCCACCCTCCGGGGATGGCCTCGACCGAGCACGATCCGGCACGAGGCACTAGCCGACCGGGGTATAGGGATCGCAGTAGCTATCCTCGACGGCGCCGTTGATCGCGTCGGCCAGCGAGACGATCCCCGAGAGCACCTCGTTGATGTCGTAGACCGCCCCGTCGGTGGCCTCGGGGATCGGCAGCATGCCCATGTAGGGCGCGGACCACCCGGGGGTCACGTCCTCGCAGACGCACGCACCACCGATGTCGTCGGCGAACACGTAGCCGCGGACCTCTTGGTCCTGCATCCGCTGCACGGTCTCCGCGTAGCCATGCTGGATCGGGATCCCGTTGCCGATCGTGGGCCCGTCCCAGAACGTATCGTCGGTGGTGTGGATGATCATGCGGATCGTCGTCTCCGCCTCGCGCCACTGGAACCCGTCGGCCGCGAAGTAGATCGCATCCAGGCTGTTCTCGGGCCACGTGCTGTTGGAGTTGCCCCCGCCCACCTGCTGGTTGCTCGCCGCGAAGGCCGACCACATCAAGAAGTCGGTCCGCAGCGCGTCAGCATCGGCATAGGGCGCCCCGCCGTTGAGCAGCACCGCGTCGTCCACGAACACGGCCAGGCCGTAGCGCGTGTCGAGCGGCATCTCCAGGGCCTGGATCGCGGCATCCACCGCGAGGATCTCGTCGGCCAGGATGTTGATGAAACTAGCCATGGTGGTCGACACGTCCATGGTGAACACGATGTCGACCGCCTGCTGGCAGCCGGGGATCTTACCGTCGGGCACGTCGGGGATCCCCAGGTCGAAGGAGATCCCGGGAGGGCCGTCGTCCGAGCCTCCGCCGCTCGACGAGTCGGCCGACGGTGTCGTCGTCGGGCCCGACGCCGGTCCTCCGGTGGCCCCGCCCGATCCCTCCCCCTCCCCCGATGTGGAGGGGTTGGCCGAGGCCGAAGTAATCATGGGCAGCTCGTCGGATCCCTCGCCTGGCGGCTCCTCCACACACCCCACGAGTAGCGCGCCCGCCATCGAAATCCACGCAAGTCTGCCCATGTCCATGCCCATGCTCATGCTCATCCCCCTCGACTGCACGCCCCAGAGGACCACAGATGACGATCTCGCTCAAGCCGCGTGCCGCTGCCCTCGCGCTCCGAGCCGCTCGCCCCGAGCCTTCGACCGCTCAGCGCATCGCCTACCGCGTCACCAATTGCGACCGAACCCACGGGGGACTACAGTGCCCGGCAAGGGTCAGCCCCGTGGATCCGGACCATCGGCAGCACCTCCACGGCTGGGGGAAGTATCCGCGAGCCCTCTGCCGTGTGCGAGCTCCGCAGATCCCCGATCAGGTCGCCACCCAGATCGATCGCGACGGTACGATCGCGCGGGGCCTGGGCCGCAGCTACGGCGATCCCGCGCTCAACGAGGGGCACACCGTGCTCGAGTGTACGGCGATGGATCGCTACCTCGGGTTCGACCCGAACACGGGCACCCTGACCTGTGAGGCCGGGGTCAGCCTGGCCCAGATCATCCGCGACTTTGCCCCGCGGGGCTTCTTCCCCATGGTCACCCCAGGGACCAAGTATGTGACGATTGGGGGCTGCATCGCCAACGACGTACATGGCAAGGCCCACCACGTCGATGGCTGCTTCTCGCGCTGCGTCGACTCCTTTACGA
Organism: Myxococcota bacterium; assembly: GCA_039194325.1. GTDB lineage: Bacteria > Myxococcota_A > Polyangia > Nannocystales > Nannocystaceae > Paraliomyxa. The sequence continues at coordinate 13,265 of JBCCWC010000050.1, forward strand.
TCCTTCTGGCCGACGGCTCGGTGGTCACCGCCAGCCGCGACCAGCAGCCCGAGCTCTTCTGGGCCAACTTCGGCGGCATGGGCTTGTTGGGGGTGATCCTCACCGCGACGATCCGGCTGCGGGCCATCGAGACCACCTGGTTCAAGCAGCGGGCGGTGGCGGTCGACCACCTCGACGCGATGCTCGACGCGATCCACGAGCACGACGACCCCTACTCGGTGGCCTGGGTGGATCCGCGAGCCACGGGCAAGGCGCTGGGCCGCGGTGTGCTGACCGTCGGCGACCACGCCACGCTCGACGACCTGCCGGCCCGGCTCCACGACCACGCGCTGCGCGTCAGCGGGCCGCCCCGGGTGGTGGTGCCCTTCGATCTGCCCAGCTTCTCCCTCAACCGCCTGACCGCACGGCCGCTCAACATGGTCATGGGCCAGTTGTTGCGCCGCGGGGCCGCGTTTGCGCACTACGAGAAGTTCTTCTACCCGCTGGATTTCATCGGCGAGTGGAACCGCGGCTACGGGCGCCGGGGATTTACGCAGTACCAGTTCGTGATCCCGCTGGAGGACGGGCGACGAAGGATCCGAGGGCTGCTCGACCGGATCACGCGCTCCGATCAGGTCCCGTTCCTCAATGTGCTCAAGAAGTTCGGGCCCGAGGAGGACCAAAGCGTGCTGTCGTTTCCCTTCGAGGGGTACACGTTCGCCATCGACTTTCCGATCCGCTCGGGCCTGCGGGAGTTCTTGCAGGATCTCGACCGCATGGTGCTCGACGCGGGCGGGCGGGTCTACCTGGGCAAGGACGCCTTCCTCGAGCGCCAGACCTTCGAGGCCATGTATGCCAACAAGCTCGGCGCATGGCGGCGAGCCAAGCAGCGCTACGATCCAGACGGGGTCTTCAGCTCGAACCTCGGGCGACGCGTCGGGCTGTGTGCGACGTGACGGGCCCGCCTCACCGAGCACGCCGGCGGCGCGGCGGTCCGCACACTCCCCACCGCGCGGCATCATGGCGATGTTTGCGCATGGCGCGCAATCTCGACCAATCCCATGGCGCTCCGCCGGGAACGCGGGCAGCGGGTCGCGCGTACACGGGGGCTCCGGTCGGTGATCCTCATCCTCTACACCACGCGCTATCGCGAGGGCGGGCCCAGCTTTGCCCGCGCCGCGCGGACGATGGCCCGCGATCTTCGCGCACGCCACCCGGGCATGGAGATCCGCTGCCAGCGAGTGGAGAGCAAGGCGGACGTTCGGTCGATCTTCGCCGCCATCGCCGAGCAGGGTCGCCAGATCCAGCAATTGCGCTTTGTGCTCCACGCGGGGATGTACGGTCCCATGTTCGGGACCACCCGCTGGCCCGAGCAGTTTAGTCCCCACGAGTGGCGCACGATGGAGATCCCCTTCGCGGCGGACGCCGACGCCTACTTCCACGCGTGCCGGTCCGCGCGGTGGTTCGCCCCCTTCTTTGCCCGCACCTTCGGGGTACGCAGCCATGGCTATCACTGGTACACGGCGTTCTCGACCGATCCCGATCGCTTCGTCTGGCCGCGTCCCTGGCGGGGACCCGACGACCCCCTCTACGTGTTCGGCTGTCCGGGAAAAAAGTCTCACGGGCTGACCGCGACCCTGCGCAAGTACACCGGGCACATGAGCGCCGAGCCGCTACGGAGCTTCGACCCTGCCGACATCGAGCAGCGCGCCAACTATGACGCGGTGGCTCGCGACTATGACGAGGTCTTCGATGACATCGGGGTCCGCCATGACGAGGTGCGCTGGCTCGAGCGCCACCTCCCCGCGGGGGGCGCACGGCCTCGGGTGCTCGACATCGGCTGCGGCAACGGCTCGTTGCTCCAGCGGCTCGCCCCTCGGCTCGGGGATGCCTTGGGCGTGGATCTCTCGGCCGCCATGATCGAATGCGCGCGTCGCCGCTGTGCGGGAATCGACCATGTTCGTTTCGAACGGATCGACGGGCCTCGGATCCCCGCGGACGACCACAGCATCGACGTGGCGATCTCCATGCTCTCGTTTCGCTACCTCGACTGGGATCCCCTGATGGTGGAGCTGCGCCGAGTGATGCGATCATCGGGACGCCTGCTGGTGATCGACATGGTCGACAAGCCGATCGAACCCCGCGACGTGCCCCGGATGCTGCTCGACAAGCTCCGCACTCGCGCGCATGCTCTGCGAGCCCCGGGCTACCGGGCGCGCCTGGCCGCCATGGTGGGCTCGCCGGCCTGGACGGACATGCTGCGCTACAACCCCATGCGAGCCCTGCACGAGTACGTGTGGTACCTCGAAAGCCGCTTCCCTCACGGAACCATGGACACGCTCAACTACGGCCGTAGGGCCCGGATCATCGCCTTCGACAGCGGCCCCTTCGCCCACGCGCGGCTGCGGGAGATGCAGTACCCATGAGCGGAACACTGGGCATCCTCGACTGGGGGATCGGCGGCCTGGATCTCTACCGGCGCCTGCGTACCACCGGCGCGCGGCGAGACGTGATCTACTGGTCGGACACCGACGCCCCGCCCTACGGGACGCTCGACGCCGACACGCTCGCGGAGCGGGTAGCCGAAGTGGCCGAGTCCCTCGCCCAGCAGGGCTGCGGCCAGCTGATGGTGGCCTGCAACGCGGCCAGCACCATCGTCGAAGACCCGGGCGTCCGCCAGCGCGCCGCGGCCCGCGGCATGACCGTGGCCGGCGTGATCGTCCCGACCCTCGAGGCCATCCGGCGCCAGGGTCTGTCGTCCCTCGCGGTGATCGGAGGGCACCGCACGATCGAGTCGCGAGCCTACGCCGAGCCGCTGGAGGCCGCGGGCTGCACCGTCGTGCAGGCGGTGGCCCAGCCGCTATCGGGCCTCATCCAGCGCGGGATCACCGATGGCCCCGACATCGACGAGATCCTGCGGGAGGTCCTGCGACCCCTACGCGATCAGGAGAATCTGCTGCTGGGGTGCACCCACTACGTGGCTGCCCTGGCCGCCATCAAGCGCCAGCTGCCGCGCCTGCGCACGATCGTCGACCCGGTGGCCGAGACGATCCCGTGGATCCAGCGGCACTTCAGCTGGTCGGGTGGCGAGAGCCGCGCGCGCTTCGTGACCACCGGCTCGCCCGAGGCGATGCGCGAGGCGGCCTCCCGAGTGTTCGGGATGCGACTGCCCCGAGTCGAGGCCGTCGACCTGCCCTTTTGACCCCGCGGTCGATCGGGCCACGCGTCGATCGATTTGGGCTGGTGGTTCGCGCTGGTACTTTGTTCCGGCAGTCTTCGCCACCTGGTTTGGAAGTTTTGGCTTTGCCGTCCAGTCGGTCAGGCCTCAATTAAGAACCCTTAAGGCGAGTTTTGAGCCAAAGCACGCCATCCTGAGGGTGACCCCACAGAGCTGGGAGCCCGCCCAATCATGTCCAGCTCATTCACAATCACTCACATCGAACCCACGCCCACCTTCACCCTTTATCACCTCGACACGCCCAAGCGAGGTGCCACCGCGATCGTGTTCTTTCGCCACGGTCCTACCGATCTCGAGCCGTCCCTGGCCATGCTCGCCCAAGCCCGCCAGCGCTTCGACTTCGAGGTCGAGCCGGTCCCCGTGTCGGACGACGCCGATCCTCGGCTGCGCACCGCGTGCCGGATCCGAGCCCTGACGCTCTCGTCTCGCGGCTTGCGACCCCGAGCGACCGCTCGAGTTCGTACCCACCAACAGGATCCTCCCTGCATCGCGGCGGAGTGATCCCTCACCGAGCAGTCCGTGGGTTCACTACGGACTGCTCGTGCGCCCGTCGATCGAGTCGGGAGGATTGCCCGCCTTTCGAGACTCGATGTCGATGGCCGGCTCACTCCTCTGGGGACGGCATTGAACCGCCGACCCGAGCCCGGCACCATCGTCGCCCATGAAGGCTCGCAGATCGGTCGGTGGTTTATTGGGATCGTGGCTGGCGGCATGCCAACCCATGCCCGATCTCATCGACGGCGATTCCGCCGAGACCGACGCGCCCACCACCACCGAGGGGCTCGCCGACACGGAGTCTCCCGACGACACCACCGCCACCGAGCCGCCGGGTGTCGACGACAGCGGCACCAGCGACGACACCGGGGGGCCCGAGCCCGAGCCCGATCCGGGGGATCCCTTTGATCCTCCTCCACCGGTCGAGCCGCTGCCCCAGGATCGCCTGAGCGATCTGCAGGCGGCCATCGACGCCTGGCTCGCCGACTCGGCCGTCGCCTCGGCGGACCACGGGTTGCTCGTCGTCGACCCGGCGGCCGATCAAGTGCTCTACGAGCGCAACCCCGACGTGCCCCGTACGCCCGCGTCCAACACCAAGCTGTTTAGCACCGCGGTGGCCCTGGACGCCCTAGGCGAGGACCACCGCCCGCGCGCCGAGGCCTGGTCCGAGTCGCCGATCGACGGGGCGGGCACGGTCAGCGGCGACCTGCACCTTGTGGGGCTCCACGACTTCAGCTGGTCGGTCGAGTTCTACGACCAGCCGCGCACGCCCCTGGATCTGCTGGCGCAGGATCTCTACGACGCGGGCTTGCGCCAGATCCAGGGCAGCGTCACCGCCCGTGGCGAGTTCCTCTACGACGGCTATCGCTTCGGCACCTACGACGCGGCCACCCACCGGAGCTTGGCCGCCACTCGCTTGCTCGAGGCTCTGGTGGCGGTGGGGATCACCGTGGGCGCGGGGACCAGCACCGCCACCGGCTTCGACCCGCCGCCGGGCGCCGTGCTCCTGGGCCAGTGGGACGGCGTGCCGCTGTCGGTGAATAACGTGCCGGTGAACGAGCTGAGCCACAACGAGTTCGCCGACATCTTGCTGCGCCACGTGGGCTGGGAGCTGGGCGGCACCAGCGACTACTCCACCGGCGGCGCCGAGCTCGACGCTTGGTATGCCGGCCTCGGCCTCGACCCCACGGGCATGAGCTTCAACGACGGCTCGGGCCTGTCGCACGGCAACACGGTCACCCCGCGGCAGGTGATCGAGCTGCTCGACATCATGGACACCCGGCCGTCGGGCGAGGCTTGGCGGCGGACCTTTGCGATCTCCGGCGTGCGCGGCACCCTGGCCGGGCGCATGCAAGGCCCCGACACCTTCGGGCGGGTGCACGGCAAGACGGGCACCCTGACTGGGGTGATCGCCACCAGCGGCCTGGTCTACAACCGCTGGGATCGACGCACGTACCAGTTCGCGATCCTCATGAACGGGACCGGCAGCGCCAGCGCGACGCGGGCGATCCAAGACGCGGTGATCGGCGAGATCGCGGCCGACATCCGCGGACAAGACGCGCCACCGGCCGCGCCCGTGCTCCGGGCCGTGCGCCACGACGAGGGCACCGGCGTGGCTCGGATCGAGTGGGATCCCGTCGATGGCGCGCAGGGATACCTGGTGTGGCTGAGCCCCGACGGCCGGGTGTGGGAGCGCGAGCACGCCCGCTACGTCACCGACACCCAGCACCGCGCCGGCGACCTGCCCTTTGCCTCGCACAAGGTGTTTGTGCGGGTTGGCGCGGTGGGTCCCACCGGCGAGGGTGAGCTGTCGGACACCTACGCCACCCTGGTCGAAGATCGACCCTCCCGCGCGCTGATCGTCGACGGCAACGACCGCTGGCAGGCACAGCCCCAGCCCGAGAACCCCTTGGGGCGTGGCCACGACTTTGCGGCCGTGCACGCGCACGCCCTGCCCGCGGACGACGTGGGCTGGGACGTAGTCGCCAACGAGGCGGTCGCCCAAGACCACGTCGCGCTCGAAGACTACGATCTGGTGATCTGGGTGCTTGGCGAGGAGAGCACCAACGACGAGACCTTCAGCGTAGCCGAGCAGGGCTTGGTGACCGACTACCTCGACGCCGGCGGGGCGCTGTTCGTGTCGGGAGCGGAGATCGGCTGGGATCTGGTCGAGCAGGGCGATCCCGGCGATCAAGCCTTCTTTGCCGACGTGCTGGGGGCCGAGTACCTGGGGGACGAGTCGGGTACTTACGTGGTGCGGGGCGAGGGCGATTGGGCCGAGCTCGGTCGGTGGGGGTTCTTCACGCCGGGCACGATGGATATAGGCTTTGCCGACCGGCTCGCGCCGGGCACGGGGGGCCAGCAGCTGGCTCGCTACGAGGCTGGCCTCACCGGCGGCGCTGTCGTGTTTCGGGAGCAGCCCGGTGCGGTGCTGCTGCTGGGCTTTCCCTTCGAAACGATCGACAACGCGCCGGATCGAGCGGCGATGATGGAGCGGGCCGTCGAGCTCTTGCTGCCCTAGCCGCACCGCGGAAACGCCCCACGGCGACGTGCGCGGCGTCGTCACCCGGACCCCGGCTCGCGCTCCAGCCGAAACAGCAACCACTGGTTCTCGCCGTGGTTGTCTACGTGGAACTGCAGCGGTGCCCCTTCGGGGACGTCTCGATCCAGCTCGATGATCGCCTCGACCAGCCCGGGGTCGCCGGGGATCGGCACCTGGGTGTCCCATACCGGCGTACCGTCGATCGCCAGGCCCAGCCACGCCTGCGCGGGTGCGTTGGCCCGCAGCTCGAAGTGCCAGATCTTGAGGTCGATCACCTCGTCGGCCCGCAGGTCGACCAGGGCCGGCTGCTGCACGGTGAGGAAATTGCACCATCCGGTGTCGACCTTGAACGCCATCACCCCGGCCCATTGCTCGGCGTAGTAGCCCTGCGTGGGATCGCATTGCACCGGCGAAGGTCGTCGCTGCACGTAGACGTCCTGCGCGGGAGGCACGAGCTCCCAGGCCGTGGGATCGGCGATCGCTGCGATCTCCCGTGGCGCCGGTGGAGCCTCGGGCGCGCACGCCGACAGGCTCACCGCGAGCAGGAGCGCAACGGGCCGAAGAACCCCGCGTCCGTCGTAGCCGCGACCTGCACGGGTGGTCGACACCCCTTCATCGTAAACCGTCGCGGCCCCGATGCCCGCGCCGGAGTGTGCGCGGGCATGGAGCCGAACATCGAGCGGAGCGGGGGACGGAGCCCGAGCCGGAGCGTGGACCGCTCTAGTGCCCCAAGCTAGCGCGACCGTCCTCATGCCCCGCTGCGATCGCGGCGAGCAGCCGTCTGCGATCGCGGGTGAGGCGGCTTATCTTCAGCCCCGCCGCGGGCCTGACGATCCGAGCGCGCCCTTGTTGCTCGAGCGCTTCGGCCAGGGCCACCTGCTCGTTGTAGATCGCGTGATGCCGCTTTAGTGCCTCGATTAGCGCCGGATAGCGGCGATAGACCCACCGCGGCAGCCATGACGAGCGCGGCTCGGCCTTGACGTAGCCTTGGGGTCGCGTGAGCACGATCCAAAGCTCGTCGCAGCCGGCATCGAGGGCCTCTTGCACCGGAATGGGGCACGACAGCGAGCCGTCGGCATAGGGGGCATCGCCGTACCACACCGGCAAGGGGTGCCCGAAGGGCAAGGCCGCTCCGCAGTGCAGCGCCTTGAGGATGTCCACGCCGGGCTCGCGGCTGTCGAAGAACCGGGGCGAACCGTCGCGGCAGTCGGTGGCGGTGATGAACAGCTGGGTTTCGCTGTGGCGGATGGCCGGCACGTCGAGCCCGTAGTCCTCGACGAAGATCTGATAGATGAGCGACTGTAGATCGAACAGCCCCACCGAGCCGAACAACGACCGGTAGCGGATCAGCCGATCGCCGTGCAGCGCATCGCCCCAGATCTGTCGAAAGCTCGGCTGTCCGGCGACCCAGAACGCCGCGGTGCACGCCCCGGCCGAGGCGCCATAGATCGAGTCGAAGGGCACGCCCGCCTGCCACCACGCGTCGAGCACCCCCGCGGAGTGAGCCCCCCGCATGCCTCCGCCCTCGATGATGAGGGCTCGCTTGGTCTTTGGGTTTGGCACGGCCTGTGCGAGCGTAGCATGGGCAAGGATCGCGACCTCACCGCGGGAGGGCCACCTCGTACACCATGAACTCGTCGAAGGTGTGCGGGGCCGCCGTGGTGATCGAGTCTTCGTGCCGGGGGGGTCCGTTGAGGACCGGGGGGATCCGTGGCGTCGCGCGGCGGCGGGGCACCGCTGGGGCACCGCCAGCGCGAATCGCTCCCGAGGTCCACGCTTACTCTCCGTCAAGCATCGGGATGATGCCTCGATAGGGGGTGATTGAGTTCCCGCCTGCATTCAGCCAGTCTTCCGCAGCCATGCAACCGAAATGGGACGCGAGCTTGGCATGGCGACGTCCCGTTCTCTTGTCACCCAGCCGAAAGCAGCAGTAGGCGAACGCGTCATGCGCATCTGCGTGCTCGGGCACGAGTTCGATGAGAGCCTGGAGGGTTCGATGGGCATCCTCGAAGCGGCATGTCATCCACTGGTGGAAGCCCTTGACCTTCAAGAGGTGCGGGGTGGTGTTAACCTCCTCGGGGATCGACTCCGACCATTCGCGCGCGGCTATCCAGTCACCTGTATGTTCGATGACGATACCGATCTCCACCCAGGCTCGATCCCAAGTCGGGTCGATCTCGGTGGACTCCTTGAGCAGTTCGATTGCACGTTCGATGTGGTGTTGCCAACCGGGAAAACGCCATTCGTAGGCTCGCTGCGCGAGCACGGCGCCCACCCTAAACAACACCACAGGATCGCGAGGCGTTAGCTCCAGTGCCCGAAAACCGTGCTCGAGCGCAGTCTCATGATCTCCTCTCGTCACACACTCGTCGAACTGGATCATCCTCGTACGGGATTTCTGGGTATCATCGGAGGGAAGAACGAAGACCTGTCTGTTCTCGAATTCCCGACGCTGCGCAGGAGGCATCGCCTCGACGGATTGATCGGCTTGAGCCGCCCACAAGAAGGCATGAAGCATTTTCTTAGAGGAGAGTCGCCTTGGAACGCCTTTACGGGCCAACTCGCGCTTGAGTTCCTTGATGGCACTTGGATCCGACATCAAGGAAATCTGTCGAGCACATTGCTGGATCCGGTCAAGCCACGGTCGACAGATAGCCCGCAAGTCGGTCGCCCAAAGCAGATTGCGCTCTTCTTCCCACCAGCGAGCGAGCAATCTAGCTGCGCCTCCACCTCGACTCCCGTATTGGAGCAGTTCGCCGAGATCTTGTTGTGTCGGTGCCCCGGGGCGCTCGATCACCGACGGCCGTGTGTACGGTTCGAGTTCTTCGCAGCCTTGGCGAACAAATCGAGATAACCCATCGCTCAGAAACTGAAAGAACCGACCACGCTCCTTCTTGGGTACGACAGTCAACTCCAACGCGACGCGAACCCGTCGTGCGAGTGCTACCAGTCCGTAGTGCATGCGTAACTGCCGCGCGAGTTCGTCGCGATCGCATTCGAGCCGGCCGGCAAAGAAGTCGGCGATAGCGGCCAGGCTCGCGAGATCGGGCGTCGAACCACCACCGGTCCAGCCGTAGACAGTATTGCGGTTCATCCCTAGCTCCCGTGCCAGCTTCTCGGGCGTCATGGCGACCCTGGGGTCGGCAAGCCAACCCACAAGCAGCTCTTGCCCGCCCCGTGGTCGGGCCCAGCTCCAATCTTCGTCGGTGGGTACAGGTGCACCATTCAGCAGCCGCACCGCTGTCCAACGGATGGCCAGATCGATCACGGCGAGTCTGAGGTAGGCGAATATGATCCACGGTCCCTCTGTGATGCCGATCGGGCACGCTTGGCTCGATAGCAACCCACAGAGCTGGTCCCACGCTCGGGCGTGGAGGTCGAGTAGTTGCCGAATCGGCGCGACCTCGTTGGTATCGTCGCTCCTCGTGACGAAGGGAAGACGAAAGCCCACCTCGACCAGTGCAAGGGCAATGGCATCGAGTAGCTCATTGCGTTTATTCTCGCTGATCCTCTCGCCGTGAAAGAAGCGTTGGGCAGTCTTGCTCGAGAGAACTGGCTCGTCGGGATCACGTAGGCCGAAACCGTCAACGACGGCTCCAAGGAGCACGCCGCTGGGTGGAGGTCGGTACCGCTTGGGCGGTAGGTAAGCATTCGGTTGGTAGCGGCCCATAGATGCTCTTGTGTAGGTGCGCCGAGCCTCTGCACTGGATGAGCGAAAGGCCCGGCCGGGCACTGAACTACTCGTTGCCCTAGGGCTTACTTCCTCGCGATCGCTCGGTCTGCTGTGTCTGTCGTTGCGTTGCGCGGTTGGCTTGGTCCTTGTGGTAGGCAGGGTTGTTAGGGTTCTTGACGTTCGAGCGCTGGTCGTTGGGGCTCGGTTGGGTCTTCGTAGACATGGCTTGTCTCCAGGATCGGACACCGACGCAGAGGGCGACGGCTCTCTCTGAAAGGCTGGAGCACGGTCGCCCACGATGCATCCCAGTCGAGTGGACAAAGCTCGTATACGGCCATCGAGGGGAGCCTAAGAAGTAATGCGCGATACGCGCAACCTGCTTGGGCTTTGAGTGTTCAGACCGCGCAGCGCGGCGCCGCTGCCTGCTCATTCCTCCTCGAAGCTGGCGCTCTGGAATTTTAGTGTCGCCGCGTTCTCCTTGACGGTCCGCTGGATCGCCTCGTCGAAGCCCTTGCTGTTGGTGGCTCGGATATCGACGTTGATCATGACCGTCGTACCGAGCTTGATCAAAAGGGGCTGGATGATGTTCTCGGCGATGTCGTCGAACAGCAGCGTTGCGCCTTGGGGATCGAGTTCGATGGAAGCAAAGAACCGAGTCGCCCGCTGCGGCCCTGGCTCGCCCTGGCTCTCTATTGGCTCGTAGGGACCATCATCATCGCCATTGTTGTTGCTCGCGTCGCCTTTGGTACCGCCCGCCTCCTCCGTGAGATCGGCTTTTCGACCCGGATCGAGCGAAGCGGACGCCGGAGTGACGATCAGCGTACCGTCACCGAGGTAGATGTTCCCGGTCCTGCCGAAGAGCAACCCCTCATAGCCGCCTTCGTCGCTCTTTCCATGTGCGACACCGAAGTAGTCGCGGTGGAGGGCACCGTCGGTCAGCGTGGTCTCGAAGACCACACGCCGGGTGAGCCGGGGAAGGTAGAGGTACTTGGTGCTGTCCTGCCAGACTCGTAGCGCTGAGGCGTCGGTGGCGTCGTCGGTCCAGTAAAACGCCTCGAGGCAAGCGACGAACAGCTTCGGTGCCCACTTTGCGATGACCCACTCCTGCTCGAGCGCGAGCTTCTGAATGGCGCTCGCGAAGTTGGCCTCCCCGCTCGGGAGGACGCCGTCCTCCCAGAATACCTCGCCGATCTCACCGCCTGGCTCGACTTCTTGCACGGGGACCAGCAGGTGGGCATATGCGTCGCGGAGGAGTTTGTCGAGGGTGGCGCCGGCCTTCCTGCGATTGGTCTCGGCCTGCTTTTGATGGTGGCGATCTAGGTTGAGTTCGTCCACTGCCTTGCAGATCGAATCCCAGGCGAGGTAGCGGCGGGTCTGGTCGCGGAGGGGGAGAAGCTGGTTATTGTCGATGGCGAGGAAGAGCAGTCGGTTTTGGTGGCTACGGGCATCCTCGCCTCGCCGTTCCAAGATCTCCTTGGCTTTGTTGACCGCGGGGCTGCCTTCGTCCCGGCGGCGATGGACGGCATCGGGATCCAGCACGATAAGGCGGAGGTCCTCGTCGTCCTTAATGTGCTGGTGGTCCAAAAAGACGTGGATAGCTTGGAAGATCCCCTTGCCGATCGCCTTACTCAGGCGGCGCTGGATCTCGGGATGAACGTCGGCCCCCGTGTCGAACCGCCGCATGCGTTCCTCCATCTCGCGGCGAAGGTTGGGACGCAGATCGAACCAGTAGCGCTCGTTGCCCTGGTATAGGTGATGAAGGCGACCCGAGAGTCGGTGCAGCGCGTCATCGTAACGGCCGGGGCTCTGCCCCGGCTGGACGCAGCCGAGGTGGACACGCTCAGTCGAGATCCCGCGCACGCGTTGCTCGCGAACGCTGGGCGCAGATCCGAGGAACACGGTGCGAGCGGCTCGTCGGCATGCTTGGAGGCTACCGAGGTTGGGTACTTCGTCGTCGATCCGGCGCGGCTGGGCGCTGATGCCGTCGACGTCTTTCTCGACGATGGGCTCCCAGGTCCCGTCGAGGTACTTGACCAACTCGGTCCGTACTTCGACATCATCGAGCGGGATGGAGGCCGGGAGGATCAGGGCATCCCGGTTGTCACCGCGCCACAGCACGTGGATGATGCGCGCCATCAGCCGGAGTACCCCTCGCGTACGCTGAAACCGCGGCAGGGTCGACCAGTCTTCGTAAAGCCGATCGAAGACCTCGGGGTGGATCGGGTACGAGGACTTCAAGCGCGCGAGGTAGGCCGCCTCGCGAGCCTCGGCCGGGAACGCCTCGGAGTGCTCGACGTAGAGCTGAGCAAACGCCCGGCAGGTCGCCTCACAGCCTTCCCCGTCCGAGACTGCGCCGAAGAGCCGTCGACGGACAATCTCGAATGCCTCATCGGTGGCGACCGGCTTCCAGACGGCCTCGATGCGGCCAAAATACTTCTGGAGCGATGCAAGCGCTTCGGCGCCTCGGGCGTCTCCAAGCTCGATCTTCGACTCCGGCAAGGAGGCGAGTACCATCGCCGTCGGGACGGTCGAGGCTCCCTCGGTGAGGGCCTGGATGAAGGACAGATTCGAGTCAAAGGTGCCACCGCGATAGCTTTTCCCGGCACGAAACTGCCGCAAGTACGCAACGGTTTCGTCCATCAGAACCACACACGGGCTGAAGCGTTCGAACAGATTGGCGAGTGTCTCCTTGCCCGGTGACGTACCGTCGCGATCGGCATTCTCGACCATGGCGTAGCCTTCGGTGCCACCGAGCTGATAGGCCATCTCGCCCCACAGGGTATTGGCGGTAACGCCGTCGTGCTCGCGGGGCTCGGATGGAGACAGGGCGTTGCCGTCCAAAACCGCGACATTTCCTCGGTGGAGTTCGCCAACGCTGGCCTCGTCGAGGATCTGCGGGATGCCCACCATCTGACTCGGCGAGACCTCTCCTCGCGCCATGTGCAGGACCGCCATCATCGTGTGCGTCTTGCCCCCGCCAAAGGACGTTTGGAGCTGAACAACGGGATCGCCGCCCTTGCCGGAGAGGCGCTGGGCGACTGACCGAAGCAGTAACCGCATTCCTTCTGTGATCACGGTGCGCTCGAAGAAACGAACCGGGTTTTGGTACTCCGGCGTCGCCTTACCCCGAATGACCTTGGTCAGATCGGCAGCGAACTCGGACGCCAGGAAGGTCCCCTCGAGTACATCTTCGTGGGGGGTGATCACATCTCGCCAGCTCTTGAGGCTCATGGTGGGTATGCTCCTCTCAGTCTCTAGGCCAAATTGAGCTGCTCACCGACATGACCGGCGCGCAGAGAGTGCTCGACGATGGCCGACCAGCTCGTCATCAAGGTGTTGTAGCGCAGGGCGTCGTCAGCCCAACCCTTGCGTTCGCAGAAGATGTGCAGTCGATAGGCAAGCTGGCGCACGGGCTCCTGCATGTGCGGCATCGCAGCGAGGAGCTTGCCCGCCTCCGCTTCGCTGTCGTCGAGCGTACGGCAGAGGTGATGGAGGGCCTCCCACGTCGGCACGCGTTTGTCCTCACGTGGATCCCAGTCGGCCGGGTACTCGGAGACCTGGAGTAGGCGAACGTTGCCGCGGCCGGATTGAACGACGCCGGCCTCGACGACGCCCTCGACGCTGGTTCCTTTGGCTCGTGCAAGCACGTCGGCTTCGCCGAACTTCCCATTGGCGAATGCGTGTTGCTCGAACCAGGTGACGCAAAATCGTGTATCTATGTCGAGGTCGCCCTCGGCCTCAGAGAAGTAGTCGTCGATGGCGCGGTTGATGTGGATCAGGGCCTGTCGAACCGGCATTGGCGATCCATCAGCCTCCAGGACTTCCTTGTATTTGGAGAAGATAGCCATGCCTGGGCCGATGGCTGCTTGCTGGAGGTCGACGGGGGCAACCGGGGACTGGCCCTTGGCACCGGAGATCATCAACTCGAGTGCGAGAGGAAGTTCTTGACGGAGTTCGCGGAGAAACTGGCGGCGGGAGACGCTGGGGGCGTCCTCTGGGCGCGGACGACAAACGAGGACGATCGCGGAGGCAAGAGCGTTGGACGCAAGACTTCGCATACGTTCGGCGCGCTCACTTCTCGTTGGCCACGTGCCGGTCAGCGCAAGCCCTGATGCTAATACCGCGCCAATGAATGTTTCCCAGCCGGTTGACGCCTCGCCATCCTCGTGCTTCTCTGACTGCTTGAAAGCGTAGTAGATCGTAACTGGAAATCCCATACCGCCAGTCATGGAAAAACCATGCATAACACGAGTCATGCTCGTTAAGAAGTAGTCTTCCGATTCCGCCTTGTTATCATGTAAGGAAGACGATGCGATCAACTCTGGCTCCTTTGGTGTTAGTATTGTTGACACCAGCTCTGGCGCTATCCCTTTTAGCGCACGACGAAGCCAGATGTAGAAAAAATCCGACAGATTGGCGTACCCAATATTGTCGAAGTATGGTGGATCTGTAGAAACAATCCTTCCGATAAGACTCGGGATCTCTCTTGCATCACATTGCAGAGCCTCGCCCTGAATCGGTGACAGCGGAAGGTTCTCGATGGCCTTTGCAATCCCTTTCGCCGACACAAGGACATCTCCTGCGGCTTCCGCAAACGGGTTCACTTCTGGGAAGTCCCAGACCATCGGCAATGCTTGTCTCGTGAAGACATGCGCAGCTTGGCCGCGACTTGTGCTCCAAGAGCACAGGTTACTGTTGTAGTCAGCGGCCTTGCTCGTGGCCAACGCCAGGTAGGTTGCAACTGCGACGCCGTAATGCCGGTCGTCTCCAGCATCCTTCTCAATTCGCCGAGCCGCAGGCGCAATAAGCGCGGATAGCGTCATCAGATTGTTCTGCTGTCGATCGGTGAAGAGATCGCCATGCTTCAACAACCCGTAGTTCTGAACTCGAAATCCTAAAGCCCTTTTAGGAAGATCAGTCTTCAGTCCCGAGTAAGTAGGTATCGAGTCTGCACATTCTACATGCTCAGGTACGAATTCGACATATAGCCTCTCGTTCTTGCCAGAGATCACGATGGCGGTCATTCGATTCGACAAGCCGCCTTTCATCCCCTGAGCACGAATATAGTCAGACGGAATAGCAGTTCCTGAAAGCAAACACTTGAACTTTCCGCGCCCGATTTTCGTGCCCTTTCCGGTTTTCGCGGGACTTCCAGGCTGCCCTCTTCGCACTGCAAAATGCCATTTCTTTCCTTTGACTACTGGCTCTAGATATGCTTCTTTCCCCTTTTTCTTGGACAGCCAGTACGACGAGATAAGGGGAACCTGCGTTCCGCCCATGGCTGGATTCGGGCTCGGAACAGTTCTGCACCAAAGCCAAGCGATGACTGTCCGTTCCTGTCCAATGTACGGCTCCAAATCGGACCTCCCATTGGCCATCTTCTTCGTAATCTTCACCGGTGGATACAGGTGACCGATCTTCTTAAATGCTTCCTCCCGCATCCACGCCCCATACCGCCGCACATCCTCTGCCAGCCCCTTCGTCCCCGACCAGTCCTCGGTCACCTTCGATCGTTTCTGTTTCTCTCCCTTCGGAACCGGACCTACTGGTGGCCTGCCCGCGAACTTCGGTGGAATCTCGATCATCGCCTTGTTGATCAGTACCGCAACTGGATTGAGATCCGAAGCATGCGCCTCCAGTCCGAGTCGTTGGGCCTCCAACGGAATCGTACCCCCGCCCGCAAACGGATCATGAAAAGGTGGCAGCTTCTCCGGGTCGAACCCAGGAAGCCCTTTGTTGAGTTCACAAGTCTCCCGCCAGCTCTTCCGAATCTCCTCGCGCGCCTGGTCGAGCACCTCCTCGTTGTTCGTGTTCTCCCACTGAACGAGCTGCTCGATCAGCCGAAAGAGACGCTGGCGCTCCTTCGCCGCGTCCTCCTTCGTTTGACCCTTGTACTTCCCCCATCCCCGCTCTCCACCGGGGTCGTTGACGAGCTGCGCAAACAAGACGGCCCTTGCAGCCGCCAGCGGTCGTCGCGCCCACCAAAGGTGCAGTGTTGAAGGGTGGCCATGCCGGATCGATTTCTCTCGCGCGGACGCCTTGTTGATGACATCGAGAGGCAAGGCCACCTCGATCAACTTCTTGGGAGCCTTGATCTTAGGCGTTCTGCCCTTCTTCTTCACTCCGCAGCCTCCTCTTTGGCCCGCATCTCCTCGGAGGTGAAGACCGCGCCTGGTGCCTTGGCGCGCTCGAGGACCGACTTAATCGTCACCTGCACGCTGGGCTGATTCAGTTGTAGTTCCTGATGGAACACCCCCTGGGCATAGTACGGCCCGTTGACTTTGTCGCCATCAACAAGGACGAGGGCGAGGATGTACTTGTCCCCCTTATTGAGCGCGACCCGGACTTCATTGGCAGTCACGGTGATGGTCGTGGCTTGCGCTTGCCTGCCCTTGACCTCAATACACCGCAGAGCCCTGCTGGCCGTATATGAGGACACATCCCATCCGATCTTCTGGTCGCCGACATCCTCGGGGGTGTTGCCTAGAGCTTTCTCCGCCGCCATCACGGCATCGACGGCGACTCGCTCGACGCGACTACGCGCGGCCGGATCGGCTGAGTACACATCAGCCGGGGGCTCTTGCCCCTGTATCTGACGAACCAGGCCAACCGGAAGGACAAGCGCTGCAGCCAACAACCGCGGGGGTTGACTCGCCAGGTGGAGTTGCGCATCCAGTTCCTTGATGCGTCGAGCGAGACGGTCCTTCAATTCGTCCACCTCGCGGCGCAGCTTGGTCTCCTGCCCGGACGAAGGCTTGCCTTCCCGGACCGTTTGTTGTGCCTGCTTGGCCTTCTTAGAAAGACGATGGATCTCCCGCGTCAGTCGGGCATGAACGGCTTCCTTGGCTTTGCCAACATGGTGATCCCGTCGCTCTCGCACCTCCCGCAGATGCGTGGGGGCTAGCTCCGAGGAGGCGAAAGAAAGCGCGATGTTCTCGATCCCGGACGAGATCCACTCGGCCCCGCGAATGTCGTCGATCAACGCGCTCACCCTGGGGTCCTGTGGCGGCGAGGCGTAGTCCAGGTGGCTGGCGTAGCCCGCAGTGGCCGGCTTGCCGTCAGGGTCGATTTCCACGGTCTGGATGACCTGAGACGCGGGGCGCTCGGCGTCCTTGACGGTGTGCTCGAGCAGACACAGCACGCGCGGCACTTTGCCTTCGTCCATGGGGTCGACCAAGACGGCTCCGCGCCCGAGGACTGGATGAAGTTCGCTCAAGGTCTCGCGGATCACCGATGCCATCAGCGGATGCCCGGGGTGCAAGAGGTCGGCCGAGGGCTTGCCGTGGATCCGCCGCAGATCCCGCTTAAAGGTGACCCGATGATAGCGCTCGAGTACGCGGCGGCGATTGCCGTGCACAGCCTGGCTCTTGCGCACCTTGGCCGGCACATGGGGCACTTGGAAGCGTCCCTTCTCGCGTTCGCGGAGCCTCCCACCGAAGCGTTCGAAAGCTGCCTGGAAGAAAGCGTAGAGGTAGTGCGGCGCGAGCTTGCGAGCTTCGGCGCGCTCCATCGCGTCCCGTACGCGGTGGATCTCCTCGGGGCTCATAACTTCGGCCGAGAGCGCCTGACGGTTCATGAGCAGCTTGAGGTGGTCGTGGTCCAACGCTCGCTCGACCGTCTTGATGACCTGCTCCTGAACGCCCTGGTCGTCGCCACCGCGAATCGCGTCAATGAGCAAGTCGCGGAGAGAACGCTCATCGAAGGCTTCGCCCAGAACATCGAAGACCCGCCCTTCGAGGGCATCAGCCTCGATCTCGAGCTTATGGAACAGCGCATGATAGACGTGCCCTTCCCGGGTGTTCATCGCCACCAGGTTCCACATGCAGCACTTTTCGGTCTGGCCGATGCGGTGGATTCGCCCAAAGCGTTGCTCGATCCGGTTCGGATTCCAAGGCAGGTCATAGTTGACCAGGAGGCTGGCGGTCTGGAGGTTGACCCCCTCGCATGCCGCATCGGTGGCCACAAGCACTCGAACCCGGTCGTTTTGCCGAAAGGCGTCCTGGGTGTCGAGCCGCTCCTGCCGACGCGTTCCGCCGTGGATCTCCACGACAGCCTCCTCATCGGCGAGGATCTCACGAATAAAAGCAACCAAATAGTTCAGCGTGTCCTTGTGCTCGGTGAAGACGATGAGCTTGCGGTAGCTCCCATCGGGTTTACGCATAACCGAATCGTCGAGGAGCAACTCGGAGAGCTCGTCCCGTTTCTTGTCCTTCTTGGAAGCGACCAACGCTTTGGCTCGCTGCTCAAGTTTCTCGAGCGTCGCGATTTCTGCGCGCAGCTCGTCTGGTTTACGCGCGGTCGTAAGCGAACCGGCGGCGTCATCCTCGAATCGCGCTCGGGTCTCGTCGTCGAGTTCGTCCAGATCGTCATCGATCCCGTGACCTCCACCGTTGTCACCGAACAGACCGAGGATGGTCTCGGCGCGGGACCGCTGCATCGGTTGCGTGAGGGTCTCCAGTTCAGCCTCGAGTCGGCGATGGCGACGCGCCAATGACCTGTAGATCGCCAACGGCGAGGACGCGAGGCGACGCTGGAGGATAGTCAGTGCAAAGCCCACTGCACCGCGGCGCTTACCGTCGAGCTTGTCGGCGCGACCCATCTCCATCTTCACATACTCGGTCACGGCTTCGTAGAGATCCTGCTCATCTGGCGACAAATCGTAGGCCCGAGTTTGTGCGACCCGTTTGGGAAAGAGGCGAATCCCATCGAAGCGACGTAGCTCCTCTTTGATCATGCGGCGCATGAGATCGCCTGCCTCGACTTTCTCTTGACTTTTGAGCTTGCCCACGAAGCGCTCGGGATCGACGAGCGACATGAAGAGTCGAAAGTCCTCTTCCTTCCCGTTGTGGGGAGTTGCAGTCATGAGTAATAGATGGCGGGTCACCCCCTGGAGCAGTTGGCCCAGTTGGTAGCGCTTGGTGTGTTTGATCTCTCTGCCGAAGAAGTGGGCACTCATTTTATGCGCCTCGTCCACGACTACGAGGTCCCAGCCAGCGCCATCGGCCTGTAGCCGATCCTTCCACTCATCATTGCGCGACAGTTGATCGAGACGAGCGATGAGTAAGTCGTTCTCTCGAAACGGATTGCCAGTCTGGCTCCGCTCGGCAAGCTCACGAGATAGCAGTGCGAACGGAAGCCCGAACTTTTCGCTCATCTCGGTTTCCCATTGCTCGACGAGGCTGCCGGGGGCCACCACCAGGCAACGCTCAAGATCCCCGCGCAGGAGCAACTCGCGGATCAGCAGCCCCGCCATAATGGTCTTGCCGGCCCCAGGGTCGTCAGCAAGGAGGAACCTCAGAGGCTGTCGCGGCAGCATGTCTTGGTAGACAGCGGCGATCTGATGGGGCAGCGGCTCCACATCGGAGGAGTGCACCGCCATCATCGGATCGAAGAGGTGCGCGAGCTTGATTCGCTGGGCCTCGATGGCGAGCTTCAGCTCTTCTGGGTTTCCGTCGAACCGGAAGGGAGAAGTGCCTTCATCGAGGCAGAGCTTGGCCTCGTGCTCGCGGAACAGCGTCTGCATCCGCGGGCTCCCGTCCGCGAGCTGGTACGCGATCTCGGCCGAGTCCGTGCCTAGCTTGACGTAAAGGAGCTTCACCGCGCCGGCCGGCTCGACGCCGAGTACGCGCTGTTCAGACTTAAGGTCTTCGAGCTTCAAATCGGTCCCCTGAAGACGGGGAGCCTATCAAGATCGGAGATCCGAAGCTCTCAGCAGAGCACCGAAGAGCGACCACCAAGCGGTGGTAGGAGAGGCAGTCCTTCGTGTGGTCCCGGCGAGGAAATGGCCCAAACGGACCACGCTCAGGAGGCCATGCTGCGCTTTTTGCGCAGTTTGCCATAGCGCGCCAGCCCGGAGGCTCAGCAGGGCGTAGCTGGCCAACTCCTCACTAGCTCACTACCCGGCCGCGTCTTCCCACCTCACAGCCGCCCGCGCCCCTTGGCCACGGCCCGCAACGCTCGTTCCTTGGCCTTTGCCGCGTCCCCGACGAACCCTGGCTCATCCCGGGGCTCCCGGATCCCGAACCGCCGCTTCATGACGTCCTGGAGCGTCACGACGATCGAGCAGATCACCTCCTCGTCTTCCTCGCTGCGAAGCGCCTCGCCGAGGATCTCGATTGGCGGCTCCCTGGCTCGGGGCTTGCCGTACCAGACCTGCCGGAACGCGGTCGCGGCATTCCCGCGCACGAAAGCCGAGGGATCGCTGAGCACACGGTCCCGCAGTACGGTGGTCATGTCGCGCACGGTGCCCACCCACCCCAAGACGATGACGCCGCGGTAGCGGAGGGTCTCCGCCTCGGCCGCTACGACCTCCTTCGCGAGGGCGCGTGCGTGTTTGCTCCGCATGGTGCCGAGGATCTGCAACGCGTCTCCACGCAAGTGTGGGTCCTGCTCGCGCCTGAATCGATCGATGAGGAAAGCCTCCGCGGGGGGACCATGATGCTTGAAGGCAGCGCGAATCGAGCAATAGAAGTAGAAGTGCTCCTGGTTGCGTAGTAACTCAAAGTGGAAAGAAAGAGTTTCGGAGTCGTGGCGTTCGAGCAGTGCCGCGACGAACTCTCGCTTCTCCTCGTAAGAGACATCCTCGCGCCAAATTCGTTGATAGTACATTCGCAGGTTTCTAATCGACATTATCGATCCTCGGCTCAGAAACTATAGTCTTCGAGGGGATAGTCGTGGAACTGATCGCCGCACTGCCTGTGCCGCTTGCGGTGCTTCCAGCGCGGTTGGGTCTTCATGTTATCCGCCGTGTCTAGACGACATCGCTTTGATCGTCGTTCGGTGTAGAGAGGCTCCTCATGCGATACTTCGTAGCCGGGGGGGACGCGGTGTCCGCCCGTCTTAATGATGAACGCTCGCGCACGCGGGCTCAGGTCACTGCCTTGGTCGTGCGCATCGCGGAGTAGTGCCTTTCGCCTCGCAGACATGCGCCTTCGGTAGCGGCGCGAATGATCTTTGTGGCCACACATCGAGCACTTACCGTGAGTCCGGCGACGTCGTGGTGAAACGCTGGCTCCCGAGGTCGTGTCGGTCACCGCGTCACCCCACCGCGTTCTTGCCGTTGTGCGTCATCAGGTCGCCCGCCCGGCAGACGTTGCGCCCCTCGATCTTCACATCGAAGGAGTACAGCGAGAACTCGCACTCGCCCCGCGTCCCGCCGGACACCACCCCACCCGCCGAGCCGGTCTCGTCGCCCGTGCTCTTGGCGTAGACCGAGCCCTTGAGCATGGTGGGGACCCCCTGGACCTTCACGCTCTTGCTGCCCTTACGAACGTCCGCGGACCGGCCCACGTTGGGGTACGGGACCGGGACCGGGCCGCCCGGCGACGGCGTCTTGCAGACGTCGGGGAACACCGTGCTCACGCCGCCGCTGCGCTTGTGTGATAGCCCCATGCCGTTGGCGAAGACCTTGGAGGGCACCGTCAGTTCCCCCTCCACCGGCGCTGGAGCACGGCAGCACCACGCGGCCCCTCGTTATCGGAGGCGAGCACCAGGTCGACGCCGTCGAGCCACCCGCGCGAGCTGGTTACGATGGCGGCCTGCACGATCCCAGACGCCGCCCCGATGCTGCCATAGCTGTCTGCGGGGTGGATCAGCCGGCGTGCGCGACTCGACGATCCGAGGCATCGAACCTCGGTGTTCGACCACTCCGCGGAGCGGTGGTATTCGCCGTCAAGATCGATCAGCACCGTATCCACGTCGCTCGGCGCGAGCCTGGCCTCCCGAAGGGCCCCCTCGCAAACCGCCGTGAGCCCCTCGGCAAGCGTCGGCTCCTTGCTGCTGTATGGGTGGGGCTCATGCCCGGTGACCACGCTGCCCACGACGGCGAGCGGCGCTCGCGAGGTCGTGAACCGGGTGGACTCCACCAGCACGAGCCCCACGGCCTCGCCCGGCGAGATCCCATGGGGCGAGCCATCGCCCTCGGACTTGAGCCGCTCGCCGTCTTCGAGGCGCTCGAGCAGTCCCTCGTTGAGCAGGGAGTCGATCGCCCCGACCACGCACAGCGCCCGTGGATCGCCCGCGATGATCTCGCTGGCGGCCTCGAACGCGAACAGCCCGGATGGGTTGCCGTGCGGAAACACCTGGACCGGCGGCGTCTGAAACAGGGTTGCCAGCTCCGAGGCCATCGCCACCGGGAGCAGGTCCTCCGGCTTCTCGTAGAGCGAACCGCTGCGGTCAGGGTGAGCGGCCCCGAGCAGCAGATGGCGGGGTCGTCCCTCGTCGTATCGAGCATCGAGGGTCTTCATCAGGGCTCTCAGCGCCCCGATCGCAGCGGGCGCGATCCGGTCGAAAGGGTCGGCGAACCCCTCGTCGCCCGGCAGCGGCGCCACCGACAGCGGATGCCCCTCTTCGTCGGGGTAGAGGTCGTGCAAGAAGATGCGACTGATTCCCGCGCGGACGGAGGCCGCGGTGGAGGCCGCGGTCCACCCCACGGCGGTCACAGCCTCCGCGGCGGTGATCTGAATCCCGTGCATACCGATCACGCTCCCTCGAACTCGATATCCACCTGATGGAGCCCCGCCGGCCGCTTACCGATGCGGCAGCTCGCGCCCCAGACCATCAGCACCCGCAGCTCGTCGGGCTCGATCACCACGGTCCACAGGTCGGCCTCGCGTTCTACGAGGTCGTCTTCGATGTGGAAGTACATACCCACGCGAATCTCGGGTAGCCGGAACCGGAGCACGGGCTCGATCGCAAGATGGACGAGCGTCACCCTCAGCTCCCCGCGCATCGGGGCCCTCGACTGCATCCCCTCGCTCCCCACGCAGTGGAACCTCGGGTCGAAGTCGCGAGGCAGGATCGGGCACCGCCTCGACCGCCTCCATAGGCCCGCTCATAGGTGATGGGCATTCGCTCGCACGGGACCGGCTTGGACATCACGGTGCCCATCAGGCTCGAGACCCACTTACGATCCCCGACGACGGTCATCGTCTTTCGCAGCGCGCCAACCTCGAGGAGGGTGGTCATCTCGGTGAGCCGACGCCGGCCGGGCGTGTGGGCATGCCCGACGAACACGACGTCGGTGCCTGGCTTGGTCGGCACCAGATCGGCCGGGTGGAGGATGCTCGAACGGCCCGCAGGCCCGACGTAGGAGGGCTCGGGCAGCACCGGGAGCTGCTGCGGCGCCGATCGGCAGATGCCCTCGTCGCCGGGGATGGCCAGCGTAGCCTTGAGCACCACGCTAGCGGTCTGGTGCCCTTCGTGATCGGTGAACAGGCCGAGCTGGGAAGGGAACGGGGTTTCGTTGACGAGCTGAAGCATGGCGCCTCCGCTCAGACCGAGCCCTGTCCGGCCGCTGTGCGAGCCCGCGGTGCTGCGCTACAAATCCACGACGCCGGGAGGCCGAACGACCCTAACGAGGTGCCGATTCTCTCTTTCGTCTCGGCCTCCCGGCGTACGGTGGTCGCGGGCGAATCCGACCTGTCGAACGTCCCGACGACGACTCGTGGGCGTCGCCGTCGGAGGCCATGGGTTCCCCCGGCGTGTTCATCCGCTCGATCGGGGTGCTCTGATGCGTCATGCGACGCAGGGCGTTCGACGTACCAGGATTCGTCCACGCCCACTTTGTCAGCAAGGGGCACGCCATTTGTGCAAGACAGCGATTCCAACAGCTTACGCGATGACGGTTCCCGGAACCGGGCCTGCCGCGTTCCACCAGTGGAACCGCAACCGGTTCATGGA
Source organism: Myxococcota bacterium (assembly GCA_039194325.1). Classification (GTDB taxonomy): domain Bacteria; phylum Myxococcota_A; class Polyangia; order Nannocystales; family Nannocystaceae; genus Paraliomyxa. The sequence continues at coordinate 36,872 of JBCCWC010000050.1, forward strand.
GGCGCGTCGGCGCCAGCGGCATCCATAGCGCCATCGGTGCTCGGCCGAGGATCTCCGTCGATGTCGATCGCCGGATCCCCGGTTTGCCACTGGGCTGCGCCGGCGATGCTGAACGGCGCCGTAGCCAGATGGAAGTCACCAGCGTTGAAGTCGGAGAACCACGCGGTGTCCATATCTCCGAGCGCGATGTTGCCTTGACCGTCGAGCAGCACCTCCGAGGCGGTGTTGCTGGCATCGAGGCTCGCGCACATCGTCTCGGGCGCAGCATCCCGAGAGACGATCAGGCTGTTGCGCACGGCCACGGCAGACGGTGCATCGCACGCAAGGGCACGGGTGTTTCCGAGACTCGCCCCGAGCGTCGAGTAGAGCACGTTCGCCGTGGCGCCCTGGACGTCCAAGGCGGTCGTATCGATCACGCCGCCCACGAAACAGTTGCGGAGCACCAGCTCGGCGGCATTCTGCGCCACGATGCCGCCGCCCTGATTGACGACGATGCGACCGCGGTCGATCCACGCTCGGCCGCCGTCCACTCGCAGCCCGGGGTCCATGGTCGAGTCGTTGCCCGAGAGTTGGAGGCCGTCCATCAACACCGTTCCGTCCGTGACCACCAGCGTCGGCGCATCATCGCCCGCAGTGCGTGTCCACTCCGGGAGGTCTCCAGGATTCGCGAGAAAGGCCAGCACTCGGCCGCCACCCACCGTGATGGACTCGTTGTAGTTGCCGGCGTGCACGATGATCGTGCCCTCAGCTCCCGGCCCAAAGGTCCCGAGCGCATCGCCGAGCGTCGTGTGCTCCTGCCCCGGCCCCACGCGCGCGACCGCATCCGCCGGCAGGCACGCCCCGGTGAACAGGTTGCACGCCGCGTCACCGCACTGCCCATGCTCGGTGCAGGGCACGCAGGTATTCGCCATCTCGTCGCACACGGGGGTATCGCCGGTGCACGCGTCGGGTACCGCCGCCGTGCACTGCACGCACTGATCCTCCACGCACAGCGGAGCGGTCGGATCGAGTCCCGCGCACGCACCGTCGGGAGCACCCCCACAGGTCACACAATCGCCGGACATCGGCTCGCAGAACGGTGCACCGGCATCGGTGCAGTCTTCGTTTCCCACGCACGGCATCGGCCCCGTGGTCGTCGTGCCGGGGTTGGTGTCCGTCTCACCTGTATCGGTCGTCCCCGAGTCACTCGACCCGTTTGCGCTGCTCGACTCCTCCTCTTCTTCGACGCACGTTGCGTCATCGGCGATCGGCAGTCGGTTACCGCACGGGCTGTAGCACTCGGTCGTCGGCTGGGCTGTGAGGCAGCCCAGCTTGTTGTCGTCAGAGATGCACCCAGAGATTCCAAGCTCGCAGTACGGCCGGCTCCCGTCCGGGAACTGCTCGGCGCAGTACGCATCGCCGTCGTTGTTGGAGCAGTGGTACGGATCCAGCTCCGAGAACCGACAGCCGTACGCAGCGAGCCCAACCACGAGTCCCGAGCCCATCACCAAGATCGTTCGCGTTGCCATCATCCTCACGTCCTCAGAATCGACCCGAGAGCATCATGCCCCCAGGGGTTGGGAGTACCGCAGCCGATGGACCCCGCCCGTTGGTTCGAGGTCGAAGGCGATCGACGACGAGCAGCGCCACACCCGTCAGCAAGGCCGCGCTACCGGCCGCCATGACCACGACGCCCGGGGTCTCGAAGTCCGAGCCGTCCCGGACTTGGGCGTTCCCGGTCGGATCATCGAAGGGCTTGCCCTGCGAGAAGACCACTCCGCCTGCGACCAGCCCCACCACTCCCGCCGCTCCTACGCCGATTCCTGCCTTGCCCAGCACCCCCAGGGGCTTGCGCTTGCGCTCGGCGGGCTCGGGCTCCGAGGGAGTTGCGTCTCCTTCGTCAGACCCGCTACCCCTTAGCTGCACCTCGGGAGCGGCGGGCTCAGGCTCGGGCTCAGGCTCGGGCTCCTCGTCGAGCTGCTCGACCGCTGCGGGCAGCCTCTCGAGGATCGCTCCCCAGAGTTCGGAGCCGACGCACTCGCACTCGAACTCCTCGACTACCTGGGCCTGTTCACCCGTACGGCGGGTGGACACGACCACGCGGTACTGCGAGTCCTCGTAGTTGATCCAGGACAGCCGCACGATGATCGCATCCAAGGTGGGGTCGGCTTCCTCTTGGGCGGTGATCCCATGCTTCTCACGCAGCAGCTTCGTGCTGTCGTCACGCACGAAGAACAGCGTCTCTTCGGCTGCCCTGGCGATCTGCTTCTCCAGCAAGGGCGTGTGGTCGACCTCGAGCACGACCTTGCGTTCCGCGGCAGGGGCAGCACTGAGCAGGGCACATGCGATGCCCAGGGATCCGAGCAAGAGGGTCATGGTTGGCTCTCCTCATCCTTTTTCATGGTGCAGCGCTTGGTCAACCGGCGGGTCTCGACGTCGACAGCCCCGGCGGCGAGTTTTGCACACTCGCCGAAGCGCCCCAACTCGAACAGGGCTCTGGTCCGCAAGTACACCCGTTCTGCCGGATCCGGCCAGCACCGGACTGAATCGGTATGATCGATCACCCTTCTCCAGCGCCTTCCTTGGAAGTCGGCGAGCGCTTCCGCTGCGCTCGGGCACGGAGGCGATGGCGGCTTCCTCGCGGCAGCCTTGCGCTTGCCGACCCGCCGCTTGCGCTCGGGCTCCGCTGGCTCCGCTGCAGGCTCGGGCTCGATGCCCTTGGGCTCGGGCTCGGGCTCCAGTTCGACCGGACTATCGGGCTCGGTGGTCTCCTCGACCACGGGCGGAGTCGCGAGCGCTGTCGCCTTCGGCTCACCGGGTGGGACCAGCACGGCGCTGGAGTTGGACGCATCTTCCTCCTCACCCGGAGACACCGCGGGTGCTTCCTCGTTGGCCTTCGTCGCGGTGTGCATCCACCAGCCCACGACGACGCCGACGAGCACCAGCGCGAGCGCCAAGACGCCAAGCAGCCCCCATGCTCTCGGCAGTTCTGCGAAGGGAGCTACATCGCGGACCGTCTCCGCCTCGTCATCGACATCGTCCAGATCGGCCGAGCGGTAGGTGACCGGCGCAGAGCGGCGCGCGGGCACGAGGGTCACCACCGGTGGAGGCACGAGGGCATCGAGGCGGGCCAGCAGTTCGGCGCCGTCGCGGGGTCGTTCGGCGGGGTCACGTCGGAGGCAGTCGTCGATCAGCTCCTCGAGCCCCTCCGGCAACGACAGCCCCCATCGACGAATCGATGGAGCCTCGTCGAGCGTTGTCTGCTGCCACTGGATGTACTCGCTGCGATCGAGGTGCGAGAAGGGGTTGTGGCCCGCGAGCATCTCGGTGAGCACGACCCCGAACGCGTAGACGTCCATCGCGCCCGCGGGGGCGCCCATGCTCACCTGCTCGGGTGCCATGTACCCGTGCGTTCCCGGAGCTTCGCCGAGCAGCGTCAGTCGGCTGCTCGCCGGGCCGGTCGGAGCGTCGATCTCCGAGGCCAAGCCGAAGTCGAAGAGCTTGACGATACCTGCGGTCTTGTCGATCAACGCGTTCGACGGGGTGAGGTCACGATGCACGATGCCCGCGTCGTGGAGCGCTCGCAGCCCTTCGGCGATCTGGCGCGCCCAGTTGAGGGCCTGTGCGACGGGCAGCCGGCGGCGCGTCGCCAGCTCCATCGCGAGGTTCGGCCCCTTGACCAGCTCCAACGTCATGAACGGCCGATCGCCACAGTCACACAGCACGCCGTCGTCCCACACGGTGACGATGTGCGGATGGCCAGCGACGCGGCGTGCATAGTTGGCTTCGTTACGGAATCGTCGCTCCCGCTCGGGTCGTCCAACGTATCGCGCGGCCATGATCTTGAGCGCTACCTCCTGTCTGTGCTGTTCGTCGAACGCTCGGTAGACCTCGCTCATCCCTCCGCGGCCTAGCTCGGTAAGGATCTCGAAACGGCCACGGCCCAGGATCTGCCCCTCCAGCGAGCTTCTCGGCTTGGCTCTGTGCCGCTGCACCGGCTCGGAGACCGCGCTCATTGTCGAGCCTCCGCCGCGCCGGTGTAGCCAAGGTCACACGCCAGCGGTAGTACGACTCCGAAGGTGAAGCAAGACAAGAGGAGCAACCCCAGCGGACCGGTGGCCAGCTCCCGCCAGCGCGCCACGCCCTGAACCGTGCGCCCGCCAAACGTGCGAGAGACCCAGCCGAGCCGAGTGAACACACCGGGTACACCGGCCTCGGCCCCTCCCTCGGGCAAGGGCTCGTCGTTGTCCGCACCCAGACACTCCGCGGGCGTCAGTCGGACGGTTGGGTCGACGACCGGCGCGCCCACATCGGCGGCGTTGGGGTAGTCCATCGAAAGGCGTACCGTACCGCCCGTCGTCCTCGGTGCATCGTCTGGGAGATCCTTGCGCGGTCCCGAAAACGTGGCGTCGTCGCCGACCTCATCGCGTCGGCCTCCAGACCGAAAGCAAACCGTCTTGGCCTCGTCGAATGGAACGTCCCCGAACTCGCCCGCCCGATGGATCGCGGCGGCCTCGTGCATGCGCGGTCGGACCTTTGTGTAGGGACGGGCCGTCTGGGTGGGCCGGACCTCGTTGGGCGGTGGCGGTCTTGGCGGTGCTGGTTGCTGGGCTGGCTGGGCGTCCCGATGCGCCGCCGCGGCTTGTCCCTGTCGGCGCATGTGCTCGATCCACATCTCGGGATTGCGGTGGGCGACCCACGTCAACCGCGAGCGCGAGTCGCCGAAGAAGGTCCGATACAGACCCTTGATCGGCAGGGTCGACGTGTACTGCTCGATTCCCAGCCGCTCGAGGCGTTTGATCGCCTCGGCCGCGCTGTGTGGGCGGTGGCGCCAGTCGGGGGCCAGCAGCTCGTACACGAGCCGGCGCAGGCCATCGGGTACGTCCGGCCGCTTCATCGTCGGTACGGTTCCGTCGTAGATGGCCTGCAACAGCGCTTCTTCAGACCCGTGCTGGCTGCGGAACCCCTTGCCCTCGAGCAGCCTGTAGAGAATTCCGCCCACCGCATAGAGGTCGCTCTCGACCCGAGGATCGCCCTGAGCCTGCTCCTTGGGCATGTAGCACAGGTTGCCCTTGAAGCTCCGCGTCGTGTGCACGCCTGAGACGCGGGCCACCCCGAAGTCCATCAGCTTGATCTCGCCGGACGACGTCACCATCACGTTGAACGGCGACACATCCCGGTGGATGATGCCCATCTTCTTCTTGTCGTACTTGAACTCGTGCGCGTAGTCCAACGCGCAGAGCAGCTGGGTGACGATGGAGATGACGAGCGACAGCTCGAGCGGCTCGTTACGCTTGGTCAGCAACGCGTGGGCGAACTGGTCCAGCGTCACGCCGTCGACCCACTCCATGACCATGTACAGCTCGTTGCCAGACGAGCCCACGTCGAAGACGTTGACGATGTTGCCGTGCCCGAACAGCATCGTCGTGCGTCCCTCGACCAAGAACATCTCGCGAAAGCGGGGGTCGGAGAAGAGCTGCGGTCGGATACGTTTGATCGCAACCGGCTTGAGCGACCCTCCGGCGCCCAGCCGGGCCCCAGCCCATACCTGGGCCATACCTCCTTCCCCAACGAGGTGAAGGACTTCGTGTCCTGGGATCGAGATGTCGAGCATGGGGTCCCCTTTGGTAGCGCCGTGGGTGAACGGCGGCTGAGTCTGGACGACCAGGACCCTCAGATCGAGGGTTAGGCCGCTTACGAAACGGGGTCTGATCAAGTTCTGTGCCACGATCGCGGATCAATGAAACCAGCGAGATACGAAGGTGAGTCCGCGGAGCAGTGGAACCGAGTGGTTCCAGTAACGACGCTGAGGTACCACCCCCGTCAAGGAGACGATCTCCCGCGAGCATGGCGAGATCCTGGACCGAATGTGACAACCCCTGTCCGCTCACTAGCCCTTCCTTGACCCCGAGCGCCTGGCTTAGCCTGCGCGTGTGGACCTCCCGAGCACCGCACGACGTTCGCCACCCCCCGAAGTTCTCCACGTTCGTCCAGGGCAGCTTCGAGTTCGCTTCTCTCGCCCCGGCTCGAAGCCGCGGATCAAGAACTTCACGTCGACCCGGGTCACGTGCGGTCGGAGCAAGGTCAACGACCTCGTCCTTGACGACGACTCGCTCAGCGCGTCGCACTTCTCGCTGGAATTTGACGCGAACGGGCTGCGCCTGAACGACTGCGCGAGTACCAATGGCACTTGGCTTCGTGGTACTCGCGTTTCCGAGGTCTGGGTATCGCCCGGATCAACATTCACTGCCGGCGACTACCAGTTCGAGGTGCTGGGCACCGATTCGGTTCAGGTATCCGTGCTCACCACGCCCCGATTTCATGGCATGTTGGGTGAGAGTTCGGCGATCCGCGAGATCTTCGCTCGTATCGTCCGACTGGCGGGTACGGATCTCGATCTTTTCATCGAGGGCGAGACCGGCACCGGCAAGGAGATGGTTGCGCGGGCTCTCCACGCGGAATCTTCCCGTGTAGATCAACCCTTCGTCGTCCTCGACTGCGCTTGGCTCTCCAGCTCTCTGGCCGAGGAGTCCATTTTTGGCCACGTCAAGGGCGCCTACACTCAAGCGCACGAAGACTGCCCCGGTTGCTTCGAGGTCGCCGACGGGGGGACCCTGTTCATTGACGAGATCGGCGAGCTGCCGCTGGACCTCCAACTCCGGCTACTCCGCGTGCTCGACCGCCGCGAGGTCCAGCGACTCGGCGAGCGACGGTGCCGCAAAGTCGATGTTCGGGTCGTGGCCGCCACCAATCGAGACCTCCGGCAGATGGTAGGCGATGGGGCGTTCCGCGAAGACCTGTACTACCGCCTCGTCGAAGAGATCATCCGGCTTCCGCCGCTGCGTAGTCGTGATAGCGACATCGACTACATTGCAGATGGGCTGCTGGAGAAATTCTCGCTGGAGCGCGGCATCACGCTATCGCTGTCGGAGGACACGAGGGTCGCGCTACGGCGGCATTCGTGGCCCGGCAACGTGCGGGAGCTGTACAAGGTGCTGCGGCGGTCGTCACGGCTGGCGCCCGAGCCTACGCTTGCGCCAAAGGACATTCGGCTGATTCCAGCGCATGCTGGGAGTGATCCGCAGACGTACTTCTCGCTGCCTCTAACGGAGGCGATGGCTGCTATGGAGAAGGAATATCTTGCGCGCTTGATGGAGGATGTTGGCGGGAACCTCACCAAGGCGGGGGAAGTCGCGGGGCTTACTCGGAAGGGTGTACGGGATAAGTTGAAGAAATTTGGACTATATCGAGGCCGCTGACAGCTCATGAACGACATGGCCACGATGAAAACCCGCAACAACAAGTGCGTACAGCCACTGCTCTCAAGGCCGGACTGACCGATCGGTTGAGGCACCATAGGGGCACCGCCGAAGATGAGAACGAGGAGACCGGCTCCCAGAGTCTCTAGCTAGGAGCCAGTCTCCGGTGCTCGCGGCAGGACTCGAACCTGCGCACTACGGCTTAGAAGGCCGTTGCTCTGTCCACTGAGCTACGCGAGCGTATTGTCGTTACGCGGCGTCGGGTATGGTCGGGAATGAGTGGGCCCGGTCGGATTCGAACCGACGTGCACCAGCTACCCTTTCCACCGCGTATAAGACGGAGGGGATACGGGCCCGAAAAAGGCCCGCCCTCGCGGCTGTGCTCACCTTCGCCTGGCGGGTCTGGCGACGACCGCACCGTCGAGGACGGGGTCGGTGCAGCAGACCGGTATGAGGCGAAGCAGGGACATGAGCTTCGGTATAGGGCAGCCTGACGGGATGTCAAGCCGGATGTCGAGGATGTCGAGGATGTCGAGGATGTCGAGGGCCCCGCACGCCGACCTCACGCATCCGCCCGAGTCGCCGAGAGAACCTCCAGGATCGGGTGGGCGACATAATCTGCCCAGTAGGCCTCGCCCATCGCCGCGATCGCGTCCGTCGATATGGGCACCGGTTCGAAGCGAACGTCGGTGAACTCGGCCTCCTCGAGTGCCGAGGCCAGCACCTGCCGTGACCAGTCTGTGTTCTCCAGCCGTAGCGACTCGCGGTCGGCCTCGAAGACCACGCGGCAGCGCACATACTCGGTCGTCTTCTCCCGGACCTCGCAGCTCAGCCCGTAGGTGGCATAGCGCTCGGCGTGCCTGGCCGAGAAGCTCTGCGCCCGGGCGACGTGGACGAAGCGACCGCCCGGGCGCACGATGGAGGCGAGCGATCGGCACATCGCCCTCAGATCGCCGCGCGTCTCGGCGTAGACCAGCAACCACGCGGCCGTGGCCACATCGAAGATCCCCAGATCCTCGCGCTCGGCCAGCTCGCGGAGGTTCCTCGCGTCGCCGACGTGATAGGCGATCCCCAGCGGCTCATGACTCTCCTTGCACCGGCCGCGCTCGATCATGTCGACCGACAGATCTACGCCGACCACTTCGCGCGCTCCGGCCCGCCTCCATTCCCGGGCATACAGGCCGTCTCCACACGCCACGTCGATGACGCGCTGCCCGCGGACGTCACCCACTGCACCGAGCAGACCGTCGCGTTCCGGGTGCCGTCGGATCGGTAGTGGTGCGATGTTGCGGTAGCGGTTCGCAGCGTCTTGCTGATCGTAGTCGGTCGCCATCCTTGCCTCCTCGTTCCTGTGGAGCGGGCGTCGATGTGGGGCGACGCCTGATCTGAGCCCCGGCCCACCGCGGCCGCTCGGCTCATGGTCGCTCAGCTACACCATGGCGCAAGACCTTCTGAACGCCGTTAATCCGCCGTAGAAGAGTTGATTGTCGTCGTCTGCGCCAGAGCCTCATGGATCCCTTGATGTGCGCAGTGAAGCTGGCGCGGGGTCGGCGAAGACCGATGGGCGAGTTTTTTTCTCGCGAGCAGCGACCATCTCCGAGCGAGCGCAGCACTAGAGTGTCAGAGCCAGATCCTCGGACGCTCTGGACCACTGGGTTCATTGGCTCGGACTTTCGCCACGGCGTTGGTGCGCAAGCGCTGACGTACGCGGCGATATCAGGCTTTGCCATCGTGATCGAGTCGATGGCGTGGCTACGTGGCTTCGCGAGAACGACACGGAGATCGAGCATGTCCAGTGCCGCCAACAAGAGCGAGGATGCCCTCCGGACCGGGTTGGGTCGCGATGCACTCCCTACACCCGCGCGCTGCTTCATCTCTTGTGCGCATTCCGATCACCATATTCGTGAAGGCATCGCACAGGCTCTCGGAGCCGAGCAGGTGGAGATCTGCGCGAGCCGATATGGCTCGAGCTCGGACCTGTGTCGAGCGGGCACGGACCACCGCGCCGATCTCGCCCCGTCCACGGGTTCCGCGAACGCCGAGGGGCGGCTCGAGTCACGGGCCATCGAGGAGCTCGCCCGGGTGTTCTACGAGCGTGAACCCGCGATGGACCTCATGCGACGTACGAGCTTCCCCAAGACGCTGATGCCGGCGTTCGAGACCTCGAACGTCTTTTGGGGCCGCATCGTGGAGCGGGCCCGAGCCGGGGCCCTGCGAGGGGTACGCCCGATCCTGGAGGCGGCCGCGACGGTCTACCCGAACAACCCGCTCTTCGAACCCTTCTCGGGCCGCGATGAGACTGCTCGGGCTTCGGCCCAGACGTTCTCGCACCGGGACGAGGCTGTAATCCATAGCTCGACCGCCCTGGCCCTGGTGCTCTCCGAGCCCGCGCAACGAGCCGACCACGTATTGCGAGAAGTGGAGTGTGCCGTGCTCAACGACACTCCCGTCCACGTGTTTCGGACCGCTCCACTCTTGCCAAAGGGTAATCTCGAGTACTCGATCTCTCTAGCCTGGTGGTACGACGGCTACCCGACCTCGAAGCATCACTACGAACGCTTCGCGAGGCAGATAATCGAGGCCGCAGACGAAGCAAGCCACAGGGCGTGTCGACTATCGCTCGATGTGCAAGAGCGCCTGCACTCACTCGTGAGACAGTGGGTTGAGGCCACCGCCGGGAACGCACGAGCGACTTCGCTGCATGAGATCCTCCTCCGAGCAGATATTCGAGCGCTGCGCGAACTCGCGGCCCTTGCTCGGCGATGCGGAGATGGCGAGCTTGCTTCGCACCTCCGTGGAGTGTCGGCGAGCGTACGGGCCGGACGGTGGCCGCAGGGACTGTCTCGCGTTGGCTTGTATGCGAGTCGCGACCAGGGGTGCACCCGGTTCCGGCTCCACGCTTCGATCGGAGGCCAAAACGTCTCCCGTGATGTCATGATGGGTACCTCTGGGACCGAGCACGTGGAAATCGACCACGGAGCATCGCTCGAGATCGAGGTCGAGGCTTCATCGTTTCGCGTGATGATCCAAGCCCATCATGACAGCTCGCTTCGCGCGCGTCGGATCTCGATTTGGAATGGCCTCCGCCTAATTCAACAACGTCTCAGAGCCCGGGCAACCGGAGCCCTCGGCCCCCACGACGATCGAATCGTCATCCTCGAAGAGTGCATGGAGCTCCCCCTATGAATCGCCGGCATTTGCTCATCCCGTCGTTGCTCACCATTGGCTGCATGGTTCCCTCAGGATGGACCACGAATCCACCGCCTGGTTCGTCGGGCGGTGACGGAGCGCCGCTGGTCATCGAGTCCTTCGACGACAGTAGATATCACGCCGCTCCGACCGGCCCGGTTCTCGTGACCGACGGGGCTGGCGATCCCAACCAGCGACCAATTCATGTGTGGTTCATTGGAGCACCCTCGCAGCGCGACAGGGCGTACACCGTAGGTCATGCGGACGAAAAATGCTGCACACTGGTCAGCGGGGCGCTCTTCGACGCTGCAACCCACGTTTCTCTGCGGGAGCATACGTGGATCAGCTATGGCGTCGGTGATATCAACTCCGAAGGTGATCTGGCCGCACAGCGACGGCTGACCGAACTCGAGCGACAACTGCGAGAATACGCCGCCTCGCCGGTCTGTCGGGGACAATTGGTCATCCACGGGCTCGCCTACGACGAGATCGCTCAGGCCTCGGACGACGTCGTGACCATGGCCAAGAACGCCTCTCGGGTGGCGATGGAAGAGAGGCGGCCGATCATGGTCTGGTACGAGTTGCCCCCGGACCTCCCAGTGTTCGTGCCAGCCCTGGGTACCCGGCCCGGTGAGCAGGATCCATCCGTGGTAGATTTCACCATCGGCAAGGCCGAGATGGGCTTCCCGCAAGACGTACTCAACAGCGTCTCTCTCGATGGAGTTGGTCAGTATATTGCCTACCTTCGGGTGAGCATATCCAGCCTCCAGGAGTCTCTCCGCTTCCGCAAGATGATCGACGGCATTGAAGGGAAAGCCTTGAGCTACGGTCAAATCAGGAAGCTAGGCTATTCCATGAACTACCGAGATCCGGGGATCGGCTCTCGGATTCGAGCCGCGATCGCACAGATGGAGCGAGTGAGTGGGTTGTGGAAGTCCCATGGTACCAAGCTGGCCGAACTCCTCAGTGTCTCCGGGAGAGCGGAGCTCAAAGAGTTTCGGAACGATCTTGCCCGCTTCTTGAGTCAGAATCGGGAAGCCCTACGCCAGTGGGAGGCGCTGCCTCCTACGGCGGGCCCCTTGAAGCAAAAGATCTTCTTCATCGAGCCTGAGCAGCCGGTCTATTTACCCCGCGATATCGTTGCGCGCTTGCCCTCGAAGGCTGAACTCAAGGCGGAGCTATCGGCGGCTCGCCGGGAGCTGAAGCAGGCCAAGGCGCTGCAAGCCTCGCCGCCACCCGATGCGATGCCCTCGCTCATCGACGCGTCGACTCGGGGCTGGTCGGCGACGTTCTCGTCTCTGCAAGCGGAGCAGAGCTACGATCGCTGGGCACAGCGTCGGCAGGGCAGCGTCCACGAGATCATCGGGCAGAGGATCTCCGAGCAAGGCTACGGGTTCGGCTTCTCCGATCTACTGAGCTACCGGGTGCTCTTTCGGGCCGACAAAGAGCAGAGCAACGACTACCGAGTGACTCCAACGTACCTCCTCAACGAAGGCTTCTACATCGTGGCCGACCCCAGCACCGGGCTCGTTCGCTACGAGTCCCCCAATACCGACGAGAACCTCCCCGTCATCGACGGATGAAGCAAAAGGACCACATGATGAACGATCGACGGCTCATATCTCTATTGGGGTGCCTGGCGACCCTTCTGCTCGCATTCGGCATATCCACGCCAGCGTCTGGAGGCCGGATCTCGCGACCCGCGCAGCGATCCATGCCTCCTCGAAGTACGATCGTTTCGAACGCCCCGCGTTTTGAGCCCCCTGTCCGTCCGGGCAAGGTCATCAAGAACACATCGATCCGCAAGCCACACAAGAAATTCAAGGCCGATTTGATCGACCGGCTCGGCACTCCTGATCCGCTGGTGGTCGACGCGCGAGTTCTTGAACGAGGCCAGACCACTCTCCAGAGCCTTGCTCGCCGGAGCACCCCGTCGGTGCACCGCCGAGTGGAGGTGAAGCCGTCCTCGGTGAAGGTACGACTAGCGTCTCCGGCACGAGAGGAGGTCATTGCGCTCCAGATACCCAAGGGCAAGACGCTGGACGCGGAGGCGGCCGTGATGCAGCATCAGTTTCAGCGGCTCCCAGCGGCCCTAGAGAGCGCGCCGGGGCGACCGGTGGCCATCGTCAGAGAGGCTGAGGGCTACGTCCTGCGACTGCACGATCAGGACATTCCCCTCTGGCTGCCGCAGCCTACGCGGAATGAAGCGGGCGAGCCCACGACGGTAGAGATCGTGGAGACCACCGAGACCGCGGAGGCGTGAGCCCAATTGGACCCCGTCTTCCTGAATCTCGTGCTCGCCGAATCCGGCTTGGAGGTTGGCTTTGGCGAGCGCGGCTTCTCGATCCCCCACCACGAGGTCCACTGGAGGAATCGGTGCTGCCAGGAAGTGATCGAGATCGAGAGGAATCGGGGCGCGGACTTCCTCTCCATGGCGAGTACGCCGAAGGCCGTGCGCAGGCGGTGGGAGCAGGTCCTGCGGTGGGACTTCGAGCGAGTCGTTCGTCCGGTCGTACAGAGCCACCGGGAGCGCGCGACCGGCCTGCTCTACGATGCGGTGGGTCCGTTGCTCTCGTTCAGCGCTCGCCGAGCGGTGTGGCAAGGAATCCTGGACGGGCAAGTTCACCCCTCGGTGCTCGAGTCGCTGATGGTGTTTCCTGTCTGGGGAGGGGCGGGTCTGGTGCGGCTCGCGGAGTCGATCGAGCATGATGACGTACCCGTGGTGCGGCCTCGGAGCCTCCTGATCCTCGTGGGCACCCTGCCTTCGGCGCTCGAAGACGACCTGCTGCTGGGTCTACAGCGGGAGCAAGAAGACGATGAGCGTCCTCTTGCTGAGATCGGAGAAGAATTGCTCGAGGATCTCTCAGAACCGCTTCAAGAAGATCTCCGCGTTCATGCGCTCCTCCGTGAACTGGTCGCCCTTTCATCCGAATTGGGGTGCGAGATAGTTCTCGACTGTGACCGGGCCACGTTCGTCGATGCCATCGTCCAAGGTCCGAGCCATGGCACCTTGATCCTCGTCACTCATCAAGACGAGCGCGGCGTACACTTCGCGGATGGCCCGCTCGAACTCGATACGATTCGCTGCGCACTCGCGCCACAACGTGGCCGGAACACCTGGTCTGGCTTCCTCTCGATGGTGTGTGGCTCCTCGGCGTCGATGAACCTGGCGCATTGTATGCAGTCGGTCGGCGTACCAGTGGTGATGACACATGGCTGGCGAACTTTTCGCGGAGTGTCATTGGGTGCTTTGTTGATCATGCTTCGAGGTCTGCGAGAACTTGGGCCGGTGCCGCTGTGTCGACTCGTGGACTACAACGTGTCGGGCCTGAGCTGGACTCAGCGCCGTCGGCCACCGTCGACGAATACCGAGTGATCCAGCCCGCTTGCTCGCGCACCCACGCTTCGCCACGTCCATGACTAGACGGCGCGCACGACTCACCGCCGGCCGGGCGGCTCTCCCCTGACCGGGCCGGCTTCGTGCCCGCGGTGCCCGGTCACCGAGTGCCATCTACGACGCTGGGCTGCTTAGAACACCGTTTTTTGAGTAATTTTGGTCACCAACGACCCCTTGGGGTGCGGTGTCCAAGTTAATTTGACAACGTAAATTTTACATCGTAAATATTTGTCGTGGCCCGCGCCGCCCTCACCGACGAGCAGCTCGCCGACTTTCGTCGGCGCACCGTCGAGACCGCGTTGGGCATGTTCGCCGAGCACGGCTACGAGGGCGTGACCATGCGGGGCCTGGCCAAGGCGCTGAAGGTCAGCCCCATGACGCCCTATCGCTACTTCGAGGACAAGGACGCCTTGTTCACGGCGATGCGAGTCGAGGCCACCCGGCGCTTTGCCGATCTTCAAGAGCAAGGGGCATCCGAGGGTCGGTCGGGGGTCGCGTGCATCCTGGTGCTGGCCCGGGCCTACCTGCGCTTCGCCGTCGAGCAGCCCGAGGCCTATCGCATCATCTTCGAGCTGCGGCCCATGGCCTCGCAGCACAGCGCCGAGCTCCACGCCGAGCACGAGCGCGCGTTCTCGTTTCTTTGCTGCGCCACCGGGCAGGCGGTCGCCGCCGGGCAGCTGCCAGGCGACCCGCTCACCACCGCTCACCTGCTGTGGGCCCAGGCCCACGGCCTCGTCTCTTTACACCTCGCAGGCAAGCTGACCATGGGGTGCACGTTCGAACACTTGTGCACCACCATGGATCGGATCGTCTGCGGCTGGATGCAATCATGACCCTCGGACGCACCTACAAGCGACACGGAATCAAGGGATCCTACGACGCGATCGTCATTGGCTCGGGCATTGGCGGCCTCACCACGGCGTCGCTGCTCGCCCGCCACGGGCACCTGCGGGTGCTCGTGCTCGAGCGACACTACGAGGTCGGCGGCTTCACCCATACCTTCCGGCGCCCCGGGTACGAGTGGGACGTGGGGGTGCACTACATCGGAGGGACTCGGCCGGGCTCCCCCATTCGTCGGCTCTTTGATGAAGTCTCGGGGGGCCAGCTCGAGTGGGCCGACATGGGCCCCGTCTACGACCAGATCGTCATTGGGACCGATCACTATGAGTTCCCCGCCGGCTATCGTGCCTTCCGACAGCGCATGATCGACTATTTTCCCCGGGAGCAGCCCGCGATCGACGAGTATCTCCGCCTCGTGCGGCAGTGCAACCGCGTGAGCACCCCGTTCTTCCTGGAGAAGCTCCTGCCCGAGCCGATCTCGAAGCTGGCCGGCCCCGCGCTGCGCCACCCCCTGCTGCGCATGGCGCAGCGGACCACCCGCGAGGTCCTCGAGTCGCTCACCGACGACCCGCGGCTCATGGCGGTGCTCACCGCCCAGTATGGCGACTACGGCCTGCCTCCCTCGCAGGCGTCGTTCTTCATCCACGCACTGGTCGCCCAGCACTACATGGGCGGGGCCGCGTACCCGGTGGGAGGCTCGGCCCGAATCGCCGAGACGATCGTGCCCCTCATCCGCGCCGCCGGAGGCGAGGTGGTCACCTCGGCCGAGGTCGAGCAGATCGTGATCGAGAACAACCGGGCCGTCGGCGTGCGCATGTCCGACGGGGCCGTTCATCGCGCTCCGCTGGTGATCAGCGGCGCCGGGGTCAGCACCACCTACGGTACGCTCGTGCCCTCGGACGTGCTGCAACACCACGGCATGGCGCAAGGCATGACCTCGGTCGCGCCTTCGGTGGCCCACGCCGCGCTCTACCTCGGCTTTCAGCAAACCGCCGAGGCGCTGGGGCTGTCCAAGCCCAACATCTGGGTATTCCCATCGGAGGACCACGACGCCAACATCTCGCGCTTCCTCGCCAACCCCGACGCGCCGCTGCCCCTGGCGTACCTGTCGTTCCCCTCGGCCAAGGATCCCGATTTCTCGCGCCGCCATCCCGGCCGCGCCACCGTCGAGGTGGTCACGCTGGCTCCTTACGAGTGGTTCTCGTCCTGGGAGAACGAGCGCTGGAAGAAGCGCGGCCCCGACTACGACGCGCTCAAGCGCAAGCTCTCGGACCGGATGCTCGAGGCGCTGTTCGAACAGTGTCCGCAGCTGCGCGGCAAGGTGGACTATCAGGAGCTGTCGTCGCCGCTGAGCACCCGCCACTTCTGCAACTTCAGCCGCGGCGAGCTCTACGGGCTCGCCCACACGCCCGAACGATTCGCCCAACGCTGGCTGCGACCCAAGACCCCGATCCCGGGGCTGTACCTCACCGGCGCCGACATCTCGACCGCAGGAGTCGGCGGAGCGCTGTTCGGCGGAGCGCTGACCGCGTCGGCGATCCTCGGGCGCAACCTCCACAAGGTGCTGGCGCGCCGCGGGCTCGGAGGGCGAGCGGGGTGGTGGTCGCGGGCCGCTTGAGCCGCCTCCATACCGCAGTGCGCTCGTCGTATGCTCGAAGATCGTGCAGAAGGCCGGGGAGGGGGCTCGAGACCACGCTCGAGACCACGCTCGAGATTCTAGGGGTTGCGTGACCGCGAGCATCAGCGGGTTCTTCGCCGTTCTCGGAAAAAAATCACGCACCTCACGATTTGCTGTGTCACATCCGCCGCGTCGTGTCTCTTGCTTTATGCAGGATGGGGCACGACTTCACCATCGACGGCGAAACCTACGCGCTGCTTCGCAACAACACCGCTCCGTCCGGGCTGGAGTGCGTCCCCGGCGTCGAGGTGGTCGCGCTGGTGCAGGAGTGGGCCGCGACTCGGCGGTTTGGCGCGCTGTCATGGCTGGGCGACGGCCTGGGACTCACCGTGTGGTCGCCCGCCGACGTCCACGCGCTGCTGCGCACCATCGAGGACCAACTGCTGGCCTTGCGCCCCACGCTCGCCCTTTATCGCAAGCCACGCCCGGTGCTCGACACCGGGTTTCCCTGTGACGTCGTCGACCTGTGCGATCTCGCCGAGGGCCCTCCCGACCTTCCCACCGAGGAGGCCGACCACTGGATCGAGATCCACCTGGTCGACGAGGCCGAGCAGCCGATCACCAACGAGCGCTACCGGATCGAGCTCCCCGACGGCAAGACGCAGGAGGGCCACACCGACGGCCACGGCATCGTGCGGATCGATCCGATCTTCAAGGCCGGCAACTGCCGGATCTCCCTGCCCGATCTCGCCGACGAGCTCATCGAGGACGCGGCCGAGGCCGCCTGATCGGCTCCACCCACGGGCGCTGGGGCGTGTAGTCTACTGACCGATACTGACCGATACTGACTGATCATGACCTCGGGCTCGCAGACGCTCCCGCCTAGCGCCGTCGCCGACCTCGGCACCGACCGTGTGCACACGTTGGTGGTGCCGGGGGTCCGCTTCGTCAACCTGCGCCTCTACGATTTCACGGAGCAGGAGCTCCCCGACCTTGGCTGTGAGCTGCGCGTCGCGAGCCGGGAGCTCCTGGGGCGCACCGATCCCGAGGCCAAGGTCTCCTTGAAGATCTCGGCCGGGCTGGCCAACGCCGAAGCGATCCTGGTGGTCGACAGCACCGCGTTTGGCTACGGCCACCCCCTGCCGGTTCAGCTGGGCGAGCTCCCTCCCATCGAGGACCCCCGAGGGCAGCGCGTGCGACTGGACAACCTGGGCTACGTCGCGGTGGATGTCCCCAAGGACGAGCCCGCGCCCTGGTCGATCGAAGAGTTCCAGTGCGAGCATGGCCTGACCGTCGACGGTGACTGCGGGCCGCTCACGCAGGCCAAGCTCGTCGAAGTCCACGGGCACTGAGCGATCGTACCGTCGCCCACTGGCCCGGTCGCGGGGTACCCCAGCTTTCGGTCCGGTCGCGGGTTGTGCCGCGCCTCGGCCTGTTCACGGGTTACCGCTCAGGTCTTGCAGGCCAGGATCGAGCGCACCAGATCGGACTCGGGGGGTCCGGTGATGCCGCGGTGGAACGGCGGCTTCCACGAGATCCCCAGGCGGCCGGTCTCGAGCTTCACCTTGGCATAAGCCCGACGATTGACGACCCACAGGTCGTTGGGGCTGAAGTTGTGGGTGAGCGGATCACCGTCGAGCACCAGGCGGATCTCGCAGGCGGCCGCCTTGATGAGGTGGGTGTCGTCATACGCGGCCGCCTGCTCGGCGGTCGGGTAGCTCCAGTCGGCCTTCACATCTTCGACCCAGTCGTCCTTGCCGCCCGTCCACGCTTCTGCGCCGTTCTCGTCGAAGGTGCGCACCGAAAATCGCGTGGTGAGCCGATCGAAGAGCTCGACGGGAGAGGCGTTGCTCGTACTGCCAGTCAGCACCACGCTAAAGCGAGTGCCCAGGTCCCCGCCCTCGCGCCTCATCAGCCGCCACCGGGGCTTGCTGCGGCTGCCCTCCTCCATCGGCTTGCCCTTGCCCTCGTTACGCACGTACTGGAGCACGACCGCATTCACGAACAGATCGCTGGTCATGTAGCCCTGGGCGGGGGAATCGCTGGACTTGCGCACGAAGGCCTTGGTGGCCTCGAACTCTACGTTGGCCGCGCCGCCGGTGTGGATGAGCCGCGCTTTGTAGTCGATCCGGTAGTGGAAGGTGTCGTCCGACAACGGGGTCAGCATCTGTTCCTCGGTTACGACACGGCCCCCTGGCGGGAGCTTCGGCGTCGAGCCACCGAGGCCGGGCTTGGTGCTGCCCTTGCGATCGGCGTAGTTCGGGCGGAGCTCGAACTCCTTGAACGCGTAGCTCCCCGTGGTGTCCGAGGCGACTCCAGGCACGATGATGGTGAGCACGTCGTGCCCCTTGGCATTCTTGCTCGGGGTGTCCACGACAGTCACCTCCATCGTCTCTTCGCTGATCTCATGGTTCTCGCTGAAGCGACCGACCAGCGCGGTGACCTCTGCCCCCTGGAGCGTAAGATCGGAGGAGGTGCCATCGAGCAGCTCGATCTGGATCGCCAGGTCAGCCGGGCGGCCGCCGCCCCGAGGCACGAGCTTGGACCGGAGCTTGTACTTGACCTCGAACTTCTTTTGGATCTTCACCGGCTTGCTGGTGCCCCCCACGATGTTGTTGAGCTCGCCCCTCCACCGGAAGATGGGCCCCTCCTTGGGGTACGTGTAGAGCTCCAGGCGGTCCTTGTGACGCCCCACGAGCACGTCGAAGGGCCCGTCGTCGACATCGACCACCCCGTTGCGCCGCATCTGGTGAAAGAACGCGGGGGCAAAGGCGGGCTTTTGCGGCGGCACATTGTCGGCGAAGGGATAGAAGTTGAAGGAGTACTCCGCCGTCCAGGTGTCGCCAGGCTCGGTGAAGATGGCGCCATCTGCCTGCGACAGCCACCACTCCAGCTTCAGGCGGATCTCGAAGTACGCCTGCCGCGGCAGGGCCCCCGGGAAGATCTTCAGCGTGGCCCCCCGCTCGACCACGGCGTCCGTGAAGCTCAGCTGCACCGCGTAGCCGTGCATCAGGTTGTTGAAGGACGCGATCTGGGTCTCAAGGGCTGCCAGGCCCCGCCCCTTGAACTTGGGGTTGAAGTACCGCAGATCGTGGCCGGGACAGGCTTGCCAGTGCCGCGCGTCGTCTTGCACCGAGCCCAGCTCGGTCACGAAGCCCACGCCGAACATGCAGTAGCGCACCGCGTACACGTGCTCGTCGGGTCGGAAGATGCTGTAGGCGAACTGGGCCACGCTGATGACCGCGGCGACCCCCGCCAGGATCGCGGCCACGGGGGTCATGGTGCCGCCCGAGTACACCACCATGCCGGCCGAGATCAGCAGCAGCACCTCGGAGGTCAGCGAGAGCGCGCTCGAGATCACCTCGTCGCTGGTCCCGCTCTGCGACTTGGCCCAGACATCCTGCACCGCAAAGCCCACGGTCACGATCTGAATGACGAAGCCGATGGTGGCCACCCCCCGCTTGGCCACCCAGACCTGCATCTGCTTGGACAGCCCGGGCAGCGAGATGTCGGCGACCCGCGCCGAGACCCGGGCCTGCACCCAGGGCAAGCCGTAGACCGACTTGAACACGTTGAACGCCGACTTGGTGATGTCTAGCGCGCCCTTCTCCGTGCCCGAGATGTAGAGATCCCGGGCCGAGAAGAACAACCCCAAGATGCTGGTGACCTTGGAGATGTGATCGAAGGTCAGCCGGTGACCGGGCGCCGGCAAGTCCTTGCCGGCCACCTTGCTCTGGAGGACGGCGAGCTCCTGCTTGGCCCCGTCACCGACCTTCAGCCCGAAGACGACCTGCTTGGTGCCGCCCTTGGAGCTGCCGTCGGGCAAGAAGAAGATGGCTTGACGATCACCGCTGGGCAGATCGAACGCGGTGATCGTGTTCTCCACGATGTTCAGCTGGTAGACTTTGCGGATCCGTCGGCTCATCACCAACGCCGCGACCGAGAACACCTTCTTTTGCTCGGGCAGCCCCTCGAGCAGCTCGAGGATCTTCGGGTCGATGTTGGCCTGGTGCTTCTCGACGAGCTTGGCCAGGAAGCTCTTGTTCATCGTGGTCACCAAGCTGAGCAGCTTGGACCACAGGCTGAAGGGGGCCTTGCCCGCCTTGATCGCGATGGCGGCGGTGTCGATGGTGCCCTTGGGCGCGGCCTGGTCCCGCAGCACGAACTGCTCGAGCGTGTGCTGGTTGGGCTTGGCCTTGGTGCCCCCGCGCTCCTCGCACTGCTCGATCAGCAGACTCAGGAAGTGCCGCCCCCCGTCGAGCTCTCCCAGGCGCTCGAGCGCCTCCGTGCACACCCGCAAGAAGCGATGGCCCCGAGCGTTGGCCCGCTCGTCGCTGGAGAAGTACTGGCGCTCCACAAAGGCCCACGAGTGCGACGACAGCCACAGCATGAGCGCCGTGCCCGCCTTGATCTGCGCCCGTAGGTAGTGCTCGCGTACCTCCCTCTCCGAGGTCCGGAAGAAGGTGGGACCGTCGAGACCGAGCGGCTTGACCTTCAGCTCGTCGAGGATCGCCTGGTCGTCCACCGTAAAGCAGCTGGTGCGCAGGTCGGGCCACACCGCAGTGTCTCGCGCAAGCTCGTCGTGCCGAATATCGACCAGGTTGGAGCGCTTGCACACCAGGTCGGCGTGGTTGGCGATCGCGCCCACCAGGTGGCGCCGCCGTCGAATCTCGGCGTCGGGGTCACCGGGCAGCGGGGTCGAGTAGCGAATGAAGGCGTCCAGCCGCAGGTGTAGCTCACGACGCAGGCCGTCGACGATGGTCAGGGGGTCGAACACCCGGGCCAGCACGCCGTCGCCCACCGGCACCAGGCGGCCGACCTTCCACACCTTGACCCCCTCGACCTTGGACGCGTCCTTGTCCTTGGCGAAGAAGTTGAAGCCCGGATCGGGGCCCAGGAACTTGGCGTCGCTCTCCAGCTCCGCGACCCCGGCGCTGGTCAGCCGGATCCCCATGCCCACGAAGTGCCACTTGATGGGCGCCCCCGCCTTGCCGATCGGGATCTTCTGGCGCAGGAACGTGTGGCTCGTGGCTTTCCACTCCGGGCGCCGCAGATAGTCGGCGTCACTCTGGGTGTCGGCGGCGGGATCGGCATGCACCGCCAAGAAGTCGTCGCGCCCCAGGTACGCAACCCGGCCCTTGTCGTCGAGCCGCAGCTCGTAGCGCAGGACGGGCGCCTGTCCCTTCTCGACCGACAGCACATAGACCCAGCGATCGCGCAGTCCGTGCTTTTGCAGGTAGGCGCCCATTTGCGCCTTCTTCTGCGCCTGCTGCAGCTCCTTGGAGGCCAGCGGCCAGTGACGATCGGGGCTGAGCTCGCGGGGCCCCAGGTCGATGCCGGCCTTGTGGGTGTCGGCGTGTCCCCAGGGCCCACCGAGCAGCTCGAAGCTCTGGTGCTCGACGAAGAAGAAGGTCGTCAGGTCGGTATGCGCTGGGTTCTGCTTCTTGCGCTCCGCGACGGGATCGGGAGATTGGTCTGGATCACCCATCGTGCCTCTCGTTGTCGTCGCTTGGTGCGGGCTCGGTCACCCGGGTGAAGACCACCTTCGTGCCATCCCAGTCCACCTCGTGGTCTTCGACCTCCCACTCCTCGGGGTCGGGTGGAGACGAGGGGGGAGGGAACACCCCCTCCTCGGGGGTCTCATAGTCGAGGTACGCGTCGTCTTGCCCGGCCACGTAGCTCACCTCCTCGGGCTCGCCGTCGTCGCCTTCGCTCCGGTCGAAGTCCTCGAGCTCGAACTGGGCCACCAGCACCACGGGCTCGAACTCACCGTCGCCCGCGGGCTGGAACGACAGGGTGTAACGCTTGCCTCGCGCAAGGCCGGTGAAGCTCAGGCAGCGGATCTCGCCCTCGCCCTGCACCGCGATCAGCACCGCGGCGCCCCCCGGGACCTGCTCGTCGACCTCGCCGTCGTCGGAGACCAGCCGGTAGCTGCCGTCGGGGGCGCCGTGCCCGGCCTCGCGATGCAGATACACGTCGAAGGTCAGGCCCAGGGTGACCGGCGTCTCGGCCGGCGTGTTGAGCCCGATGTGGTGGTAGAAGCGGCACCCGAAGGTGTCCATGTCGCCGTCGAAGTGTCGCCGCCGCTCTTGCGGGTTGCGACGCGTCGAGGCATCGGACCAAAACCGCTTGCGGCAGCTGGGGGAGCCGGACTCCGCCTTGGGACACGGCCACCACGACGGCTTTACCTCGACCCCGGCGGGGTACAAGAACACCACCACGCGGCGGTTCTCGGCGTTCTGCTCGTTGCGCTCCTGCGCGAGGGCGAACGACTGGTACTTGGCGTGCTCCTCGGTGGAGAACACCATGCGCGGGTTGAACTCGCTGCAACCCTGCACATCGCCGCGATGGTCTGGATCGCGCCCGCGCGCCAAGAACTGCTCGTCGGTCAGCGAGAGCACGAACCCGTCCGCGCGGGTGCATAGCGACTCCATGTACAGGTGGTACATCGACTTGCGCGAGAGCGGCCCCAGCATGCCGTCCATCGCGAGCGGCGCGCCGTTGGGGTCTATGTTGCTCGCCTGGTACTTCTCGAGCGCCTCGCGGCTCGCGGTGCCCCAGTAGTCGTCGACGCTTCCTGCATAAAAGGGCATGCCGTCATCGTCGGTCAGGGTGGCGAGGATCTGCTGGATCGCTCGCTCGCCCCAGCGGTCGCCGGCCATCGGGGAGCCATAAAGTCGCTCCCAGATCTCCACATCACGCACCAGCATCCCGTACACCGCCAGGGCCCTGCGCCCGCTCAGCTGCTTGTTGTACTCGTCGTTACCGGTGGGATCGGCGTGCCCAAACACGGACAGCGGACTTTGAGGGTGCTGCTCGTGCAGCGTCGCGAGGTTGGCGATCTCCTCGCGCGCCCAGGGCTGGATGAACGACGAGTCGAACTCGAAGCGACTGTAGTCCATGCGCCATCCCGCGATGGGTCGCAGCAGCGGCCGTACCGAGGTCCAGTTGTCTGCGGCCATCGCCCGGCGCGCGTAAGTGCGCAGGGGAATCAGGGCGATGGGCGGGATCGTGCCCCAGCTCGGTGGTTCCGTCGTCATGGGTGAGCGCCCCAGGGTAGAGACGGTCACCTCCCGTTTGTGACCAAGTTCGTCGGCGCCCCCGTCACCCGATCCCCCGCACCTCCGTCGCCATCTTCACCTCGCGGATCGCCAGCACGAACGCGGCCTGCCGCATCGGGATCTGGTGCGCCCGCATGATGTCCCGGATCTTCGCGTGCGCCTGGGTCATGATCTTGTCCAGCTCTTCGTTGATCCGCGACTCGTCCCACTTGAAGTTCTGGAGGTTCTGCACCCACTCGAAGTAGCTCACCGTCACTCCGCCGGCGTTGGCGTAGATGTCGGGTATGATCGTGATCCCCCGCTGATTGAGGATCTCGTCCGCCTCCGCCGTGCACGGCCCGTTGGCTGCCTCGAGCACGTACTTGGCCTTGACGTGCGGCGCGTTGTCCTTGGTCAGCACCCCGCCCAGGGCCGCCGGCATCAGCACGTCGCAATCGGTGACGAGCAGATCCGCGTTGGAGATCGGCTCCGCCTTCTCGAACCCCACCACCGAGCCGTGCGAGTCGACGTGCTCGAGCACCGCGGGCAGATCCAGCCCATCCCCGTTGAAGATCCCCCCGTTGACGTCGCTGACCGCGAGGATCTTGGCCCCCCGCGCATGCACCAGCCGCGCCCCCCACGAGCCGACGTTGCCGAACCCCTGGATCACGAAGCGCTGACCCTTGAGCGCGACCCCGGCCTGCTGCAAGGTCTCGCGGATCGCATACATGCACCCGCGCCCCGTGGCCGAGGACCGCCCCACGGAGCCGTGCAACCCCACCGGCTTGCCGGTGACCACACCAGGGGAGAAGCTGACCTGGCGGCTGTACTCGTCGAAGAACCACGCCATCACCTGCGCGTTGGTGTTGACGTCGGGCGCCGGAATATCGCGGAACGGACCGACCAGGTCGTGGATCTGACGCACGAAGAGCCGAGTGAGCCGCTCCTTCTCGCGCTCGCTGAACTGGTCGGGATCGATCGCGATCCCCCCCTTGGCCCCCCCAAAGGGCACCCCGACCACGGCCGTCTTCCAGGTCATCAGGCTGGCCAGCGAGCGCACCTCGTCCTCGTCGACGTGCGGGTGGTAGCGCAGACCCCCCTTGAAGGGACCCCGCGAGTCGTCGTGCTGCACCCGGTAGCCGATGAAGTTGCCGATCGAGCCGTCGTCTCGACGTAGCGTCAGCTCGACCTTCAGCTCGCGGCTGGGGGTGATGAGCACGCGCCGCATGTCCTGGTGGACCTCCAAGATCTCGAAGGCCTGCTGCAGGAAGTGTTGGGTGGTCTCGTTGGCATTCATGAGGTGCAGACCATCGGGCGGGGCGACGGCCGCGACAGCATAACCCCTTGTCGCCGACCTGCTATGCTCGAAGGGTTGCCGGCCCAGGTGCAGCTACGACGCGACGCGGGGCGAGTGGGACCAGAGCACGGGCCCTGGATCCGGGCCCGGCAGATCCAGCGCTGGATCGGCGTTCCCGACCCGACAGAGCCGCTACAGCTGCTCGACCGCCGCGGACAGCCCCTGGGCTGGGGCCTGCCCTCGGAGCGCTCGTTCATCGCGGTGCGGATGCTCGCGTGGGATCCCGATCCTCCACCCCCCGACTGGCTTCCCTTACGACTCACCGAGGCGATCACCGCTCGTGACTCCCAGGGCTGGGAGCATCAGCCCACGACGGGGATCCGACTGGTCAACAGCGAGGGCGACGGGCTGCCCGGGCTGGTGGTCGACCGCTACGATGCACAACTGGTGGTACAGCTGACCACCGCGCCGATGGTGGCCCACCAAGCCGCGATCGTCGATGCCCTGCGCGCGACCTACCCGGGGCCGATCCACGTGGTGCGCCCCGAGGGACCGGCCAAGCTCGAAGGGTTCGAGCCCGGCGTCGACCGCGAAGGCGACGAGACCACACGGACGCCCGTGCGGACGCCCATGCTGACATTCGTCGAGCACGGACTACGCCTGACCGCGCCCCCACCACCCAGCCAAAAGACGGGCGCCTACTTCGACCAGCGAGACAACCGACGCCGCGTGGCCGCGCTGGCGCGCGCTGGCCACGGGCCCCTGCTCGATCTCGGCTGCCATATGGGAGGCTTTGCCCTGCATGCAGCCGCCGCCGGTGTACCTGCGGTGGGCGTGGATCGATCGGCCGCCATGCTGCGCCTTGCCGCCGAGCACGCTGCCCGCAACGCACTGACGGGCTTGCAATGGGTCGAAGCGGACATGTTCGGGGCGCTCGACGACCCGCGGCTCATGGGGCCCTTCGGAACGATCGTGGTCGATCCACCCAAGCTCGCCGCTCGACGCCGCGATGTCGACCGAGCCGCCGACGCGATGCGACGCATGGTCGGCCGAGTCGCCCCACGCCTGTCTGCGGGCGGGCACCTGGTCTTGTGCAGCTGTAGCCATCACCTCGATCGTGAGCACCTCGATCGCTGTATGCTGGCCTCCACGGGGCACTTCGTGCGAGTGGCGTCGCTCGGCGCCGACATCGATCACCCCGTGGCACCCGGACACGCGGAGGGTGAGTACCTCTGCGTTGCGATCTATCAACGCCGCCACTGAGCTACGCATGGCCAAGACCCGCGCAGCACCACGCCCGGACTAGTTCAGCCGGTTGCCGTGGCCGCCGCAGGACGCTCGTCGCGAATGGCGATCCGATAAACGCTGTTTTCGGTTTCGACGTAGAGGACGTTGTCCTCGCCGGGTGTCAGCACGCGGCGCACCGCCGTGGTGACCATGCGTCGACCATTGGGGTCGCGAAAGATCACCATTCCGCGACCTACGACCGGAGTCGAGAGCAAATAGCCCTCGTAGATCCGACCCACCGTCGAAGACAAACTCCCCACCCCGTGGGAGGTTCTAATCTTCGTGGCAACGACCGACAGCACCCTAGCGGGAAGCTTATCCCGGTGCGGCTGCAAACGCCACACGAGAATCGGCGTGCCCGACGAGCGAGCAACGACTTGCACGCCTGGTATGCGCCTGGGCAAAAAAGTACGAAAAGGTGTGCACTTCCATGACAACCGACCGGTTGGTCGTCGAGTAGCCCGTGGGGATGACCGCCGTGTCACGGGGCCGGGGCACCGTCTTCGACGGTCGGGTCGGCCTGTGGCCTGGGCGGGCCAGCCCGACCCGAACCACGCTCGTCGAGCATACCCACGGCATCCTCGCGAACCCAGGCCTCGAGACCTCCAGAGAGTCGCACCCGTCGCCACCCCGGGCTCCGACCCACCACGCGAACCCGAGCCCCGCCCTGGAGTCGAAACGCCACGGGACGATGATTGCCCGCGCCATCGCGGGCATCGACGAGATCTTCGAGGACGATGGCCTCGGGTGCCGTGCGATCCGCGCGAAGGGACAGCCCATGCAGGACACCCAGGCCCAGATAGACGCTCAGCAGCAGCAGCAGCACCGCCCCGAAGACATTGGAGGCCTGTCCGCGCCGCCGCCGACGACCTCGCCACCACGACAACCCAAGCGCCAGCCATCCGGCCACCAATGCCGACCATCCGACGCCAGGCGCCCCGAGCGCTTCGACGACGAGATCCCACCAGGTCTCCGGACGATCGATCTTGGCGTTGGCGTTGACGGCCTGCAGCTCGGCCCGGCGCCGGGCAATGCCCAGGTTGTAGCGCGCCGACTCGGCGAGCTCGGCCGTCGGTCCACCGCGCCAGTCGAGCGAGCGCTGCAGGTGGAAGATCGCTCGACCCAGCGCACCACGATGGAGGTAGGCGGTCCCCAGATCGTAGTCGAGCGCTGCACTGCGCTCGGGCAGCAAGGTGGCGGCCTCTTCATAGGCCGCGATCGCAGCGTCCCAGTCGCCCGACTGGGCCGCCGTGTTGCCGCGGACGAAGGCTTCGTCGACCGCGTCGGCCCGAGCGGGCACCGCCCACGAACAAACGACCAGACCCGAGACCAGCGCGCAGACCAACGCGCAAACCAACGCAAAGGGGCCACGCGACCGCACGACACGGATGCGCCGGGGCACTAGCTCGCCTCCTTGGCCAGCTGGCTGGTTCGCACCAGATCGAGGACCTCTTCGAGCAGCGCGCGTCGGTCGTCGGCGCCGTCGCCCTGGGCCCCAAAGCGCGCGGCGTCGCAGCGGTCGAGCAGATCACGAAGCCGCTCCACGTCGGACGGCGGTACGCCCTTTTGGCCGAGCAAGCGCAACAGCTCGGGTCGAGGCAGACCCACGCCCTCGCTGCCGGCTCGCTGCACGGCGATCTCCTGCAGGAGCTTGGCGAGCATGGCGTGAAAGCCCTCGCCGGTCTCCACCGCCTGCTCGGCCGCGTCGATCAGCCCCCGCCGCCGGTCTCGGCGACGCGCCCGGGCCCGGGCCTGCTCGTCGGCCCCAAAGCGCCGCCACAAGGTCCCGCCCAGGACTCCCGCCGTGGCGAGGGTGGGCACGGCCAGCATCCCGTACAGCCAGCGCGTGGGGGTCAGCCAGCGCTCGCGCGGGGTGTGACGGGGCAAGGTATCGCCCTGCACCACGGCGGCGATCTCCTCGTCCCCCGCCTCGGAGGGGGGCGGAGGCTCGGGCATCGGAGCCTCGCCGCCCTCCACGGTCAGCTCGATCGGCTCGGTCCGCACCACCTCGTAGCGCTCGGCCGCGGGGTCGAAGAAGGCCAGCTCGTGGGCGGGGATCGTGATCGTCCCGCCTCGCTCGGGGATCAGCAAGAACTCGTAGCGGCGCTCACCCCCCAGCGTGGATCCCTTGCGCAGCCGGGTCTCCACCTTGGGATCGTAGCGGCGCAGACCCTCCAGCTCGGGCCAGGCGCCGGGATCGATGAACTTCACGTTGCCGTCACCGGCGACGGTCACCCGCAGGGTCACGGGCTCGTTGGCGGCAACCCGGGTACGATCGACCTCGCTAGCGATCGTGTAGCGGCCCACGTTGTTGGGCGAGAAGCCAGCCGGCCGCCCCTCGGCGGGCAAGGGCTTGACCTCGATGGTGAGGGCCTGGGAGAGGATCCGCTGTCGCCCTCCCACGCTGAGCTCGGCGGAGCCGATCGCCAGCGAGCCCGCCCGCTGGGGAAACAAGGCCCGCCGCAAGCCAGGTCGCACGCGATAGTCGATGGGCCCCACGCGCTTGACCACCGGCTCGCCCTCGGGGAGCTCCTCGGTGAAGAAGTCAGTGAAGCTGGGTGGCTTGCGCAGGTGGATCCCGAGGAACGAGCGGCGCTCGTAGACGTCGAGGGCAAAGGAGATCTGCTCGCCGACGTAGGCCTCGTTCTTGTCGACGGCGGCCCACAAGAAGACCTCCCCCTGGGGCTCGGTGGGGTCGCGCCCCGGCGGGGGCTCGGGCAACACCTCGCCGGCGCCGAGCACCTCGAGGGTGGCCACGTTGGACTCGAAGGTCGAGCCGGCGATCTCCACCGAGAAGCTCAGATCGTAGGTCCCCGCCTCCTTGGGGGTGATGCGCGCCGTGGTCTGGCGGTTATAGATCCGCGAGGATGGCCCTCCCAAGATGATGCTGCCCGACCACCCCCCGCTGGTGGAGGCGCCAGCGATCTCGAACTTGTCCGCCAACGCGGAGGGCCACGGGAGCTGACTGGGTGCCCGGGCCCCGCGAACCCGAACCTCGAGGCTCAGCTGAACCGGCTCGCCCACCCGCACGGTGGGTTGGCTGAGACGAACGGATGCCTCGGCCTCGACCGGTTCGGCCCCCGCGAGGCTCGGGGTCAGCCCCGCACATGCCCCCACGACCAAGGCATGACCCAGGTGACGGGTGAAGCGACGGCGAGTCGGATCGTGAGTCATCGAGAGCCCTTGCTTACCAGTCCTCGGTGGGCGGGCGAACCCCACCCTGAGGACGATCGAGAGGGAAGGAATCCTGCTCGTCGAGCTCGTCGAGCGCCTTTTGGATGTCCATCTGGTTGAGCGGGGGCTCGGGCGGTGGCTCGGGCGGTGGCCCGCCCGTACCACCATCCTCGGGAGGAGGCTCGCCAGACTCGCCGGGCGGCTCGCCCGAGTCCCCCTCGTTGCCACCCGAGCTGCCCCCGTCATCGCCGCCGGAGCTGCCCCCGGGATCACCGGTCGTGCCCGAGTCGTCGGGCGGCTCGCCGGTGCTATCCCCGGTCTCGCCCCCTCCGCTGTCGGAGCCTCCGCTGTCGGAGCCTCCGCTGTCGGAGCCTCCGCTGTCGGAGCCTTCGCTGTCGTCCTCGTCCTCTTCGTTCTCTTCGTCTTCCTCGTCCTCTTCGTCTTCTTAGTCTTCTTCGTCTTCTTGCTCTTGCTTGCGCAAGCGAGCGAGCTCGAGGTTCCACTTGGCGTTCGCATGCTCGGGTCGCGCCTTGAGGCACTCGATGTACGCCTCGATGGCGGCGTCCCAGTCCTCGGCGTCGAAGGCCACGTTGCCCAGCTCGTAGAACCCGCTGGCCCGCACCTCGGAATCCTCGGCCTCGCTGGCTCGCTCGAAGGCCCGCCGGGCCGCGTCATTGTCTGACTGAGCCAGCAGCACCAGCCCCCGGTCGAGGCTGAGCTCGGGCTTGTCCCCGTGACGATCGATCGCGGCCTCGAAGCGCTCGAGCGCCACGTCGTACTCGCCCGCCTCGTAGGCCTCGATCCCCGCCTCCACATCACCATCGGGACGCGCGAGGGACTCGGCGATCCAGCCCGCGAGCAGGGCCACCACCACGACACGACCCGCGCTCATGTCGGGCTCCTCCTGCGTTCGCTGATGCCCAGGGCCAGGCACAGCAGCACCAGGGCCGCCACCGTGGGGATCGCGAAGCCCTCGTCGTGGTGCACCTCGATGGTGTCCTCGCTCTGGGTCCGAGACAGCTCCTCGAGCACCTCGCGGACCTCGTCGAGGCTGAAGCGGTCGGTCTCCACCTTGACGTAGCGCCCTCCGGTGACCTTGGCGATCTCCTGGAGCACCTTGTCGTCGAGCCGGGTAAAACGATACTCGCCGGTCTTGTCGTCCTTGACAAAGCCCGTGGGGTTGCCGTCGCGATCGAAGGCCTGGATCGGCTCACCCGAGGTGGAACCGATCCCCACGGTGAAGATCCGCACCCCCAGGCGTGCCGCCTCCTCGGCGATCTCAAGGGGCCGGCTGGCGTTGTCCTCGCCGTCGGTGAGCAGCACGATCGCCTGGCCGTTCTCGGCTGGGGGGATCGCGTCGGCCCCGAGCGGCTCGTCGTCGTCGTCGTCCTGGTCCTGGTCCTCGCCGGGCAGCGGCTCGTCCTCGGCCCCTCGACGGGCGTCGATGAGGTAGGCCAGCGAGCGCCGGAGCGCCTTGCCCAGCGCGGTCCCGCCGGGTCGCTCGAAGCGAGGATCGGCATCGGCCAGGTAGAGCTTGAGCAAGCGCATGTCCGGGGTGACGGGGAAGCCCCGGGCCGCGCCGGCGAAGACCACCACGCCCACGTGATCGCCCCGTCGCCCCGCGTCGTCCAGGAATCGACCCAGCTCGGCCTCGAGCCGCTCGCTCCGCGAGGGATAGACGTCCTGGGCCAGCATCGACTTGCTGTAGTCGACGGCCAGCACCACGTCGAGGCCGCTGGCGGGGATCACCTCAGCCGTGCCGCCATACTGCAGGCGCAACAGCCCCACGCCCACCGCGGCCACCGCCCCGGTCATGGCCACCGCGATCAAGATCCGCCGCCCGTGGTGCACGCTGCCCACCAGGCGGGAGACGAGCGCGGGGTTGCCCAGGGCGTCGACCGCACGCCGGCGCTGCCGGGTCGCCCAGACGAACGCGAGGATCGCCAGCGGGATCGCTAGCAGGACCCACCAGCCGTGGTCCCAATTCTTGAAGACGACCTCGTCGAGGGTGCCGAACTGGTCGGGCTCGGCCCAGGCGAGCAAGCGCGCGCTCATGGGAACCTCCGTAGGCGAGTGGTCCGCAGCCCGATCTCGAGCAGCAACAGGGCCAGGGCGGGCCACAAGAGCAGGGTGAACAGCTCGGGCCGCACCGGCTCGCCCTCGATGCTGGAGCGCTCCAGCTTGTCCAGCAGATCCTGGAACGTGCCCTGGAGCGCCTCGCGATCGACCGCGGTATAGGCAAAGCCGCCGGTGATGCTGGCGATCCGCTCGAGCCGCCCGGGATCGATCGATCCCACGTCGAGGCCGTGTCGCCCGATGAGCACGGTGTAGACGGTGATCCCCCGGTTGGCCGCCTCGCTCGCGGCCGAGTCGGGGTCGAGGCCGTCGGCGTTGTGAACCCCGTCGGTGAGCAGCACGATCACCTTGCTGCTCGCGGTGGACTCGTCGAGCCGGTTGAGGGCCATGCCCAGCCCCGCCCCGATCGCGGTCATGTTGCCCTCCATCGCCCCCAGCCGCAGCCGCCGCATGAGCGTGCGCAAGACCCCGTGATCCATGGTCAGCGGGGCCACCGTGGAGGCGGTGCTGCCAAACGCGACCAGGCCGATCCGATCGCGAGGGCGGCGGCGAATGAAGTCGTCGATCACCGCCTGAGCCGCCCCCAGCCGGTTGGGCACCATGTCGGGGGTCTCCATGGAGTCCGACAAGTCGAGCACGATGACGATATCGATCCCCTCGTGGTGAATGCGATCGTTGCCGCGCGTGGACTGAGGCCGGGCCAGCGCCACCACCACCAACAAGGCCGCGGCCAGGCGCAGCCCGTCGGGCAGGTGCACCAAGCGAGCGCCCCAGCCGACCTTTAGCCGCCGCAGCGAGCCCACCCGAGAGAAGCGCAGCGTGGCCGGCCGGGGGGAGCGCCACGCTCGGAGCGCCAGCGCCAACACGGGCAGCACCGCAGCCAGCCCCCACCACGGGCGCGCCCACATCACGTGACGCAGGCCGCTGCCCAGGTGCCACAAGAGGCCCGCGATCACCAGCGCGAACGCAGCCCCCCCGAAGGCGAGGATCGGTCCGAGGGCCTTCATGGTTGTGCTCCTTGGTCGGGTTGTTGGGGTTGGGGCTCGGAGGATGACGCGGGCTCGCCCTCGGGCTCAGCCTCGGCGCTGGCCTCGGCCTCGGACGGAGGCTCGCCCTCCTCCTGGGAACCTTGGGCGTTGTCGCCCGCTTGGGCGTTGTCGGCCTCTTGGATGTTGTCGGCCTTCTCGCCCTCGGGGCTCGCCATCGACGAGCGAACCATCTGACGCACGTGGCCCAGCGCCTCGTGCGATTCGTCCTTGGGCGGCTTCCAGCGGGCGAACTTCACCAGGTCGCACTGCTGAAGGAACTCCACCACCTCGTCGGCGGACAGCGGAGCCAAGCGATGAGCATCGCGCAGCAGCGAGTGCCGGATCTCGTCGGTGGTGCGATCGAGCGCCAGCACCCCAAAACGCCCTTGAATGTACCCCTTGGCGATCTCGGTCAGCTCCACGTAGTAGCGCTGCACTTCCCCCTGCTCGAGCAGCTCGCCTCGCTCGA
The DNA here is from genome assembly GCA_039194325.1 of Myxococcota bacterium. Classification (GTDB taxonomy): domain Bacteria; phylum Myxococcota_A; class Polyangia; order Nannocystales; family Nannocystaceae; genus Paraliomyxa. The sequence continues at coordinate 69,525 of JBCCWC010000050.1, forward strand.
GCTCGTCGAGCGCCTCGAAGGCCACCTCGTGGGGGGGAATGGGGGGCGGCAACACCACGGGGCGCTCCCGTCCCCACAGCCGACGGAAAGCCAGCCACCCCGCCAACGCGAGCAGCAACGTGCCCAGCACCGACCAGATGACCGTCTCGGCGAGGGTATCGGGATACTCGCGTGAGATCGGCGGATCTTCGCCCCGGCGCTGTGGATCGTCCTCGTTGACCAGCAGCGACTCCACGGTGAACGACCGCGCCGGCAGCTGAACGGTGTGGATCCCCCCCTCCGCATCGACGTAGGTCAGCGGGAACGAGGGGATCTGAGCCGTCCCGACCTCGAAGTGCTGAAGCTCAATGCGAAAGGTCTTGCGCAGCCCGTCACCGGTGGGCTCGGGCTCGCCCTCCTCGGTACGCACATGATGCAGCGGCTCGAAGTTCAGGCGGGTCGGCAGGTTGACCCGCACGTCTCGGGGATAGGCCGCCACCACCTCGAACACGAGCAGATCACCCACGTTGGAGGGATCGGGCGACAGCCGGGTGGTCACCGCCACCGGCCCGTCGCTGACCACGGGCGCCTTGTTCTGCGCGTCGCTGGGCGCTGTGCCTTGCGCGGCGCTCGGCTCGGCTGGCGCGGGCTCGGCCGGCGCGGGCTCGGCCGCCGTGGGCTCGGCCGGCGCGGGCTCGGCATGCGCGACGGCTCCCGCCGCCGTGACCAGCAGCAAGCACGACACCCCCACCACCCAAGTCCTCACGACCGCAACCTCCGATTTCGCCGGGCAAAGAACGCCACCAGCGGCTTTTGCCAGTCTTCACCGCAGCGGATGCTCATCATGGGCAGCGACAGCTTGCGCATCAGCCGATCGATCCGCCGTCGCTCGCTGCGAACCTCGTCCCGATAGCGCTTGGCCGGGCCCGCCCCCAGGTCGACGACCACGTCGCCACCCAGACCGAGCAGCTCCAGATCCTCCACGGTGACCAAGCCGAGTGCGGGCAGCTCGAGCTCCAGCGGATCCTCCACCCGCACCGGGATCACGTCGTGCCGACGCTTGGCGACCTTGAGCGCGTGCTCGAGCCGTTGCTCGTGCTCGGGGCTGCCGTCGCCGAGCGCATCGATGAAATCGGATACGACGATGGCCACCCCGTGCCCCTTGTGTAGCCGAGCCAGGTACTCCAGCGCCACCGCCGGCGAGGTGCCGCGGTGCTCGGGCTGGTGGCTGAGCACCCGCTGGATCACAGCGAGCACATGCTTACGCCCGCTGCGCGGGGGCACGAACATCTCGACCCGATCGGTGAAGCCGATGAGACCCACCCGATCGTTGTTTTGGATCGCCGAGAAGGCGAAGGTCGCGGCCAGCCGAGCCACCAGGTGGCGCTTGTCGTGCTCGCGGCTGCCCAGGTCGAGACTGGCCGACATATCGACCAGCAGCATCACCGTGAGCTCGCGCTCTTCGGTGAAGATCTTGACGTGGGGCTCGCCGGTACGCGCGGTGACGTTCCAGTCGATCGCCCGCACGTCGTCGCCAGGCTCGTAAGCCCGCACCTCGGCAAAGGCGATCCCCTGCCCGCGGAACACCGACTGATACGAGCCAGCCAGGTGCTGCGTGACCAAGCGCGAGGTCTGGATCTCGATACGCCGGATCTCGCGCAGCAGCTCGGCCGTGCGCTCCCGGGCCTGCTGGGCCTCTCGCTCGCTGTGCGTTGGCGCGCTCACACCGTCCCTTCGACCGCGACCCGACAAACGACTCAGGGAACCTGCACGTGCTCGAGGATCTGACGGGTGATCTGCTCGACCGTCTTGCCCTCGGCCTCGGCCTCGTAGCTCAAGATGATGCGGTGGCGGAGCACGTCGGGCGCGATGGCCTTGACGTCCTCGGGGCTGACGTAGCCGCGCCGCCGCATGAAGGCATGGGCCCGCGCAGCCATGAGCAGGGCGATGGTGGCGCGGGGCGAAGCGCCGAAATCGATGAAGTCCTCCAGCGCGCCCAGCCCGGCCACCCCCGGGCGACGGGTGGCCGCCACCACATCGACGATGTAGCGGCGGACCGGATCCTCCACGATGATCTCGTCGATCGTCTTGCGCACCTGGTCGAGCTCGGCGGGACCTATCACCCGCTCGGCCTGAGGCTTGGGCGCCTCGGGGCCCGAGCCCATGCGGGCCATGATCTCCAGCTCTTCCTCCGAGGTGGGATACTCGACCTTGATCTTGAACATGAAGCGGTCGAGCTGGGCCTCGGGGAGGTTGTAGGTGCCCTCCTGCTCGATGGGGTTTTGCGTGGCGAGCACCAAGAAGGGCCGCGGCAGCGGATAGCTCTGATCGCCGATCGTGACGTGCCGCTCGGCCATCCCCTCGAGCAACGCGCTCTGCACCTTGGCCGGGGCCCGGTTGATCTCGTCGGCCAGCAGCAGGTTGGTGAAGATCGGCCCCTGCTTGTTGGTGAACGTGCCGCTCTGGTGGTTGTAGATGACGGTGCCCAGCACGTCGGAGGGCAGCAGATCCGGGGTGAACTGCACGCGCTTGAAGTCGAGCTCGAGGCAGTTGGCCAGCGTGTTGACCGTGAGGGTCTTGGCCAGGCCGGGTGCCCCTTCGAGCAACACGTGCCCCCCGCACAAAAGACCCATGAACACGCGCTCGATCATCTCGCGCTGACCGACGATGACCTTGCTGATTTCGGTGAGTAGCCGGTCGAGGAACGCGGACTCGCGCTCGACCAGTTGGTTGACCATGCGGATGTCGTATGCACCTACGCTCATGGTGGTTGTTCCGGGCTGACGCAGTGTGAGGGGTTCGCCGTAAAAGACCGATGTCTGCGGTCGCGTACATTAGCGACGTCGTGCGACGTCGCAAGGGGTCACCCCGAACCGCACTCGACCCGGGATTGTTCCCGCCCTGCGCCTTTGGCGCAAACGCCGGCTGTTCGGCCCCTACGGGCTCGTACCGCGGTTTGACGGCCACACCGGGCTGGTCTACAACCCTGCGACCATGAGGATCGACCGGACGCGCCTGTTCGACAAGCGAGTGGTGCAGCGAAACATCCGCGCTGGCCGCGTGACGAAGGACGAGTACGCCGCGTGGCTCGCCGAGGTTCCGGACGCGTCCGAGAAGATCATGCCGCGCGAGGACGGAGGCGACGACGACGGCTACGAGGGCGCCAAGCCCGAGGGGGCCACCGCGCCGGCCGATGTCGCCGCACCAGACCCGGCAGCGGCAGCGGTCCCGGCAGCGGCAGCGGTCCCGGCAGCGGCAGCGGTCCCGGC
>JBCCWC010000051.1:0-71514 GCA_039194325.1 Myxococcota bacterium
CCGAGGGCGGCTTCGCGGCGAGGCTGCCCCCCCTGCCCGACGGCCAGGTGATGGTCTACCGCTCGGTCGTCAACTACTCGATCGGGGCCGAGCGGGTGGTGCCGGCCAACCTCGGCGAGCCGTGGCTCGAGCACTGGTTCGGGCCCGTCGAGCCGATCTACTGCACCAGCTTCGACGACGGGGTCGCCGAAGGCTGGCAGCTCAATGGAACATGGGAGGTCGGCCCCCCGCAGGGTCAGGGCGGCGACCCTTCGGCGGCCGCGGGCGACGATCCCTTCGTGCTCGGGCTCGACGTCAGCTCCGACGGCCTCTATCCCGCCTGGAGCAGCGAGTCGGTGGTGAGCCCGACCATCACGATCCCCTCGGGCTACGAGTCGGTACGGCTGCACTACCAGCGCTGGCTGACCGTTGAGGACGGGTTCTACGACCAGGCCACGATCCTGGCCGACGGCCAGCCGGCGTGGAGCAACTTCGCCAGCACCAACGACTTCGAGGCGACCACCCACCACCGTGACGCGCAGTGGGCGTTCCACGACGTGGACTTGAGCCCCTGGGCGTCGGATGGCCAAGTGACCCTGGCGTTCGAGGTCAACAGTGACGGCGGCCTGGAGATGGGCGGCTGGACGATCGACGAGCTGTGCGTGGTGGGGTACGGCACTATCAACACCCTACCCGGCTGCGGCGACGGGGTACTCGGAGAAGGCGAGCAGTGCGACGACGGCAACCAGGTCGCGGGCGACGGCTGCAGCGCGCAGTGCCAGAACGAAGGCCCGGGTCAGGAAGAAGAGCCCGACGAGGACGAGCCCGACGAGGACGAGCCTGGCCTGGATGACGACGATCTGGACGACGGCGGCCTGGTCAGCCGGGGCTGTGATTGCCACGCCCGCGCCCCCCAGCAGCAGCGCTCCGGAGCACTCGGGCTGCTGACCCTGCTGCTGCTTGGGTGGCGACGCCGAGACCGTTGAGGCATCGAATCACCTACTGAACGAGATCGAGGTACTCGGCCGATCCACACCCATCCGGCCGGACCTCGCTCACCCGTGAGGATTACGAACGCCATGCGCGGGGAATTTCGACCGCGTTCGAGAAAAAAGCGGAAGACGACGGGCGTCCTGACGGCGATCGACAGTAGGATGGCGCCGCCATGCGCCGATCTCTAGTATTCGCCGCGACCAGCCTGCTCACGCTGCTGGCGGCCGAGGTCCACGCAGCAGGACCGGCCCCCGGAGTCGGGCCAGCCAATGGACCTGCTGAGCCCGCCGGCACGGTGACGGCCGATCCGGCCTCCGAGGGCAACACCGAGCTCGCGGGCCAGGGGTCGTTTGGCGAGGCGGCGACCAGAACGAACGAGGGAGACGAAGAGGCGGGGGACACCCTCGAGTGGGACGTGAGCTTCGGTGCGCTGCTGAGCACGGGTAATGCCCGCAATACCGCAATCACCGGGGGCACCAACTTCTTGCTGCGCCGCGGTCGCCACCAGGCGTTCGCCACGTTCCTGGGCAACTATGGGCGAGCGGCCCCCTCGGCCGATCTAGATCCCGTCGATACGGTGGGCAACCTCCAAGGCCGAGCCCGCTACGATTTCTTCCTGGCCGATCGCTGGTCGCTCTTCGCCATGCTGACCGTGCGACACGATCCGTTCCAGCTGCTCGACGTGCGCCTCAACGTCGATCCCGGGGTGGCGTTTTACGTGATGAACACGAAGACGCAGCAGCTCCAGGTCGAAGCCGGCTACGACTTCCAGCACGACAACCCCTCGGACGCGGCCGTGCAGCGCGATGCCGAGGGAGAGATCGTCTATACCGCCCAGGGCGAGACGATCCCGCTGCCCTCCCGCAACATCCACGCGGTGCGCCTGGCGGGCGGCTATACCAACACCATGAGCGAGGCCGTGAGCTTCGCCACCGAGCTCGAGTACCTCCAGAGCCTCCTGGACGGGCAGCGATGGCGGATCAACTGGAATACCCGGCTGACGGCGCAGCTGGTGGCCCGGCTGTCGCTGGCGGCCACATTCGCCTTGCGCATGGACAACGACCCCTTCCCGGGCGCCAAGAACCTCGATACCAATTCCTCGCTCCTGCTCGTTTATCGGTTTCTCTAAGCCACGCTCCGGTCACCTGAGGGTGGCCTCGTCGTCACGATGCTGCGAAAGAGTCCTACTGTGCACTCCCGAGTGATCGCCCCCTTGCGTGCCGCCGTCGCCGTTGCCGCCCTCGCCTTACCGTCTATCGCTCCGGCTATCGCTCCGGCTACCGCTTCGGCCGCTCCCCCGGAGGTTGGAGGCGAGGTCGAGTTGGTCGATCTCGACGAAGACGGTGGGGTCTCCGCCCAAGAGGAGCCGGACCCGGCGATGCAGCTGCCTTGGATCAAGCGCTACACGCCGCGCCGCAACATGTGGGAGGTGGGGCTATTCGGGGGCCTGTGGCTGCCCTCCACGGTGATCGAGCTCCACGAGCGCAATATCTCGCCGTCTCCCAACTACGACCTGAGCGCGGTGCTGGGCCTGCGCTTTGGCTACTACCCGCTGCGTCACTTCGGCCTCGAGGGCGAGCTGGCGATGATGCCCTCCCGCCTGGAGACCGAGCAACGCGCGTTCGTCTCTACCGCCCGAGCTCAGGCGGTGATCCAGCTGGGGCTTTGGCGGATCGTGCCCTTTGCCGTGCTAGGCGGGGGCGTGCTCGCGGTCCGTAGCGAGCCCGACGCAGCCGGCCGCAACGGCGACGAGGCGCTCCATGTGGGCGGCGGCCTCAAGCTCTTCCTCACCCGGCGGATCATGTTGCGCCTGGAGGGTCGTGACGTGATGTCGCCCCGGGAAGGCGTCACTCCGAGGGCCCCGGCCCACAGCGGCGAGTTCTTGCTGGGCTTCAGCCTCGGGCTCGGGCCTCGCAAGCGCGAGGAGCCACCGCCTCCCGACGCCGACGGCGACGGCTTCCTCGACCCCGACGACGCCTGCCCGCAGCAGGCGGGTATCGCCCCCGATGGTTGCCCGGCCAAGGACACCGACGGCGACGGCTTCCTCGATCCGGAGGATGCCTGCCCCGAGCAAGCCGGGGCCGCCCCCGATGGCTGCCCGATCCCCGACACCGACGGCGACGGCTACCTCGACCCCGACGATGCTTGCCCCGAGGAAGCGGGGGTGGATCCGGATGGCTGCCCGGTCCGCGACCTGGACAACGACGGTCTGCTCGCCCCCGAGGACCAGTGCCCCGAGGATCCCGAGACCGTCAACGGCTTCGAGGACGGCGACGGCTGCCCCGACGAGCTACCCGATGTCGTCAAGCAGTTCACCGGCGTCATCGAGGGCATCTACTTCGCCACGGGCAAGGCCGTGATCCGCAAGAAGTCGTTCCCCAAGCTCGATGGCGCGGCCAAGGTGCTCGCCGACTACCCCGGCCTGCGGGTGGAGATCAGCGGGCACACCGACAGCCGCGGCAAGTACAAGAAGAACATGAAGCTTTCGCAGGACCGCGCCGACTCGGTCAAGAAGTACCTGACCGACAAGGGCATCGACGCCTCGCGCATCGAGACGCGGGGCGCCGGACCCGACCAGCCGATCGGCGACAACAAGACCAAGGACGGGCGACAGCAGAATCGACGGATCGAGTTCAAGCTGCTCACCGCCACGCTGACGCCCGCGGTGAAGGACGACGCAGCCGCTGAGGCTGGCGATCCGAAATCGACCCCACCCGCCGAGTCCACGACTGACGGCAAGCCGGCCGATGCCCCCCCGGCTGCGTCGGCTGCGAAGACTGAGGCCACCACCAAGTAGGGCGACCGACGACATCTTCTCCGCACGCATACATATCCCCAGCGATACGTGTCATGGGGCATCGACCGATGCCCCGCATAGCGGTGGCCAGCTGTTACATTGGTAACGATGAAAACGGGAGCGACAGTGCACCGGCTCCCTCTGGTCGCGCTGCTGCTGGGCAGTGGACTGGGCGGAGGATGCATCGTCGACGATCCCTCGTACCTCGGAACTGCGACCACCTCCAATGGCGGCTCCACGGCCTCGTCGAGCATCTCGGGGTCGGGCATGGTGATGAGTGAGGATCCCTCGGGCTCGGCTGGTTCCATGAACGCCCCGACCACCGGTACCGGTACTGGCATCGGCACCGATGACACGACCGGGTGCGTGGACCCTTCTGCCGCTTGGTGGGACGCCCGCTGGTCGCATCGTCGCCGGCTCACCTTCAACAACCTCGAACAAGCCGAGGATCTCTCCAACTTCACCGTGCTGGTCGTCTTGCCCGAGGACCTCGACGACTCCGCTACGGCGCCTGGGGGCATCGATCTCCGCTTTGTCGACAGCGATCAGTCCGCCGTGCTCGACCATCAGATCGAGCGCTGGCCTACCGACAGTGGAACCCCCACCGATGAGCACTACGTGTGGGTCGAGGTTCCCCAGATCGACGGGCGCTCGATGGATGACCACATCTGGCTGTACTACGGCAATCCAATGGCCACCGACACCCAGGATCCGGCGGGCAGCTGGGACGATAGCTACGTGGGCGTCTGGCACCTCGAGGAGAGCGCCGGGACTCACCAAGATAGTGCGACCGGAATCACCTGCAACTGGGAGGGCAGCGGGCGCGGATCCCAAGATGCACCGGGCTGGATCGCCGGAGCCGTCGATTTCGACGGTGACGAGGACAACATCGATTGCGGGGTCAATCAGATCGCCGACGCGGAGTACCACACGATCACCACCTGGGTACGCCTGGATCTGATCGGTGACAACCACCAGCAGATCGTCAACGTCGAGTCCACCGACGACCCGTATCGAGGCATCGGCCTCTACGTCCGACGGCAAAGCGGGGCCATCGGTATGTGGCTAGACTCCAACTATCACTACACCATGGTGCCCGAGAACCGAGTGACCGTTGGCGAGTGGTCGTTTCTCGCGATCCGAGGGCGCCAGGCCACCTCCGAGGGCTACTTGGAGGTCAGCCACAACGGAGGGCCCTGGGATACGATCTTCGAGGGCAACACCAACAACCTACGGGTCGAGAACGGCACCTCGCTCATCATCGGCAAGTGGCACGGCCCGGGACCAAGCGCGAGCACCCAGGGCATCATCGACGAGGTTCGGATCTCCAATGTCGCACGCAGCAACGACTGGATCCGAGCGCAGTATCTCTCAGACACACAGCAACTGGTCAGCATCGGGGATACGCAGACACTCTGTCGCTGAGCGTCTGGCCACGCCACGCCACGCCACGCCACGCCACGCCACGCCACGCCACGCAGTGACCGGCGATCGCCGGATCGTCGTGGGCTCGGTGCATGATCGCCGGCAGCCGGCCCGCGACTAGCGACGCTGACCGAGCGGCAAGGCCGGAACCTCGCCGCGCTCGCACGCCTGCTGTGCCTGCGTCACGTAGTCTTGCTCGCGGGGATCCATCCCGAGCTCCCAGCGCTGCTTGATCCCGACCCAAGCCTGCAGATATTCGCAGCGATACCCCTCGACCTCGGGCATCCACGCATCGGGCCCCTTGTCGGCCTTGCTTCGGTTGGAGCCACGCTCTACGGCGACGAGGTGATCGGGCTCGTCTAGCGCGTTGGCGTAGCGCTTACGCCGAGCCTGCTCCCACGCGTGCCCCCCCGAGCGGTGGGCCTCGGCCAGCGGCACCAGGTGGTCGACGTCGAGCTTGCGCGGATCGGTGAAGACGCGACCGGTGTAAGGGCAACGCCACCGCCCAGACTTGACCTTGCAACGCTTGCGCGTCCGAAACCTCACCGGGATCTCCGACTCGGCGATGAGCACCTCCTGGCGGGTATCTTGGCAATCCCCGTCGACATCCGACCAGTGGGGCCACGCCTTGCGGGAGTATGAGCTTCGCTGGCCCGAGTGAGACTCTGAGCGAGGCAAGGAAGACCAGGCTTGTTCGAGCCAGCCGTAGCGCTGGAACACCCAGACTAGAGCACCGAGCACCAGCACGACGAGTACGCTGGACAGGGGACCACCTCGGCGGCGAGAGCGTCGGCGACGTCGGCGAGCCATGAGCAGGAGTCTGCGCTGTACGATCGATCTCAGCAACGGCTTGCATACGAACGACCACTCCAAGCGTCGAAGCCCATGGGTCTGATCGACGCCGGGGCGCTCCCCTGGACCACCGAAGGACCCGCCGCCGTGCTGGTGGCCTACATCGACACGAGCAACCGCTCGACCGCGGCTCGATCACTCGGGCCGATCCCCGCGCTGCGCAGACAACGAACGCGATCGTCGGCTCCGACGAAGATGTGCACCGGCAAGACGGCCGAGCCGGCCAGACCCAGGCTCTGCACCCAGGGATCGAGCCCGGCCGCGTCCTCTAGCTCGAGCGTGTCCGCGACCTCGGGGTGAGCTTGGGTGAAGGTGCGCACCGCCTCGGCGTCGCCGTCGGCCGAGAGGAAGACCAGATCGAAATCGCTGCGCGCGGCGATCTCCCGGTGCCATTGAACAAGGCGAGGCAGCTCTTCGATGCAGGGCTTGCACCACGTGGCCCACACGTTGATCCACCGTTTGTTGCCCGTGGGGGCCGGCGGGCTCCCTTTGCGCAGCGCAGGCAGGGCCAGGGGCGGAGCGGCGGCGGGCTCGTGCATGGCCTCGCAAAACCCGGCCAGATCCACCGCCGCTGGCGCCTTAGCCTGCACCGCGTTGACGCGAGAGCGAGGGGTCGCGCCCTTGCCTCCGCTCCTGTGACCATCGCCGCAGGCGAGCAGGCCCGAGCCCGCCAGGGCAAGCGCTATAGCCGACAGTCGATCCATGCCACGAATGCGCTCCGGTTGATGTTCTCGGGCTTGCATGCCTCGGCCGAGCCGCTGCGCCGCCAGTCGCAGAAGCTCTCGTCGAGCTGGGCATACTCCTCCCCGAGCCACAAAAGCCCCACCTCCTTGTCGAGATCGGGATCGTCGAAGCGCTCGCGAAGGTGGTTCATGACCGCGTCGGCCCGCTGCTGCGAGAGCTCCCGATTGTGCTCGACGCTGCCCTCGGGCGAGCTACGCGCGACCACGAAGAACCAGCTCGCTCCGCGCTGGTCGGAGAAGGTCTGATCGAGCAACGCGATGTCCTTGTCGTCGAGCTCAGCCTCGTTCTTGTCGTACTCGATGATGCTGACCCGGTCCGACAACGGCAGGAACAAGGCGTTGAAATCCTCGCCGGCCATGGTGGCCACGTTCTTGGCGTCGACCGGCTGGCAGCCGCGCGACTGATTGTCGCCCGCCAGCCCGCACGAGAGCAGCACCCGCCGCAGCACCTGCTTGAGCGCCGGGTTGCAGTACTCCTCGTTGGCCGCCGCGGCGGTGGCCACCTCGCTGGCCGGCTTGTCGGCGGCCTGCTCGATCTGCTCGAGCCGCTGCTCGGCGTCGGAGACCCAGCCGGTGGTCAGGCCCAGCGGCACCGCTCCGGTGACCAGGCCGATCACGACGCGAATTCCAACGTTCATGGCGCACCTTCCTCGGGGGCAGGCTCGGGGGCAGGCTCGGGGGCAGGCTCGGGGGCGGATCCGTCTTCGGCGGGTGGGGGTAGCTCTTGGACACCGGGGAGCTTGGTGTCGGGAGCCTCGGCGGCAGGCTCGGGCTCGGCTGGGGCCTTGGCCTCGGACTCGGCCGGCGTCTGGGGCTCGGCTGGCGTCTTGGGCTCGGCCGGTGCCTCGGGCTTGGTCGCCCTGGGGGTCTTGGCGGCGGGCCGCGAGCGAGGATCGCGTCTCCGCCCTCCCTGACTGGGCTCGTCCTCGGGCGGTGGTGCGGCCTTGGAGCCCGGGACCAGGCCCGGCTCGGCCGTGGGCGCGGGCGTGTCCGCGGCCAACGTTCCCGACGCGTGGCGCTGAAGCATGCGGTCGAGCGTGAAATCCAGCCCCAGATCCGAGTCCTCGTCGCAGAGTTTGGTGCCCGCGACGTAGAGCTGGGGCGTCATCACCGGCAGCTCGTTCTTCACCGTCCAGCGTAGCGACTTGTTGATCCGGGACTTGACCTCGGCTGAACCCAAGCACTTGCTCAGCGTGGGGAACTGGCCCGCGATCTTCTTGGTGACCGCTTCGAGGTTCTCCTTGCCGGTCTCCATGAGCTCTTCTTGTTGGTCGAAGGCCCACTGGACGACCGCGTCGACGTCGGTCTGAGGATCGTCGGCCGCACACAGCACCGCCTCGCTCACGCGGCAGGCGCCAGGATGCAGCGACCGGGTGACCATCCAGTTGCACTCACTATCGAGCGGAAACATCACCGCACGCCGCTGTAGTCGAGTATCGAGGCCCGAGGCCCGCAGCCGCTCTTCGAAGCCACGACAGGCGGGGCAGAGCGGATCGAAGACCTCGATGGTGGCCACGCCGCGGCCCTGGGGCCCAAGCGCCACCATGACCCCGTAGGGATCGTCGGGCTCCATGAGCGCGCCACAGGTGCCGATATACCGGGAATAGTCAGGGACCAGCAGGACGTAGGCCACCACCGGCACGGTCACGAAGCCGAAGGCCTGGCCGGCCGCCGAGAGCCAGGCGGCGGCGGCCCTCACAGGCTTGGCCTCGGTCGGCTCCACTTGTTCGACGAGCACGCTGGCCTCTCGCCCCGCCATCAGCCAGGCCAACCCGGCCATCAGCAGCGATGCACCGCTGGCGATGTAGGTCCCGATGCACAGCTTGCACGCCGCGTGAAGCTCGGAGAAGGCGATGTAGCCCATCACTGCGGAGGCCAGCACCGGGATCATCGAGGTCGCCAGCGCGATCGCAGCCGCGGTCCGGCGCCGCGCGGCCGGGACCACGAGGATCTCGATAGCCCGGAACAGCAGGAAGGCGAACACCGCCATGGCCGGCAGGGAGATCGGGATCCCGCCCCACAGCGACGTGCGCATGATCGACGAGTACGGGCTGAGCAGCGTGACCTGGCAGCCGGTGGACTCCTCGTCGGCCTCGACCAGCCCCGGGGCGAACGAGCAGTGCAGGTCGTGCACCTGGCGGTCGAGGTGCTGCACGAAGTCCAGCGTCGACACGCTGGCGAACACCAGCCCCACGACGGCCGCCAGCGCCAGCCCCACGGCAAAGACTCGGGTCGACATCGAGGGGGAGTCTAGTGCCCCGAAGACGACGAGGCCACGAGATCCGTCCGTCGCGATCGCATGGTCATGACGCTCACCGCTTGGGCGACGACCGGAGGGTCGACGGTGGTATTGAACTCAGGGAATACGACCGCCCGCGGCCACACGCTGGGCGATCAGTCGGTCGCGAAACGATCGACGATGAGGCTCGATCGCGTCGTCGGCTTCAGCGAGCAGCTCGGCAATTGCCTGACCCACCAAAGGCGCAAATTCCCTCAATCCGGACAGGTTCAGGTTGTTGAGGCGATAGCGCTGCAGCCAATTCGCGCGAAGCTTGCGGATCTGTTGATCTCTGTCCCCGACCAACCCGAGACAATCGATGGTCCGCTGCGCTCGCTCCCGCTCGCACTTCGGGATCTCATCGGTGCACACCAACAACAAGGACGGCAGCTCGACCCGAAACCACCCAGGGCCAACCTCGTAGGGATCGAGCAATCCCCGCTGGCTGCGCTTTCGGCTGTTGAGTCTCGGTAAAATATAGCGGTAGTTGCTCCACTCGTACGCGAGCTGGGGACGGTCTCGCTTGCACTCATCCCAGCTCACCAGATGCTCGACATGACCATCCGCGATGAACATCGCGGCCCAACCGCAGCGCTCCTCGAATGCCTCACGCAACGGCTTGGCACACCAGGCCCAGTAGTTCTGCGGTCGCCTCCGATTGAGGTAGTCGTTGGTCTCTAGCCAGGCCAGCCCAGGCCGACGGGTGAGCTCGTCGAACTGGTCGGGCTCCTCGGGTCGCGCGACCGGTATCACTGGGCCACGTCTCCCCGCGGAACGAGCCAATACGTCCAGTACTCGTCGTCCCCGGCCAAGACCCGCCGCAGCTCGGACTCGAGGGCGTCTTTATCCCTCATCGCGGGCTCCTCGATCTCGTCGAGCTTCCCCAGCATGAATGCATCGGCCCAGCGGATCGCGCGAACCGCCTCGACCGAACGCCCACCACCGCGCAGATCGATTGCCTCGGATCCGAGCCAACCAACGGCATCTCCGTGCTTGACCCAGGGCAGACGCCTCACCTCGACACCCGAGTCGTCCACGTCGAAGTGAAATAGACGATCGGATTGTTCTCGGACAATGGTCTCAAGCGAAGCCAACACGATCGGAGAATGGGTCGTGACGAAGAGCTGGAGTTCTAGGCTCGGATCGAGGATCTTGGCGAGCTCCAGCACCGCCGGAAGGATCGTCCGCTGCCACCGTGGGTGCAGGTGCGTCTCGGGCTCGTCGATCAGGATGAACAGCTCTTTTTGCCGTGAGACCTTCCGTAGCTCCGCGGCCTGGATGTGCTCGTGCCAGGTCCATACCAGCGCATACGCCAGCTCCAGCACGCGCCGGACCCCCGCCGAGGCCAGCGTCACGGGCACGGGCTCGGCATCCCACGGGGTGCGGAGCGTGGGGATCTCGCGCGAGTCCTCGATGGTCACCCTCCGCGGTGCCGCGGCCTTGAACGGGTGCGCATCGTCGGGAGACAGGACCGCGAGTACCCGCTCTAGCAACTCGAAGGGGACCAGGGGCTGCGCGCGGCCTTCATCGACGGGGCCAACGGGACGGCTGCGCATCCAGTTGACCCAGTCGCGGATCAGCCCGTTGCAAACCGGACGGCCTTCCTCGTCGACCTTGCCATCCCATAGCTCTCGACCCTCAAACACGAACGCCAGCGGGTCACCCGTGTCTTTGTCCTCTCCGAATGCAGCGGGAAACCGGTTGCGCCCCATCACGAACGCAGCCAGGTGCTCGGCACCAACATAGATGACCGAGCCGCGCGGCCCTCTGCCCCGGGCCGATTGCCAGCTCCACAGCTGCCGCTGGAATTGAAATGTCGCTTGAAACGTCGCCGTCCCTTGCTCCCCAGCACCCGCGTAGTCGAGCCGAGGTTGGTCGCCGCTCGGAATCGCCTTCGCTCCGGCCCAGTCCCCGGCGAGCACCCACCACAACAGATCGAGCACGAAGCTCTTGCCCAGACCGTTATCACCGGTGAGCACGTTGAGCCGAGGCCCGAACTCGAGGGCCATCGCTCGCGCAGGCCCGATGTCCGTGGTGTGCAGCCGCTGAAGCATGCGCAGCCATGATATCGGGCCCAGCGGCCGCAATGAATCCAGGCTTCAGATCCGCCATGAGCCGCCCCCTACGCATCCACGCTGGACCCCTAGTGGGTAGCCAGCTTGCGCAGGTCGATCCGATCCAGCACCTCCTTGGTCACCGGCCGCTTGGCATCGGGAAACACCAGCGCCCGGAGCACCGCCTGGGCGGGCTCCGAGCGCAACTGCTCGAGCGCCGCTCGGGCGGTCACCTCGTCGTCGAAGCCGATGAAGTAGCAGGTGTCGTCGAGCATCGTAGGCCGCCCGTCCTCGTCGGGACCCACCAGCGTGAACGCGGTGCGCTTGTAAAGCCCCGAGATCGCGATCTTCCACGGCGCAAATGAGTACGGACCGAGCCCGAACACGGCGAAGCGAGGCTGGTTGCGGTAGATCGAGCTACGTCGCGCATCGAGGGCGTCGGCGTGCGCCTGCAGGTAGGCCCACGTCCGCGGAGCCTCGGCCGCCAGCGCATCAGTCGACTCACCGAAGCGCCGCTGCGGCAGCACCAGCCAGCGCCGCGGCATCGGCCGATCGTCCCCCCGCAGATCCGAGCTCTTGAGCAACGGCAGCACATGCTGCTCTTCGAGGTCGACCGACTCGCCCAAGCCGTTGAGCAGCCGCCCCCGCACACGCCGCAGCTCCATCACCCGCACGCAGTCGTGCTTGATGCCCGAACGCCACCGCGGCTCGGCCTTACCCAGCGCCGGCTTGGCGCGCTCATAGGCACCCACGTCGGCCACCAGCCGACCGTCGCAGACCGCGATCTCCGCCTCGGGCTCGGACGCGTCGAGCGAAGCGAAGACCGGGCAGCGCAACGCCGCCGCCCCCGAGGTGCGAAAGCAAAACAGTCCCGCGTCGACCGTCGCGCTGAACCATTGCCGAGCGTCGATCCGATGCAGCGAGATCGCTCCGATCTCCCACCCCGCTCGCAGGGCATGCTCCATCAACCTCCGCGCGACGGTGGCCTTGACGAGCATGGCCACCGTCACGTCGAGCCCCTGCCCAGCCCCGAGCAAGCGCTGGAGGATCCACTCCGAGACGTCGAAATTCGCCTTGCCGGTCCGCGCGTCGAGGCCCATGTGCCGGGCGTGGTTGGACTTGCTGGGGAGGTTGTCGACGCCCAAGACCGACAACTCCGCGCTGGTGACCCACGGGGGGTTGCCGAGCACCAATACCGGCGAATCACCCGCGCGAAGGCGAGCCACCCAGTTGGTGCGGAACGCATTGCCCACCTTCACCGTGGCCGTGTGACCGCGCTCTTGCAGCGCTTGCCGAGCCTGTCGAGCATAGTCCTCGTCGATCTCCAGCCCCCACCGCATAGCGTGGGGAAAGGCCTCGGCGGCCGCCACCAAGAACCTCCCCTGCCCACAGGTGGGCTCGACCACCCGGGCCGGACGGACCCCTCGCCTCACGAGAAACTCACAGACGGCCCGCGCCAGCTCGGGCGGAGTCTGAAAGTCTCCGTAGGCCGCCTTGGTCGTCGACTTCAAGGCTCGCCAGCCCCAATCACCACTACCTCTCCCCCCGCATCGAACTCCACCACAAATGCATACTGCGCTTCAGTTCGCGTATTGGTCTCATAGTGGTGAACCGCTTGCCAATCGGAGCGATACACCTTTTCACCCCCTGACTCCGACCCCATCTCCGCTTTTAGGCAGAGATTGGCACCTTTGTGCCAATAGGTCTGGATGGCTCCGATCCGCATCAAGAACTCGATAACGCCGCGAGTTCCCAGCGCTTGACGAGCCTTGGCCGTGACTCTGCCCACCACCGCCCGCTCTGCCGCGGCCATCCGCGTGGGATCGACTCGGCGCAGCGGAGCAAAGGCTGTACCGTCGAGCACGACCGCGTCGAGCGCCACCGCGTACCAAGCGATCGGATGCTCACCGAGCGTCAGGCTCGCGGTCGCCCCCACCGGCCGTTGAACGCTCGGATCGATCACCGCGGCGGGAAACCGCGCCTGGAAGTCGTCACGCCAACCGCCGAGCTCGCGAAGCTCGTGGAGCGGCGAATCGATATGGTCGATAGTGAGCGTGGCCAAGCACTGTCCCTCGGACCAGCGCGCGAGTTCTCCCAGAGGCCGCGCGGATTTACACGACAGGGCGAAGACCAGGCCACCCAGTCCCCACCCGAGCCACCGCCGACCTCGTCTCGCCACCACGCCGCTACTCCTCCCAGCGCGGCGCGACCAGCCGACGTCGACCGTCGCTGGCCAGCGGGACGTCGGGCTCCTGCAACCCGAGGCGATCCCACAGCTGGCACGTGACCTGCTTGTGCTTTTGGTCGAGGGCCTCGCAGTAGTTGGTGTATTTGCAGCGACGGACCTCCGCCCCCCGCCCACGATGCACCTTGCGAAACCAGTCGGGGTCGGCCAGCGTCTGCCGGGCGGCGCCGACCACGTCGGCCGCCTCGGCCGCGAGGATCGCCTCGGCCTGCCCAAAGCTACAGATCCCTCCGGCCACCACCACCGGGGTCGAGCACCCCGCGGCCCGGATCGCCGCCCGAACGGTCGCGGCCGCCTCGACGTTGCGCCCGAAGGGTCCGCGCTGGTCCGAGTGCACGGTGGGCATGCACTCATAGCCGCTGGGCCCGGTGTAGGGATAGGCGGCCCAGCCCACCCGGGGCTGCTGGGCGTCCTCGAACTTGCCCCCCCTCGATAGGGAGAGGAAGTCCATGCCGGCCTCGGCAAAGCGCACGCCATAGGCGGTAGTGTCGGCCAGCTCGCTGCCCCCCTCGATGGCCTCCTCGGTGAGGAACCGACACCCCACGCAGAAGTCTCGGCCCACCTCGGCTCGGACTCGCTGGTACACCTCGAGGGGCAGCCGGAGCCGAGCCGACCGCGAGCCGCCGTAGCCGTCATCGCGGTCGTTGAGTCGCGAGAGGAACGACGCCATGGTGTAGGCGTGGGCATAGTGGAGCTCGACGCCGTCGAAGCCGGCCTCGCGCGCTCGCCGGGCCGCGGCCGCGAACAGCCCGGGCAAGACCTCGGGCAGCGCACGAATGTGATCGTGGTGCAGATCGGTCACCCGCTCCCGGGCCCCGTGGCGCAGCGCCTCGAGCTCGCGCGCGTCGAGGATCCGCTCGAGCTGCTCGTCCGACATCACCGCCAAGGCCTGCCGGATCGCGTCGTCGTCGGGGGCATCGGGCATGGCAGCGCGGTGCCGATCGCGGAGCACCAAGAAGCGCCGCAAGAACCGCTGGGGATCCGGGCGCCGGCGGATCCGCAAGAAGTCGATGATCTGGATCAGCAGCCGCGTGTGCCCCTCGCTGGCCTCGCGCACCACCCGGGTCAGCTCGCGCAGGCCGGGCAAGAAGCGATCGTGGCCGATCCGCAGCAGCGGGCCGCTGGGGATGTCACGGATCCCGGTCGCCTCCACTACGATCGCTCCGGGGCGTCCCGCCGCGAAGCGAGCGTACCAGTCGAGCACGTCGGGGGTGACGTGGCCCTCTTCGGTTGCCCGCCACGGGACCATGGCCGGCACCCAGGTACGCTGCTCCAGGCGTAGGGGCCCCAAGACGATCGGCTGAAACCACCGCGCGGCCCGAGCCTGCGCGGCATCGGGCCAGGACCCGTCCGGCAGGGCATGTCGGATCCGCTGGGGAGGTCGCCACATCGACGACGATTGTAAACCCAGGGCTGCCCCGGTCGTGCGCTCCCGCGTTGGTCACGCCACCCGACGTTGCCGTATCCTCGAGACCCGCCGCCACTCCATATGGACCATCGCAAGACCTACGTCGGCGTCTTCTTCGTGGCGCTGGCCACTCTAGTGCTGGAGATCCTCCTGACCCGGATCACGTCGGTGGTGGCCTGGTACCACCTGGCGTTCTTCGTGATCTCACTGGCCATGCTCGGTATGACGGCGGGGGCGGTCATCGTGTTCGTGCGCCCCAGCGCCTTCACCGACGCGCTCGTGCCCCGCCGCGCCACTCAGGCCTGCCTGGCGCTAGCCGCCACCGCGCCCCAGGCCGTGGCCGTGGCGCTGCTCGTCCCGCTGTCGCCGGTCACCTCCACCGAGGGGTTCTTGGCCATGCTGGCCTACGGCGGGGCGCTGGCCGTGCCCTTCACCGTCAGCGGCGTGGTGCTAACCCTGGTGCTGACCCGCGCCGGGCTGCCCGCCGGCCGCGTCTATGGCGTAGATCTGGTGGGGGCCGCCACCGGGTGCGGCTTGGTGATCCCCCTGCTCGACGTGCTCGATGCTCCCAGCGCGGTGATGGTCGCGGCGGCCCTCGCCGCACTGGCGGCCTATGCCTTCGCGGCGGCGCGCGACGACGACACGGCCCGGAGCCACCGGCGCGCGGCTGCGGGCCTCGCGGTAATCCTGGCCGCCCTCGGCCTGCTCAACGCGTCGATGGACGCGCCGTGGCTGCGCGCCCGCACGGTCAAGGGCGAGGCCGAAGACCCGAGCGAGTTCCTCTATACCGGATGGAACACCTACTCGCGGGTGACGGTGGGCCAGACCGAGACCCAGCTGCCGGCCATGTGGGCCCCGGGTCGACTCACCCCGCTGACGACCCTCACCCCGCTGCCCCAGCGCGGGATCCTCATCGACGGGGCCGCGGGCACGGTGATGGCCGCCCTCGATCGCGCGCCCGACGACGGTCGATCGGGCCAGCCGGTCGATCACGACTACCTCGGCTGGGACGTGACCTCCTTCGCCCACCGCCTGCGCCCCACCGGACCGGCCGCGGTGATCGGGGTGGGAGGCGGCCGCGATGTGCTGGAGGCGGCGCGAGTCGGTCATGATCCCGTGCTCGGCCTGGAGCTCAACGCCCTCATCGTCGCGCTGCACCAGGGATCAATGCGCGAGTTCTCGGGTGTCGCCGATCTACCCGGAGTGCACCTATTCCACGACGAGGCTCGGTCGTTCATGGCCCGCAACCGGGCGCACTTCGACGTGATCACCATGTCGCTCATCGACACCTGGGCGTCGACGGGCGCGGGGGCCTACGCACTCTCGGAGAACGGGCTGTACACGGTAGAGGGCTGGCAGATCTTCATGCGCCGGCTGACGCCCACGGGGATCTTCACCGTCTCGCGCTGGTACAAGTCCGATTCCCCCGGCGAGACGGCTCGCATGCTGGCGCTGGCCATGGAGACCCTGTACTCGCTGGGCGCGAAGGAACCCACGCAGCACATCATGATGCTGCAAAACCTCACCATCGCCACCATCCTGGTCACGCCCGAGCCCTTCTCCACAGCGGACGTCAAGCGCATGTACAAGGAGGCGGCCAAGCGGGGCTTCAATGTGCTGCTGGCCCCGGGGCGAAGCCCCCTCAACCCGATGCTGCGCGAGCTGTCCGAGCAGCCCGACCGCGAGGCGATGTGGGCGTGGGCCCGGACCCAAACGCTCGATCTGACCCCGCCCACGGACGCCCGACCGTTCTTCTTCAACATGATCAAGCCGGCGACGTGGCTGTCGACCCCCGAGCAGGTCGATGAGCTCGACTTCGCGTTCTTGGGCAACCTCCACGCCACCCAGACGCTGGTCTACGCCACCGCCATCAGCGCCCTGTTGACCCTCATCGCGGTGCTCTTGCCCCTAGGCTCCCGCCGCCGCGACCTGCGGGCCTATCCGGCGCTCGACGTGCTCGCAGCCGGCACCTACTTCGCCCTCATCGGCCTGGGCTTCATGTTCGTGGAGATGGGGCTGTTGTCCCGCCTCAACGTGTTCTTGGGGCACCCCACGCTGGCGCTGGCGGTGCTGCTGGGGGGGATCATCTTCTTTACGGGGGTGGGCAGCCTGGCGTCGGGTCGAGTACCGCTGTCACGCCCCTGGGTGGCACGCCTGTATCCGCTGCTCCCGGCGGGCCTGGTGCTGCTGGCCGGGGCCCTGCTCGAGCCGACGATGGGCTCGCTGGTGGGGGCCAAGCTCGCCGTGCGCGTGCTGGTCGGCCTGAGCTTGGTGGCGGTGCCCGCCCTGGGCCTGGGTCTGGGCTTTCCGCTGGGCCTGCGGCTGGTCGAGCAGTTGGGGAGCGAGGGTCGTCCTCCGCTCGGCCCGTGGATGTGGGGGCTGAACGGCGCCTGCGGGGTGGTGGCGAGCGGGCTGGCCCTGACGTCGTCGATGGCGTGGGGGATCGGCACCACGCTGCTCATCGGAGCCGGTTGCTACCTGGTATTGCCACTGTGCACGGCGCGAATGCAGCACGCGGCAACGCGGGATCAGTTCGAATCGTAGCCATTCCATGGACCGCCCACGCGCGGCAGGTCCCGGCGGGTCACCGCCCGATGCCGGCAGATCCGCTTGGACGGCAGGGGGCGAACCTCCAGCTCGTTCTCGATCACCCTCAGCGCCACGTCGCGCGGGAGCCCGAGCTGTTTGGCCACGACCGTCCCCAGCCGGGACAGTGCCGATGGATCGATCTCCGCCCGTAGGCGCCACGTGGATCGATCCCGGTAGAGCATGTCCAGCACAGTCCTTACCGAGTTGGCTTCGGTCATCATGACCCAGCCGACTAGCAAGATGTGATCCAAACGAATTGTCGCCCATCCATCGGGCAGACGCGGGGCATCTCGCCTCCTGCGGCCGATTCGCCTCGCCCCTACCGCGAAAAACGGGCCCGACAGCCGTGAGTCAGGCCACGGCCCACAACCCCAAGAGCCCGAGCGGCAAGAAGGCCATCCATTGCCCCAGGGCCAGCCACGCCCGAGGCAGCGAGGATGTTGCCGCCACCGTCAAGAACAGGCCCGCAAAGACCAGGTGCAGCACGCTCACGGCTCCAACCAGCAGTGCGCCTCCCTCGGGCCACGCCCCCAGGGAAACCCCCACCATCACGGCCCCCGCGAGCACCAGGTGGGCCGTAATGGCGTGCCACACCACGTGCATCGTGGCCCGAGCCGTGGGGTCGAAGCGCGCGCCGAGCATGGGTCGCAAAACGCCTCGACCCCCACCGACCACGTGAACCACGGCGAGCAGCAGGGTGAACGAGCCAAGGGCAAAGAGCAGCACATTCATCGGAATCTCCCGCCACGATGGTTTTTCCATACGGTGGCGTATGGAAGCATGACCTCCCCCTACGCGTTGTCAATACGGTACCGTATGTTTGGTACCGGCCCGCTTCGAACACGCGCGCGGCGCCCCGAGGACGAGACGATGGCCCGCGAAAAACCCCACCCTACGCCTCGCAAGACGACCCGCCGAGCGTCTGGCCGAACGTCTGGCCAGACGTCCAGCCAAACGTCCAGAAAGTCACGCGAGGCGTGGATCGAGGCCGCCGTAGCGCTCTTGGGCGAGCGCGGCGTGGAGGCGATCCGGGTAGAGCCGCTCGCCCGCCGCCTCGGGGTCACCAAGGGAAGCTTCTACTGGCATTTCACCGATCGGGCCGAGCTGCTCACGGCGGTCCTCGAGCAGTGGTCGAAGGCAGGGACCGACGCCTTCATCGAGCAGGTCGAGGCGGAAGGCGGCGACCCACGGACCCGCCTGCGCCGACTATGGGCGCTGACGAGCAAGGGTGCGCTTCAGGCCGAGATGGCGATCCGCGACTGGGCCCGGCGCGACCCCGAGGTGGATGCGCAGGTCCACGACGTCGACACCCGCCGCCTGGCGTATCTGCGCTCGCTGTTCGGCGCGCTCGACCAGCCCAGAGACAAGCCCAGAGACAAGCCCAGAGCCGAGGTGGAAGCGCGGTGCCTGCTGATGTACTCGCTGCTCTTTGGCAATACCTTCATCCAGGGCTCCCACGGTCGCCTCGGCCGCAACCGCGTACTCGAAGAGGCGCTCGCCTTGCTGGTCGATACGTGAGCGCGCGCGAAGCCCCCCGCAACATTGCGGATCCTAACACCGTTCTGCTGGATTAAGCCCGACGAGCGCAGTCAGTATCGGTCGCGACTACACGCATAGGATACCAGGATAGGTAGCGGGCAACAGCCAATGATCGCCTCTTGCGTCATCGCTAAAGAGCGTCGACATCGAGGGGCATGCTTAGGACCGTCGATCCGGGAGCAACGGAAGCAACCAGGTCGTAAACACTCTTGGCACAAGCCCCTCGACCCGAACTCAAGAGCCACCCCCGGCTGACCCGCCTAGGTGCTCGCGCATCACCTCGAGAAAGCGTCGCACGCGGGGAGGCGCGAGCCGGCCCGCTGGGTACACCGCCTCGATGCTGACCTCGCGGCCCAGCCAGGGCAACGCGACCAGGAGCCCCTGATCCAGCTGCTCTTGAATGAACCGCATGGGGAGCAACCCCACGCCGATCCCCATGCTCACCATGCTGAGAAACGCCCACGACGACTCGCTACGCGCCCGCAGGGCCGGCACCACCCGTATTCGCCGACCATCGAGGTGGACCAGCTCCCGCTCGGGACCCACCAAGAGCGCGGAGTGCCCGACCCAGGGCAGCTGCCGCGGATCAAGATCATCGTCACCCCCCAGCTGCTCGAGCAATCGTGGTGTCGCTACCAGGCGCTCGCGCGTCGTCGCCAGGTGCAGCCGATGCATCGACGAGTCCGCCAGGCGCCCGGTCCGGATCGCCACGTCGATCCCTTGGTCGACCAGATCGAGCATGCGATCGCTAGCCAACAGCTCCACGTCGATGGCCGGGTAACGCTCGAGCACCACCCGCACCGCCGGAGAGATCAGCCCGTCCACCATCAGCTCCGGCGCAGTGACCCTCAGCCGCCCCGCCGCCTCGTGGCGCGTGGCCGATAGCTGGGCCAACCCGTCGTCCCACCGCTCACGCACCAACTCCAGCGTGCCCAGCAAGGCCCGCCCCTCCTCCGTCGCCCGAATACGCCGAGTCGATCGCTCCACCAGCCGCAGCCCCAGCGCTGCCTCCAGCGTCTGCAGCTGACGACTCACCGTAGCCTTGGACACCCCCAAGGCCCGAGCGGCTCCCCGGATCCCTCCCTGGCGCACGACGGCGGCAAATACAACGGTCAACGGGATGAGCTCGGGATCGCGCATGGGTCAATATCCGGGACGATGATTCCATTATTTATCACTTGAGCAACATTCATAAGCCCATAGGATGGAGCCACGTCGGACCCACGAACCGGCGCGAACGGGCGATCTAGAGCCCTTTTGCGCGGTTTCGCGGGCTCGACTCGCACTTTGCGCCAATTGCGCAGAAAGCCCACCTCGTACATGCCCACTCTCCATCCATCCCACCCCCGGCTCGGCCGTCGTGCCCAGTTGCTGGCCCTCGCCACCATGGCCCTCGCCGCGGCATGTGGCGACGACGGCAGCGCCACGTCCGACACCGACACCGACGAGACCGAGACCTCGGGGGAGACGGGAACCGCCACCACCACCAACACCACCACGAGCGACACGCCCGAGCCGACCACCACGGGGACCACGGCGGTCGACTCCACCGGGACCGACGAGACCGAGACGGGCACCGAAGCCTCGCTCTTCGACCGGGTGGTGACCGCGCTGGGCGGGGCCGAGCGCCTGGAGGGCCTGGAGACGATCTCGCTGCGCACCAGCGGCAACCGCTACATCCCCGACGAGGGCCCCGAGCCCGACGGCACCTCGGTGCTGGCCCACGAGTTCGACACCGTGGCCCAGATCGATCTGACCGCAGCCAACATGCGGCTGGATCACGACCGCGTCCATCGCTACTTCATCCCCTTCGACGGCGCGCCGCTGTCGTATAGCGAAGTGCTCACCGGGCAGGTGGGCTTCTTCGACGGCAGCGACAGCGTCTTCGCCATCGGGGCCCCCATGGCCCCGCCCCCCAGCCCCATGCTCTCGGACCGCTGGGCCGCGATCTGGCGGCAGGAGCGGCTGCTCCACCCGCAGCTGCTACTCCGCGAGCTCCTCGCCAGCCCCGGCGACGCGGTCGAGGCCGGCGAGGCCGACTACGACGGTCGCCCCCACGAGCTGCTCGAGCTGCCCGATCCGATCTTCCCGATCACCTTGTGGATCGACTCGGACAACGATCAGATCTCGCGCCTGACCACGGTGGAGAACTCGCAATTGCGCCGCGATTCCGAGCTCGAGCTGGTCTACCAGGGCTGGAACGATTACGACGGCCTGCTGTTCCCCGACGAGGTGGAGCTGCGGCTGCACGGGACATTGCTGCGCGAGGAGACCCGCACCGAGATCGCCCTCGACGGAGATCTCGACGCCTCGTTCGAGCTCCCCGCGGGCGTGGAGCCGACCTTCGTCGAGGACGACGCGGCCCGGGGCGACCGCAGCCATCAATTCCACCACATGGGCTCGTCGTGGGGCCTGCCCAGCGACGGCATCAACGTCGGGTTCGTCAACGTGGGCGACCCGGGGGAGCCGGTGGAGGTGACCGCCGGGGTGCACTACCTACGGGGCACCCTGTACAACACGATCGTCATCGAGCAGGACGAAGGGCTGGTGATCTTCGAGGCACCCCTGTACCCGCAGTACTGCGAGGAGGTGCTGGACTGGATCGACACCGAGCTCGGGCCGGGCGCCCCCCCGATCACCCACGTGGTGCTCTCGCACCACCACCAAGACCACACCGCCTGCGCCCGCGTCTACGTGGAGCAGGGCGCCAGCGTGGTGGTGGGGGCCAGCGCCCAGGGGCTGTGGGAAGAGGTGCTGGGAGCATCGTCGACGATCGTCCCCGATCCCCTCGAGGGCAACCCGCTCGACGACCCCGCGTCGCGGGTCATCGCCGTCGGTGCCGATCCGAGCTCGCCCGTGGAGATCAACCCAGGCAGCACGCTCAACCCGATCCGGGTCTACCCGCTGGCCAACGACCACTCGAGCGACATGATCATGGGCTACCTGCCCGACACGTCGATGCTCTTCGTCAGCGACCTATGCAACCCCGCGGGGCCGGGCATGCCCTGCTCCTCGCTCGACCCCTCCGGCCCGCCGGCGACCTACTGCGCAGCCGAGGCGGCCGGGATCGCCAACGACGTGGCCATGATCGCCGGAGGACACGGAGGCCCGCCCAGCACCGGAGCCGACTTCCAGGCGGTCGCTCCCCCGATGGGCTGCGAGTAGACGGCGCTGCCCGACCAAGCCGAGCCAAGCCCGGTTCGTGACCACGAACACCACGTTGGCACGAACGGGGCCCCTCGCCCCCCCTTGTCCGTTCATCTGCTGCAAGACGACATGGCAGGATCGCGTAGATGGAACGCCCGTGGTGCCTGCTCGCATCGATCGGACTGGCCTGTAGTCCTCCGCTGACCGAGATCAGCTCCGCGGGATCCAGCGGAGGCTCGAACTCCACGGCGACCGCCCCGAGCTCCTCGACGAGCCCGACCGCGGGCGCGGTCGATGACACCGCCGGCACCGCCGGTACCGCTGGTGCCGACGGTGCCGCCGAGGGCACCACGGGCAACGACGACAGCGATGAGTCGACGGGAGCTCCTCCCGTCGACGGCCCCACCTACGACCAGGTGCGCCAAAAGTCGTCCGACGACTGCTACCAGCGCGACGAGGCTCTTGTCGACCAGCTCGCCTACCACCGGATCCGCTCTCTCGAGTTCGATCTGCACGTGGGTGGGGGAGGGGATGCGGTGAACGGAGACTGGCTCGTACGCGGCGGGGGCCTCCAGGGCGACACCTCGTGCCGCCTGATCTCCGATTGCCTCGCCGAGGTGCGAGCATTCGCCCAAGCCGTACCCAAGCACGAGGTGATCACGGTGTGGCTCGATCTCGAGAACGACTGGAACGCCTCGCATTCCATCCAGGATCTCGACGCGATACTCCAGGCCGAGCTCGGCGACGCCCTGTTCGGGCCCCAGCAGCTGCGCGACACCTGCGACAGCACCGACGAGCTCGCCTCGATCGTGACCGATCCCAGCTGCGGCTGGCCCTCGCTGGGCTCGCTACGCGGCCGAGTGATCGCGGCGATCACCGCGAACGGTCAAGACGGCATCGACGACCAGCTGTCGGACTACCTGGCCGAGGGGACCCACGCCTTCGTCGCGCCCGAGATCGACGAGCCCGCCGCTCTGACAACCGCATCACCCAGCTATGTGTTCTACAACATCCGACGGCAACAGCTCGACACGACCATGGCCGTCGAAGAGGCCGGATTCGTGGTGCGCACGTGGGAGGCCAACAACGTCAGCGACTGGAAAGAGACGGTCGAGGCCGGAGCGCACCACGTGGCCACCGTCCGGACCAGCATGCATGACCACCCGTGGACCACCACCCACGACGCCGAGGGCTGGCCCTTCGAATGCAAAGGCCCCTGCGAGTCGACCGGGCCGGAGCCGGGCACGATCATCGGAATTGTGGCGGATTCGAACGACATCTCGGGAACATCCGACAACATGATGTTCCTGCACCAGGATCTGACCGACTCGCCCAACGGAGACTGGACCGCGCTCGTCTCCACCCCCAGCAGCTCGGTCGCGGAGTTTGCCAAGGGCTGCGTGATGGCGCGAGCCGGGCTCGAACCCGAGGCGGCCTACTTCGCCGTATGCCGACCGGCCGACAATCGGCCTATACGCGCACAGTCCCGCGACGAGCCGGGCGCCGGTACCGTGAACAACTCGACCGACGTCGCGCCTCCCAATACAGTCGACCAGACCAGCGTGGCCTGGGTGCACCTGGCAGTGCACTCCGAAGGCAGGTGCGCCACCGGCTATGCGGGCTGGCACCGAGGCGACTGGGTCGAGCTCGATACCCAGTGCTTCGACGAGCCGCTGGTCTACCAGGGCTTAGCCGCCTCGAGCTTGGGTAGCCCGCCGGTCAAGTTCCTGTTCGTCGACCCCCGACACGACGACGCGAGCGTGGACACGAGCGCGTTCGTAGCCGACGATGTCGGCTCCTCGAACGGCACGTGCTTCGACGGACCACTTCCTCCCTGAGGGGCCACGCCAAGACCCCACGCTCGAGATCACCAAGCGACGCGAGCACTCACGCCTTGACGCGAATACATACCTTGCCCTGATGCGCCCCCGAGGCGAGGTGCTCGAAGGCGGCCCGCACCTGCCCAAACTCGAACACTCGATCCACCCGCGGCCGCAGCTGGTGCTGGGCCATCGCGCGCGCCATGGCCAAGAAGCCCTCGCGGTGGCCCACGAGTACCCCCTGCACCCGCACCTGGTTCATCAGCGCCGAGGTGAGGCTGAGGTCGGCCTGGCCCCCGGCGAGCACCCCGATGAGGCTCACCGTCCCGCCGGGTCGCACAGCCCGCAGCGACTGCGTCAGGGTGCCCACCCCACCAACCTCGACCACGTGATCCACCCCGCGCCCGCCGGTCAGGCCTCGCACGGTCTTGCCCCACTTGGGATCGGCGCGGTAGTCGACCACCTCCCACGCCCCGCGCTCGCGCAACCCCTCGATCTTGTGCGGCGAGCCGGTGGTGGCGATCACCCGAGCGCCGTGCAGACGAGCAAAGTCGAGGGCGAAGGTCGACACGCCGCCGGTGCCCTGCACCAGCACCGTGTCGCCGGCGCGTACCTGCCCCAGGGTGACCAGGGCGCTCCAGGCGGTCAGCGCGGCGCAGGGCAAGGTGGCTGCCTCGGCGTCGTCGAGGTGCTCGGGCACGGGCGCGACCCCCTGAGCCGATAGCACGACCTGCTCGGCGAGCATCCCATCGTGAGGGCTACCGAGCGTCGACCGTTGGGCCTCGGGGGTAGGCGGACCGGCGAGCCAGCGCTGGGCGAACATTCCCGCCACCCGGTCGCCGACCGCGAGCCCCTCGACTCCCTCGCCTAGCGCTTCGATCCGGCCGACGCCGTCGGACACCGGCACCAACGGCAGCGGCTGGCGCGGATTGTACTGACCGCGCACCACCATCAGGTCACGATAGTTGAGCGAGACCGCCGACACCGCCACCCGCACCTGCCCCGGGCCGGGCTCGGGCTCGGGTCGCTCCACCCGCGCGAGGTGGTCCAAGCCAAACCCCCCCTGGATCTCGTAGACCTGCATCAGCGAGACCGTACCAGATCGCCCGAGCCCCGCCGGTCGAGGCACGCTTGCGACTACGCCCCGGGCGGGCTGACCGCGGCCTTGCCCACGCCGAGCCGCTTGACCAGCGCGGGCAGATCGAGATCCCCCGCGGACTTGAGCTGCTCGAGCAAGCTGGCGACCTGCCCGGCCGTGCTCACCGTGCCCGGGCTACCGCCATCACCGACGACCGTCATCTGGTCGATCTTCACCTTGTCGACCGTGCCGACCATGATGCCGATGAGGGTACGGAGCTTCTCCATCACGAAGATGTCACGCGCCTGCCCACCCGCGTCGATCCACGCCCGGGCCAGCTCGTGCATACCGCGAGCGGTCGCCTCGCCCTCCTCCTTGATGTCGGCCACCTCGGCCCGCGCCTCGGCTTCCTTCTGCGCCTTGTAGGCCTGTGCCGGAGCGACCAGGTCGGCATCGAGCTTGAGTCGGACCTGCTCGATCCTCGCGCGCTGCACCTCGAGATCCGCCTCGGCCCGGGCGATCTGGGCCTCGATCACGCTGCGCTCGCGCGCGACCTCGGCCGCGCGCCGGGTCTGCGCGGCGACGATCCGCTTGTTGGCCTCGGCCTCCACGATCCCGCGGGTGGCCTTGAGCTCGGCGATCTGCGTCCGGTAGAGGTTCTCGGCCTCCTTGATCTTGGACTCGGCCTGGCGCTCGGCCTCGGCCTTGCGCGCGTCTCGAATGAGCTGGGCGCTGGGCACCCGACCAATAGCATCGAGGTAGCCGACCTCGTCGGACACGGTCTGGATCTTGAGGGTGTCCAGCGCCAGGCCCAGCGCCTGCAGATCGACCTCGGCCTCCTCGATGAGCTCGGCCGCGAACTTCTCCTTGTCCTGGTTGACCTCCTCGGGGGTCAGCTTGGCGAGCACGCCGCGGAGGTTGCCCTCGAGGGTCTCGCGGGCGAGCTGGACGATCTGCTCCTTGCTCTTGCCCAAGAGGCGCTCGACCGCGTTGTCGAGGCCGGGCGGGTCACCGTCGATCTTGATGTTGGCCACCCCCTCGATATTGAGCGGAATGCCATCACGCGAGTAGGCCCCCTGCACGGCCACGTTGACCGCCATGTTGGTCAGATCCATGGTGTCGACCTTCTCGAGCAGCGGGATCCGAAGGCCGCGACCGCCCCGGATCGCCCGGTAGCCCACCTTCTGGTCGGGGCGCCGGGCCGCTCCCGAGAAGATCACCACCTCGGAGGGCTGGCAGATGATGAGCAGGCTCTTGAGCGACAGCCCGATCGAGACGAGCGCCACGGCGACGACGGCGACTAGAATGATTGCGGGTCCCATCAACGCACCTCACTTTTGTTGGGGCTCGGGTTGGGCAGCGCCGGCCGCTGGCCGGGCGAGAAGGCCTTCTTGATCTGAGCCTGGGGCTGGGCTTGAGTTTGGGTTTGGGTTTGGGTTTGGGTTTGGGTTTGGGTTTGGTTGGGCCGGGTCAGGATCGAGACCACGTCGATGCCCACCGTGTCTCGGATCCTGTCGAAGATCTCGGCGACCACCGCCGGGTAGGCACCGACGTAGCGGGCCAGGGTCTGCCCGTCGCCACCGTCGATGAGGTTGACGCGCTCCACGTCGAGCCCGTCGGTGACCTTGGCGACATCGCCGATGATCCGGTCGATCTGCTGGATCAGGAAGATCTCGTTGGCCCCGCTGCCGGCCGCCTTCCAGGCGGAATAGAGGGCCGCGAGGGCCTCGGCCTGGGCCCGCCCCGTCTCGGCCTTGATGGCCGCCTCACCCGCCGCCATCAGCTCGCGAGCCGCGCGCTCCTTGTCCGCGGGGATGACGGTGTCCGCCTCGAGACGCAGCTTCTCGAGCTCACCGCGGACCTCCTGAAGCCGCTGCTCGGCGACCGCCCGGGCCTCGAGCCCGGCCGCCACCGTCTTTTCCTCCTCAGAGCGGGCCTTGGCCTCGAGCTCCGCCTTGTAGCGCTCTAGATCGTTGGACTCCTCCACGATCTTGGCGTGGGCCTGCTCGAGGGCGACCTGGCCCCGCATGTTGGCGTCGGCCACGATCTGATCCGCCTCGCGCTTGGCGTTGGACTCGGCGATCTCAGCGTCTTTTATCACCTCGGCTCGCTTGATGCGGCTTATCGAGTCCAGGTATTGCACCTCGTCGGTCACGTGCTGGATCTTGAAAGTGTCGACCTTCAGCCCCATCAGCCCCAGGTCGTCGGCCACCTCGGACTTGAGCTTGTCGGCCAGCTTTTGCCGGTCGTGGTTGACCTCCTCAGGGGTCAACAGGGCCAGCACCCCGCGTAGCGTGCCCTCGAGGGTCTCCTTGGCCACCGAGCGGATCTGATCCCGCGGTCGACCCAGGAAACGCTCGATGGCGTGGTGCACGAGCTGGTCGTCGTTGGTGAGCTTGACGTTGGCGACCGCGTCGACGTTGATGGGGATGTTGCCCTTGGCGTAGGCCCCCCGGATCTTGATGTCGATGGGCATGACGGTCATGTCCATCGAGTCGACCTTCTCCAGCAGCGGCACCCGGAACGAGCGCCCGCCCCGGATGATCCGGAACCCCACCATCGTACCGTCGGCCAGGGCGACCTTGCGCCCCGAGAACACCAACACCTCGTTCGGCTTACCGACGACGAGGAAATTCTTCAGGATGAGGACGATGATCATCAGGAAGCCAAGCACGCTCCCCGACCAGATCCCCACGTTGATCAATAACTCCGGTTCCATTCACTCCTCCGACCCGAGGAGCGAACCCTCGGGGGCAATTTGAGCCTTTCCGCTCTCATCGATGTTCAGAACTACGACTCGCGTGCCGGCCGGCAGCGCCAGCGGCTCGGGGGCTACGGCGAGCATTGTGCGCTCGCGCTCCTGGACCCGCAGCTTGATCCGCGAGACGCCTCCCTCGCGCAAGGGAAGCACCAGCTCGGCCACCTGCCCGCTGTAGTCGCGCAAGCGGACCGACTCGCCGACGGGCCGGCGGAGCCAGCGAACGAGCCAAGCGCTGAGCGAGCCAACCCCCACGCCGGTTCCCGTGCTGGCCGCCGCCACCGCGACCGTGCCGAGGCCGGTCAGCGTGGTGAGCAAGGTCCCGGCCAGGCCGAAGAACGCCGCCCCGAAGGTCCAGAAGCGAAAGGACATCACCGGCAGCCACAGCTTGCGCCGAGTCGGGGCCAGCCCATGGCTGCCATCGGCCAGCGCCATCGCATTGCCCTGACCCGCGTCGGCACCGGCGTCGGCGTCGAAGTCCCCGTCTATATCGGCATCGAAGTCTCCGTCGTCACTGACGTCGACCTCCCTGCCGAACGCTCCCACCGAGGACAGACCAACGAACACGCCACCGACGACGAGGCTAGACAGATAGAGCGTCAGCAAGGGCTCATCCTTACGCGAGGTCTCGGAGACCCGCAAGCACGAACGGCCCATCGACTCACCCATCGAAATTGCCATTCGACCCAATGATCCGATGAATGAGTAGGTGAAGGTCGCCGTTCAATGTTTCTTCGGCACATGCGTAGCCGCCCGAGCAGAGACC
The DNA here is from genome assembly GCA_039194325.1 of Myxococcota bacterium. Classification (GTDB taxonomy): domain Bacteria; phylum Myxococcota_A; class Polyangia; order Nannocystales; family Nannocystaceae; genus Paraliomyxa. The sequence continues at coordinate 28,472 of JBCCWC010000051.1, forward strand.
CGGATAGGGACTCACGATCCTCATGATGCGCCGAATGATGCGCTGAATGATGCGCCGACCGGCCGCCCATCGAACTGAGGTGCCCGCTGGACCATTCCCATCCGTCGGCTGCCTTCTCAGCAACGTCGCAGCCCTGTAGAATGATGGTGAGCGAGCCGCTCGTCCTCGGGATGCGGAACACCGATTCGACCGGGATCGCCCCACTCACCGGGGAGTTTGTGATGACCGATCTTGCCCTGCGTCCCCCGCTGCCTCCCCTGCCATCTCCCCTGCCATCTCCCCTGCCATCTCCCCTGATTGGATCGGTGATCTTGGCGCTTTCGGGCTGCCCCAATGGCGGCGGCGGCGCCCCCGCCCCCGCAGCCAGCAGCAGCACCGGCCCTGCCGCCAGCAGCAGCACCGGCCCCGACGACACAAGCAGCAGCTCGGGCAGCAGCACCGCCGCCGTCGACTCCACCGGCAGCAGCAGCGCAAGCAGCACCGGCGACACCGAGGGCAGCACCGGGACCACCGGCCCCGGTATCGTCGACGCGGGCTGCCCCGAGTGCACGGTGCTAGCCGATGGCCTGGTGAGCGGGCGCGGCCTGAGTCTGCACGGAGACTTCGTCTACTTGACCGACCAAGAGGTAGGCACCGTGCTCCGCGTGCCCCGCAGCGGCGGCGAGGTGGAGCAGCTCGCCAACCTCCAGAGCGAGCCCTACGACGTGGCCGCCAACGACGACTACGTGTACTGGACCACCTTCGTCGAAGGAGGCAGCGTGTGGCGGGCCGAGCTACCCGACGGGCTGCCGATCGCGCTGTCGGCCGACGACTTCCCCCGGATGCTCCAACTCCACGGCGATCACGTCTACTGGTGTGCCTTCGACGACACGGAGGGTCGCGTGCGCCGGGTGCTCGGCACCGGAATCGCGCAGCCACCCGAGACCCTCGTGTCGGTGGGCAGCGGCGTGGCCGACCTGGTCGTGGACGGGGATCTGGTCTACTTCACCGCCCACAATCCCCCAACGATGAAGGGCTTGGCCCCGTCGGGCGACGTGTATGTGGCCTCGGCGATCATGCCCACCGATCTGCTGGATCTCACGGTGCTCGCGTTCGACCAGGCCGAGCCGTGGGGCCTGGCGCTGGGCAACGACACCTTGTTCTGGGTCAACGGGATCGGCAACCCGCTCGATCTGCCCCACCGCGTGCTGAGCCTGCCGAGCATGGGGATGGTCGCTCCCACGGTGATGGCTTCCGAGCAGACCGCTCCCTGGGGCGTGGCGGCCGACGACGCGTTCGTGTACTGGACGGACTATACGGAGGTCAAGGCGCTACCCCATACCGGAGGTGAGCCGATCCTGCTGGCACGCATGCAGACGATCGCACGATCGATCGTGGTGGATGCCGACAGCGTGTACTGGATCACCCGCGAGCGCCTGCTCCAACGACCCAAGCCCTGAGAGCCGACCCGCTCGTGCGCGGGCTGGGCCCCTGAGGTTAGCGGTCAGCGGTCAGCGGATCTGGGCATCGATCGAAAGGCGCCCCGCCTCGGCCTCGACCCAGGTCGCCGAGAGCTCGACCGGGCGTGGCTCTCCCTCGCCAAAGAGCTGTAACCGGAGCACTGCCCCCAGATCGAGCACGGGCAGCTGGTCGGAGCGCTCCCGCAGCTGGGTGCCCAACAGCTCGCGGAGCGACCGGGGATCCACCGCCGAGGAGAAGCAAGGCAGGCGACGCTCCAGCGCTCCGGATGTCGAGCGACAGCCGAAGTAGACCTCGTCGAGCTCGCCACCCAAGCGTACGCGCCCGGGCTCGGGAAGCGGCTCGAGGGTCAACGCCCCGGTGGCGCCCAACACGACCGTGCGCACCCCCGCTCGATCGGGATCGTGAAGCTCGAGGGTCACGCCACCCAGCGAAGCTTGGATCCGATCGCCCGCGCGAGGCTCGACGACAGGCGACCGCTCGACCTCCAGCGCCTGCACCCGCCAGCGCGTACGCTCGCCGAGCGCGGCCTGGACCTCGGCCCGCAACCCGCTGGCGTCGAGGCTCGCTGTAAGACCCCCCCGCACCACCCACTCGGACAGCAGGCGGTTGACGAAGTCGGTGCTCACGTCGACGTGCAGGTTGGCCCCGGGCGCGCGGGGTGAGCTCGGCTCGGGCAGCGCGGTGTCGAGGAACACGGCCTGGGCCGCGGCCCGCTCGCTGACCGCGTCGTCGCGCAGCGCCACTCGCAGCGAGGCCCGCAGCCCCGCCTCGGCGCTCAGCGAAGGCTCGCTACACCAGCGCAGATCGGCGACGAGCGCGGGCTCGGTGGGAAGCACCACCACGCCACCAGGCAAACGCAACGCGTCGGTGGCCACCCGCAGGGCCTGTTCGATCTGCACCGCCGCCTCGCGACGAACCTCGCGACGAGCCGTGCGCTCGCCGACCCCCTCGCCGAGCTCCGAGCCCAGGTAGCCGCCCCCAACGGCCACCGCCGCCCCCAAGAGGGCCCCACCGCCGGCCGCAGCGACCAACCCCCCACCGAGCGCCGCACCGATCGAACCCAGGCGCTGGCGTCCTTGGGCGCGGGCCAGCGCCTCGAGCTTGGGACCGGGTGCGGCCTCGTCCAGGCTCCGCAGGCGCGCCGTGATCCCGGCGTCGCCCTGGGCCTGGACCTCGATGATCCCGGCCACCGACAGGTCGCCCTTATCCTCTTCGTCGGTGTCGAGGAACACCGAGAAGCGCAGGCCACCGTCGACGACCTCGAGCTCCTTGCGGGTCAGCGCGCTCGTCGGACCAAAGTAGGGGTTTTGGCGCGCACCGGCCAGCAGCTTGGCCTCGACCACGGGCAGCAACAGATCCCGCAGGCCCTCGGAGGTCAGCGTCAGGCCCACGTCGCAGCCACGCGGATGATCGGATTGCCACGGGCCCGCCCAGATCTCGTCGGTGATCCGGGTGATCCTCCCTCCGCGACGCTCCATGCTCAGCTCCACGAAGTGCAGCCCCGGCAACAGAGGCTCGGCAGGCAAGGCGATCCCCTCGGCACCACTGAGCGACAGCGAACGCGCAGGGCCACGATCGACGGTGGCGACCAGCCGCGCGCGCTCGTCGGCAGGAGAGTAGCGACAACGCCAGTCGAGCTGCCCCTCGGCGACGCCCGGCGCGTCGGCCTCCCGCTCCAGATAGACCGGGGGCACCGGCATCGAGCGCACGCCCGCGGCCGCGGCCGTGATCACGGCCGCAAAGCTCAGGATCCCCAGGGTGATCGATGCACGCACGGTTCCGCCTCGATCCCCGTCTCAGTCGAACACGAGCGGCAGGGTCAGCAGCTCCAGCGCGACGATCCACAGGGTCGACGCCATCACGCTCCGTACCATCGAGGCGGTGACCGCCTCCGCGCTGTGCTTGTCGCGCGCGCCCTTGGCCACCGCGTCGGCGGCGATCCCCACCGCATAAAGGCCCAATAGCAGGCTCGCTCGGGCCAACAGCCGCCGGTCGCTCGCGGTCGGGTCGAGCAGCTGGGCGGTGACCAGCCCGTAGGCGGTGGCCCCGTCGACCCCGGTACTGCTGATGTAGAGCGCTCCGCCCAGCACCATGCCCACCACGAACACGGCCGACAAAAGCAGCGACGAGAGCGACAACCCCAGCCACGCCGGCCCCCACAAGTAGCGCCGCGGGGAGACACCCAGCCCGCGTAGCGCCTCGCTCTGCCGGGTCAGCGAGATCCCACCCAGCCACGCGGTGATGGCGTTGCCCGAGGTCGCCGCAAAGAGGATCCCGCACAGCGGCGGCGCCAAGGCGATGATGTGCCGCGAGCCCAGCATCGTGAACACGAAGCCGTCGCGCAGCGCGAGGTCACCGTCGGCGAAGGCCCGATGAAAGATGTAGAGCACCGAGAAGCCGATGAGCGTGGAGACGATGGCGAAGAACGGGGCCGGTCGCAGCAGGGTCTGCTTGAGCACCACCGGCAGCACCTCGAGGGCGTCGTGCAGACTCCGGCGCAGCCGCTCTCCACCCCCGACCCCACCCCGCGGGGACAGAGGACCCAGGCCATGGCGCACGACCTCCACGGGGACCGCGAAGGGCTCGAGCCACCGCGTCGCCCGATCGCGCAGGGCCCGGGCCCAGCGCCGAGCCGGTGCCCCCACAGGGCGGGGCCCATCGTCTTCGAGCCGGCGCAGCACGGCCTCGGACAGCTGCTGCTCGACACGCCAGACCTCCTCGGTCGTGCGCGAGATCGCCGAGGGCAGCGCCTCGATGGCCAGCTCGTCCACGCCGGCGTGGCCGCGATCCATGAACCAAAAGCGATCGGCAAAGGCGGCCGCAAAGGCCAGATCATGGGTGATGACGATCGCGGCTGCACCTCGCTCCCGGATCTGCTCGCGCAGCAACGACGCGAGCACGAGCACCCGGTAGGGATCGAGACCGACGGAGGGCTCGTCGAGGAAGAGCAGCCGGCGGCCGCCGGCGAGGGTACGCGCCACCGCGACGCGCTGAGCCTCGCCACCGCTGAGGCGAGTGGCCGTGCGAGGGCTCGTGGCCCACTGGCGAGGCAAGTGCATGCGCTCCAGCCACTGCTGCACGGCATCGTCGGCACCGTCTGCATCGCCTACGCGGTCGTCGCCCGACGGCGGGTCTGGCGACGAGGACTCGGCGTGGCGCAGAGCCAAGCGCAGGTTGCCCGCCACGCTGAGGTGATCGAACAGCGCGCCGCGCTGCGGGACGATGCCGATCTCGGCTCGGAGCTCACGCCGGGCCAGCTCGATGCCGAAGCCTTGCTCGCGAAGCGCGTCGGGATCCTCGATGCAGCCGAGCAGGGTGGACTTGCCCGCTCCGCTGCCACCCAGCAGCGCGATGACCTCGCCGGGCCGCACGAGCAAGTCGACGTCGCGTAGGAGCTCGACGCCATCGGGACGACGAACGCCGAGCCCCTCCAGTCGCAGCAACGGCTCCGGGCCAGGGCCAGGCTCGGGCTCCGCGGGGTCGGTCATCGATCGCCACCGTAGCAGGCCCCCCCGGTGAGCGCGAACGGCATTGGCGATCGCATCGCGGCTACATACGAGGCTACATACGATGCTGGGCGAGCCACTGCTCGACCTCGGCAATCTCGTCGCGATACCCCCCGTTGGCCCGCGAAAAGTCCACGAGGGCTTGCTGCGCACTGTGCCGCGCACGCTCGAGCTCGCCGCGAGTCTTCCACAGCACCCGCGCGAGCACGAAGCGCGCCTCGGCGAGCAGCGCGGGCTCGGCTCCCCCCTGCTCCCGGATCGACACGGCACGCTCCGCGTCGATGCGAGCCGCATCCAGTGCATTGCCGACCAGACCGATCTCGGCCAGGCGCACCAGCGGATACGCCACCTGCAGATCATCGACCCCGAACAGTCGCTCGCGCATCGCGAGCACGCGCAGATGAAGCTCTTGGGCCTCGCCCGTCCTCCCCTGACCGCTCAGCGCGTTTCCCAGGTTGTAGAGGCACTTGGCCACGTCCGCATGCTCGGGGCCGTGCACCCGTTCGTATAGCGCGAGGGCCTGCCGAAACTGCTGCTCCGCTTCCTCGTGCTTCCCCTGGCCATCCAGCGCCCGGCCCAAGCCGATCGCGACCGACCCCATGGTGGGATGCTCGGCTCCCAGGGTTTGCTGCTGGATCTGCTCGGCCTGCCGAAAGTACCCCTCGGACTCTTCGTATCTATGCTGATAGTCGAGGACCACCCCGAGGTTGATCAGGTTCATGACCAGATCCGGGTGCACATCATCCAGCGTGCTCTGGCGGATCTGTAGAGCCTGTCGATGATAGGACTCGGCCTCGTCGTAACGCCCCAAGCTGCTGAGCACGTTGCCGAGGTTCCCCATGCTCATGGCCGCATTGGGGTGTTCACGTCCCACGGTCTTCTCCCAGATCGCCAGCGCCCGGCGATGCTGAGCCGCCGCGTCCTCGTGCTTTGCCTGGGTCTCGAGGATGCTCCCCAGGTTGTTCACGCTAATCGCCACATGGGGATGCTCCTCCCCCAGCGCGCGCTCGCGCAGGGCCAGCGCTCGCCGAAAGTATTGCTCGGCCTGCTCGGGCTGCCCGCGACGCGAGTAGAGCACCCCCAAGCTGCTCACACTGTCCGCCACATGGGGATGCTCCTTGCCCAGCAGCCGCTCCCTGGTCTCCAGTGCTCGCCGGTACTGAGACTCGGCTTCATCGTACTTCCCCAGCCGGGACAAGGACACTCCGAGGTTGTTGAGCGTGGTCGCTGCCCGCGGGTGATCCACGCCTTGCGCGTCATCCCACAGCTCGAGCGCCCGCCGGTGGTGCGCCTGTGCTTGCTCGAATTTTCCTTGCGCTTGAAGCACCGCCCCCAGCCGATCCTCGGTAAGGGCCAGATCCTGGGCGTCACCGGAGCGCTTGGCCAAGGGGACCGCCAGCTGCCCCCACAGCAGACCTTCGGAGTACCGCACCTGCCGACTGCCGACCACATAGGCCAAGGCCCTCGCCGCCTCGAACTCCACGTCTTCGTGTCGACATTCGGCGGCCAGCGCATGCGCGTACACCAGGTCCTGCTCCGCCTCGGGGTACTGACCGCTCTCATCCCGCAATTGCCCACGGCGCAGCCGGGCCTCGGCCAGCAAGGGCCGATAGCCCAGCTCCTCCGCACGCTGCACCACCAGCTCGGCCCATACCAGCGCCTGGCGGTACTTGCCCGTCTCCCGCAGCGCGTCGACATCCGCCAGCCGCTCGCGCTGCGTCTCAACCTCTCGAGTCACCGCCAGATCCTCGGGTGGCGGCACCAGCTGACGCGCCTGCCGTAGCATCACGACATCATCGCAAGAAAAGAGCTCCGGGAGGTCGGCCACCAAGCCCACGCCGTTTTCTACGACCTCGGCGTCCGCCTTGTGCAGCAACCCGACCACCGCGCGCAAGGCCACCCGGCGCTCACCCAGGCAGCCCATGCGTAGATCCATCACCTCCTCGCTCTGCCGGCGTCGAATGGCGGTCGCTTCACACACCTCGGTGTGCTTGGCCACCCATGCCCGTGCGTACTGGTCCAGTCGCGCTTGGACTCGCTCCCACGTGTCCACGGCATAGGGCAGCCGCGTACCAACAATGGCATCCTCCACCGCTCGCCGACCCTCGTCGTCCCACACGCCATCCAGCTGGGCCTGCGCCCCCTGGCAGCGCTGCCCCACCTCGGCTCGATACGCCAGGCCCGCGCCCAACAACCCCAGCCCCCCCAGTAAACCCAGGCCCAGCGCCATCATGCCGCGCCGGCGCGGAGCGACCACCCGGCGCAGCTCGCCCAGCAGCACCTCCATCGAGGGCCACCTACCCTCCGGCTCCCGGGCGAGACCTCGCAGCAGCACGTGGCGCAGCCTTGCCGGACCCTGGGCCTTCCCCCGAGATCCCCTCAGGGAATCGGGCGAGCCCATAGCGACACGCCCCTGCGAGAGCTCGGCGTGCAGCTCGTCGATCGATCCCCCTTTGAACGGCCGCTGCCCGTAGACCGCCTCCCATAGCGACACACAAAAGCTGAACTGGTCGCTCCGGGCATCGGCCGGCTGACCATCCAGCTGCTCCAGCGGCATGTACACCGGGGTCCCCATCACCTCCCCGGTCTCGGTCAGCGAGGCCGACGACTCGACCCGCTCCACGCCGAGCGAGGTCGGCTCCTGCTCGCTCCCTTCGGATGTCTTCCCTCCGGCTTGCCGTACCAGCCCGAAATCCAACACCCGCACCTGGCCCTGCTCGTCGACCACCGCGTTGGCCGGCTTGAAGTCCCGGTGCACCAGCCCCTGCGCGTGCGCGGCGGCCAACCCCGCCCCCGCCTGGAGATACACCTCCACGCACTCCCGCCACCGCGGCTGACGGTCGCGGCGCCAGCCGGCCAGCGTCTGCCCCTTGACCAGCTCCATCGCGATGAAGGTCTGCCCCTCGGTCTCCCCGACCTCGTACACCTGCACCACGTTGGGATGCGACAGCTTCGCCAGCGCCTGCGCCTCCCGCCGCAGCCGCTTCGCGTCGCGATCGACCGCCCCGGAGCGCAGCAGCTTGATCGCGACCGCTCGATCCAGCTCCCGATCGTAGGCGCTAAAGACCGAGCCCATCCCCCCGTGGCCCAGCACCTCCAAGATTACGTAGCGACCGATCCGTCGCCTCGACTGCGGATCGCCCAGCCCTAGCCGCTCGAAGACGCTCCGGCGATGGACATCCCCCTCCACTCCCACCGGCACCACCGTCGGGATCTCTCCTCGGGGCAGCATCGGGTGGCCCAGGTCGAACTCCGAGCCTTCGATGCTCCTGGTCTCGTCCCCGTCCTCCATCGAACCTATCAGACCGAAGGAATGACCCCGAGCGCAATCTCATCGCGCCCGGGGTCGTCCCGCGGGCGGATCCGGGGCACGTCGTCACGTCTGGGCCGCCCCGAACTACCGAGCATCGCGCTCGCGCGCCGGTCGCTCCCCCCCAATCCGCGGTCGCCCCAGCGCCCGAGCCCAACAAGCTCGAGCGATCGGGCCCGGGGGCGAAGACGGCCAACCGGCGCGGCTCGAATTCGTTGCGTTTACACGAGAAGCTCGGAGAGCGGCTCGGTCTGTGCCCAGCCCCCGGCCCCAAAGCTCTCGATCCCGAGGTCGAGCGCGCGAAACAACGACATCATGACTTTGAACGAGCTGGTGTCGGGTGCGTGGATGTGATGGCCTCGCAAAAGGCGACCACCTGCGCCTCCGGCCAGCACGATGGGCATGTCGTCCTTGGAGTGCGTCCGACCGTCCGAGACATCGGTGACCGCATAGACGACGGAGTTGTCGAGAACCGTCCCCGCTCCCTCCGGGATCGCCTTGAGCGACCGAATGAACGTCGCCAGGTTCGACATCACGAAGGTCGCCGTTGCGTGGACCTGCGGCTGGTCACCGGGTTCGTCGTGGGTCAAACCATGCTGCTGCGTGCCGATACCGATCTCGCGGAAGGCGGGCGAGTACCAGGTGTGGTGCATGATAGACGCGACGCGAGTCATGTCGCATGCGAACGCTCGAGCCACCAGCTCGCTCATGATCGCGTTCTTCTCACCGATCCGCGTATCGTCGTTCGCCTCCTCGGAGAAGGTCGGTCGCTCGGGCGGCGTGCACCCTCCTGCGCCGGTCTCGAATTCCTCGATCCGCTTTTGGAGATCCCGCAGCCCGTCCATGTGTTGCTCGAGCCGCACCTGGTCGCCGCGACCGACGCCTGCGTTGAGCGCGCTAAAGTCCTCCAGAACCGAGTCGAGGGCGCGGCTGCGGGCTGCTGCGCGAGCGCTAGTGTCGACGGGATCGGGCTCATCGGGGACGACCCCCGAGAAGATACGGTCATACAGGGATCCCGGGTCGACTTCGTTGGGATTGAACCCGGTGCCGTTGTACGAAATATGACCCGGCGTCCCGATCTCGTACCGCGGATCGCGATAGATCGCGAGGTTGATGAGGTCGAACGCGGCGTCCCCCGCCCACTGCTCGGAGACCAACACGTCCACCGACTTCGCGCGAAACGTCGACGCATCGTTGGCCATCAGATCGATGGTATCGCCGCTCAGCATCCCCGCCTGCCCGGAGTGGTGAACCTGACCGTCCACGGGACAGTGGGTCCCGCTCACGATGGTGATGTCGTCTTGCAGATCCGACATCGCCTCGAGCTCGGAGCTGAGCGTGTAGTTGGCGCCTTCGCCATCGGGGATCCAACGGTCGAGCTTGACCCCGTTGCCGTAGAACCACACCGCAAACCGCCGCGGGAGCGCCTCGCCGTTGGCCAGAGCGGTGCCATGGGTATTGAGCATGACCTCGAGAAGAGGGAGATGGAGCATCACCGCACCGCCCATCACGGTGCCGCGTAGAACCGTACGACGCGAGAGACTGCGAGAGGGCATCAGCCTTCCTCCGAGGCAAGGGTGCGAAACGAATCGGAAAGGACGAGGTCGACCATGAGCGCTTCCATGTCGAAACCGGAGCCTACGAGCCCCTCGGTGAGCTCGAGGAGCGCCGCCGCGTCGGTATCGCGAAAGGCTCGGGACTGGGCAAACTGAAACCACTGTCGCGTGATGCAGCGCCCGAAGTCAGGGTGCTCGACGATCGCCGAAGAGAGCTCGGCGGCGCCGTCGAAGCTGGTGCCGTCGAGCTCGCCGCTCGCATCGATGGCGAATCCCGCATCGAGCTCGCGATAGCGACCGACGGCATCGTAGTGCTCGAGGCCAAACCCGATCGGATCCATCAGGGAGTGGCAGCCCGAGCACGCCGGATCCGTCCGGTGCTGCTCGAGTCGGTCGCGTAGACTCGACGGCTCGTCGGAGATGGGCTCGAGCTCGACGAGCGCATCATCGGGGGGGCTGGGGATCTCCTGGCACAGCAGCCGCACTCGCACGAATTGCCCGCGCAGCGTCGGCGAGGTGCGGTCGGAGTGCGCCATGACGGTCAACAGCCCCGCACTCGTCATGATCCCCACTCGGTCGCTCAACTCGGTCAGCGTAACGGTCTGCACGCCCGGGCCCTCCGCGGGCATGCCGTAGTGGGAGGCGAGCTCCGGCCCGAGCGCGGTCTGCTCGGCGAGGAACATCGACCGCGCATCGCCGCTTCGAATCCCCTGGACACAGAACTGTTCGGACTCCTGCTGCATGTCTTGCAATAACGTGCTCGGCAGCTCGTCGATCACCGAAGCGTCGCGAGACAGAAGCGGCAGCGGCGTCAGCGAGAAGTTCTCCCGACAGAACCCCGCGAGCGCCTCGGTCGCAGCGGAGGATCCGAGGAGTCGCTCCGCCTGAAGCTCGAGTTCGCTATCGTCGTGTATCGTTCCCGCCTGTGCGGCCTCGAGCAGCGAGAGATCCGGCGTCGACTGGGTGAGGGCGTAGGAGAGCTTGGAGGCCAGCTCGTACGCCGTCAGTCGCCGATGACCCGGCCGGCTCGGGTCGGCTTCGCCCCGATGAAGGCGATACAGGAAGTTGGGCGAGCTCAACAAGCCGTACGTGGCGTAGCGCAGCCCCTCCCATGGGTCGTCGTCGAACATGGCACTGGTCTCTTGGGCGAGCTCGACATAGCGAGTGAGCTCTTCGTCGCTCAACGGACGTCGCCACGCGCGGAGACCAACGCTGGAGAAGTACTCGGTGGCACAAGCGTCGTCGACCGCAGCGGGCTCACAGCCGACCCAGTCGACCCGAGCGGCGGCGTCCTCGAAGATCTCGTCGACCGCGTCGAGGGCCACGCTATCCCACTGCTCGACTCCAAGCGCGGAGAGACTGTGGACCGACGCGCCGACGGACGCGAAGCCCCCGACCACCTGGTCGGGTTGAACGTCCGCGGGGCGGAGCGGTTCGGTGCCCAACAAGTCTTCCATGGTGTTGCCGAGTTCTCGGCGTGTCAGCAAGAACAGCGCCGAAACGCCGCCCTGACCGGCTTCGGGGTCAACGCCATCGTCCCCCTCGCCGTCGTCCGGTATCGTGTCGTTCCCCGGCGAACGGTGAACCCCTTCGTAGCACCCTACCCATGGACCCAAGGCTGCGCAGAGCGCGACCATTCGTTGCACGCCGAATCTCATCGAGTGACCCCTCGAGGCTCAAGTATCGCGAGGCTCCAAGGCGGCTCACTAAATCTCCCGGGCGACGAACACGCGAGCCCGCCCGAGCCAGCATCCGAACGATCCACGCGTCGGTCAGCGTCGGCGGAGCCATCCGAGCAAGCAAGCGCCACGGTATGCTCGAGGGTGTCCGCCGATGCGCCGCCCCTCGATGGCATGGATCTCAACCTCTTGGTCACGCTACGCGCGTTGCTGGCCGAAGGCAGCGTCACTCGGGCGTCGGCGCGGCTGGGGCAATCCCAGCCGACCGTGAGCCGGGCGTTACAGACCTTGCGCACGACCTTCGGCGATGAGCTGCTGACGCGCTCGGGTCGCGGGATGACCCGCACGCCGCTGGGCGACGCGCTGATGCAGCCACTCGAGCGCCTGCTGCATGCAGCGAGCCGGCTGGCCACCGTCGGGACCTTCGACCCGCCCACCGCCCAGCGCACGTTCCACGTCAGCCTGCCGGATGCCGCGTCGCTCTCGGTCGTGCCCGCGCTGACCCGGCAGCTGCTGCGTGGTGCCCCTCGGTGTCAGCTGTCGGTCAGCGGCGGCGAGCGGGATCAGCTCGACGGACTGCTGACCGGAGCGCTCGATCTGGCCATCGGCATCCGGCTGGAGCATCCCGAGCTCAAGCAGCGCCGCCTCAACATGATGCCGGGGTGGACGGTGTTGGTCGGCCAGCCGCACCCCGCCTACGAAGGGACCCTCGATCGAGAGGCGTGGTTGGCCTCCGAGCACATCCAGCTCATCCCCCACGGCCGACCCACCGCGCCCTCGCGCGTCGATGAGAAGCTCCGAGAGCTGGGCCTGCGCCGCACGATCGTGGTCAAGCTGGGCCATGTGGCCTCGATCCCCGAGATCCTGCGCACCCTGCCCCTGGTGGTCTCGCTGCCGCGCTGGACCAGCACGCAGCTGGCCCGCGGACCCGGCCTGCGGGTCCACGAGCATCCCCTCGGTGCGCAGCTGCCCCCGGTGGCGCTCACAATGATGTGGCACGAGTCGATGCAGCGAGACGCGGGCCATGCTTGGCTGCGGGAGCTGCTGGTCGCCGCCTTCGACGACTGAGCGCCCACCGAAACACCGAGTGACGACCGTCAGCCGACCGGCCTACCACTTGCCGTTGTCGTTGGCCCAATCCTCCATCGCGGGGATCGTCTGGATGATGTCCCAGTGCTCGACGATGAGGCCGTTCTCCACACGGAACAGGTCGTAGTAGGCATCGGACAGGCCGGTCCGCTCGTCGGGGAAGCCTTCGGACATGACCAGCGCCATGTCCCCCATCGCGTAGACGTACTCGACCGAGGTGTAAAACGGGGTGCCGTCAGGCAACGCGCCCAAGAACTCCTCGAGCGCCGTGGCGTCGGGGCCGAAACCGACGCTGTGCTGGATGTAGCTCTCCAGATCGAAGTAGTCACCAAGCTGGCTCCACTGCCCCGCGATGAACAGGGTCTGCGCCGCATCCTCCACGAGCGCCCGGTTGGCCTCCGTGTCGCCGAGCGCGGTGGCTTCAGTCGGACCGTCGAGCTGGGTCGTGCCGTCCCCGTCGTCGACGATGTCGGCGAGGTTGTCCCAGTGCTCTGTGATGAGGCCGTCGGCGTCGAAGCGAAACACGTCGAAGGTCACCTGCGGGACTCCTTCGTTCCACGTGCCGCCAAACTCGTTGTGCATGAACACGATGTCGCCGTCCTCGAACACCCGATGCACGGTCGTCTCGATGCCGGTGGGGCGACCCGTCAGGAATCCGGCCAGGACCCCCTTGCCGTCGGGGAACTCCAGGTTGTGCTGGATATAGGTCTCCGCGACGTAGTCGAGCGCGGTCGGATCCCCCGACTCGAACGCCTCGATGAGGGCGACCGCCTTGTCGATGTTGGACAGCTCGGGTGGCTCCCCGGTCGAGTCTTCGGGCTCCCCCGTCGAGGTCTCGTCGGCCGAGGTCTCGTCGCCGGACGGATCGGAGCCGGTCGTGGGCGCACCGGTGGTCCCGGCCGAGGTCTCGCCGGTCTGTGCCGTATCCGCGTTGGTGTCGGCGTCGGTATCGGCGGCATCATCCGCGCCATTCGCGTCATCCACGCAGGCCGTGAGGGGCATCAGCAGGGCGAGCGGCAGCAGCATCTCAATGGGCTTGGACATGCCGTCAGCGTGCTGGACCCAGGGTTCAAAGCCACAACGCTCGGCGCAACGTCCCATTCACCGGATGAAAGACGACCAGACCTGCGGCTACGAGTATCAGATCGAGCGCCGGTAGCCCGGGCTCTCCTCCCGTTGCTCGGTCGCTAGCTCGACTTCGGCCACAGCGTAGCCACCATCGCTCCGCCGAGCACAGAGTCGCTGATCGTCAGGCGCCCACCATGACGATGCATGATGCGGTTGACGATCGCCAGGCCCAGGCCGACTCCCCCCATCGTGCGATCTCGATCGGCTTCGAGTCGAACGAACGGAGCCATCACCTTCTCGCGTAGCGGTTCTGGAATGCCGGGCCCGTCGTCGTGGACCGCCACCCTCACGTGATCTTGCTCCTCGGCGAGCTCGAGTCGCACCTTGCCACGAGCGTATCGCATGGAGTTTCTGAGGATGTTCTCGACGGCTCGTTGGAACAGACGCTGGTCGGCGATCAAGCGGATCCCGTCGGGCACCGCGAGCTCCACCTCGACCGTTCGACCCTCCGGGGCCTCGAGCTCCGCGAGCTCCGCGAGATCGCCAAGGCCTCGTTTTGGATCGAACGCTTGCCTGTCGAGCTCGACCTCGTCGGCTCGTACGTAGCTGAGCAGCTCGGCCACGAGCTCGTCGAGCGCGTCGAGCTCGCGCGCCATCGCGTCGACGCGCTCTTCGTGCTCTGCACCCGAGTGGCTCCCGAGCAGCTCCACGTGGAAGCGGAGCCGTGAGAGCGGTGAGCCGAGCTCGTGCGAAACCGCCTGGATAAGCTCCTCTCGGCTCCGGATCAGACGCTCCACCCGCTCGGCCATCGCGTTAAAGCTCGCTGCCAGCTCGTTGGAGGGGCCGCGCGGATTGTCGACCCGCACGCCGAACTCTCCGACCGCGAGCGCCTGGCTCGCGTGCTCGACCTTCGCGAGCTGTCGCTCCACGCGGAGCGCCACCAGGCCCGCGATGAGCGGGAGGCCGATGATCGCGAGGAGAACCCCGATCGGCCAAGCGCCATTGGGCCTTCCCGGGTCGACGGGGCCGGCCGCCAGCGCCCCTTGCCCGTCTTCGAACGCCAAGAAGTACCACTCCTCGCTTATGGAGACCTTGTGCGGGACCTGATCACCGGGCCGAACCGACCGGCCTACGCGGCGCTCGACCTCCTCGATCGAAATCAGCGCGAGTTCGATCGAGGTGTGCGGTCGAAGCTCGTGCAGTCGCTCGGCCCGACTCGACACTGGCACTTGGCTGAGCAGCTCGTAGAACAGGAATACACCATCGCCTTGGGCCCTGCGGTCGGTCCAGGACAGGCTTCGTCCGTAGGCGGCCAGCACCACGAACCCGACGGCCCAGGTCGCCAGCACGCTGCCAACGACCAATCGTAGGAACGAGCGTCTCATCGGGAAGCCAACAGGTAACCCACACCGCGCACGGACTTGAGCCGGCTCGGGTCGAAGCCGGAGCGCTGGAGCTTGCGCCGCAGGCGACTCACGTGCACGTCCATGCCGCGGTCGATCCCGTCGTATTGGGTGCCGATGACCTTGAGGTAGAGGTCGTCCCGCGTGACCACGCTCCCCGCGTCATTGGCGAGCATTAGCAAGACGTCGAACTCCATCGTGGTGAGCGGCACCGATCGACCGTCGACGCTGGCATCACGCGACGTCACGTCGATCTTCAGCGGTCCCACCTGGAGGATCCCGCTGTCGTCACCCGAGCCCGACGCCCGGCCGCCACCGAGCCGCCGCAGCTGGGTGCGGATCCGCGCCAGCAACACGCGCGGCTCGATCGGCTTGTTGACGAAGTCGTCGGCGCCGAGCTCCAAGCCCGCGACGTGGTCGGCTTCGCTCTGGCTCGCGGTGAGCATCAAGATCGCGCCCGAGTACGCGCCGCGGACCTGGCGGCAGACGTCGAGCCCGTTCGCCCCGGGCAGCATCAGATCCAGGATGACCAGGTCGGGCTGCATCTTCAGGATGCTCTGGGCGGCCACGTCCCCCGACGCCACTCGCGAGAGCT
Organism: Myxococcota bacterium; assembly: GCA_039194325.1. Lineage (GTDB taxonomy): Bacteria > Myxococcota_A > Polyangia > Nannocystales > Nannocystaceae > Paraliomyxa. Next base: position 44,139 of record JBCCWC010000051.1, read on the forward strand.
CGAACCCATGCTGGCCCAGATACTCGGAGAGCAACTTTGCCAGTTCATCGTCGTCTTCGACGATGAGCAAACGAGCCACGTCGGTCTGCATCGTGATGCAATGATCTATAGCACATGCCGCCGGCGACGTGCTCGGCTCTACGCTTCGCTACAAAACGCATCAGATTGACGTTGTCGCTGCCGATTCCGCCTCCTACACCGAGAACACGAAGGCTCCCCCACTACACCCGAAGCCCTCGTGGAGACGATACGGATGAGACATATCTTCCCACTGACTCTGGTCATCTGCACGGCGATTGCCGGCTGCGGCAACGACGACGATGGCGGCCAGGAGGTCGACGGCTCGACACCATGCGACGCCGAGCCGGTGGTCATGACCACCAACACGGGCGTCGATTTCGTGCGTACCCCGGACTCGTGCTTCGAGTCGCTGCCCGGCTGGAGCTTCGCTCCACAGTCCATGGAGATCGACGGGCTACGCCAGGCGTACGTGGACGAAGGCCCCGCGGACGGCCCCGTCGTCTTGCTGCTCCACGGTCAGCCCTCGTGGTCGTATCTGTATCGCAAGATGATTCCGGTGCTCGTCGAGGCGGGGTATCGCGTGATCGCGATGGACCACCTCGGCATGGGTCGCTCGGACAAGCCCACCGACATCGCGTCGTATAGCTACCTCGGCCACGCCGATCGCCTCGAGCGCTTCATCGAGGCGCTCGAGCTGCGCGACATCAACCTCTTCGTGCAGGACTGGGGCAGCGTCCTCGGGCTGCGGGTGGCCGGCCTCCATCCCGATTGGTTTGCGCGGATCGCCGTGGGCAACGGCATCTTGCCGGTGATCCCGGAGGGGATGCAGCCCTATCCATCGGTCGAGGATCCCGACCAGATCGAGGACATCCCGAGCAGCTTCGAGCAAATGCCAGCCCAGCAAGTGCCCTTCTATGACGGCTGCGATCTCCTCCAAACGGGAGACGGCGACTTTGGCGATTGGATGATCTACGCGATGAAGGCCGAGTCGTTCCACGCCTCGGAGGTCATCGAAGCATTGACCTGGTTCGACCTGCCGACCGACGAAGAAGCGGCCTACGACGCGCCCTTCCCCAGCCGTACGTATATGGCCGGGGCGCGGGTGTTCCCTTCGCTCGTCAACGAGCTGCCCGGGGTCACCGAAGAAGCCTGGGCGGGGCTGACCTCGTTCGAGCGACCGTTCTTGACGCTGTGGGCCGCCAACGATCCCGGCGGGCAGGGATCGTGCGAGGCGCAGCAGCTATTGGTCAGCTCGGTGCCGGGAGCCGCGGGGCAGCCGCACGACCGACTCCCGGAGGCCAGTCACTTCCTGCAAGACGACCAAGGCGAAGAGATCGGCGAGCGGCTAGTCGAGTTCTTTGCCTCGGAACCGGTGGCGCCCTTCGGCCCCGGCTCGCGCTACTGCGAGATCTTGCTGGTGAAACCGAGCGGCACCGAGCTCGAGGCGGAAGTCTGGGGAACCCAGGGCCTGGGCGACTGCCCCGCGGCCAGCTGGGAGGCCATCGACACCGAGGCCATCAAGTACGAGACCGGCGCGCTCGAGGTCATACTCAATGGTCCGCGCTACTGGCTCAACAGGTCGGTCGGGGCGCTCCCTTCCATGGAGCTGCAGACCTTTGGCGACCTGGAGATGCGACGCCTCGCAACGGTCGAGATCGACCCGAGCCAGAGCGAAGAGCCGGGGCCGTATACCGAATCGACCGTCCTGCGGACCACGACCTATACGTACCGAGCGGGCGAGGAGATCTACGAGCTCACGTCGCCCGAGGGCGTGGTCTACGTGATGCAGTCGATGTCTCAGATCGCGGATCCCGACCTGGTGCTGGCCGATCTCCCGACGCTCGGCGAGCGCCTGGTGTTGCCTGCGGGGTGGACCTATACCGCGCGCACGCTGGATGCGGACCTCATCATGACGGCCGAGGGGGAAGCGACCGTGCTACAGGACGACCTGACCAATACGTACCAGCGCGAGTAGGCCGAGGACGCCGCGGCGATGCTGGCGTCGCCGTTGAATACTCGCAATTGACTTGCATCTACCTGTACAGCTGTGACAGCCTGCCACAAATGCTCCATGCAACCGACGTGGGCAAGGATTTCGGGCCGCTGACTGCGTTGGAATCGGTCGACATCAGCGTCGAAGCGGGGCAAGCGGTGTGCCTGCTGGGCGCGAACGGTGCGGGCAAGACCACGATGATGAACCTGTTTCTCGGTTTTCTGCGCCCCGACCGGGGCCAGGTCCGAGTGTGCGGTAAAGACCCGTACGAGGAGCCCACCGAGGCGAGGCGCTCGATCGCATACATCCCGGAGAACGTCGCCCTCTACGACGAGATGACGGGCTTGGAGAACCTGGCCTTCTTCGACCGCCTCGCCGGGCACCGGCGCAGTGATGGGCAACTGCTGGAGTATCTGACCGCCTCGGGGCTCGAGCCCGCACAAGCCCAACGGCCCGTGCGTGCCTACTCCAAGGGCATGCGGCAGAAGGTTGGGCTGGCCATTGCGGCCGCCAAGGATGCGCGCGTTCTGCTGCTAGACGAGCCGATGTCGGGCCTCGATCCGAGCGCGGCTCGGGACTTCACGTCACGCCTCAACGACTTCAAGCAAGAGGGTCGCGCGGTCTTGATGGCGACCCACGACATCTTTCGCGCCAAGGACTGCTCGACCCGCATCGGCATCATGAAGGCCGGGCGTCTGATGGACATCGTGGACTCCGAGCAGATGGATGCGCTGGAGATCGAGAGAGTGTATCTGGAGCACATGGGGCGGGAGGCCGCGTCGTGATCAAGTTGCTCATCGCCCGGGAGTTGCTCGACTACTCGCGCAACGGGCAATTCCGCATTCTGCTCGTCGTGGTCCTGGTCCTGACCGGCGTCGCGTCGCTCGACGGCTGGAACCGAGCTCGCGAGGCGGCGCAGGCCCGCGCCGCGGCCGAAGTCAACGACCATCATGTCTGGGTCGAGCAGGGCGCCAACAGCCCGCACGGGGCCGCCCACTTTGCGCGCTACGCATTTCGGCCCACACCGGCGCTCGCCGCGTTCGAGCCGGGATCGTTCGACTACGCGGGCGCAGCGGTCTGGATGGAGGCTCACTACCAGAATCCAGCGACCTTGCGGCGCGCAGAAGACACGCTAGCCCGAGCTCCGTTGCCCGCGTTGTCGGCCGGTTGGGTGCTCCGGGTGGTCGGCAGCCTAGCGCTGCTGGTGCTCCTGTTTCCCGCGGTTGCGCGAGAACGAGAGAGCGGAACGATCCGTTCGATCGCCGCCACCGGCGTAACGGGCGGTGCGTTCGTCGCTGGCAAGGTCACCGCCGCCGTGGCGACCGCGTTGGTGTTCACGGTCATCGCCGTCGTCGTGTCGCTCCTCCCGGCGGCGTTCATCGGCGTCGACGTGATCGAACCCCCGCGTGTCGTCGCGCTCATCGCGGTGCACGCGGTCGGGCTCACTGCATTCGGTCTATTGGCCGTCGCCGTGTCTGCGATGTGCCGGACCAGCGGCGCCGCCCTGGTCGGCGGTGCGGCGCTGTGGCTGGCGTGGATTGTCGGAGTGCCCACGATCGGCGCCCAGCTGTCCACGACGTTGCACCCCGACATCAACGAACGGGCCTTCAAGTCATCGCTCCAGCTCGAGGCTCAGACTGCGTTTTGGAAGGGCGAGGCCAAGGGACCGGCCGTCGCTGCCTACGAAGAGACGATCGCGAAGGAACACGGGGCCACTGACTTTGATGAGCTCGGGTTCAATCGTGAAGCGATGGAGCTACAGGCTCACGAAGAGTTCGCAAACCAAGTCTATGACCGCCTCTATGGCGAGATGTCGGCGACGTACCAGGCACAAGATCGGGTCCTGCGTGGGGCCACGGTCGTGTCGCCGCTGTTGGCCCTGCAACGAGTGTCGGCTGGCATCGCCGGCACCGATCTGCTGGCCCAGCAAGCGTTCACGGCCCAAGCGGAGCAGCATCGCCGCCGAATCATCGCGCTGCTCAATCGCGACATGATGCTCAACGCGGGCAACGATGGATTCGCCTACATGGCGGGGCGAGAGCTCTGGGAGCAAACCGCTGACTTCCAGGGCCAGCCGCCCGGCCTTGCCGAGGTGGTAGGACGCTACTGGGTCGAGCTGGCGTCGCTGTTGGGCTGGCTCGTGCTGGCGGTGGCTGTGGCCGTGGGCAGGACACGGCGCGCGATGCAAGTCGAGGTACTCACGTGATCGCCGTGCTCGTGCGGCAAGAGTGCACCCGGCTGCTTCGGCGTTCACCGGCGCGGCTGGCGTTGCTGGTCCTCTACACGGCCCTGGCGGTGTGGGCGGGCATCGACGGTCTGCATTGGAAGCGAGCGCTAGCCCAGGCTCAGCACGACCGTCCCGCAGATCTGCGGCAAGAACGGTCGGCATGGATGGCGGACCTCGAGCGCGTCCTGTCGAGCGAGACGAGCTCACCGTTCGAGGCTCGGCCCATGAACCTGACCCTGCTGGCGGTCCTGCCCCCCGGACCGCTCGCCGAGCTCTCACACCAGCGCGAGAGCATTCATCCGCACACGGCCCTCATCAGCGGCTGGCAGAGTGACGCATCGCTATTTCGCCGCTACGAGGTCGAGGGATCCTCCGCCCTCTCGATGCGCGGGCTCGATCTCACCTACCTCGCGGTCGTGTTGTTCCCGCTGGTCTTGCTGCTGTCGACCTTCGATGTTCTCAGCGCAGAGCGCCACACCGGCCGCCTGCGGCTGCTCATGGTGCAGGGCGCTCGTCCTGCGCTGCTGGTGCTGGCGCGCCTGGTCACCATCGCCGTGCCGGTGTGGCTCGTGACGAGCGCCGTCGCGGTCGTGGTCGCCCTCGTCGGGCAAGAGGCCGATGGCAACCTCGGCCGACTCGCCCTGTGGCTGGCCGCGTTCACCGGCTATGCCGCCCTGTGGGCGGCAGCGGCCGGATGGATCGCCGCCCGATGTGCACGCAGCTCCGATCCCGCGATGGCCGCGATGGCCGCCGTGACCGCGTGGGTCGTCGTGGTGCTCCTGGTGCCGTCGTTCGCTCAGTTCGCGGCCGAAGCCGTGTACCCAACCCCATCGCGGGTTGCCTACTTGACCCAGGCCCGGCAGGCCGAGGCGCAAAGCCGCCGCGAGCTCGAACAGCGCGCGGAGGTCTACATGGCCGAGCACGACATCCACGCAGGCTCGGCAGACCAAGCAGTGCCTGGGTTCTTCCGGGCGTCGTACCTGGCGAACATCAACATCAACTCCAGCACCGCGCCTCTCGTTGCGCGTTTCGAAGAGCAGCGGGCGGCCCAAGCAGCGGTTGCCGATCGGATCGAGCTCGCCGCACCGACGATGCTGGCGTACCGCATTCTTCAAGATGCGGCTGGTGTGGGAGCCGAGCGCGCGGCGGACTACCGGCGGCAAGTTCGAGAACACCTGAAGGTGCTCCACGAAGCCGTGGGACCGGCCACCGTCGGTCGAAGCCGACTCACGCTGGACCAGGCCCGAGCGATTCCCGACTTTCGGTTCGTGGAACCCGCGGTGCCGTCGAGCGCCTGGTGGGGCGTGGCGTGGCTGCTGGCGCTAGCCGTCGGGGTCGGCGCGATGGCACGGCGTGCAGCCCGACGGGTCGCTCCGCTGGACTCGTAAACGAGCACGACGACGCCTCGGCGCACGCCAAGGCCTCCCGCCGTTCAACACCCCCGAGCACCGGCGGGGTATCGACGCCACGGTCGCGAAGCGTACGGATGAACCACTCGAGGTTCTGCTCGAGCACCGCGAGTTCCGCCCGGGGCGTCCGCGGACCGTGACCGCCGGCATAGGTTCGAACGTCATGATCGATGCCCGACTGTTCCAGGGCCGCCGCGAACATGCGGGCTTGAGCGATCGGCACGCGCGAGTCCTCCGTTCCGTGCTGCACGAGCACCGAGCACCGCACGTTCCGAGCATGTGTGATCGGTGAACGCTGTCGATAGCGATCGATGCGATCTGTGGCAGGCCCGCCGAACCAGTCGACGAGCATGCCACCGAGGCTGGTGGTCTCGTCGAACGTCGCCAGATCGGTCATCGCCGCGCCGACCGACGCCGCCGCGAATCGGTCGGTCTGCGTGATCATCCACGCGGCAAGATAGCCGCCGTAGCTCCAGCCCATCACCCCCAAGCGGTCCGCGTCTGCGATCCCGCGGGCAACAAGCGCGTCTACGCCGGCCATCACGTCCCGATAGTCTTGTCCTCCCCAGTCTGCATGGAGGTCGTGCCTGAACTGGCGCCCGTACCCGGTCGATCCGCGGAAGTTGGGCTGGAGGACCGCGAAGCCCTCCGACGCCATCGAGGCGAGCGGGTATGCGGTCCTATAGGTTCCGCCGAGAAAGCCGTCCGACGCCGGAAAGGGCGGACCCCCATGAAGGCGGACGAGCAGCGGGACGCGCGTGCCGGCCTCGTACCCGACCGGATAGGTCAGCAGGCCCTCGACCTCGGTCCCATCGTCGGAGATCCAACGAACCGCGGTGGTGTGCCCGAGCGGTGCGACCACCGGGGGCTGAACGGATGAGATCTGTTTCGCCCGAAGGTCCGGCCACTCCGCGACGAAGACTTCGGGCGGCTCGTCCCATCGCTCCGAGGTGAACGCGATGCGGTTGCCCGAGACGTGCGTGTCTCGGAATGAACGGTCGTTCGGGCCGACGTATCGCGGCGGTCCACCATCGAGCGGCACCGATACGAGCCGGCGTGCCGAGCCCTCGTACTCCAGGCCGAGCAGCGCCGTCCCGTTCGGGTGCCACGCCAGCAGGTCGACGTTGTCGTCGGGCGTTGAAGCGAGTGATGTCAACGTATCGCTCTCGAGATCAAGAACTCGCAACTGAGCGTCTCGCATCCAGGTAGCGGCCCCAGGGCTCGCGACGAACGCGATCCTCCGACCTTGTGGGCCGAACTGGGGCATCCACGCCGCTCCCGGTCCGGTACTGAGCGGGATCCGCTCCCCCGTCGCGAGATCCAGGACCACGAGGGATTTCTGCCGCCAATCGGGAGCCGCGGCCGGCTGGTACGCCGCCACGATACGATCACCGCTGGGGGACCAAGAGAACTCCGCCACGCTTCCGGGGTCGTCCCATCCGATGATGCGACCGTCGCTCACGGCGACCGCACTGAGCGTCCACCGAGCGGCGTTATCCGACTCTCCTTCGAATGTCGTGGTTGCTACCCACTCTCCGGTGGGGGATACCTGAAACCAACCCACGAGGGCGTTCTCGGGCGTGATCGGCCGCATGGCTCCGGTGTCGAGCGAGAACACGTGCACGCGTTCTCGCTTGTTCTCATCGAGCGCGCGAACATAGAGCGAAGAGTCATTCGATCCCCATTGGGCATCCCAGCACCCTTCGCAGCGATCCAGCGGCACACTGGCACCCTCACCGTCCGACGATGCAATGTGAAGTCGACGCACCCAGCGGTCTGATTCGAGATCCGCGCGGGCCACCTCGAACACGACCCGCTGGCCCGTCGGCGAGATCCTCGGATTGGTCACCCGTTGCATAGTCATCTGCATTGCCGGGGTCCAGGCTTCGTCCGTTTCGTGGCCGGCGGTCCTCCCGGGCTGAGCAGAAGCCGGCGTGGTCACGGGGCGGACAGCTGCGCAGCCAGCCATCATGGTCAGCAGGGCAGCAGGGACGAGCGGCGACATCGGGTCCATGGCGGTACTTTCTTCGGCGGAACCTTTCTTCGCCCGGATCCTCTACGATGATCAAGCGTCGATCGCAGCGCTTCAGCCGCGATGACACCGTCGCCCGCGCCAGCTTCGTCACCCCCCGCGCCGCCTCACCACCTGTTCGATGACGCTGAGCAGCTGTTCCGCAGTGATGGGCTTGTCGAGGCAGATGTTGCTGATGGTGGAGGTAAAACGCTTGATCCGTTCGGTAAATACGCCGCCCGAGCAGAACACGACGCGCTCCAGCAGGTGCGGGCTCTGCTCGTGGATCGCCTCGTGGACCATCAAGCCATCGATCTGCGGCATCATCAGGTCACACAGGATCACGTCGAAGCGGTCGTCATCCTCGAGAATTGCGAGCGCCTCGGCGCCGCCACGGGCGATGACCACGTCGTGCTCGCGGCTCAGGACGCGGCCGAGCGCCATGAGCAGCCGCGGATCATCGTCGATGAGCAGCACGCGGGCGTGCACCCGGGGCCCGGGGCGCGCCGACCGGAAGGCGCCCGAGGGTAGATCCGCGGTCAGCGGAGTCACCACCGGCAGCGTGAGCCGAAAGCACGTGCCCTTGCCCTCCTGGCTCTCCACTTCGATCTCCCCGCCGTGCTGGCGCATGATCTCAGCGCTGAGCGACAAGCCCAGGCCCGTGCCCTTGTCGCGTGGCTTGGTGGTGAAGAACGGGTCGAAGATCCGCCGGCGCACCTGCTCGGGGATGCCGTGCCCGGTGTCCTCCACCGTGATCGTGAGCTGCTCGCCGTCTGCCGAGGTCCGGATGCGGACGAGGTTGTCCTCGGCCGCCCCCTCCTCGATGGCGTGGGCGGCGTTGAGCAGCAGGTTGATCAGCACCTGCGCCAGCTTGCCGTGGTCTGCGGCTACCCGAGGCAGCCGCCCTTTTTCTTTGACCAGGCGGGCGCGGTGACGGATCTCGTTGTACGTCATGCCGCACGCAACGTCGACCACTTCGTTGAGGTCGACCAGCTCGATCTCGTCCCGATCGATGTACGAGAAGGAGCGTAGATCCTTGACGATCTTGGCGATGTGATGGATGCCGTCGAGGTTGTCGCGCACCATCTCGTCGAGGTCGTCGAGCCTGGTGATCACCTCGTGCTCGGACAACAACGCGTCGACCTGCGGGGAGCACTCGGACATGGCCGCCACCGCCCGACCGAGGACCTGGAAGTCCTGGGTCATCGACTCGAGGTTCGCCATGATGAAGTGCGCGGGGTTGTTGATCTCGTGCGCAACCCCAGAGGCGAGCTGGCCGATCGAGGTGAGCCGATCGGCGTGGACCAGGCGTGCCTGGAGATCTCTGGCCAGCCGGTGGGCCGTGATGTCGCGCAGGGAGGCGAGCCAGGCGGGCTTGCCCTGCCATTCGAACTCGACGATCGTCATCTCCGCATACCGGGGGTCGAGGTCGCCCTCCAGCTCGAGCTCGGTGCCCGCGCCGGGCTCGACAGGGAACCCGAAGCGGGTGCCCACCAGCTCGGCCGGGCTGCGTCCGAGCAGCTGCTCGGACGCAGGGTTGGCAAACAGCACAATGCCCTCCGGGTCGATCACCAGCACGGCGTCGCTGATGCTCGCGACGATCGCGGTCGACTGCTCCAGCGCCGCACGCAGGCGATCTCGGGACTGATGCAGTGAGAGGTTGAGGGACTGGATCTGCTTGGTTCGTGCTTCGACCAGCTCGGCGAGGTGCTCGCGATGCAGCACCAACTCCTCACGCTGCCGCTCGAACTCGAGGAAGAGTTCGACCTTGGCCAGCAGGATCTTGGGGTTGTAGGGCTTGATGATGTAGTCGACCCCGCCGGCTTCGTATCCTCGAAAGACGTTCTGCTCGTCGATGATCGATCCGGTCAGGAAGATGATGGGGAGGCTCTGGGTGCGCGGTTCGCAGCGTAGCAACTCGGCGACCTCGAACCCATCCAAGACCGGCATGCGAACGTCGATGATCGCCAGGGCCAGGTCGTGCTCGGCAGATGCGGCGAGGGCCTGGTTACCGTCGGATGCCTCGATGATCGTGGCGTCCACGTCACGCAAGGTCCAGCGCAACACGGCCAGGTTCTCCGGGTAGTCGTCGGCGATCAGGATATAGGGCGACCGGCTCTGGTAGCGGCGCTTCGGGTTCCTGGGCCCCAGCGGGGATCCGGGGCGCCTACCAGGGCTCGGCATGCTCATGGCTGATGCACCTACACGCTCTGGAGCATGACCAGGGCAAGGACGATCGTGAAGGCGAAAACCAGCGCATAGCCGGCGAATATCCGCGTTCTCAGCGTCATGATTCTGGACCGCGCAATCGGATGGACTCGACGCAGCCCCGTCGAGGCCTACCTTCATTCCCATTGCCCTCCGCAGCCACCCCCGGCTTCGTCACACGAGGTTATCACGAGTCGAAAATTCGTGACTGGCAATCGTGACTGGCAATCGTGACTGGCGAAATCGCGACCGATGTTCACCACCTCACCGCGAAAGCATCACTTCATAGTGTGATTCGATGTTCCACATTGACCTCATTGAGGCAATGTGCCCCACCGAGCCATGACATTCCCCGGGTCGTCGGCGATACGTGTCCCGATCTGGTCGAGCATCAGATGTACACTCCCCTCGAGTCGATCCAGACTTCCGAGCAAACCCGAGTGAGATCGGCGGCACACCGAATGCGCTCGTCAACGCCGGTGTGACGCTCTTTATGGGGCATCGGCCGGCCGGCCCGCGCTCTTCGGGGACCCCCCTACGTGAGCGAACCAGGCCCGCTATGGGCCGGTTCATCCTTCCCCGTGGAGTCCGACTCGTCAGGTGACTGCGTGGACGGAGGATTACATCCTCTTTATAGTCCCCCGAGCATGAGCAGTTGATGCTGCGTCATTGCAACGGTGTTGCAAAAAGTCGTGAAGCCCGAGGCGGTCCCGTTGGAGCGCCGGAGTCCATGATATGACAGGCAGTTCATGTACCCGCTTACCGCTAGCGGTAGCGGTCCAACCAAACATCGACCTCCACCGCTCCTTGTCGCCCCTCGTCTTCGAGGCTCGCGTAGGCGATGTTCTCGCTCGGCCTCCGCGTACTGTTTTTGGCCCACGAGCGCATTCCCGATGTTGTCGATGACCAGCGCAACATCGGGATGTTCACCTCCCAACGCAGGCCCGAGGATCTCGAGCGCGGCCCGATGTGCCCGTTCGGCCTTGTCATACTGTAGCCGGCCGAAATACACGTTCCCCAGGTTGTTCAAAGCTCTAGCGACGTCCGGATGCTCGGCCCCCTCAACGCGCCTCCGCAGGTCCAGGGTGCGTCGATAGTCCCGCTCGGCTTTGTCGTACTTCTTCTGGCGAAAGTATACGTTCCCCAGATTGTTCGAGATCGGCGTTCGGGCCCTCGGTCATGAGGACCTCACGCACCTCGACATAGCGACGCTCACACGCGAACCCGCCCCGGACACCATCCAAGACCCACACCCGGGCATGAATACCTTAGCGCCGATGACCATTGCCGACATGCATTGCATCGATACGACATGCATGCTTTGCATTTCCTATGATCCGGCGATCCGGGTAGCGGCAGGGGCCCTGAGCCCTGAGCCCTGAGCCCTGAGCCCTGAGCCCTGAGCCCTGAGCCCTGAGCCCTGAGCCCGATGGGTTGGTTGGCGTGCTCGCGGCGTGATCGTATCGCGGGCCACGACGACACGAGCTCAGCCCTCACGCCCTGGAACTATCCGGACTCGCGCCTTGGCCCCAGCGCCGGGATCGCCGTCGTCAGCGCCCGCCGTATCCGGTAGGCTCGTCTCCATGCAGGTGCGTCCCCTGGCTGGGCCACTCGTGCTGCTGGTCGCAGCGGGCGCCCTGGCGTGTTCGCTGACCACGGTCGACTTCACGCGCTGCCAAACCAATGCCCAGTGCCGGAACGCGTTCGGCTGGGGTCATGTGTGCACCGACGGCCTTTGTGAGCCAGCCCGGCCCCACCCACGCTGCGGCAATACGATCCCGGAGGATCTGCTGCAGGAGCCCGAGTCCTACGCCGATCGGCTGCTGGTGGGCAGCGTCTACGACAGCGAGACCTTCCCCCTCGAGCTACGCTCGATCGAGCTGGCCATACGCCAGGTCAATGACGCCGAGGGCCTGCTGGGCCAGGACTTCGGCTTCGTGCACTGCACCAACATAGAAGGAACCTCCGACGGCTTGGACCAGGAGACCGCCAACGTAGAGATGGCCCGCTACCTCGCCGACGAGATCGGCGTGCCGGCGATCGTGGGCCTGGCGACCTCGGCCCGCACCGAAGAGGCCTACGTCGCGCTCCGCACCATCGACACCATCGACACCCTCATCATCTCTCCCTCGGCCACCAGCCCGGCCCTCATCTCGCTCGACGGCCTCGAGCACAGCAACGACCGCCCGGGCCTGCTTTGGCGCACCGTCCCTCCCGACAGCGCGCAGGGAGCCGCCATCGCGATCGACATGGAGCAGCGGGGCATCACCGAGGTCACCGTGGTGCTCGAGAGCGGGCCCTACGGCGAGGGCCTAGCCGAGGCCTTCGCCAGCACCTTCGAAGGAGAGGTCGAGCTGCTCCCCTTCGACGACGACTCGCTGCGAGACGAGCAGATCGTCGACGCGGGGGTCCAAGGCGCCCAAGAGGTGCTGTTCATCTCGGCCGAGAAGAGTGACATCGTCGCCTTCCTCAACGCCATCGGCACCAACCCCGACTACGACGACACGGGGCTGTTCCTCGCCGACGGCGCCTTCGACATCGCAATCTACCCCCAGGCCGCCCAGGGGGCGAATCGATTCGCGGCGATCCGTGCCAGCCGCCCCTCTCCCGCCGATGCCGAGAGCATCACCTACAAGTCCTTCGTGTCCGCTTTCAGCGCCCAGTTTGGCGAGACTCCGGAGACCTCGGGCTTCACCCCTTACGCATTCGACGCGAGCTGGATGGTCCTCTACGGCACCGCCTGGTCGCTCCAACAGACCGGCGAGGTCACGGGCATCGGCATCGCCCAGGGTATGCGCCAGCTTTCGAGCGGACCGTCGCTGCCGATCCGCCCCACCAGCTGGCAAACCGTCGTGGCCAGCTTCGGCTCGGGCCGACCCGTCAACGTGGCCGGGGCCTCGGGCGCGCTCGACTACGATCCGCTCACCGAAGAGACGATTAGTCCTATCGATCTGTTCCGAGTCGACCCGGACACACTGGAGCTAATCACCATGTGCACACTCGTGCCCGGGCAGGAGACCGAGGCGGGCTGCCCGGGATGGCCCGAGCAGTGAGCCTCAGGCCGGTGCGCGTCGCTCCACCCAGGCCTTCAGATCGGCCAACATCGCCTGCAGCCGTTGCCGCGTGTCCTCGTCGGTCAGGCGCCCGTCCTCGAACTTCTTGAATGCGCCCATCACCGCAAACTCCGGGTACGGAAACACCTCGGAGGCCATGCCCAGCAGCACCAGCTTGAGGTGGGCCTGGGCCCTCACCCCGCCCATGGCGCTGGGAGAGGCGCTCACCATCGCCACCGGCTTGCCCGCGAACACCGAGCGATAGGCGGGGCGCGAGGCCCAGTCGATCGCATTCTTGAGCACCCCGGGGATCCCGTAGTTGTACTCGGGGGTGGCGATGAGCAGCGCGTCGGCCTCGGCGATCTTGGCCTTGAACGCCTCGACGGGCGCGGGCCGATCTGCGTCGGTATCGAGATCCCCGTTGTAGAGCGGGATCTCGTGCAGCTCCGCGATGGTGAGCTCGACCCCTTCGGGCACGAGCTCACCGGCGGCGACCAGCAGGGCGCGGTTGACCGAGGCACGACGGAGGCTTCCGGGAATCGCGAGCAGCTTCATGGGCGCCCCCAGGGTACCCGAGCCCGGCCGGCCGCGCTCGGGACAGCCGGTCGTGAACCCTCAGCGCGCCGGATCGAGCAAGACGAGCCGGGCCACGCCGTCGTCGTTGTGGGTGCTCACCAGCACCAGCCGATCCCTGTAGGCCAGCATCCGCATGTGCTTGGGCTCGATGGGCAGCGTCTGCACCAGCATCGTCCACCGGTTCGTCTCGGGATCGTAAACCTCGAGCGAGGGATCGGACTGCAACTTCACGTCTTTGCCGGTACCCACCTTGGAGGAGCCCGCCGCCAGGTAGAGCTTGCCGCCCATCGCGACCATCTGGGCCGAGAGCCGCGCGTGGTTGGGGCACGCGATCGTCTCCCACTTGCGGGCGCCAAAGTCGTAGGCCTCGCAGGTGTCCACCAACGAAAAGCCCTCCTTCATGCCACCCACCACGTAGTAGCGATCGCCCAGCAGCTGGCCGGCGAAGGCCCGCCGCGGCTCGCGGAGCTCGATCCCCGCTCCCTCGAAGTTCATCCCCGAGGGCGACAGCGGGGCGCGCAGCAGCTCGAGCTCGTGCCGAAACTGATCGTTCTTGGGACGGCGCGGGTCGAAGTCGAGCCCTCCGAAGAGCACGACCTCCTTGTCCTCGCTTCGCACCGCCAAGCCAAACTGCGTGCGCCCTTGCGCCGGGAGCTGGCCGATCTGCTTCCAGGCGTCCTTGCCCGGATCGTACGCGAAGATCTCGGGGTGGCTGCGCGCGACCTCCCCGTCGTGCCCGAAGCCCCCCACCGACACGACGTGCCCCCATTTCGTCACGAAGGTCGACATGGTCTGTCGCTTCTCGGGGTAGGGCGCGATCGGGCGCCACTCCATCGAGGCCAGGTTGAGGGCCTGGCCCTCGTCGGTGAAGAACTTGGGCTCGAAGTCGTGCTGCCCGAGGCTCTTGTTGCCCCCAAAGAAGAACAGCGTGTCCCCCTCGAGCGCCACCCCCTGGCGGTTCTTGCTGGGCAGCGGAGAGGGCAGCGCATACGAGAGCATCGTGGGCTCGCCCGCGGCGGGCTGCACGGGGATCCGCTCGATCGGCCGCACCCGCTTCCCCGATTTCCCGTGCCGGATGCCCCCCACGACCAAGAGCTCACCCGAGCCCGTGGGCACCATGCGGTGGAAGAAGCGCGGATAGGCCAGCGTGCCGGCGCGGACCCAGGCCGACTCGCCCGGTTGCCAGCGGTGGATTACGCCGTCCATCCCGCAGCCGAACACGGTCCCCCCGTAGACGGCCGCGGCCAGGCCAAAGCCCGGACCGGCGAACTGCGGACCCGTGCTCCACTGGCCGCTCGCTGAATCGTAGATGTCGACCGAGGTCGACATCTGACGCTCGCTGTCCAGGCCGCCCATCACCACGATCTTGCCCTCGATGGCGGCGGCCGCCAGCGCCCGACGCTGGAAGGGGGCATCGATCTCCGTCCACCCCTTGGAGGGATCGGCCAGATCGAGGCTGAGGATCGTCGTGTGCCAGGTCCGGGACTCACCTGCGAGCGTCCAGCCGCCCACCACCCACAGCTTCCCGTCGGCCACGATGGCCTCGTGGGACGAGCGCGGCTGCGGGAGCGAGGGCAACGTGGACCAAGCGGAGGTCGCCACGTCGAAGACCTCGACCGTGTCGAGCGAATGGAGGTCTTCGGGAGATCCCGCCGCGTTGCGGGCCTGCATGCCACCCACCCGATAAAGCCGTCCCTCGTGAGCCACCAGGGTCACGCTCTGCGCCTTGTCGACATCGCCCAGCCGAGTCCACTGGTTGGTCTTCAGATCCAGGCGCAGCAGCTCACCGGACTGGCCGGCCTCGGAGTAGTCGTGGGGCCGGCCAAAGTAGCCGCCGAGAATATAGAGCGACCCGTCCAGCGGGGCCGCCCCAAAGCTGGTCAGCCCGCGAGGCATCAGATACGAGGGACCCTCGATGGTGGTGGGGATCGGCTCGGCCTCGACGGTGCGAACCGAAGAGGCGACCGCGACCGGAACCTCCGCCGCCGGTTGTTCCGTCGAGCGATCGGCCGTGGCACACGCCGCGAGCCAGCACGCGATGGTGATCAGACCTCGGCCACATCGTGCGTCGTCCATAGGTCACTGATAATGGATTTCATCCAAGAATGCATCACCACCGGGTCACCGACCTCCCGATGAATCGAGACTTCGCGAAGAGCGCCGTCTATGCCCAAATTGGAGCCGGTTCTGCGCTCGCTCCGCCGCCTCGGATCTGGCGATATACGCGTCATTTCGAATTTTTTATTTGAAAATGAAAGTCTTAATCATTAAAATGGAACCGGCAGATCGTCCTGATCTGCACCAGGTCTGCACGAGAAGAGATCGAGCCTACAATTGGAACTCGACTCAAGGAGTCCCCCATGCGCGACGGCGCTCCGCGCGAGCGATGCTCCGGGCTATCGGCTCGATCCCCCGTAGCACTCCCTTCGTTTAACCGCTACCGTTACGATCCGAGGCGTTTTGAAAGTCGTTTTCAATAATGCCGACCATCGGCCCCGTGCCCTGCTCGGGTCGAGCACCGTCCTCGCCCTCGTGTTCATCACTGGGCTGGGGGGTTGTGCTCGCGATCTGGCCCGTTCGTCCTCGAGTGCGATCGGCTGTCCGCCGAAGACGATCGAGGTCTCGGAGGTCTCGGTCGGCTGGAGTCAGATGAGCTGGACGGCTCGCTGCCGCGGGGTCGACTTCTACTGCTCGGGTGATTCCAGCGCTCAGTGTTCCCCCGCACAGGATCCCGAGCCGATGGAGTCGGGCGCTCCCGAGCCAGCCACTCCCGCCGCTACTCCGCGCGACGACAACCCGACTGCTCCTCCGTCGTCCTCCAAGCCCCGGCGCGAGGATCCCAACGCCGACTTCACTCCCCCTTCGGCCGAGCCTCCTGGGCCAGCCACGAGCACTCCGACCGCTCCGACCCCGCCAGCCGAAGCCGTCCCCAGCGATTCGAACGAGGACCGCGATGAACCTGCGAATGATTGAACGCCTATTCCTGCTCACCGTGCTCGCTGTACCTGCCTGCGGAGACGACGGAGGCAATGCCGACGCTGGAGACGACTCGGACACCAGCGAGACCACGCCCTCCCCTGGCTCCTCGGGGACTCCACCCGGAATGACCAGCGGGCAGAGCACCGGCGACGAGACGCCCACCCCCGATCCGGACACGACCGCCGGCAACAACTCGGACGACAACCCGACCACCGGCACCCCGGCGGACAACTGCAACGATCAGATGATCCTCGATCTGGGCCTGGTCGACGGCACCATCAGCTCCGGCGATGCGACCAACGCCGCCGACGGAGACGACTGGGTGTCGACCGTCGACGCCACCGCCGGCGGCATCGTCGAGGCGCCCAACAACCCCTGGATCTACCTGCGCTTCACCGCCGAGGGCCTCGAGAAGGTCGACATCGACGACATTCAGGCCCTCGACTCGACCGACTGGGACATCGCGGCCAAGCGCTTCGGCATTCGGCTCAACGGCGGCGTCGGCGGGCCGTCGACGGTGAGCGCGGCCATCCTGGACGGCTCGACCTACGAGGAAATCACCGCGCTGCCCGACGACGCCATGATGGCGTCGGACGAGTTCTACGACGCCGACTGCAACCTCATCGACGACGGCACCGGCCAAGGCGCTCCCAACTACCGGCTCACTCCTTGGTGGACCTACCCGGGGTGCGTGGCGACCACCTTCGTGCCCTTTGTGCTCGAGCTCGCCGATGGCAGCCACGTCAAGCTCGTCATCGAAGCCTACTACCAGGCCGGTCAAGACGGCTGTAACGACAACGGCATGATGGGCATGGGCTCGGCCAACTTCAGCTGGCGATGGGCGTTTCTCGAATAGCGGGGGTCTTCGGGCTGGCGAGCGTGGTGCTGGTGGCAGCCGACGCTCGCGCCGAGCCGCGCCCCACCGAGGGCGGTCTTTGGGGCTTCGACCCGGCCGACGTGGTCACCAGCTGGGAAGAGCCCACGGGGCTGGTGCGGGTGCACTACAGCATCGAAGGGCCCAACGTCACCTTGCTGACGGACGCCGACGCCGACGCGGTCCCCGACTTCCCCCAGCTGGTGGCCCTGACCACCGCCGACGCGCTCGACTATTTCACCCTGGTCCAGGGCCTGCGCGAGCCCGTGGCCGAGACGGAGGTCGGCGTCGAGCTAGGAGGCAGCGCGGCGCTCGACGTCTATCTGGTGGACTTTGGCGGTGCAGCCGACGGGCGCTTCGGCGTCGACGCCTGCACCGCGGAGTCCGGGTACTGCTCCGGGTTTCTGACCATCGAGAACGACTTTGCCGGCTACGGCTACCCGAGCCTGGAGGACGCGGTTCGCGTCGTGGGCTCCCACGAGCTGTTCCACGCGATCCAGGCCGCCTACGCCGAGCTGCCGATCTGGGTGAGCGAGGGCACCGCGACCTGGGGCACGCGGCGCTACGACGACTCGCTGCTCGACTTCATCAACGCGTGCGGGGGCTACCTGGCCAGCCCGGGCCGCCCGATCTACGAGCCTCCGCTCGGGCCCGTGCCCGTCTTTGCCTACGGCACGGCGCTTTGGTGGGAGTTCATCTCGACCCGCGCCGGTGACTCGGTGATCGAGGAATTGCTCTTGGCGCTCGACGACGCCGACGGAGCAGAGCCAGCGCAGGTCGTGATGGAGCAGGCGATCGCGAACGCCGGCGACACGCTCGCCGACGCCTGGCCGGTGTTCGCCCGCTACAACCTCGCCGCGGGATTCCGGGCCGGGGCCGCGCAGTCGCACGAATATGCCGGGCAGCTCGATCCGATCGACGCCGACGCCGAGGGCCCCACCCTCGACCTCAACGCCCGCCTGTATCCGCTGGCCGCCACCTACTGGCGGATCGACCACGCTGGTGGCGCTCTGGTGTTCGGGGCGGATGCCGAGCTGCCCGATGCCCTGTTCTCTCTGCATCCCGTGGGAGGATTCGAAAGCGACGGGGCGGTGGGCGACGCGATTGCGGAGTGGGACGCGGCCCAGGCGGGGTCGCAGGTCGTGTACGAGCCGGATCTCCCCGCCGGGGGCTACTGGATCGTGGCCACGCGCCCGGTGATCGCCGACGGATCGGCGCAGGGCCGAGTGTGTATTGGCTCGGCCGATCACGTCAGCGGATGTGGGATCGAGCCGATCCCAGACAATGGGGGGGATGATGACGGTAGCAGCAGCGGCTCGGTCGACGAGACCGGAGGCAGCGACGAGACCGGCGCGCAGGACGACGATTCCACCGGCGGCTCCACCAGCGACGCTACCGGTAACTCCAGCGACGGCGGGGCGATTGACGATGGAGGCTCGGGCTGTAGTTGCACCGCACAAGACGATCGACGACCACTCGCCGGTTTATGGATGATGCTGGCGCTCGTCCTCCTGCGTCGGAGGCGTAACGAGCCGTGATCACCTGGCTCACCCTGGCCCTGATGGCGGCCGCCCCGCCCGCCGACGCACAGAGCGAGGCTCTCGAGCAAGAGCAGCCCGCGGCCGAGGACAGCAGCGAGGGCAGCGACGACGCCGACGACGACAGCGATGTTCGGACCATCGTCGTCACTGGAACCCGAACCGAGCGCACCCAGAGTGACTCGCCCGTCGCCACCCAGGTGTACGACCGCCAGGAGATCGAAGACAGCGGAGCAGAGAACCTCGCAGAGATCCTCGAGGAGACCCCGGGCGTCCAGCTCACCCGAGGCATCGGCGGCGTGGGCATTCGCCTTCAGGGACTCGATCCCAGCTACACGGTGGTCCTCATGGACGGACAGCGCACGACGGGGCGGGTCAACGGCGTGCTGGATCTATCGCGCTTTCCCGCCGAGGAGATCGAGCAGATCGAGCTGGTGCGCGGTCCATCATCGGTGCTCTACGGAGCCGACGCCCTCGCGGGGACGGTCAACCTCATCTCCCGCCGCCCCAACAAGGATCACGAAGGCGAGGTGCACTTTGCCTATGGATCGTTCAACACCGTCGATCTGACCGGTCGGGTGGGACTGGCGCGCAAGCGCTACCGCGGGTCATTGACCGGAGGCTGGCACCACACCGACGGATGGGACGCGGATCCCTCGGACATCTCCACCACCGGACCCCAGTCCAACCAGTTCAACGTTGCGACGACTCACGATCTGGAGGACCTGGGCCCATTTTCCCTGGGCATGCGCGGCAGCTACCTGCGGCGAGATGCCTTGCTGGTCAACGGGACGGCCACCGGCGCGGTCTTCGACCGCCAAAACCGCAGCGAGGTCATCCAGACTACGCTCCGCCCCCGATTGGAGGGCAAGCACTCTCGGCTGACGTTGTGGGCCAGCTACAACCTCTGGCGCGACCAATTCCTCCAAGATCAGCGGGGCTCGACCGAGCTGGACCAGACTCAGGACACCTTCGATCACCTGGGGCAACTCACCGTTCAGTACGACCACGAGCTCAACAACCACGTGCTCAGCGCGGGAGCGGACACCCAGGTCGAGCAGCTCGCCACCGAGCGGATCGTGCCGCCCACCGTCGACCGGCAGCGCTATGCGATCTTCTTGCAGGACGAGTGGACCCCCACCCTCGCCCCGAAGATCGTGATCCTCCCCGGGTTCCGCCTCGACTACGACACATTCTTCGGGCTCTACCCCACGCCGCGCATCGCGATGATGGTGGTGCCCAACGAGCGCTGGACCATGCGCGCGAGCTACGGTCGAGGCTACCGCGCCCCCTCGTTTCGCGAGATGTTCTTGTTGTTCGCCAACCCCAGCGTTGGCTACACGGTCCAGGGCAACCCCGAGCTCCAGGCGGAGACGTCGTGGAGCACGTCGATCTCGGCCGAGTATCGCCCCCGCAGCTGGATCTGGCTGGCCGCCAACGCGTTCGACAACCGCCTGCAAGACACCATCGTCACCGACACCACCGACCCCAGCGACGTGGATACCGCGACCTTGTTCGAGTATGTCAACGTCGGCGAGGCGACCACGCGAGGAGTGGAGGGCCAGGCAGCCATCACGATCCTTCGGCGGCTGACCCTCGACGGCTCGTACACCTTCGTGCACACCATCAACCACGCCACGGGGCGGCCGCTGCCCGGCCGGCCCCGCCACTCGGGGACCGCGGGGCTGCGATTTCGACATCCCACGTCCGGCACCTCGTTCCGGCTGCGAAGCTCGATTATCGGGACCCGCTCCTTCTTCGTCGGCACCGATGACGATGACGACGACGATGATGACGACGACGACGACGTGGAAGAGGTGACCAGCCCCGCCTTCGCGACCGTCGATTTCCGGTTCAGCCAGAGATTCTTCCGCTACGCCCAGGTGTTCGTGGGCATCGAAAACCTGCTCAATGCCGGCAACGCCACCGACAATCCCCTGCAGCCACGGACATACTATGGCGGAGTGACGATCCGCTATTGAGGACGAACCAAAATGCGCACAGCACGCTCCATCACCCTAACCTCCACCCTCGCTCTTGTCTGCGCATGCGCGCCCGATCTCTCCGCAGGGGACGGGGACATGGACATGGACATGGACATGGAAGCGGAAACCGAGACGATGGCCGGCGACATGGGCGGCGGACCTCAGGTTGAACACACCGACGAAGGGGATGGAGTCTATCTGACCCGAGTCGACGCCACCTCGGACGAGGACTGGATCTACCTCGATCTCGCCAACGGAGCCCAACTAGAGGTCTCCGATCCTCAGGCGGACAAGGACTGGGATCTCGGGTTTCAGCGGTTCCACATCAAGCTCAACGGCGGAGCCTCAGGGAGCGCGGGGGTCGAGGCGGCCCTGCTAGAAGACACCACCTTCGATGACGTGAAGGTCGCCCCGGCCGACGGCTACCTCGCCGATCAGCCCGATGGCGACGACGACAACGATCAGCCCGACTACGTGCTGCAAGACTGGTACGACTACAACATCATGACCCACGTGCTGACCCCGACTCCGACGATCTACGTGGTACGCACGGCCGACATGGATCACTACAAGTTCCAGATCGAGGCCTACTACGACGACGCGGGGACCTCCGGGCACATGACCTTCCGCTGGACGGAGGTCGAGGGGCCGTAGGTAGGGGCGCTCTTAGACCCTCACCCGGGTCTGGGTCTGCACCACCTGCGCATGAGGGGCATAGCGGTGCATGGTGGCCAGGACGTGCGGGAGGTTCGCGACGTTCTCCACCAGCAGCACGCCCAGCGGGCGCTGGCCCGCGTCGTAGAGCCGCACGTGGGCCGATCGAGCCCCCAGCGCCATCATGGTGTCGATGTGGAAGCCCGCGATCGACTGCGGCCGGTCCAGCAACAGCCGCACGACGGGGTGGGTCGCGGGATCTCGACGGCGGCGCATGAGCGCCACCAGGCCCAGGCCGACCAGCAGCGTCACCGCCCCGCCGATCCACGTGCCCGTGGCCACCATGAGGGTGCCGATGAGCAAGCACGGCACGATGAGGATGAGCAGCAGCTTGCGGGCTCCGCCCGAGGTGGTGACGAGGCTCGACAGGTCGGCAGGGAGCGAATTCATGGTGAACCTGATCATCAAGACGACGAGGAGCGCCGGTTGTCGCAGCCGAACCGTCGGTCGGGGCCGTCGACCGGGTCGTCCGAGGGGCTAATACGACTCAATCGCGCAATCTGCGGTCGTTCACGTTCGCGTAGCCCTAACCGCTCGTTGGCCGCAGAGCCAGCGCCGATGAATGGCGACCCGAGCTCATGCCGCTCCGGCGAGCTCGAAGCGATTGATCCGGTACCCATCGACCTGCCGCCGCATCAACCACGGCGCGTAGATCATGAGCAGGCGATAGAACAGCGGCATAGCGGAGCGCAGCGAGGCGGGCGCATCCAGGAAGGTCCTCGATCGAAGCGACCGCAGCCCCCAGGCGCGGAGCGCCGCCGGGTCATCACACTTCCAGCGAAACCAGCTCGACGAAGACATCGTCTTCATTACGTCGTGGTTTTTTTGCGCGTCGACCATCTTCGACGAGGTGGTATCGGTTACGAGCCAGGCCCCCTCGAAGCGCTCGGCGAGCCCGCGGAGCGCACGCTCCACGTCAGATTCCTCAAGGTAGATGATGACCGCCTCGGACACGAAGCACCACGGACCGCCGGTCTCGGCCACCACGTCGTGCCAGTCGGTGTCGAGGACGCTGGCCTCGAGCATCGTGCGTCGCGGACCGTCCTCGAAGAACCGGCGGCGTAGTGCCATGCTGTCGGGAAGATCGAGCTCGAACCACCGCGCGCGACCGTTGTCGATGCGCTCGAAGCGAGTATTGAGGCCACAGCCGATCTCCACCACCGTGCCTTCGGGGTGCATGTCGAGGAAATCACGGACATCCTCGTCGAACATGCGGGTACGCAGGCACGCACCCACCAGGCTCCGAGCGCCGCGCCAACGGTCGAAGTCGTAGTCGAGCCGGTCCACGATCTCGACCGCCTTGGGGTCGCACAGCAGCCCTCGCCGCTTGCCCGTCTCCAGCGCCCGGCCCAGCAACGGAACGAGCAGCGTCTCTTGCACGGGCCCGAGGTCGACCTTGGTCTTGTTCATGATCTCTCCCTGGTGGTTTCCGTCCTGTACGACCGAGCAACGGGCTCACGCATTTTATGTGTCTGCCGAGTCCGGCCCGGTGCGCACCGAGTACTCCGTCCCCGACTTGAAGGGCACGTTGGTCGAGCAGAAGCCATGGGCGGGGTTGCGTAGGTACTCCACGTACTCGCGATAGTTCCCCTTGAAGGTACCCACGTTGTCGGTAATGACCACGGCCCCGGGGCGCATACAGGGCGCCACCAGCTGGAGGATCTCGAGGGCCAAGTTGGGAAAGCCGTCGTTGAGCAGCAGATCCACCTCCTTGGGAAGATCGCGGAGCGTCTTTAGGGCGTCTCCCTCCCGGATCTCGACGAACTCCGACAGCCCCGCCTCCTCCACGTGGGCCCGCGCCCGCTCGGCCTTCTCGGGGACGATCTCGGTGCCGATCACCCGGCCGCCTCCGTTGGCTCGTACCGCGGCTGCCAGCCACAGCGTCGAAATCCCGAGCGACGAGCCGAACTCGACCACGAGCCGGGCCCGAAGGGCGCGGGCGGTGAGGTGACAAAAGGCAGCCTGCTCGCGCTCGAGTGCGATGTACTTGTCGGCGTAGAAACCCCGGCTCTCCTGCTCGTCGAAGTGCAGGGCCCGGCCGAGCAAGAGCCGCGGAAGCTTCGGGAGGTAGTGGAGCATAAGGCCCGGCATCTGCCGGTCGGCCTCGGCATGGAGCCGGCGCAGCACCCCCGCGACTTTGTCGTCCCCGAGGATCGAGAATACATCCTCGCTCATTTCGTCGCCCCGACCGATCGAACACGGACCACGCTGGGTGCCCAGCGAGCGAGCATGGGGAGCTTGAACACCTTGGGGAAGATGAAGCCCATCACCCCCCGAAATCGATCGAAGTCCACGAAGTCCACCGAGGCGATCCGAGGGCTCCAGCGTCGAAGGGTATCCACGATCTCGTCGCGGTTGATCCCCCACGGCATCGGCGGTGTCTGGTAGTGCCGGGTCTTGTTCATCCCTCGCAGGGTCTTGCGCGAGAACCAGCGCGGGATAGCGTCGAACATCAGCTCGACGTCGTCGAAGCGATCCATAATCGTGGTGATGAGGCTACAGACCTGCGACGCTTCAAAGTACATCAGCAGCCCCTGGGCGGTGACGAACACCGGAGCATCGGAGTCGACCTCGTCCATCCAGGCCGGATCGAGGGCGCTCCGAGCCACGTGGCGACAGCGGTCGCTGGCCGACAAGAAGCGCTCACGCACCTCGATGGCCTCGGGCACATCCACGCAGATCCAGCGCACCTTGCCGTCGTCGCAGCGGTGGAATTGCGTCTCGAGCCCGCAGCCGAGCTCGACCACCGTCCCGCCCGGATGGGCGGCCATCCAGGGGCGAACGGCGGCGTCGAAGATCCGCGAGCGCTCGGCGTGCGAGCCATCGGGGCGGCCAAAGCTCCGTTCGAAATCGTAGTCGATGCTCTGGTAGATCCGGACCGCCTCGGGATCGCTCAGCCGCGCGTCGTCCCGCAGGGCCTCCGAGGCTCGGTTGTGCAGGGTCCAGAGCATGGTCTCTGGCACGCCGGCGAGGCTCACTTGTTCGTTCATCGTTCTTCAGCCTTGGTGGTCGATCGTTGAGGACGAGGGCGGAGCTGGTCGGCTCAGCCGGCTCAGGCCAGATCCATGAAATGCATGGTGACCGCCGGCGCGCGCAGCACCGGGCGCGCGCCTCATCAGCCGATCATCGACGGCCAGACGAGCACGAGCAACCACACGCTCGCGACCAACCCCGACAGCATGATGACCCACCCGATCCGCCGCAGCCGACGGAGCTGCCACCACATCACCAGCCCGGTCACGCACCACAGCACGAGGCAGAAGATGGTCAGATCAACGATCAGCGCGTGGATCCACGCCACACCGAACGAGGCGGGATACACGTGGGTCATGTGCAGGCGGGCGAGCACCCGCGGCAGACGAACCTCGGGCTCGATGTCGGCCCGCTCGTACTCCAGCGTGCGAGCCTTGGGATTGAAGGTGAGGATCCAGGGCTCGCCGTCGATCGTGAGCCCGAACCGAAGCTTGGGCGCCCGAGACAGGCTCAGCTCCGTGGGCTCGCCGACGTACTGCTGTGCAATAGCACGGGCGATGCCTTCGAAGACCGCGGGGTCGAGCGAGTCGACCGAGATCTCCTCTAGCGAAGCCAGCGCGTCGGGCACGGGCTCGAGCTCCGCCGGACTCAGCCGCACGCTGCCGTTGCCGGTCTTCGTGCTCAGGAACACGCTCAGTTCCTGCTCCTGCTGCTTCCCGCGGGCGCTCAGCGAGCCCACATAGGACGGGGCCGGCTCTGCTCGCGGCTCGATCGTAGCCTCGGTGGCGTGCAGACGCAGCTGCTCGGTCGCGGCCGCGGCCGCGGCCGCGGGATCGGGCATCGGCGCGAGGATCGACGGCGGCAGCTGCTGCTTGGTAAAGCGATGGATGCCGGGCTTCGACGAGACCGCGGGGTGGTTGAACAAGAACCCGCTCACGGCATAGAGCAGCACCCACGGCAGCATCGCCAGGCCGCAGTACAGGTGCAGCCGCCGGATCCACCGCAAGATCGTGGCGCGGCGAGCCGGTGACACGAAGCGCTCGCCCGAAGCTTCCATGGCGCTCTAGAGCGTCTGGCTGTGGCTGGAGAGGAACTTGGCGACCCCCTCGGTGTCGGCCACCATCCCCGGATCACCCTTGGTCCAGCCGGCCGGGCAGACCTCGCCGTGCTGCTCGTGGAACTGAAGCGCGTCGACCAAGCGCAGCAGCTCGTCCATGTTGCGGCCCAGGGGAAGATCGTTGACGAGCTGCGAGCGCACGATGCCCTCACGGTCGATGAGGAACGCGGCGCGGAGCGCCACCCCATCACCGTGCTCGACCCCATAGGCCTG
Source organism: Myxococcota bacterium (assembly GCA_039194325.1). Lineage (GTDB taxonomy): Bacteria > Myxococcota_A > Polyangia > Nannocystales > Nannocystaceae > Paraliomyxa. The sequence goes on from JBCCWC010000051.1 coordinate 70,030, forward strand.
GCAGATCTCGTGCTTGACGTCGGCCACCATAGTAAAGCCTACCGGGCCGATCCCCCCGTTGTCCACGGCGGTCTGGCGCCACGCGTGGTGGGTGAACTGGGAGTCGATGGAGACCGTCAGCACCTCGACCTTCCGCTCGCGGAAGGCGGGAAGGCGATGGTCGAGCGCGATGAGCTCCGAAGGACACACGAAGGTGAAGTCCAGCGGATAGAACACCAGCAGGCCATAGCGGGACTCCAGAGCGGACGACAGGCGAAAGTCGTCGACGATCGAGCCGTCGGGGAGCACGGCCGAAGCCTGGAAATCGGGGGCGGGGTGGGTGACTAGAACGGCCATGGCATTCGACGGGGGGAAGAAGGAGAGATGACGGGGCAAGCGGCGAGGGTCGTGAGCAACGAGGCGACCGGAGCAGCGTCGAGATCCTGGGCGAGCTGATCACGCAGGCCGTCGCTCACCGCGGTGATGAAACTTCGACCCTCCACCTCGAACGACAGCTCCGCACAGGAGATCGCGTGCAGACTCTGGCGCAACGCGATGGAGGGTCGAAAGCGTAGGTACTGCACCGCGTCTTCGTCGTCGGTGTCGTCGTCGGCGGCGAGCTCGCTGCCGCAGGTCAGCGCACCGACGGTCAGCCGAACGGCACCCGGCCGACGGAGGGCCGCGACGAGGCGGCGCCCCAACGCGGGCCCACCACCGTCCACCATGGCCGTCGCGCGTAGCTCCCCGGGGGGAGGGAGCAAGCAGGCGTATTGCTGGAGCTCGCTGCGAACCCGCGCCGGCGTGTGCCCCTCGAGCAAGAGCACCTCGTGGATCTGGTGGAGCACGGTCTCGCGATTCTCGAACAGCAACCCCACGTGGGGGGCCAATCGAGCCCGGCGAAATCGCTTGAGCTCGGTGATCAGATTCCGATAGTCCGACCGAACCCGGCGGTACACCGGGAGCTCCAGAATGTCCTCGGGCCGAATGGCATTCGGGCTTGCCGATCGGCTCACGAACGAACGAGTCACCGCGCGCGGATCATTGCTCGCCAGGCCGCTCGGAGCGCTCATCGCGACTTCTCTCGCCGGCATTAGCTGCTCAGCTCGCTGTGGGTGGGTAGAAGCGACATGGTCGGCCGCTGCGTCGCCGGCAGACGCTCGAGTGCCTCGACCAACGCGCTGCACAGCAGGTGAGCCGCCTTGGTCTGCAATCGAAGGGTGACCGGACCCACGGTCATGTGCAGGACATCGCAGTCGGCGCAGTACTCGATCTGGGCGGCGCGATTGCGAGCGAGAACCTTGGAGAGCTGAATGGGCATGATTTTTAGATTTTGAAAGTCAAAATCAATATTGATCTACAACCAAAATCTCCTGAATTCAAAGGATTAAATGGCTACATATGCGTGAAATCTCACGCATATAATCGATATAAATTTTCAATATTTCTACGACAAAAAATGATTAATTAGACACTCCGCGGAACCGAACGCAAGACCGAGGCCGGGCG
>JBCCWC010000052.1:0-70301 GCA_039194325.1 Myxococcota bacterium
CCCCTATTTTCCTACCCCTATCCCCATATCTCTATTTTCCTACCCCTATTTTCCTACCCCTATCCCCATATCCCCTATCTCCCCTTCTCCTCATATCCCCTATCTTCTATCTCCCTCACACCCTGCTCGACGGCCCCTCACTCCCCGCTGAGGAGCCGTCGAGCGTCTTTGATTTCCGCGCCCGTGGAAGAGCCCGCCGGTGCTCACGCTCCTTGCGACCGTCCGCGCGTCGAGCGTCTTTGATTTCCGCGCCCGTGGAAGAGCCCGCCGGTGCTCACGCTCCTTGCGACCGTCCGCGCTCGATCGACTTCGTCACACCATCGCGATTGTCGAGCACAATCGCGCCGTGGACGATCTTGCCCGCGCGAAGAACCATCAGCGGAGTGGAGCGCATCCCTGAGGATTGCGGTATCGGTATCGTTACCAAGCACAATCGAACCGGGCACGCGCCGAGAGCCAACTCGCGTTCGAGCTGGCCCTCGGCGAGCTTCGTAGAGCAGTCCCACATTGTCGCTTGCAAGGGCGACAACGTCGTGGCCAGGGTGAACGCCTCGGCCTTCGCGAGCCCGTCGCAGACGCGTGCTCGAAGGTCGCGTACGACTGCACGGACCGACGAGACGAGTCCCCTTTCGATTCGCACCTTGTCGATTCGCGCCTTGTCGATTCACACCTTGTCGATTCGCGCCTTGTCGATTTGCACCTTGTCGATTCGCACCTTGTCGATTCGCACCTTGGTATGTTGACCACCCTCGACCGCCGCGAGTGTTTCGACCCAGGCGAAAATCGTCGTCATTGGATCGTTCAATGAACGATTCACCGTGCAAGCGAACCACAAAACGGCCGAGGAACCGGCGCCAACGGCGCCCGCGAGCCGTCTTGCCATGGCGGATACCTGCAACACCTCTCCGGCTCGCAACCCCTCGGCCATTGTGATCGGGGCCACCAACATCAACGACAACCGAACCTAGTCCTCCAACTATGTCAGCGGTGTTGACCGATCTGTGCCAAGGGTGAGAATACCAACCCGCCCCTTGCCGACTCGAACAACCAAACTCGCGACCCCAGGCTCGTCTTCAGCGCGAGCAACACCGAGCACAGGGCGGCACTTATTTCGACACCACTGCGAAAGTCATCACGTGATCATTCAATGAACAACCGGCATCGAAGAATCGCGATCGACGCCGAGCGACGAAAAACGGCCGTCCACGGGCCTCGCTCGCACTGCGCGGGCCCGATCATTCGCAGCGCTGGGGGCCTCCAAGCTGACCAAGACCGCTTCAATTTCGACGTTCCCTCGATCCTAGCGGCTAACCAGCGCCCAACTGCAAACGCGGGGAAACATGTACCAATGGACAAGTGACCATTGGTGCGCTCCCTACTGGCCATGCATCAACTGAGCCTGGCACTCATACGCCTACGCCGGCCCATACCGCCTCGAACGCCAGCTCCATACCGCGTGCCGCCCGGCGCTTCGTGCCCACTACGCTCAGCGTAGCGTCATTGACGACATAAGAATATGTACACGCAATTTCCTTCGCCATGTAGCGATATAAACATCAACACGGCCTAGAGAGCATACTCATCATAACACTTCCAAATACAAAACCCGAGCGCCAACGACCATCCATGACCAGCACGAACACCGCAAAAATGAGCACATATCCAAGGACAGCCGCAGAATGCATCGCTAGCCCCCCCCCACGAGTAACCTGATCCGCCAAGACTTCATCTTGTATGTGAAGTAATGATTCGGACGAAAGATTTCCTTTACACCCTCAGATTTACCCCTATATTCCGTTCCGTCAACAGGCACTCATTCCATCGGAGCCCCTTCTCATACTCACATTGAATGGGTGGCCGATGGACGAAGAATGACACGTCACATGTTCAATTCCCAACAACGAAACACCACCTATGTCCTCGCCCTCGCGCTGCTCTCACCGCTGGCGCCGACCATCGGCTGCTCCGCTGACTCTGCTGGCCGCTCCGATGGCGAATTCGGGTCTCAGGACCGTGCTGATGGCGAGCTCTTGGCTCCAGTCTATCGAATCGGCGAGCCCACCGCCGACGGAATGGTCCGCGAGGGCACGAGCACGGGCCGCTTCATCGTGGTCTTCGACGAGCAAGAGTTCGCCAGCGCCTCCATGGGCGCCATGATGACTCAGTTCAATAGCTTCAATGTGGAGGAGACCTTCGACACACAGATGCTCCACGGCTTCGTCGCGCCCCTCTCCGAAGACGAGCTCGAGCAGGTCCGCTACGAGCCGGGAGTCGCGTTCATCGAAGAAGAGCAGGTATTCAGCGCCAGCGCGGTGGCCTCGTGGGGCCTGGACCGCATCGACCAGGCCACACTCCCCCTCGACGGCAATTACAGCGTCCCGGTCGATGGCACCGGGGTGCACGCCTATATCGTAGACTCGGGGATCCGCAGCGGCCACTCGCAGTTCACCGGTCGGATCGGGAACGGCTTCACCGCGGTCAACGACGGCAACGGCACCGAAGACTGTGACGACCACGGGACCCACGTGGCGGGCACCGTCGGCGGGTCGACCTTTGGGGTAGCGACCAACGTCACCCTTCACCCGGTGCGCGTGCTCAACTGCAACGGCGCGGGCTCCACCTCGGGGATCCTCAACGCGCTGAGCTGGATCGAGCAAAACGCCCAGAGCCCCGCCGTGGTCAACATGAGCCTGGGCGGGGGCGCTTCGCCCACGCTGGACAACGCGATCAACAGCCTAGTAGGCGACGGGCTCACCGTGGTCGTGGCCGCCGGCAATGAGAACCAAAATGCCTGCAATGTCTCTCCAGCCCGCGCCCCCTCGGCCATCACCGTGGGAGCAACGAGCACCAACGACAGCCAGGCGAGCTTCTCCAACTATGGAAGCTGCGTCGACATGTTCGCGCCGGGGGTGAACATCACCTCGGCCCTGTCTGGCTCGAACAACCAAACCGGGAACTTGTCGGGCACCTCGATGGCCGCGCCCCACGTCGCTGGCGTGGCCGCGCTGATCCTCGAGGGCAACCCCAGCGCCTCGCCCGCCGAGATCACGGCCGCCTTGCTCGACAACGCCACCCCCGACTTGGTGCCCAACCCCAAGGGCTCGCCCAACCTGCTGCTCTCGACCGAGTTCCTCGGCGATGGCGGCAATGGCGGCGGTGGCGATGGCGATGGCAGCAATGGCGGCCCGAACAGCTGCCAAGACAACTGCGGCGGACGGGCCCCCGGAGGTTGCTACTGCGACGCTCTATGCGTGCAGTATAACGACTGCTGCGAGGACCATAGCTCGACCTGCTGATCGCTAAGGATGAGACGGGGAGATGCCTGGTCGCCACTTCCATCTCCTATCTCCCCGTCTCATCTATCCTCCGCTCCGCTCGATGGTCCCTTGTACCAGCGATACAGGAGATCACATCCGAGGGGATGCTGTCGAGACCGTATTTCCACAGCCTGCTAGCTAGCCAGCCGCTTCTACCTCCATGAGAACTCCCACACATCGACGCTCGCCGTCGCGCGGAGCGTAGCTGGTGATGGCCTCATGTCCGTACATCTGGCCCGCCAAGCGGTCTCCCGGAAGATAGTAGTGGAATGCCGCATATCCCTTTTCTTCCGCTAACTTTACCGCGTCTTCCAAAGTCGCGATATTGTTATGCTGTTTTGGTGTAGCCGGCCCCCAGAAGGCAGCATGTGACAAAACAAAGTATCGACCTGTTCGTGCTGGTTCAGCCATGATTCGTCTTTCTTTCCTGAATGGTACCTGGAAGTAACACCACCCACTTGAGAGTTCTGGCGTTTCGATCTGCCATTGATTTCTCAGCGAGGGGCACCACGGATAATTACCATCTTCGTGCACGATGACAACCATAATTTGTGCACGGTATGCTCAGTATGCATGAATTCGAAGGTGAGCCAAGATATTCAGCACGTGGCAAACAGAGTCGACCCACCGGTTGAAATCGACTGAAATAAACAAGCTCAGTCAATTACATAAGAGACCGATTTCAATCGACTTCAATCGACTTCAATCGACTTCAATCGATTTCAATCGATTTCAATCGACTTCAATCGACTTCAATCGACTTCAGCCGAACCACTTTCAATTGAAAGCGCATGAAATCCAAGAACCATCTGTTTTAGGCGGATAAGACGGGAAGAATCAATCGGTGAGCGCATCACCCCGCTCTCTCGGGGGGCTTGCCAACCGCCACTCATATAGGAAAATCGCCAAGGATCTTGGTAGAGACCCTTTGGCCGTGAGCCCAGAGGCCGCTCGCAACGGAGGCAGGAAAGCATACCGCGCAGCACGAGCTCAGATCAGAGCACGAAGACGACCCGGGCTCGCTCATTCAAGGGCGAGCGGCGCCCAGGTAGTCATAGAACATGATCGCCTGAAAGACCGCGCCGGTCAGCGCCACACCCACGAACAAGGTGATCGCCGCGATCATCCCCCAGCGCCATCGCTGTCGCCGAGGGTCATGCCCGAGCATCGCCAGCAGCGCGTCCATCGAAGGCCACCGCCTCTGCGGATCGGCCTCAAGGCCTCGGGCGAGCGCGCGGAGGATCGGTGCGGGAACCGAACGCGAGCGAGGCACCGCCAGCAACCCATCCTGCTTGGCGCGGGCCAGCGCCCCGAGGGTCTGGCCGGTGAAGGGAGGTGCCCCCAGCAAGGCCTCCCAGGTGGTCACGCAAAAAGCGTACTGATCGGAGGCGGGGCTGGTGGCCACACCGGCGTGCTGCTCGGGCGCCATGTAGCGCGGAGTGCCCAGCACCGCGCCGGTCCGGGTCAAGGTGGTGCAGGCATCGGCCGAGGCGCTCGGCGTGTCCGCGGTCTCGACCGGTCCATCGAGCTCACCGAGCTCATCGGGCCCACCGAACCCATCCAGTCCATGAGCCAGCCCAAAGTCGACCACCACCACGTGGCCATCGGGACGTACCAGGATGTTGTCGGGCTTGAAGTCGCGATGCACCAGGCCCGCTTGGTGGGCCGCAGCCAAGCCCCGACCGGCGGCGAGCAGCGGACGCAGGCGCTCGCGCCAGGGACGCTCGGCCTCCGCGGCCCAGGCCCGCAAGGTCCGCCCCTGCACCAGCTCCATCGCCACGTAGACATCGCCCTCCAGCTCGCCCGCCTCGTACACGGTGACCACGTTGGGATGCGACAGCCGGGCCATCGCCTGGGCCTCGCGCAATAGCCGAGCGTCGCCATCGGGCAAGCGAGCCTCGGGGCGCATGCGCTTGAGCGCCACCTCCCGACCCAAGCGACGATCCCGTGCGGCATAAACGATCCCCAGGCCCCCAGCCCCTAGGCGACGGAGGATCTCGAAGCGACCCAGCATCACGGGCTCGGCCGAGCTGCCGAACAACCGGGCCTCGGCCTGGGCCGCCCAGCAACGCTCGGCCAGCTCGTCCCTCGGCCGCTGGCCCCGATCGTCTCGAAGCGCGCCGCTCAGGTCGTCCCGCTCCCGATCGTCCCGTTCCCGATCGTCTCGCTCCCGATCGTCCCGCTCCCGATCGTCCCGCGATGCTTCGATCCGGTCGTCTCTCACCCCGGCCCAGTCTAACTGCGACCTCAAGTCGGGCTACCATCCCGCTCGGTGTCCGACGACGTCGAGCTATTGCGAGCCTGGTCGAGCGGTGACACGGCCGCCGGCAAGGCATTCTACCGCCGCCACCAGACTCGGATCACGGCTTTCTTCGCCCGCAAGACGACCACTGAAGTCCCCGACCTGGTCCAGCGCTGCTTCTTACGCTGCCTCGAGGCGCAGGCCCGGGGCATGGTGATCGGCAACCCGTTGGGCCTGTTGCTGACCATCGCCCGAAACGAGCTCTACGATCACCTCGCTCGGCAAAATCGCGGCCCAGCGATCGATCCCGCGGTCACGAGCCTCCACGATCTCCGCACCGGCCCATCCCAGCTGTTGGCCCGAGCCCAGCAGCAGCGCCGCCTACACGCCGCGCTGGCCCGGCTGCCCCTAGACGACCAGCTCGCGCTCGAGCTCTATTACTGGGAGCAGCTGCCGATGGCCGAGCTGGCCCGAGTGCTGGAGATCGGACGCAGCGCCGCGATCAGTCGCGTCCACCGGGCCCGCGGGAAGCTGCGACACCTGCTGGACGACGCGCCGTCCGACGCGGAGCTCGAAGCGTCGTTGTCGATCCCGCCCGACGATCGGCCCCCGCCCGGATGACCTCGATCTTTTTTCGCCACACCCCTGCGATCGATCGCCGCCCGAGCAGTCATTGCCCATAGAACGGAGACGACGCCATGGGACGAAGCATTCTCGCGATCCTCGCCGGGTACCTGACCATGATCGTAGGCGTGAGCGGCGCGCTCGCCTTCGCCGCGGTAGTGCTGCTGGGAGAGATCCCCACCGAGCCCCAGCCCTTCGACGGACCGGCCTATTTCCTGTGGGTGGAGCTGCTCATCAGCGTGTTGGCCGCTCTCGCCGGGGGCTACGTGTGTGCCCTCGTGGCCAAGGATGCGGAGCGCAAGCACATCGTGGCGCTGATCGGGCTGATGCTCGTGATGAGCGCGATCAGCATCGCTGCGGAGGCCGGGCTCAAGCCGCTATGGTCGAGCGTAGCGGTACCGCTGGTAGGCATCCTCGGGGTGTGGCTAGGCGGGCGGCTACGACTCGTGCATCGAAGGATCTGACCGTCTCGACACGCGCGTCGACGAGGTTCCCCCAAAAGGACAATTGGGATGGCTGGGACGGCTGGGATGGCTGGGACGGCTGGGATGGCTGGGATGGCTGGCCCTAGTGATACCTGTGGACTCCCGGTACAGTCCGCGCATGAATTGGAAGGATTTGTGGTGGCTAGGAGCCACGAGCATTGTGGCGGCAGCCTGTGGCGACGATACAGGGATGGTCCCGACGTCCTCGAGCTCGGGCTCGAGTAGCACCACCACCGAGCCGACAACCACGACCGTACCGGCCGACTCGAGCACCAGCGGGCCCCAGACCCCGGACGACACGACCACCGATTCCAGCACCACCATGGACCCGGACTCCTCGACCGGACCGGGCTCGCCCTGCGGCAACGGGATGCTCGACGACGGTGAGATCTGCGACGGGAGCGAGCTGATGGGGGAGACCTGCGTCACCCGCGGCTTCGATCAAGGCGAGCTGGCCTGCGCCGACGATTGTACGGACTTCGACACCTCCGACTGCTCGAGCTTTGCCTGCGGCAACGGGATGCTCGAGGACGGCGAGATCTGCGACCAAAACGACTTCGGCCCGTTGACCTGCGTGACCGAGGGCTTCGACAGCGGCGACCTGTCGTGCAGTTTGCAGTGCGACGCGATCGACACCAGCAGCTGTGGCACCTGCGGCAACGTCATCGTCGACGGGGCCGAGGTCTGTGACGACATCGTGCTGCTGGGCCAAGACTGCGAGAGCCAGGGCTTCGACAGCGGCACCCTGGGCTGCATGCCCGATTGCCTCACCTACGACACCGCGGGCTGTGGCACCTGCGGCAACGCCATCATCGACGGGGCCGAGCTTTGCGATGGCCTGGAGACGGGCGGCGAGGATTGCCTGTCGCTGGGCTTCGATAGCGGCACCCTGGGCGGCTGCGAGCCCAGCTGCCTGGAGTTCGACACCTCGGGCTGCGGCACTTGCGGCAACGACGTGATCGACGGTGACGAGTTCTGCGACGGCGCAGACCTGTCGGGGGAGACCTGCGTCACCCAGGGCTTCGACAACGGCTCGCTCGGCTGCGTGCCCGATTGCTCCGCCTACACCACCGCGGGCTGCGGCGTCTGTGGCAACGGGGTGATCGACGGCAGCGAGAGCTGCGACGGCGCCCTTTTGGGCGGCGAGACCTGTGCGTCCCTGGGCTTGATGGGCGGGACTTTGGGCTGTGGCCCCACGTGCCAGTTCGATTTCTCGCAGTGCGACATCCCCGGGACCCCCTTCGGCAGCGACGCGGGCTACAACGGGTTCATGCTGATGCCGCCCTCGCTGCCCTGCGACGACATCAGCGCCACCGGGACCAACACCTTCTTGTTCGACGACGACTACACCAATGCTCCGCTGGGCTTCACCTTCAATATGTATGGGGTGCCCTTCACCGACATCTACATCGCCTCGAACGGCACCGCCTACTTCGGCACCAACGACATCCTCGGCCTGCTCAACTCCTGCATCCCCGGTTTCACCTTCGACCTGGTCGAGGAGAACATCCTCTCGGTATTCTGGACCGACCTCGATCCCTCGGCCGCGGGCGGGGTCTACTACCAGACCCTGGGTCCGGTCGGAGACCAGCGCTTCGTGGTCCAGTGGGACGTACCCTTCTTCTTCGGCGATCCCGTCGACCTGATGCGTTTCCAGGCGGTGTTCCACGAGAACGGAACGATCGAGGTCTGCTACCCCGACACGCTCAATGGGATCGACGTCGGTAACAACGGAGCCAACGCGACCGCCGGGATCCAGCAAAACCCCATGAGCGGGCTACAGTTCAGCTGCAACACGCCCGACCTGGTCAGCGGGCTGCAGCTGCTGTACCTGCCGGTGTAGGGCCGGTGTAGGGCCGGTGTAAGGCCGGTGCAAGTTACGGGGCCGACCGACCTGGCGGGACATCGGATGGTCCGGTGTCCTGCCTCGGGCAGAGGGCGCAGCTATTGTGCTCACCCGACCACGCTGCACGCGCTGGCATGATCCTGCTGCTCGGCGGGGCACGGATCGATCCCTCCGTCACACTCGTCGAATGTGGGATTGCATAGCAGCACGTCTCGGCACGCGAGCCCCGCATAGCACTCAGCCCGAGCATCGAATGCATCGAGGCAGGCTTGCGGATCAGGCACGACGAACGAGTCGAGTACTCTTCGGTACTCGCAGAACTGAGGAAGCAGCGTTGGGGCAGGCGGCCCGCACTCGTTGAGTCGATCCCAATACTGCTCGCACGAGGTACGGACGCAGGCCGCCTCGACCGCAGCAGCCTCCGCCGGACAGGGATCGTCACCCGTGCAACCCGAGAACGCACACTCGTCCAACGTGTCGCAACCCAATCCGGCGTAGCAGGCGTAGCGAGCCTGGAGCGCCGCCACGCACGCGGCGGGCTCACCGGTCGGCGGGTGGTTGTCGACCAGATCGTGACACGCCGACACATCGACCGGTCCGCCTTCGATCATGCAGGCCGCCCGCGCATCCATGATCAGCATGCACCCGTCCGCGGCTGGTCCTCCGCTGTCGCTGCTCCCGGTGCCGTCGGTATCACCCGTCGTGCCCGTGCTCGAGGAGTCGGACGGCATGCCCGTGGTCCCGGTCTGCTCGCCGCCGGTGGTGCTCCCCACTTCCGAGCCCGCGGTGGTCGAGTCGGCCCCCGGCGTCGTCGAGCTCTCGGCGTCGGCCGTCGTCGACGAATCACTCCCCGCGCCCGGGGTTGGCTCTGGAGCGTCGCAGCCCAGAGCAAGCGAAGCCGCGACGACCAACCATTCAAGTTGCTTCACCGATCGAAAGCGAGAGAGCGGAGTCATGTCCTCCCCTTGTCGACGAGCCTCACCTCGATGACGTCACCCATTCGAATTCTTCGACAGTCGCGACAGATCCTTGGGGGCTGGTGCTACCTTGAGGATCGCCTCGCCCCATTCTCGCCATGCCCACTCTTCTCAAGGCAACCCCCAAGCTCCCCGTCAAGATCGGCTCTCAGGCGTTCGTCGACGAGCAGGCCCGCTACTTCCGCTGGATGCATGAGAACGCGCCGGTGTGTCGGGGCAAGGTCAGCGTGATGTCCGCGGCGCTGGTCGCCGGGTACGAAGATTGCCACGCCCTGCTCAAGAACCCTCGCATGGTTCGCGACCGGCGCAAGGCCGGGAATCGAAGGCGGTCGCCCTTCCCGGTGCCCATGCCCAAGTCCGTCAAGGTGATGATGGACAACATGATCAACGTGGACGAGCCCGAGCATCGGCGCCTGCGAACCCTCGTCCACAAGGCCTTCACTCCGCGCGCGCTCGCTCGGCTCGAGCAGCGGGTCGAGGCGATCACCCACGAGCTGCTCGACGCGATGGCGACCACCCAGGCGACCACCCAGACAACCACCCAGACAACGGGCAAGCACAATCGCGTCGACTTGATCTCAGCCTACAGCTTGCCGATCCCGGTCACGGTGATCCAGGAGATGCTGGGCGTCCCGCCCGAAGAGATGCCCAAGTTCACCAAGGGCTTGCGGGCGATGACCCAGGGCTACAATCTCTTCTCGCTGATGGGAATGCTATTCCTCGATATGCCCCGGCTCATCCGAGTCATCGAGGCAATGATCGAGCGCAAGCGCCAAGACCCCGACGACGACATCCTCACGGCGCTAATCCACGCCGAAGAGGCCGGCGATCACCTCTCCCGGGGCGAGCTGGTCAGCATGGCCTTCTTGCTCATCATCGCCGGGTACGAGACCACGGTGCACCTCATCACCAATGCCGTGTACACACTGCTCATGCACCCCGATCAGCTCGACCAGGTCCGGGCCGATCCCGAGCTGCTCGAGCCCACCATCGAGGAGGTCCTGCGCTACGCGGGCCCGGTGCAGGGCACCAAGCCCCACTTCCCCACCGAGGCGGTCGTCATCCGCGACGTCGAGATCCCCCGTGGCACCATGATCCTGCCGGTCCTCGGCGCCGCCAATCGCGACCCCGCCGTGTTCGAGCGACCCGACCAGTTCGACATCTCGCGGCCTCGGGTCAAGCACATGGGGTTCGGCCAGGGCCCGCACTACTGCCTGGGGGCCGCGCTCGCTCGCCTCGAGACGAAGGTCGCGCTGCGCAACCTCTTCGCGCGCTTCCCCGATCTGCGCCTGGCGGTTCCGCCCACCGAGCTCCGGCGACAGCAAATGCCGCTATGGAGCCGCTTCGAGAGCCTTCCGGTGGCGCTGTGAGCAAAGGGGGGAGGTCGATCTGCGACGCAGGGCGTCTCGAAGCACTGACCAGTCTTAATCGACGGGCCGCGACTCGAGCCACCGACGGATCTCGGGATCCACCGGATCTCCATTGGCCTCGAGCCTATCGGCCGCAAGCTCGGCCAACCATCGCGCCCGCGATCGGTCGCGATGCGGCGCCTTGACGTTCCACAACACACGGGCGAGCGCGAATGCGGCGGCCGCCTGGTCGTCGGCAAGCACATCGTCGCGCTGCTGCCGTTCCCAGGCCGCCTCGGCCGTCGGTCGTGCCTCCTCGAAGCGCTCACTGGACACGAGCAGCCTCGCGAGGACGGACCGCGCGGCTCCGAGGGCGGGGTGCTCGGGAGGGTGCGACCGCTCGAGCGTCGCGATGGCCGGGCGGAGCTCGGCCTCGGCCTCTTCGTAGCGATGCTGACGCATGAGGTTGTCGGAGAGGTTGATGCGACCGAAGAGCACCTGAAGATGCTCGGGGGGGAGGGATCCGACAGAGATCTCCAGGGACGAACGCAGCTGGGACTCGGCCTCCTCGAGCCGGCCCTGTCCCATCAGCACACCCGCGTAGTTGTTGCGCAGCGCCGCGACCCTGAGGTGCTCGGCACCATAGGCCTGCTCCATCAGCGGAAGCACCACGCGAAGCTCGGCCTCGGCCTGCCGCAGGTCTCCATGCTTCTTGAAGATGACGGCCAGATTGCAGCGCGCGCCGACGGTTCGGCGGTGATGGGGGCCCAGGGCCGACTCATAGATCGTGAGCGCCTGTCGATACTCGCTGACGGCCTCCTCGAGCTTGTTCCGATCGGCCAAGGTGCTGCCGAGCATGATGCGAGCCTGCGCGACGTTGGGGTGGGCAGGGCCCAGCGCGGCCTCGATGGAGGCCAACCCCGCGCGCTGCTCCATCTCGGCGTCCTTCTTGCTCCCCATGGCCAGGAGCGTGAACCCGAGATGGACCCGCATGGTGGCGACCGCCGGCGCGTCGGCGCCCAGCTCGTGCTGCATCTTTGCGATCGCGCTCCGATACTCGATTTCGGCCTCGGGATAGTCCCCGCGCTCGTGAAGGACCGTGGCCACCATGTGTTGGACCTTGGCCCGATCAAGAGGAGCGTCCTCGGTCAGGCCCACCGCGAGAGGACGGTAGCGAAGCGCTTCGTCCATGCGCCGGTCGCGGCTCCCGACCAGCAACATCAAGGTGGTCAAGGTGTTGACCGTCACCTGTCGCTGTCCGTAGCGCGTCCCGAGCTCCAGCGCCTCCTCGAGGGCCGTCTCCGCCGCATCCACGTCGCCCACGTATCGTAGCGCTTCGCCGCGATGGAACGCGTAGTCGGTATGGATCGGTCCATACTCCACGTCCTCGAGGTGCTCGCTCGCCGCGTCCACGGCGGCCAGAGCCTCCGGGTACCGGCCACCACGAACCAGGCTCCGCGAGCGCGCAAGCTCCCGGCGCACCTCGTCCACGGCCGCCGCCTCGCTCGCGGGGGGCGGCTCGACATCGGCCGACAAGGCCTCCGCGTCTGCGCATCGGGACAGCGCGGGCAGATCGGCCGTCAGCTCGTGAGCGCGCTGCACGACGCCATCGTCGGCGTTCGCCAGCACGTCGACGGTGGCTCGAAGAGCGTTCGACGCCTGCTGCAGGCAACGCACCGCCATCAGATCCAGCATCGAGGGCGACGGCTCGGGCGTCGCCGCGACTGCTTCGCACACGTCGGTGCGCATCGCGGTCCAGTCGCTCGCGTAGTCGTCGAGGGCTTGCTTGGTTCGCGCCCACACACCAGTGGCGTAGGCCTTGTCGATGCCGAGGATCGCCACCTCGACCTCGGCCCGACGGGGTGAATCCCAGATGCCCGCCAGCTGCTCACCGACGGACGAGCACGGCTCGGGGCCCACATTCGCGGAGGTCTGGAGCACCAGCAACCCCGCGCCCAGCCCCACCACGCCGGCCCCTACCGATCGCATCAGCCAGCGATTGCGCCGGGGCTCGTTGTGCAGCGCCTCGAGCAGTGGCTGCATGGAGGGCCACCGGTCGTCCGGATTCGAAGCCAGCCCTCGGCGCAGCGCCTCTACCACCCGCCGAGGCACCGGCGCGACCGCGCTCGGCCAGCTCGGTGGGCCCAGGCGCTTGGCGCGAACGAGCGAGTCATAGTCGCGCTGAGCAAAGGGGCGCTGACCGACCAGGCCCTCCCACAGCGCCAGGCAGAAGCTGTACTGGTCGCTTCGCTCGTCGATCTCGCCTCCCTGGTGCTGCTCGGGCGACATATAGGCCGGTGTTCCGACGACCTCGCCGGACACGGTCAGCGCCGACAAGTCCGTCTGCTCGATCGAGCCCGTGGTCACCTCGGACACCATGAGGTCGAGCGGGCGCGCGAGACCGAAGTCCAGCACCTTGACCACCCCGTCGTGGCCCCGCATGACATTGGCAGGCTTGAAATCTCGGTGGACGAGCCCCGCGTTGTGAGCCGCCATCAGCCCGCGGCCAGCTTGCGCGAACACCTCGATCACGCTCGACGTGGGTTGCCGCTGCGTGAGCCACGCACCGAGATTTTGGCCTCGCACGAACTCCATCGCGAGGAACATCTGGTGCTCGTTGTCGCCGACCTCGTGGACCGTCACCACATTGGGATGCGACAGTCGGGCGAGCGCCTGGGCCTCTCGCAAGAAGCGGAGGCGGAGTTCCTCGGTCGGCAGCTGGTCGTCCCGCAGGATCTTGACGGCGATCTTTCGATCGAGCTTGTCGTCGTATGCGGCGTAGACCATGCCCATGCCGCCGTTCCCGATCGGCTCGAGGACGCGGTACCGCCCGATACAGTGTTCGATGGCGCCGGGGGAGAACAGCTGCCGCCGGACCTTCGCCATGATGTACGCATGGCGAGCCTGCGGTTCGGACCGGTGCGTCGCTGAATCCTGCTCTACCGCCGACGAAGTATCGTCTTCGACCGTCACCCTACACCTCCCACGCGTTGCCCGAGCGTCCGATCCCACTGGAGTGAAGGCCCGATGACCGTGAGCCGAGCGACGCGCGCGGTCGTCGCGTCCACCTCGCCGTTCCCCCACGACAGACACCCCTGCGTCGCGATATTCCGACCGATCCATGATTTCCTTGCGGACCCGCTTACATCTACAACTTTCCCTTACAGCAGCTCCACTGCATGCTGCGGACGACCCGGCCACTGGCTAATGGGTGACGCCGCGACGAGCAAGAGATGACGCGTGCAGGTACCCCCGGCGGGTGCCGTGGATGAAACAACGAATCATGGATCAGCGCGAGTGTGCTCCAAAGAGCAGAGCCCCTAACCACACCAGATTGGTTCTCCCCTTGCTCTGGCAAGATTTCGGGTTGGAGGTAGAGAATGGTCAGGAGAAACCTTAGTGCTCGCCACTACCGCCCCAATAGCTCGCACATGGGCCGACACCCAACCACAAGATGCGCCCGTCCGTCGCCACCATCCGCTCACGGGCACCATCGTTCCTGGGACTCGCATTAGCCTCGAGCGGCGGTGTGGAGGTGGGGGATCGGGTTTCGTCTATCGAGCGAGGGATCGCAGGACGGGCAAGAACCTCGCCGTCAAGGTGCTGCGCGAAGACAAGCTCGACCGACACGACGCGATGCTTCAGGAGATCCATATTCTCCGTGAAGTGCACTCACCCTGGGTCGTTCGCTTCGAACGCTCGGGCGTACTGCCCGATGGCCGTCCTTGGTTTGCCATGGAGCACCTCGACGGCCGCTCCCTGTCCGAGATGCTCGCCCATCAACGGATCGTCGAGGTCTCCCGAGTGATCGACTGGCTACGACAAGCCTGCTGTGGGCTGGCGGCGATCCACGATGCCGGCTGGGCACACCGGGACGTCAAGCCATCCAATATGATCCTCACCAACGAGCCCGGAACCGAGCCCGGAACCGAGCCCGGAACCGAGCGGCTCGTCGTCGTCGACCTGGGCATCGCCGCCCGCTTCGGGGCCCGCTCGTCGATCCTCAGCGGTACGCCCGAGTACATCGCGCCCGAGCAAGCCCAGTGCAAGCCCGTCGACCTACGCTCCGACATCTACGCCCTGGGATGCTGCGCCTTCGAGCTACTGACCGGGCGGCCGCTCGTCTCGCAGCGCGGGCTGCTGGCCAAGCTCAACACTCACATCGAAGGAGTCGACGTGTCTTGGCCCGACGAACGAGCCATACCCTACATCGTACGCCGCATCGTAGAGCGCTGCCTGGCCCGGGCCCCCGAGGCACGCCCTCCCAACATGCACGTGCTGCAATTCGAGCTGACGCGAGTAAGCCGGGAGCTGGAGCGGATAATGAGGCCTCTATTCACCGCGCCGACCTTCACCCCTTGCGACACCACCACCCTCGTGCGCTGCCCCGTCGCAGCGGCCAACGACACCCCACCCTCGCTCGGGCGATGCACGATCTGACCCCTGGCCTAGCGACGCCGGCGCTCATCCAACCACTCCGAGACAGCCTCCAGCTCGGCCGAATTCCGGGCTTGGACGGGATACTGAGCCCCGTAGAGCTCCTCCGCCTTGGCTGCTTCTTCCAGGGCTCGGGCCCGGTCGCCACCACGGTCCTCCGCGGCGTCCCACAGGGCCTGCGCGAGTAAGAAGTGGGCCAGGGCGGTCGTCGCGGCGCGAGGGTTGACGGCGTCGCGAATGCGCGCCGCCCGGTCGGCCACCGTCACCGCTCGCTCCGGGGCCCCGCGGGCGAGCTCCAGCTGGGCCAAGCCGACCAGCGAGTAGGCCAGATCGGGATGATCGGCGCCCAGCGTTTCCTCGCGGATCGTCAGCGCACGCCGGCGGAGCCGCTCGGCCTCGTCTAGGCGCCCCAACGCCTGGATCGCCTCGGCGAGGTTGTCGAGCACCGTGGCCACTTGTGGATGCCGAGCCCCCAAGGCCGATCGCATGATCGCGAGCGCCTGCCGGTAGAACTCTTCGGCCTCGCGATACGCTCCGGCCTCGAAGCGGTTGGCCCCGAGGTTGTTCAGCGTCTGAGCGACTTCATTGTGCTCGGGACCCAGGGCCGTCTTCCGCACGTTGAGCACGCGCAGATACATCTGCTGGGCCTCGTCATACTGACCGAGCTCCGCCGCGGTCACGGCGATGTTCGACAGGCACTGCGCAACGTCGGGATGGTCCGGGCCCAAGACTCGCTCCCAGATCCCCAGAGCACGAGTGTGGAGCTCTCGCGCCTCGGCGACCCGCCCCAGCGCGAGCGCGACCACCCCGAGGTTGTTCAGGCTCATCGCGACGTTGGAGTGCTCGGGCCCATAGGCCGCCTCGAAGATCCCGAGCGCCCGCTGGCCGAGCACCTCGGCCCGCGCATAGTCGCCGATCGACTCGTACACGATGGCCAAGTTGTTGAGACTCAGCCCGACGCTGGGATGACCAGGCCCCAGGCTCTGCTCGTTGATCTCGAGCGCTCTTTGCTGCAGCTGGACCGCTTCGTCATATCGGCCGTCGTCCCATGCAACGAGCCCCAAGCTCGTGAGAGCCGCGGCAACCGTAGGGTGATCTTCGCCGAGCTGCGACGCACGGATCTCCAGAGCTCGCCCCAGGCGCTCGGTAGCCTCCGCGTAACGTCCGGCCCGGCGCTCGACCAATCCCAGGTGGCTGAGCATTGCGGCCCGCGCCAGCGCCGTAGAGTCCCCCAGCGCATCGAGGGCAAGCTCGGCGTGCCGCGCCCACCGGGCGCCATCGTCGAGCCGACCGAGCTCGACTCCGGTGACCGCGACGAGCGACGTCGCGACCCCGGCCGCAACGTCCTCGGAGCCGGCCGCCCGAGCCTCGAAGAAGGCCTCTTCCAGGCTCGCCTCCGCGTCGCCGTATCGCTCCTGCATCTGCTGCACTTCCCCCACCGCATGCAGCGCAGCGGCCGTGAGCGGCGGCCACCCCAGCGCACGCGCTCGATGCTGGGCCTCCTGAACCGAGGAGAAGGCTTCGTCCAAGCGACCGGATCGACCCAACGCCAGCCCGCGGAAGATCTCACGGTAAAGCTCCAGCGCAGACGCACGCTGCTGCCGTGCGGGAGCAGCCAAGCGGTCGAGCAGGACCGGATCGCCACACGGCGCGACGTCGGCGAGCTCCAGCGAGGCCGTGACAGAATGCTCGATCGTGGAACGATCGACCGCCAACATCTGCGCGACCAAGGCTTGTAGACGAGCCCAACGCTCGTCAAGACACCACGAAGCCCGCTCGTACCGACCCGCGTCCCAAGTCTCCCGAACCTCAGCTTCGAGGCACACCGCCGACTTCGTGTCCCTCCACCCCCGGGCGAACCGATCGATCAAGGACACGACCGTGTCCGACGATGCTGGAGCATAGGAGATCCCCGTGGCCACGAAGACCCCGCGAACCCGCGCGGCCACCTCCTGACTCCACACCTCGTCGATCCGGGCCCCCTCGGCCTGGCATGCGGCGATCCGTCGACGCTCGGCGTAGGCCCGGGCCCAGATCGTACCGGTCCCCAACACGGCGAGCCCCGCGACCCCCAGCCCCATCAGGCGCCGACGGCGGCGTACCTGGCCGCGCGACAGCACGCGGAGCAGCTCGTGCATCGACGCAAACCGATCGTCCGGCTCGACGGCCAGCCCCCGACGCAAGGTCTGGTCGAGCCATGTGGGCACACCCGGCATGCCCCGCGGGACCGACAGCCGCCCCTCCAGCACGCAGACGGCGAGCTCGGCCATGGTCTTGCCAACGAAGGGACGCTGCCCGTAGAGCGCCTCGAACAAGGCCACACAAAAGGAGAACTGATCGCAGCGCGCGTCGGTCCTGCGTCGCGCCCACTGCTCGGGGGACATATAGGCGGGGGTGCCGAGTCCTCGCTCTCCCTCGGTGGCCGTGGCGGCCAACGACCAGGATGGGTCGAGGCGGATCGTGTGGTCATCCGATCGGCTGGATGATGCCTCCTGGCTGCGCGCCAGGCCAAAGTCCATCACGCGCACGCGCTCGCGCTCGTCGACCATCACGTTGTCGGGCTTGAAATCACGGTGGACGAGGCCTCGGTCGTGCGCTGCGGCCAGCCCCCGACCCGCCCGGAGATAGACCGCGAGGATCTCCGTCATGGGACGCTCACGCGCCTGCTGCCACCGCGTCAGCGTCTGACCGTCGACGAACTCCATCGCGATGAACACACGCCCCGCGTGCTCGCCGACGTCATGAACCGTGATGACGTTGGGATCGTCGAGCTTGGCCAGCATCTGCGCCTCTCGGAGCATGCGACGACGCCCGTCCGGGCCATCGGAATGAAGCAGCTTGAGCGCCACCTTGCGATCGAGGCCGGGATCGAACGCCGCAAAGACGACCCCCATCCCCCCTTGGCCCACTCGATCGAGCACTACGTACCGTCCGACCAGATCCCCCGCGCGCAGGTGGGCCGATCTCGTGAGCTCGGAGCTCGGGCTCGTGGCGTTGGCGTCCAGAGTCGGTGCGTCCGCGGCGTCTTCGAGCTCCGGCATCACACCTGATCCGTCGAGCCCTCACCCCGCGGCCGAGGGCACCAGCCCGATCCGTCGCCGCACCGTCATCGCCTGCTCCGACATCCACATGCGCATCAGGTCGACGACTACCGGCGAGCGAACCAGCAGCTCCACCCCTCGCTCGGCGCCGAGCTTGTCGGTGCGTCGCACGACCTCGACCACGCTCCCGATGTCGTCGGCCACGATCGCCGCCACCCGACCTGCGGTCTGGTGCAGCCAGTGCACGAGCACGTTGGGCTCGGGGATCGGCATGGTCGCGCAGACCTGCGCGGCCGACTCGAGCACCTTCTTCTTGCGACGAGGCACGCCGCGCAGCAGCAGGCGGGCGCGGTCGTCGAGGACCTCGGGCGGGGCCAGCTTGCCCCCGTAGCCCGGCACCGCGGTGCGGATCGCGGCGGTCACGGTCAGCACGAGCTCGCGTGGCGCCATCAGGTGGACGGGATAGGTCCCGCGCGCGATGTGGGCCAGCGCCTGGGTGAGCAAGTAGACCTGCTGGGGCTGCGCGAGCTCCCCCAGCCAGATCGGCATCAGCAGCGAGGGCCGGCTGGTGTTCTCGATCCCCACGCCCCGCCCCTGGTGGCGGTGGACGTAGACGTCGAGCTCCTCCAGGCCGAAGAACGAGGCGAGCCGGTCGACGAGCACGCGCAAGGGGTGATCGGAGCGAGGCGCGATCCGATCGCGGCTGGCCACTCCCCAGGCGGAGAGATCGGCGGGTCGCAGCTTGCCCAGCCCGTCGCAGATCGCGGCGAGCAGGTTGCCGACCGCGGTCTGAGGATCGCCCCCCAGCTGGAGCTCCACCCATGCGCCCGGGACGAGCGCTCCGGGTCGGATCCCGCGGGTGTGCGGGCGCCAGGCCTGGAGCGGCTCGAGCTCGTCGGGTCGGGCCTCGTCGAGCACCGCCAAGCCGTGCAGCGCCAGCAATTGTTCGCGGGGGCGACCCTGCTCGCCATGACACTGGGCGAGCAGCCGCCAGGTCTCCCCGCGCGCGGGCTCGTCGGTCAGCAGGATCTGCAGCTGCTGGATCGCATCGGCGTGGCGGCGCACGCCGACGAGCCGATGGGCCAACCGCATGCGCAGCCCCGGATCCCCCTCGCTGTCCCGCAGGCCGCGGATCAGGGTGCTCAGCGACGCGTTGTCGTCGGCGAGGCGCTCGTGCTGGATCTGCGCGATCTCCTCGAAGAGCGCCACCCGGGCCCGCCCCGCCGGTGCCCGCTCGTTCAGGTAGCCCTGCAGGGCATCGCAGTAGCGCTCCCAGTGCTCGATGGAGTTGGCGCGCTCGATCATCTCCTTGGCCGAGGCGCTCCGCGGGCCCTGGATCGCCACCGCGTCGGCGAGGGTATCGATCGCCTCGTCGAGCTTGCCCAGGCCCAGCTGAGCCTCGGCCACCCAGCGCAGGGCCTCGACGCGCTCGGCCGCCCCGGTGGACATGTCGAGCAAGCGGCTGGCCGCGTCGGCCGCCGCGGCGTGGTGACCCTGATCGAGCTGAAGCCGGGCCACCCGGCGCAGCAGCGGAAGATCGTCGGGGCGCGCCTCCAGGGCGGCGGCGTAGTGGGGAAATGCCTCGTCGGCTCGCCCGGCCTGCTCATGGGCCTCGGCCAGCAGCGAGTGGGCCGCGTGGGTGGCCTCCGCGTCCGGATCGAGCAGCAAGCAGCGCTCGAGCAGCTCGATCGCCTCGTCGGTGCGGCGATCGGCCACGTAGAGGCGACCGAGCGCGAGCATGGCCTCGGCGCACTCGGGCTGGTCGTCCAGCAGGCGCCGAAGCGACGCCTGGGCTCCCCCCGGGTTGTCGAGCTCGCGCGCCTGCAAGTCGGCGATCTCCAGCCACAACGCGGTGAGGCGCTCGGGCTCGGTGGCGTTCTCGGCCGCCTTGATGAGCCGCTCGACCAGCGAGCGGTGCCGGCCCAGCTCGCGCATCACCTTCACGAGCCACTCGGCCGCGGCCGCGTGATCGGGCGCCTTGGCCAGCGCTCGTTCGAAGTCACCGATCGCCCCGTCGCGATTGGACAGGCGCTCGGCCTTGATCTGCCCCGCCTGCACCCAGGCATCGGCCGCCGAGACGGGATCCGGGGCGATCTCCGCGCGACGCTCGGCCGCATCGCACAGCGCCTCGTCGTCACGCAGTAGCTCGGCCACCCGCACCAGGCCGCGTAGTGCCCCTCGATTGCGAGGATCGAGGCGCAGGGCCTCGCGGTAGATCTGCAGCGCCTCGGGGTTGCCCCCCGTCTCCATGGCCTCGGCCCGGCGGGTCTGATGCGCCGCCCGCAGCTCCGCCTGGGGGGCCAGCCGGGCCAGGCGCGCGTCGACCCCCGAGAGCACCTTGGGCTTGCCGCTGCGCAGGGCCAGCACCTCCAGGCCTTCGAGCGCTCGGTAGTCGTCGGGTCGCGAGGCCAGGATCGTGGTGTAAAGCTCGATCAGCTCGTCGACGTCGTCGGGCCGGTGCTGCTCGAGCAGGCGAATGTGCTCGTGCATGGCCGTGACCTGGGCCCCGGGATCGTGGAAGACCACGACCTGCCGGGCGTAGAGCTCGATCAGCGACTCGGGGCTGTCGAGCCGGCGCAGCAGCGGCTCGAGGGCCAGCAGGGCGCCGAGGTTCTCGGGATCCTTACGCAGCACGCCGTGCCAGCAGACCACCGCGCCTCGTAGGTCGCCCAGCCGCTCGGAGCGGATCTGAGCCGCATACGACAGATCGGCGATCGCCCGGGCCGGATCGCCGTGCTGGCCGGCTTCTTGCTCCAGCTCGTCGGCCAGCGCGGCCCAGTCGACCTGAAGGGCCCGGATCCGCCGTAGCGCCTCGGTGGCCGGGCGATCGTCGGGACGCAGCTCGTGCGCCCGTGCGTAGCTTCGAGCGGCCTGCTCCAGATCGTCCAGCCGATCCTCGTAGAGCTCGCCGGCGGCCAGCGCCAGGCGAGCTTGGTCGTCGGGATCGGTGACCTGCCCGCGCTGCTTGTCGCGGAGCTCGGCCAGCTCGGCCCACTGCTTGTGCTTGGCGAGGATCCGGGCCAGCCCCTGGGCGGCGGCCGAGGCTCGGGGCTCGTGCTCCAGCGCCCGTCGGTAGCACTCGGCGGCCGCGTCGGACCGCGACAGCTCGCGCTCGTGGACGAGCCCCATGTGCTGGAGCAGCGCGGCCGCGGTCGGGCCTTCGGTGTCGATCTCCAGCTGGCGCTCGTAGATCGCCACCAGATCGGACCACCGTCGCTCGATGGTGTAGACGCGTGACAGCGAGCTGAGCGAGGGCCGGTGGTGCTCGTCGATGGCCAGGGCTCGGCGATAGCGGTCGATCGCGTCGGGTCGACGACCCAGGCGCAGGCCCAGCACGTCGCCTGCCCGGTGCCACAGCGTGACCAGCTGTGCCGGCTCGTCGGTCATGCTGGCCTCCAGCTCCAGCGCCTCGAGGAGCACCGGCCAGTGCTGGGCGCTTTCCGCGACCCGCTGGAGTGCCTGCACCGCGCCCAGGTGCTGGGGCCGGAGCTTCAGCACCCGGTGGTACGTCTGCTCGGCGGTCTCGGGATCGTGCAGGGGCCCCGCGTGGATCGAGGCGATCTCCAGCAAGTAGGCGATCCGTCGCTCTTGGTCGACCCGATCGAGGAATTGCTCGTAGAGCGCCACGCGCTTGTGGTGCTCACCGGCCTGGAGGTACAGGCGCTCCAGTGCCCGCATCGAGTCGTGGCGATCGGGCTCAAGGGCCAGGGCGCGCTCGTGGTGCAGGGTAGCCGCGGGGCCCTGTCCGATCCTCTCGAGCAGCTCGGCCGCCTGGGCGTGGGCCAGCGCGCGACGCAGTGGCTCCTCGGCCTCCTCGGCCTCGCCCTCGTAGAGCGTGACCAGCTCGGCCCAGCGCTCGTGCTTGGCGTAGATCGGGCCCAGCAGGTGGAGCACGGGCGGATCGGCCGGGGCGATCGACCTCGCCGCCTCCAGGGCGGTGATCGCCGCCTCATCGTCGCCGAGCCGCTCGTGGCACAGCTGCCCGAGCTGTAGCAGCAGGGCCAGTCGCTCGTGCTCGCTGGGCACGTGCTCTACCAGCTCGGTCAGGGTGGCCGCCTGGGCCGCGTCGTCACCTCGCCGGGCGTGCAACGAGGCCAACATCTGCAGCGTGGCCCCGCGAGGGACGGCGCTGACCGAGGCCTCCAGGGCCGCGATCGCCTCGGCCAGATGGTTCAGGCGCTCGGCGTGCACTCGCCCGATCCGGTAGTATGCGGCGGCTCGCGCCTGGGGATCACCGGTCAGCTCGGCTTCCCGGGTCAGCGTGCGCACCAGATCGCGCCATCGCTGCCGTGACTCGTGCAGCCGCGACAGCACCGGCAGCACCTCGGGTGCCGCTTGGTCGTCGACCGCCAGCGCCGACTCGTAGAGCTCGGCGGCCCGATCGGGCTGCTCGATGTGGATCTCGTGCAGGCGCGCTCGCTCCACCATCACCGCCGCTCGAAGCGGAGGCTCGCCTTGGAGCGCGTTGGCGGTCTTGGCGAGATCTTCGGAGAGCGCGGTCCAGTCTTGCTTTTCGTGGTCGGCGTGCTCGAGCGCCTTGAGCAGCGCGGGATCGGCCTGAATGATGCTCGCGGCGTTGTCGTAGGCGTCCCGGGCCTCGTCGGGGCGATCGAGCCGGTCTTGCAGCACGCGGGCCTTACCAAACCACAGCGCGGCCTTGCGACTGCGGTCGGGGCAGACCTCGATCTCCCGGTCGAAGAGCTCGAGGGCCTCTTGGGCCTTGCCCAGACGCAGTCGCACCCGGCGGGCCGAGACCACGCTGGGCATGTGCTGCGGTGACGCGACGAGGGCTCGATCGAGGTGTTCCGACGCCCGATCGAGGTCGCCGAGCACCGTCTCGTACAGGCGTCCGATCTCGTAGTGGAGCCGGCTGGCACGCTCGCCCTCCAGCTCTCCGGCCAGCTGGCTCTCGTACTCGGTGATCGCTCGCAGGGCATCATCGGCATAGGCGTCGAGCACCGCCGTCGGTGTGCGCAGCTGCTGAGGTCGGACCGCGATCGTGGGGCCGTCGTCAAACTGGCTGGGCTCCTTGGTAACCACCATCTCGCCCGCGGTGGGCTTGGGGCGATCGTCGGGGTCGACCTCGGCCGGGTTTCGTGGCGACAGGCCCTTGACCTTGCGGGCAGCAAACCCGGGGACGGGGGGCACCGATTCGCTCGGCACCGCACGGGGCACCGGCGAGGACAGCCGACTCCGAGCCCCCGGCGTCGACGGGTCGACGTTGGCCTGCGGGGCGGGCTCCGTTGCCGCTTGGGATCGTGGCTGCACCACCCCCTGCGGCGGCGGCGGGACCCGTGACCGTCCCTGTGCATTCGGCTGCGACGGCGGCCGAACGTTCGGTCGCGGAACGACCATCGTTCGATCCTGAACGTTCGGCCGCGACGGCGTCCTCGCGCGCCCTTGCACGTTCGGCCGCGACGGCGTCCTCGCGCGCCCCTGCACGTTCGGCTGCGACGGCGTCCTTGCACGCCCCTGCACGTTCGACCCCGACGGCGTCCTTGCACGGCCCTGCACGTTCGACCCCGAAGGCGTCCTCGCTCGTCCCTGCACATTCGGCTTCGATGGTGGTCTCGTTCCCGGCGGGGCCGGTGGCGCCTGGGGAGCCCGATCGGTGGGCACCTGCGATCGCTTCCGCGGCACCGAGCTGTCCACACGCGTGCGGGATGACGCCGAGCCATCACCGCGGGACACGGGTGGAGGCGGAGGAGGAGGCGGAGTCGGCTTGCGGCTGGGAGGCGTGCTCCGATTCGAACCGATCGCCGGTGGTGGCTTGACCGACGAGTGCTTCTTCGAACGCGGCTTGTCGCGCAGCGGTCGTGGCGCCGCCGGCGTGCCCCGTAGCGTCGGTTGTCGCTTGTCCGGCTTGGGCGGGACGCCGGAGTCCGCACTCGCTTCACGTGGGGGAGCGGGCGGTCGTAGCCCCGGCGGACGTGGGGGCTTGGGCGTTGAAGAGTCGTCGTTCGACACGCGGCTTGCCGATGATACGGCCACCCGTGACCCTCGGGACATCCAGCGACGCGTGTTCAGGACCGTCCCATTGTGCGATCGCACCTGGGCCTGACGCGGACGTAAGCGGCTACCAGGTCAGGATCACCTGGATAAGCGCCAGGCCGGCCAAGCTCGCGAGGATCACCATGGGCAGGGTCTGCTGCTCCAGGGTCGTGGCCCCTCGCAATGCGGGCGCACCCACGGGGCGCAGCCGGGCCGTAGGGGAATGCCTCAATCTCCATCCCCTCGAACCTGCTCGCCCGTGCACCGGTTCATCCATGCTCTGCCATTGAAGGGATGAGCGCTCGGTCCCGCAAGTTTTCGACGAAAACGAGCAACGCGGCCCTGACCGATCGGTTGGGGCCGCGTACGAGCGTAAGCGTGAGTTCGGTCGGGGCGCCCTGCCTACCAGGCCAGCACCACCTGAATCGTGGCCAGGGCGGCGAAGGCCAGCAGGATCGCTCCTGGGAGGGTCGCCGACTCTAGCGTACGAGCACCGCTAAGCGCTGACGCGGGCAGTCGCGCCAACGGCCCGGTTCGAACCTGGCGGCCCGAGCCAATCGCAACCGTGGACTTTCGAAGCAACATCTCCCTTACCCTTACATTTGGTGTGAGGTGCTCATCGCCCTCACGCAAGCTCGAATCGAAAAAAATTCATCGGTTTTGGGCTGACCTCGTTGTCGGGGTGCTCGCGGAGACAGCGTCGACACCGACTGAGGACACCCGACCATGATCTCACTGTCGCGTTGGGGTCTACGGCCTACGCAGTTGCACCAGAGGACCGGTCTGCTCCGCGCCTCGCTGCTTCCACTGCTCCCACGACTCGCCGGGATGTTTACCCAGCGCCATGAGTAGATCGATCACGTCGCAGGGCCGATAGAGCGGGCGTCCGTCCTCGATGCGCGGTGAAAATCGAGCGGGTAGACCCAGCCCGATGTGCACGCCCAGCGAATCGCCCCAGCGAGCAAGCTCGGCCAGCTGCGACGGCGGGAGCACGGGGATCCGACGATGAACCTCATCGAGCTCCAGCGGAGTGGCGGCCGCCGCGAAGGCCTGCGACAGCGCGATCGCCTGGTCACGAATGCGCTCGGGATCTTCGAGCACCAGCGCATCGTCCACGGCGACCGCATCCGCTCCGGCCTCGATCGCCCGTGAACCCCCTTCGAGCCCCAAGCCCCCAAACGCCACTAGCGGTCGTGACGCCACCCGGCACCCATCGAGCAATACCGACCAGCCCAATGGGGCCCCGACCTCCGGCCCAACTGCTGGCCCAACGCCTGGCCCAACGTCTGGTGTGGATCCGACCCGAGAACGGATGGGGGCAACGGGCCCCAACGCCAAATAGTCGGGTCCACGTCGTCCCGCCTCGCGTAGCTGACCGAGATCGTGGGTCGACAACCCCGCGACGAGTCGGCGGTCGACCGTCGTCATCCGAGCGCGGAGGGCTGGGAGGTCGTCGGCACGTGGATCATCCTGGTCCAGCGCTATGCCATCGGCGTCGGCTTCGATCGCCGCATCGACGTCGTGCTCGACGATGACCGGCACCTCGGCGCGACGGCAGACCGGCACGATCGACCGCAGCCAGCTCACACGCTGCTCGAAGCTCGCGCGCGGGGCTCGTAGCTGCACCACCGATGCTCCGTCGCTGCCCCCTTCGAGCCGGTTGCCGAGCACGGCGGCGGTCACCGCCTCCACCGTCAGTCCGTGCGTATGAGGGAGTTCGACGATCGCAACGAGGCCCCGCACATTCGGCTCATACCATCGCTACGGCCTGCTGCCACCGTGCTGTCAGTACGGGCTGGTCCTGACCCGCCGAGCCCGGGTCGCCGCTGCTACGCTCCCGCGCATGTCCGCCCCTGCCTCCAAGGTCCCCGCCGCCATCGACCTGGGCGAAGACTGGACCCCCGGCCAGTTCGAGCTGCCCCGCGTATCCGACGATCGTCCCTTCGAGCTGGCCGCCCCCTTCGCTCCCGCCGGCGGTCAGCCCGCTGCCATCGACGCGCTGGTGGCCGGGATCGAGGCAGGCGAGACGGCGCAGTGCCTGCTGGGGATCACCGGCAGCGGCAAGACCTTCACCATCGCCAACCTGATCCACCGGGTGCAGCGGCCGACCGTCGTGCTCGCCCACAACAAGACCCTCGCGGCCCAGCTGTATAGCGAGTTCAAGGCGCTCTTTCCTCGCAACGCGGTTGAGTACTTCGTCTCCTACTACGACTACTACCAGCCCGAGGCGTACATCCCCTCCACCGACACCTTCATCGACAAGGACTCGCAGATCAACGAGCAGATCGACCGCATGCGCCACGCGGCCACCTACTCGCTGCTCTCGCGGCGCGACGTGATCATCGTGTCCAGCGTCTCGTGCATCTACGGCATCGGGGCCGCCGAGGCCTACCTGGGGATGACCGCCCAGGTAACGGTGGGCGACGAGGTCGACCGCGACGATCTGCTGCGGCGCCTGGTGCAGATGCAGTACGAGCGCAACGACGTCGACTTCCACCGAGGCACGTTTCGCGTGCGCGGGGATGTCGTCGAGGTCTTCCCCGCCTACGCCGACGACATGGCCCTGCGGATCGAATTCTTCGGCGACGAGGTCGAGGCGATCCGCGAGATCGACCCCTTGCGCGGGCAACCGCGCGAGAACGTGCGCCAGGCGACGATCTTCCCCGCCAGCCACTACGTCACGCCCGCCAGCCAGCTACGTCGTGCGATCGAGGGCATCAAGGTCGAGCTCGCCGAGCGCCTGCAAGAGCTCAACGGGCAGATGAAGCTGCTCGAGGCCCAACGCCTCGAGCAGCGGACCATGTACGACCTGGAGATGCTCGAGGAGATGGGCCACTGCTCGGGCATCGAGAACTACTCGCGGCACCTCACCGGGCGTAGCGTGGGCCAGGCCCCGCCCACCCTGCTCGACTACTTCCCCGACAACTACCTCACCGTGATCGACGAGTCCCACCAGACCGTCTCGCAGGTGGGCGCCATGTACCGGGGCGACCGGGCGCGCAAGGAGACGCTCGTCGATCACGGCTTTCGGCTGCCCTCGGCGCTCGATAACCGCCCGCTCAAATTCGAAGAGTGGGAGCAGCGAGCCAAGCTCGCCGTGTTCATGAGCGCCACCCCCGGCAAGTACGAGCTCGAGCGCACCGAGGGGGTGGTGGTCGAGCAGATCATCCGCCCCACCGGCCTGCTCGACCCGCGGATCGAGGTTCGACCGATCGCTGGGCAGGTCGATGACTTGCTCGACGAGATCAAGGCGCGGGCCGACGCCGACGAGCGCGTGCTCGTGACCACGCTGACCAAGCGCATGGCCGAGGATCTGACCGAGTACTACGCCGACCTGGGGATCCGCGTGCGCTACCTTCACTCCGACATCGATACGCTGGAGCGGATCGAGCTCATCCAGGGGCTGCGACGGGGCGAGTTCGACGTGCTGGTGGGCATCAACCTGCTGCGCGAGGGCCTCGACATCCCCGAGGTAAGCCTGGTCGCGATCCTCGACGCCGACAAGGAGGGGTTCTTGCGCTCCACGACCAGCTTGATCCAGACGATCGGCCGGGCGGCGCGTAACGATCACGGCAAGGTGGTGATGTACGCCGACCGGGTGACCGACAGCATGCAAAAAGCGCTCGACGAGACCGAGCGCCGGCGGCAGGTGCAGGACGAGTACAACAAAGAGCACGGGATCGTGCCCAAGTCCACGCGGCGCACGATCAGCACGATCCAAAACGAGAAGAAGGAGCCGGGGCAGGCCAAGCCCGGGCGCAAGAAGGCGGCGCCGCAGATGATTCCCGTGGGGGTGGGGGAGATCCGCGATGTCGATCTGCTGCCGCTCGAGATCGGGCCGCGGATCGAAGAGCTGCGCAAGGAGATGCAGAGCCTGGCCAAGGCGCTCAAGTACGAAGAAGCGGCGCAGGTGCGAGATCGGATCCGGGTGCTGGAGGCCAAGCAGCTGGAGTTCGTGGCGCAGGGGTGAGGTTCTGCGCACTACACGCACTGCCTGCATGCGATAAACCGGTTCGAGGCAGACGTGCTGACCAAGCTGTATATCGACGGCTTTCGGCTGTGGACCGACGCCACCATTCGCTTTCAACGTGGTCTTCCCACCGTGCTCATCGGCCCCAATGGGTCAGGCAAGACGACGATCCTGGAGGTCATGGCGTTCCTGTCCGCTGCCGCGTCGGATGGCCTCCGGGCGGCCGTTTATGACGCACGAGGCGGACCGTCGGAGTTCTTTGCCGCGGGGAAGAGCCGTATGCAGCTGTCCGCGTGGCTCGACAGCCGACCGGGCTTGCCCACGGAGGCCGACCGTGGCCCGGTTCGTTACGAGCTTACCTTGATGCGAGATGGCCCGTTCGCTCGCGTGGAGAAGGAGACGATCTCGGTCTACAAGCGCGGGCTCGAGCAACCCCCTCTTTACGTCGTAGAGCGAGAACAAAGCCGCTGTCGGCTGCGCAACGTGAGTACGAGAAAGTGGGAGCCGCTAGCTGTCGACGATGATCAATCGCTCGTGTTCGAATTGATCCGCCAAGATCAACACTACCCTACCTTGCGACACGTACGAGAATCGCTCTCCCGGCTACGGGTCTACGCGGGTTTTTCAACCCAACCCCGGTGGGCACTCGACAATCAGGAGCGCGCTCAATCGTCACGAAATGCCATCGTAGTTCAGCCCCAAGGCGCACTGGATCCCCGCGGCCGCAACCTCGTGAACGCGCTTTATACGCTACAGCAAAGAGACGAGCACAAGTGGAACTACTTGTTGCGTCAAATGGCCGCAGAATTCCCCTACTGCCGACGCATCACCTTTCCGCCGGAGCCGGGGGGATCGAAGCTCGCCCTAGCCTGGCAAGATGACCGCTTCTCTGAGCTACGGAGCGCCGAGCAGATGTCCGAGGGCATGTGGTCCTTTCTGCTGCTCCTCGCGGCCCTGTTGCCTGCCGAGCCCGCGGAGCTCATTGCGTTCGACGAGCCGGATGCTCACCTCCACCCCTCGGCCCTACGTCGCCTCGTGAGTCTGCTGGAAGAGGCATCCTCGCACTCCACCGTCGTGTTCACCAGCCATTCTAGCCGGGTACTCGACGAGCTCGAAGAGCCAGCCCGGAGCCTGCTAGTCTGCGAGCCCACGGACGATGGCACGTCGATCTTGCAGCTCGACCCCGAGCAAGCCAAAGCGTGGCTCGACGAGTACGAAGGGGTGGGACGGCTTCGAGACCACGGGCTGCTCGACAAGGGAAATTCGCTGGATACCCTATCTCCACTCCTCCTTGCTTGATCAAATTTTCCGCTCAGTCCCGACAACACAATGCGCCACCGAACTCCGGCGCCGGTTTGATAAGCTGACCGGCCTCGGAGGCTACGTCACCATCACATGCCCACGGATCGGGCAGCTCCCCGCACAAATTTCCGGTATTTCGGTTAACTAACTAAGGAGGCCCGCCTTGTCCGACCGCTCCGTTTCGTTGGACCGGATGACCAACGCGTCTTCTATATATTATCGGGGCCAAGCCTCCATTCGCGACGCCTGTGCAGGTTCGTACCCCGACCGTCGTGTGAGAACCCGCAATCGCGCAGTGGGACGCCGGCTCGGGATTCGCGAAGATGTGATTACATGGCTACGAGTGTTGCCACCGCGTGGGCTATCGGCGGATGCATCTGTCGAATGACGCTGCGTCTCTATTGGCGAGCGTGCTCGTGGTGCCCAGCGGCCTGCCCGTGGGAGTGCGGCCCGGGCGTAATCGCGAAGCATCGCAAGCCGCAGAACGTCCGCGAGCGGGGCGTCATCGCCTCATCGGGAGCGAACGAACGCCCGCGATGGGGCGCCGCCGTTTCGTGATGCACTTTCCCTCGAAAAAAATCGCGGGGCGGCGCAACGCTTCTCGAGAGTGGTCGATAGAACGTGCGTGACAGCCAACCCACCGGCGCTCCCCAACCGCTTCCGCGGTGGCCCTGGACCGAAATACCCAGCCCGCTCGACTCATCACCGCGGGCCGGTGCCCCAAGAAGGTCTTGGCTGCGGCACTCGTGGCGGCTCGCCAACCCGTCCGCTCCTCGAGCCACAACATAGTGGTCATCGAGCGGATCGTTCGGACGGTGCGAACCACCGAGTTGGCGCACTAGACATCGTGCCGATTGATCTCCGCTATTCCTCTTCCGTTGCGCTGCTTCCTGCCTGCTGCTCCTTCATCCGCTGATCCTCATTCGACGAACGCCCCATCGATCTGAGCCACGCTGGGCCAACTCTTGGCCCGCAACGGCGAGTCGTCCGTACCGCTCGATCCACAGACCTGAGCGAACCGGCTCGAGCAAGCCGGCGCCCTCGTCCCTCACCAGTTCTTCCTAACTGCTCCCACGCGGATGGTCCGCATTGGGAGCTGCCACCCGGGCCGTCCTGACCTCGGCCCTTCCCCCCTTGCACCCGCTGCACCCGCTGCACCCCCTACACCCAAGAAAGCACCGTCATGAACACCAAGTCGAACCGCATCATCCTCAGCATCAGCACCCTCTTCGTCGCGACGGGCCTCGCGCTCCCGGCCGTAGCTGCCGACAAGCCCATGCCCCGAACCCGCGACGAGGCCGTGGCCATGAGCGCCGCGTCCGAGATCCCCACAACGCTCACCAACGAACCGCGAGGAGACCAGCTGGATGGCACTTGCTCGCGGTGCTCGGTCGACGACCTGAGCGTCGTCCACGAAGACACCAGCACCGCCGTACTCGACCTCTACTTCGAGGATGATGGCGAAGACAAGCTAGCCGACATTCAAGTCCGAACCCTCCTCCAAGACGGCACTTATCGATACTTGGTCATCCCGTCGGTCGAGTTGCTCCACCAACAAAACCTCATACTCGAGCTCCCCGCCGATCTCGACTGGGAATGGGACGAAGTACGTCACGCATGGATCGAAGTCGACTAGCCTCTTCGTGATGAATGTCAGGGGACATATACTCGGTAGTTGGCAATTGCCGATCTAGGGATCCCCTGCGCACGCGCGTGACGAATGGCGTTGGTCATCCAGCGCCCGGCGTCGCGCGCCGACTGCGGAGTAAGATCCGCATAAATGGCCTTACCCAGGATCGCAGCGACCTCCCCGTCGACGTCGTGGGTGCTGGCGATCACGGCTTGTGCACCGGCCCCGAGAAATGCCGTCGCAAGGCTAAATCCGCCGCGCGCGGTCCGTTCACCGACCACCCCGGTCGTACACCCCATCAGCACGACCATGGTCGGCGGCTTCTCCATCATCAAGATGTCCTGCACGCCAAGCCGGCCATTCTCTCCAAACGGAATATAGGTGGGCATGGATGCCGCTCCACCAGAATAAGGAGGCCAGCGACGCAAGCGCTCGTCGTGCCCATGTCCTCGTGCGCGCTCGTTCATCCGACCAGCGTAGTACGCATGACCGGCGTAGTGGAAGTGATTGACTCGCCCCACCAGCTCACGTAGCTCGGCAGGGCTTCGGCCGGTGGTCGAAGACTCATCGACCTCCCAACCATCTTCGCTCAAGATCGAAGATACGGCAGTAGCCTCGTCGCTGGCTCCTTCGGCCTGGTCATCACTCACGACGAGCGCCCTCATCGGCCGTGTTCCATTGTCGTTGGTGGAGGCTACCGCGGAGGGAAGATCCAAGCCGTATACGACGGGAATACTATGCGCCAGGGGTTCGAGGTCGCGATCATGCTCGGCAGGATTGTCTGACCAAGGCAACGCATGCACCGGGATGGAATTCGCCTCTCCCGAAGCGAGCACCCGGATCCGCTTTGCCGAGGCGATCCGCTCACGCAGCGGGTGGAGCAACAAGTCGCTCTGCCAGAGATCGTCCTTCAACTCACCGTCGAAGTAGCCGACCAGCGAGGGGAACACGGCAACCCCCAGGTCATCCTCGACGAGGATACGGAGGCTCGACCCATCGGTATGGAGAACCAGGAACAGTTCACCTGGCCGCCGAGGCGCGAGCTCCTCACATCCGACAGAGTATGCATACCCGCTTTGAGTAGACAAGATCTCGAACGCCCGCTGCTCGAGCTCCTGCTGACGCTCGTAGGCGAGCCAGCGAGCACGCTCATACGCGGGCGTCGCCAGGACCTCGGACTCCTTGAGAAACTCTTCGTACTCGAGCAACGCGCGGCGATACTGCTCCAGAGCATCGGAGATCCGCTGCTGCGAGTGCTCATCGAGACGCAGATGGAGCAAAGCCAGCTGGCCCAGGCGAGCCCGAGAGCGTCGGATGGCGCACAATGCCTGGTCGAGCTTACCGTCGGCAATCAGCAGCGACACCAAACGATCCGTACTCTCGCTATGTCGGGCCGCCGCAAAGTCTCCGGGCAGCCCCAGCGCGGCCAGCTGAAGAAGTCGGTCGAGGAGCTCTTCGGCCGCTAAATAAGCAGCTAGCGCGCGATCCGAGTCTCCCAAGGCATCGAGTATTCGCGCTTCGAGCAAGGTGTTTCTCCATTGCAGCTCGGGCCCTACGACCTGGCCGGCGAGCGCCCGCTGCTTGGCGAGCAAGTGGCGTAGGGATCGCTCGTCGGCTCCTAGCTCGATTTGGCTTCTGGACCAGAGCTCCTCGATCTTCGCGCGGCGGTCCGATGGATAGACCCGCACCTGGAGCGGTTCGACCAGCGCGAGTGCTTTGTTCGGGTCATCATCGAGCAATGCCAGCTCAGCTCGACTGAGCACGGCATCCAGCGGTTCATCCCGGTCGGCGAGCGGCCCGCCCTTGCCATAGATTCGCTCGACCTCGTCGAGCCGAGGCGCAGGATCGTCGTAGACCTGACGAGCCTCGCGCAGGTGCAGGCTCACCTTCGCCACCATGATCAGGATCTGCGCCAGGGCATAGGGTTTTGCATGCTCAATGGCGAGATCGCGGACTTCAGCGCTCCAATACGCCGCGGCCTCAAAAT
Organism: Myxococcota bacterium; assembly: GCA_039194325.1. Lineage (GTDB taxonomy): Bacteria > Myxococcota_A > Polyangia > Nannocystales > Nannocystaceae > Paraliomyxa. The sequence goes on from JBCCWC010000052.1 coordinate 33,199, forward strand.
ACCCGAGCTGAGCCAGCACGAGCGCATAGGGAGCCATGGCATCCAGGATGTCGGGCAGGCTGTCGACACGCCGGACGATCCGGGTCGAACGACGGTATTCGTTGGCCGCCCGAGCGAGCTGCCCACGCCGCCGCAACGCATGACCCAGGTGAGTCGTGAGGGCGGCACTTTCGATAGGAACGGCCAGATCGAACAACGGGAGTCGCTCCTCGAGCCTCGCTTTGACTTCAGTGATCAACTCCTCGGCCAGCTGCGGCCGACCCGCTCTCCAGATCAGGTGGTATGCAGTGGCACTGGTGCTGCTGGTTGCTTGCCCGAGCCGACCGTCCTCGATCATCTTCTCGATGAGATTCCGTACCTCGGGTAATGCGTCGACATCAGGCTTGGCCAGCTTCTTCTCCAGCCGCGCGAACTCCTCGCGCAACGCTTTGACCTCCACGCGCTCTGCCTGCGACAGCTCCTCCACCGCCCGCAGCGCCAGCCGCCACTTGGGCCGCTGCGGCAGCTCCACGGTCACCGCTCGCAGCCCCGCCTCCGTAAGCTCGAGCCGATACCCCTGCCCCAGCTCTTCGGGCAGCACATACGGCTCTCCCATCGACCACGCCCCGCCTCCTTCCATGGCAAAGGCGGGCCGCTGGCCGTCCTCGTGCATCACCCAAAGCCGCAGCTGAGCGCCCGGCTCGTAGATGCACTCGAGCTCGTCCTCCGCACCCAGCCGCACCGTCGCGCACCCGCCATACTCCACGCGAAGCTCCGGGAGCTCCGCCAGCTCGGCCGACGCCCCCGCCGGACCGGCGAGCCTCTGCGGCTTCACCCAGAGGCTGGGCTCTCCCGAGCACCCCGCGGCCAACGGCCCCAAGGCCAGCGTGGTCGCCACACTCATCATCGCAGCAAAACGCTTCATCTCACGATCTCCTCAACACATCGAGCGGGCCTACATCGAGCGGACCCACCCCAAACCACCTCATCTCGAACCACCGGGCCCCGCTCACCCTTCGATGCACACATCACTACGCACCACCGCAATCTCGGGATGTTCCGCCGGCGACAGCTCGACCAGCTCGCGCTCGTCGAGCTGCTCGCCACGGCTAATAAAGAACGAAACCGTCCAATCCCCAGGCGTCAGCCCCAGCGCGTCGACCGACTGATCAATGGTGATCACCCCCGCTGCGCTCAGCGTGGGCTCGATGGAGAGCCGCCGCAGCTCGCCGCTCGCCGAGCGGGCCAACGCCGCGATGACCACATCATCGGCCAGCGCGATCTCGGGCCGAAGCTGCACCTTCATCCGCCCGTCGCTCTTGTACCGCTGACACCCCCGCGGCGCTTCCACGCTCCGCATGGGCCCGGTGTACTGATTGGACCACTCCGGCGCGAACCCGGGTAGCGGCTCCCCAGGAGGTGGGGGCCCCCTGCGCGGGATCACGGCCCACGCGAGCACGACCGCCGCCGCCACCGCGAGCGCACCACCCAGGGCCGCTCGTGAACGTCGACGCCGACGAGCGCGTAGGTCGACCACGTCGGCGCCAGGCTCGTCTTCGACTCCGTCGAGCGCTCCCTCGACCGGTTCGCGATCACCCTTGCCCTCGGTAGCGTCGCGCGAACTTTCGCTCGAACCTCCACTGGGCACGCCCTCGGCCGCCCCGCCGCCGTCCTCGGCCGCCCCGCCGCCGCCCTCGGCCGCCCCCGCTGCCCCGCCCGGCTCCGCGAAGAAGCGAGCGATCAGCTCATTACGCGCTCGCGCATGAGCCTCGGCGGTGGGCGGCACGTAGAGCTGCGCCTGTTGGCGCACGAGCTCGGGCTCGACACCATCCCGACCGCGCTGCTCGGCCGCGAGCTCGTCGGGCGAGAGCTCTCCATTCGTGACGCGCCACCACGGATCGTGCTCGGGCCGGTCGGGCTCGGCCAGGTCGAAGGAAAGCAGCTCGAGGACTCGTTCTCGGACCATGGGATCGTCTTGTTCGGACATCACACCCCTCTATTTGAAGGGAGCGGGTGAAGGGAGCGGGTGAAGAGAGCGGGTGAAGAAGACCGGTGAAGGGGCCGGCAAAGGAACAGCCGAAGAGGATGGGCAAGAACGAAGCGACCCGAGCTCGGCGGGGTGAGCCAAGGCCAAGCCAACGAGGACCACCGCAACCAACAAGGTCGAGGACGAGGCGGAATCCAGCACGTCGGCGAGCTCCAGAGCGTCGGGATCGGTGCTACCGAGCAGCTCGTTGCACCACATGACCAGCCGCTCTCGAAGCCTCTGGTTGCGCTTGTACAAGCGATTGGGCGCGACTCCGACCTCGCGCGCAATGTCGCTGAAGCGCCGCTGGCCCTGGTACACCTCGCGGATCATCAACCGGTCGAGGTCGTCGAGCTCGGCGTAAGCCCGCGCCAAGAGCTTGCGATACACGTCGCTCTGCGACAGGTGAGCAACGAAGGCCAGGGCCTCCTCGTCGGCCACCTCCTCGGCGAACACGCGCTCGACGACTTCGTCGTAACTGTTGCCGACCAATTGCCGACGATCCCGGCGGATCGCGTTCAAGGCCTGCTGATAGGCCACCCGGTTCAGGAACGCACCCAGGGGCCCGCACTCGGACCTGTAGTAGCGCAGCAGCTTGCGGTCCCGCGCCAACAGACACACCCACACCTCCTGCTGGAGCTCCTCGATGCGATGGGAGTAGCGAGCGTGTTGCGCCGCCCGAGCCACTCCATAGCGGACCGCGGGTTCGTAGTAGTCGTAGAGGCGCGCAAACGCGCGGCGAGAGCCCGGAAGCTCACCCCACAGCGCCTCGTGGATCGTTTCGGCGGGAAGTTCTTGTTGAGTGGGCACGGCGTGTCGAGAGCAGAGACAAAACGCGGATATTGCGCTTTCACGACGATCCGTGATCGTCCCCGCTCTGACGGGTAGCGACGCCGGACTCGAGATTGGCCAAGATCGACGCAAAAAATCGACCGAGTGACGATTTTTTTGGCCTGCGAGCGATTTCGAGCGGCCGTTAGCCCGAATTGTGCGCGTTTTCGTTCGGATCAACGCCCCGTTCGGCGCCTCGCGCACCACTGGGATCGCGCGGACCGACATCACGCCCACCCCCCCGATGCCGCGCCAGCCGCACCCGCAGGACCTCGTCGTCGAGGCGCTCCGCGATCTCCGCAGCCCGCCGGCGCACCGCCTTGGCCTCGTCCCCTTCGACAGTGGCGGCCAGCAGACTCAGCGCCATCACCCTCAGGCGCAACGAACCACCATCGCCGGCCGCCTCGATCGCACGACGAGCACAAGCCCGGGCTCCCTCGGTATCACCCAGCCGCAGCAGGCTCCACCCGAGCCCATTGTCCCGCCGCACCCGAGCAAAGGGCGGGCCCTCACGGGGCAAGGCGGCATAGAGATCCCGCGCCGTAGCGTGATCTCGCTCGATGCGATTGTGCACCCAGCCCCGATGGTCGACACAGCGCGCCCGATAGCACGCACGATCGTCGTCGCTCATGGGCAAGGACTCGGTCAGCCCTTCCGCCTCGCTCATCAGCGCCTCGGCCTGGTGCAATCCGTCTCGACCGAGCCAAAACACCTGCGCGAGCAGCCACTCCAGGCGAGACAAGCCCGCGGCCGCACGCTCGGCCTGCCGAAGGTGCTCACCGGCCTGCTCCCGCTCCCGGCCTCGCAGCGCCACCCCGGCCAGGCCCAGCTGGACCCACGCGCGCAGCGGCGACTCGGAGACGGGAGGACGATCCCACGGGCGCAGCAGCTCGAGACAGATCGACCGGGGCAGGTCGGAAAAGCGCGTGTGATACTGACCCATCCAGCGCACGCGCGAATCCACATCATCGGGCACACCAAAGGCCCGCAGCGCCCTTAGGCCCCAGATCCCGCCATCGCGGGCCCCCCGAGTGCGAAGTCGTCGGAGCCCGCGCTCGATGCTTCCCTGCGCCTCGGCGTAGCCACGCTGGGCCGCGAGCGCCTCGGCCACCGCGGCCAGGCTGCCGTGACGCTCGACCAGCCAGGCCACGTAGTCTCCCCAGTCGAAGGGCTGCCCGGCACCGTGTCCGGCATCATGTCCGGCACCGTGTCCGGCATCATGTCCGGGCCCCGATCCCGTGGCGGGGGTATCCCCAGGCAAAGAGGAAACCACGATGAACAAACCCTACCTCGTCGTCGACCTGGAGGCGACGTGCGACCAACACCACGGGATCCCCCGCCAAGAAACCGAGATCATCGAGATCGGCGCGGTACTGGTGGACCGGGAGACCCTCGAGCCCCAGGGTGAATTCCAGACCTTCGTGCGACCGGTGATCCATCCCCAGATCACCGAGTTTTGCACCGAGCTCACATCGATCACCCAGGACAACGTAGACGGAGCCCCCCGGTTTGCCCAGGCCATGGCCGAGCTGAGCCAGTGGCTACCCCGCCCGGTGACGATGGCCTCGTGGGGCGCGTACGACCACAACCAGTTCCGCACGGAGGCGCGACGCCGCCGGGTCACGCTGCCCTGGGGCAACGATCACTTCAACATCAAGGAGGCGTTCGCCAAGCGATTCGGGCGGCGCATGGGCGTCAGCGGAGCACTTCGCCGGGTGGGCCTGACCTTCGACGGTCGCGCCCATCGGGGGATCGACGATGCCCGCAACATCGTGCGTCTGCTTCCGCATGCGCTGGGCGTCGCGCAGGCACCCTCCCGGGGTGATGCCCACACCGACACCCGAGGGCGATCCCGCAGGCGACGCGAACGACGGTACTGAGCGTCAACGGGCGCTGACAGCACGCACGGGCAGCGTGAACCAAAAGCGCGAGCCCGTGCCCGGCTCGCTGCTCATGCCGATCTGTCCCCCCATCGCGTGCACCAAGCCGCGGCAGATCGAAAGGCCCAGGCCGACCCCTTCGTGGGTACGGGTGAGCGAAGCATCCACCTGTTCGAAAGTCTCGAACACCTGAGCCTGCGCCTCCTTGGGAATACCGATCCCGGTGTCCTCCACCGAAAACTCGACAACCGTGCGCTCACCCTTGGCCTCGACCTGCCGCACCCCCACCCCCACGTAGCCCTCGTACGTGAAGGCCACCGCATTGTTGACCAGGTTGATCAACACCTGCCGCACCCGCGCTGCGTCGGCGAGCACGATCTCGGGCACGTCGGGCCCGTACTCGGTCCGCAGCTCCACGCCCTTGGGCTCGGCCTCCGACGTGGCCCGAGCCAGCACATCGTCCACGGTCGCGCGCAGATCGACCGCATGCCGCTCTACGCGTAGCGTCCCCGCTTCCAGCCGGGACAGGTCGAGCACATCGTCCACGATATCGAGCAGGTTCTGGGCGGAGATCCGCGCGATAGCGGCATACTCGCGCTCCTCGGGCGGTAGCGGCATCCGGAGCAGCTCGTCGAGTCGGTCGAGCATCCCTTGGGTCGAAGCCCGGCTGCCCTGACTCATGTTGGCCACGAACGCGCTCTTGGCCTGGCTGGCTACCGTGCAAGCTTCCAGGGCGAGCTCCAGCATGGCCATCGTGCGCCGGCGGATCCATGAGAACAGCAAGAGCTGGCCGACGACAACCGCCGCGCACCCCAGCGTGGCGATGAGCCGAATGGTCGAGCTCGGCAGCCCGTGACGGACCTCGAAGGGCCACACGGGCAACTCGGCCAGCACAACGCCGACCATGGACATCACCAACGCGCCGACCAGGAACTTCCGCTCCCCCGCGCCGAAGAAATTGAACGGGATCGTCATCGCCACGATGTGCCCGACCTCCAAGCCTTTGCCCCCGTTCTCGGCGACCGCGAGCACGAGGCTCACGTTGAGCCCGCACAAGGCCAAGATCGCGCCGAGCCGGCCGTATCCTCCGACCGAGAGCACCAAGCCCATCATCGCCGCCACCCCGCTCAAGCCCACCATCGCCGCGGAGAACGGAGCACCGGCGGCCAGGATCATTGGGGCCATGGCCCAGGTAACGACCATACAGACCGCCAGCGTCAGGTTGCGGAGCGCGATCGTCTCGAGCGCGAGCGCCTCGGCGACCCGCTCGGTCTCCAGCAGCGCGCTCCACTTCCTCAGGACCCAGAAGCGACCGGTCATGTCGTCGACTCCGATCGGGGCGACACGTGGTCGCACAGGCGGGCAACCAGCGCCCCCAGCTGCTCGCGACTGACCGGCTTGCTGAGGTAGTCGTCCATGCCCGCCGCGAGGCAGCGCTCGCGGTCTGCCTCCATCGCGTGGGCGGTAAGAGCCACGATCGGCACGTGATGGGTTTGCTCCCCCTCTTGTTCACGCTGACGAATGCGCCCGCAAGCCTCCAGCCCGTCCATCTGCGGCATCTGGACGTCCATCAGCACCAGGTCGTAGGGCGCTCGCTCCACGCGGTCGACCGCCTCCTGGCCCCCACCGGCCAAGTCGACGTCGCAGCCGAGGCGGGTGAGCATCCGCTCCACGACCTTGAGGTTGATCATGTTGTCGTCCACCACCAACACCCGCGGAACCGCCGAGGGCTCGGCCGGCTCGGCCGACTTCTCGACGACCCCCGAGTCACTCGACGTATCGCGCTCAGGAGGCTGCCGATGCACGCCCGATTCCAAAGTATCGAACGAACCACTCGCTCGCGTGAGATCGAGCCGGTCGGGGTGGAGCAGCTGTTCGATGACCGGCAGCAACCCCACCGCCGACGCATGGGCCACCTCGACCCGCTGCTGCTGCTCACCGCCAAGCGATGACTCGCGCAGCATGCCGAGCATGCCGAGCACACCGTTCATGGGCGTACGGATCTCGTGGCTGATGTTGGCCAGGAACGCGTTCTTGGCCTCGTCGGCTCGATACGCCTGCGTGAGGGCCTCGTTCAGCCGCCCGAGCGCGCCGTTGCGGACCAGGAAGTACCCATAGAACTGACCCGCGACAAGCACACACGACCCCATCGTTCCGAACAGCCGCACCGGCCCTTCAGGCGGCGGCCAACTAAGCAGGGAGCTCAAGAAGAGCAGCTGGACCACGCCCACCCCCGCGAGCCCCACCCCTAGTGACACGACGATCGCCCACCATTGTCGAGGCGGAAATAACGTAAGCGGCAAAGAGATGCCGCAGATGTGAACGACCTCCAGTTGCCCCGGGCCTCGCTCGGCCGCAGCGACAACGATGCAGAAGTTCATGGCCACCACCATCAGCGCCGCCCCCCAAAACCCATGCCCTCGCACGCACAGGACGGTGCTCAAACCCGACATGAGCGCGGCGAATGCCACCGCGTAGGCGACGAAGATGACCCCTGCTGCGTAGAAGAGGCTGCCGAACACCACGCCGGCGAAGCAAAACGACAGGCAGGTGATGTTGCGGATGATGGCCAGATCGACCTCATCCGCGTCGTGGGGATCGGCCCCGGCAACGATGAGGGCACGCACCCACGAAGGGCGCGACTGTCCTGCCGACTCCATGCGACCGGATTCCATCGTATCTCAGGGGCGAGACTCGGAGCCTCCATATGCTCGGCTCCCCAGAGACCTTCGCTTACTTCGCCGTACACCGTGGCGCCCAGAGCTCCGACCGATCGAAACTCCGGATCTGGATCGGATCCGCGCCCCGTGGCGCGGAACTGGACCGCGCCATCACCAACCCTCCCGCCCTGTACATTCTTTGTTTATAGTTATCCAGCAATCCCTTGCAGCTCGTCCCTTTGCGACTATTAACCTTCCCGTCCGAAATAAAGAAAAATGGCAAAAATGAGCACCTCAATGCCAAATTTCCTCCTCCCTGGCCACGCTCGACTCCGTTGGGCCCAAGGTTCGACAATCTTTTTAGTCCTAGGCGTGGGCTGTCAAGATGGAGCGGCGCAAGATCCGCAGCTCGACACCGAGGACCAAGAGGAGTCGGCGTCGGGCACTCCGGGCGATGCAGAGGACCCAAACGCGACGGCCGAGGACGACCGTGCGGTCACCGGCCACTGCGACTACGTCAGTCGCTTCACCCAGACCGATGAATGTCGGGACTATGGGGGAGCGGGCTGGACCGATCGCACCATGACGAGCGATTGCGAGACCTGGGAGGGAACGCTCACCCTGGGGCAGACATGCTCGAACGACTCGGTGCTCGGTCGTTGCCTCGTCGAGGAGGATGCCGAGCGAACAGTCGACATCGTGTTCTACGGCGACGATCCAGCGACTTGCCCCAGCCGGCAAATAGGGTGCGAGAGCTTCGCCGACGGCATATGGGAGCCTGCAGAGGTCTGCGAGAACTCCGTGGACGGCGAGGACCAGCTGCCGGAGCTCGTGTGTAAGGATCCGCTCCCCGGGGAGCCCCCGGGCAACGGTCCCGACGGGCAAGTCTGCACCCTCAAGGACATCCGAGCGAGCACGGAAGAAGGACGATACTTCGCCGACTACATCTCGTGCGATTTCATCCGAACTAGCGGGCGTCCTTACTATCCCTACCCGATTCCCGAAGACGCCGAGCGCGACGACCCACGGATGGACGACCCCGCCTACGTCGCCGAGCTCGAGTGGGTCAAGACACAGATCCGCGCGAGCTCCTGCGTTTGCTGTCACTCCGTCGATACTCCCAACGGCCCGTCCAACTGGTACCTCGAGCAGCCGGGAAATTTCATCAACGGGTTCTTCGACTCCGGCCTGGCGTTTGGGTCGGGATGGATCGACTCGTCGATCTTCGGCGCGCTCGATCCGGCCGACAACAACGGCTTCGAGCGCGAGATCGCCGGCATCCCCTCCACCGATGGACCCCGCATGCGGGATTTCTTCATCGCCGAGCTCGAGCGCCGAGGTCTCTCCGAAGAGGACTTCGAGGGTCAGTCCGTCGGCGAAGGCCCGACCCACGACCCGCGGGTGCATGCACTCTCGGCCCACGAGTAGGACCCTGAACGACACCTAACGACGTTCAGCAATCGACCAGCCGCGGGGCCGATCCGTTCGGAAACGTTCGACGAGGGTCGTACGGCCCCCGCGCAGGCTGCTAAGGTCGGCCCGATGACGGCGGCCTCCTTGCGCCAGGCGTTCATGGCGGCCCTCCACGAGTCGGTGCGCGACGCATTTCTTGATCATCCCGGGCTCGACGAAGAGCTCCAGACGATGGCCGACTCCGGCCTGGAGGCACGCGGGCCGCTGTCGGTGACCCCGCAGATGCTCGTGGAGCACGTGGCGCGGGTTGCTGGAGCCAAGACCGAGCCCGGCCAGCTGGGCACGCTACGCGCGGGCGATCTCTACCTGGCCTGCGCGTGTGCCCATGGAGAAGATCGCGCCTTGACGATCTTCGACGCCGAGTACGGTCGCGACATCGACTTGGCAATCGCACGATCGGGCAACGTCAACCTGGGCAAGGACGAGTTCCGGCAGCTGCTACGCAACAAGCTGTTCGTGCCCCGCGGACAAAAGCCCCCCAAGATCGCCGACTACGCCGGTCGCGGCGACCTGCGCTCGTGGGTGCGCGTGACCGCCCTGCGCATGATCGTAGACATCGTGCGGCAGAAGAACGCGGGCAAGGAGATCCCGGTGGAGTCCGAGATGCTGGGGGCCATGCCCGCTCCCAACGAGGATCCCGAGCTCGACTACATCCAGCGGGTCTACAAGAACGAGTTCAAGGACGCCCTGAAGACCGCGTTCAACAACCTCACACCTCGCGAGCGTAACCTGCTGCGCCACCAGGTGATCCACGGGCTCAACATCGACCAAGTCGGGGCGATCTATCGGGTCCACCGCACCACCGCCTTTCGCTGGATCGAGAAGGCTCGCAAGTCGCTGCTGCGGGAGACTCGCGCGTCACTGATGAACCGCCTGCGGGTGGGCAGCGGCGAGTTCCTGAGCATCATGCGCGTGGTCCAGGGCGACCTCGACGTCAGCGTGCGACGGCTGCTGGTGTCCGAGATCGAGGACGAGCCCGGCAAGAAGACCTAGCCTGCATCACCGAGACTCACCCATGTCCAGCCTCTCGACCAAGACCAAGCCGCGGATCTTGTCCGGAGTCCAACCCACCGGGCAGCTCCACCTCGGAAATTACGTGGGAGCGCTGAGCGTGTGGCGCGAGCAGCAGGACGACTACGATTGCCTGTTTTGCGTGGTGGATCTGCACGCGCTGACCGTGCCCGAGGTCGTCGATCCGGCGGGGCTACGCCGCATGAGCCGGGAGATCTGCGCGCTCTACCTCGCATGTGGGATCGACCCGGACAAGTCCACGATCTTCGTGCAGTCCGAGGTCCACCAGCACGCCGAGCTCGGCTGGATCCTGGGGTGCATGACCCCCCTGGGCTGGCTGTACCGGATGACCCAGTTCAAGACCAAGTCGGACCAGCGCGAGAGCGTGGGGACCGGCCTGCTCACCTACCCCGTGCTCCAGGCGGCCGACATCCTGCTGTACCAGGCCGATCAGGTGCCGGTGGGTCAAGACCAAAAGCAGCACATCGAGCTGTGCCGCGACGTCGCCCAGCGCTTCAACCAGATGTTCGGGGAGACGCTGGCGGTCCCCGAGGTGATGATCCGCAAGAATGGCGCCCGCATCATGGGCCTGGACGACCCCACCGTGAAGATGAGCGGGAGCATCGGCAAGAAGGTCAAGGGCCACGCCGTCAACCTGCTCGACACCCCCAAGGCCATCAAGAAGGCCTTCGGGCGGGCGGTCACCGACTCGGGCCTCGAGTTCCGCTTTGACCACGCCAGCCCCGGGGTGGTCAACCTCATGACGATCTACGAGGTGTTCACTGGCAAGCCTCGGGAAGAGATCGAGGCCCACTTCACGCAAAAGGGCGGCTACGGTCACCTCAAGATGGAGGTGGCCGACGTGGTCATCACGGCCTTCGAGCCGATCCAGCAGCGCTGGCGCGAGATCATGGACGACCCGGCCTACCTCGACGGCGTGCTCGACCGCGGCGCCCAACGGGCCCGCGAGATCGGCGCGGAGGTGGTCGCCGAGGTCAAGCAGGCGGTAGGCCTGGGGCGCTGAAACCTCGTATCCTCGGGCCATGTCCGGCCCGATCTCGAGACACCGCGATCTGCTCCACCGTGCCGGGGTGCTCCTGGCGAGCATCCTCGCGTGCGGTCCTACGATCGATCTGGAGACCGACGGCTCCTCCGCGACCGGGACAGCCACGACCAATTCGAACGAAGCCTCGGCCGACGAGACCGGGGCATCCGGAGCGGCTTGCGGTCTAAGCGACACCGAGCTGGTCGGCGGTGGACCGCCCGGCCCGCTGGGGTACCCCGACGGCTGTGATCCGTCCAATGATCCCGGCATCAACGGCTACCGTTGCTGCTCGGACGATCCCGCCGCCGCCGGGGGGCTGGCCCCGGACTATCAGGACAAGAACATCTCCAACGCAGGGCTGCCCTACTTCTCCGGGAACAACAATGGCTTCAGCCGCACCGGCCAGTGCATCCATGTGGCCGCGATCGCGGGCCAGGGGCTGTTGGAGGCGGCCGCCGCCAACTGTCCGATCCCGTGCAATCCCACGTGGCCCGGCGAGACGATCGCCGACGTGTGCGGCCCCGCGCGGGTCTGCTGCCAGACTCGCGCCATAGAGCCCAAAGACTGCATCGAGGACCCCGAGACCGGGCTGTTTCGTCCCGTCACCGGCGGCGACATCATCGCGACTTTGACCAACTGGAGGCCTGGCGATCACGCGACCCACCAGGATCCCAACGGTAGCGGATGCCAAGCCCTGGCCGGCGGTGACCTTCAAAGCCCGTTCTTCCTCGATTGCGTCGAGCAGCTCAACGTCGCCAACCAGCGGGGCTTTTGCATGGGGCTCCCGGCCGGACAAGCTTGCCCCCACGAGCAACCCGGCTACATCGACGCGTGCGAGATGCTCAACGGCGGCTGAAGGGCTCGGGCCCCGCGCCACCCGCTGGCCGCTCGCTCAGTGCTTCGAGCCCCGACCCGAGCCCTTGCCGCGAGGCTGCTCGTCGTCGCTGTCACGGATCGGGTGGGTCTTGCCCGCCACGAACGACAGGGAGCGCCGGGTCTGCACCACCGTTTGCTCGACCCGGGCCAGATCGCCCTCGAGCTCCGCCCGCTTTTGGGGTGACTGCCGGCGACTGAAGTGTCGCACCAGGTGAAAGACCAGCGGCATCAACACCACCTGAAACACGGTCATGATGCCCGCTCCCAGCGCGGTGAAGATCCAGACCAGCACCGAGAAGGGGGCGGGTACCCGGGCCAGCTGACGGATCTCGTCCACCGGGACCAAAGGCTCGGCCTCGGGCGAGACCGCGGGCACCGGGCGGGATCTCGGGGCCGCCTTGGCGTTGGGGCCAGACGAGCCGGACGGCAAGGCGGGGGGCTTGAGGGCGTGACGCACCTCGGCCACCGAGCGCACTCGCTGCTTTGGATCCGGCTCGAGCATTCGCTGTAGCGCGGGGGCCAGCTCGGCTGGCAGATCCAGGGCCGCCAGATCGATATGCAAGCCGTCGTGGGGCAGCGTGTCGGCCTCGGCTCCCGCGTGCAGCGCCACGATCGTGGCGCCCAGCGCGTACAGATCGGTCGCCGGGCCCGAGTCGCCGTGCAGCTGCTCGGGCGCCATGTACCCGAAGGTCCCCACCATGGTGCTGCCACCACTGGCGCTCGCCGCCAGCCGCACGCCCCCGAAGTCCACCAGGTGGAGCTTGCCCTGGGGATCGACCAGCAGGTTGGCCGGCTTGATGTCCCGATGGATCACCGGGGGCGACAACGAATGGAGGTACTCGAGGATCGCCAGGGCTTGGTCGAACAGATCGCGCAGCGTCGTCGGTGTCTGTCGCCGTTGCTCGACGATGTGCTGGCCCAGCGGGCTCCCTTCGACCAGCTCCATCACCAAGAAGTAGTCACCCGTGCCTTCGCTGGCATAGCTATCGATGTACCGGGGAATGCCCGGATGCGAGAGGGTCTTGAGCACCGCGACCTCCCGCTCGAATAGATCGAAGCGCTTCCAGTCGTCGCCCAGCGTGCGCAGCGAGACCACCTTGATCGCCACCTGGCGCTGCGTGGCGCGATCGATCCCCCGAAAGGTCGTCCCGCTTCCACCTTGTCCCAAACGGGACATGACCTGGTAGCGCTGAAGAGGATCGTCGAAGGGCTCGGCCATAGCAGCGCGACCGGGGTTTTAGCCTGGCTTGGACCGTGAGGACCGGATCCTCGGTGGAGTCCAGTCTAGCCCGGTCTAGGCGGGTGTGAATGCGGTTTAGCCCCGTGACTCCGTCGACGGAGGCGAGCCGCAACCCGAGGGTCAATGCACGCCGGGAGTAAGACCGCGCATCTCCGCCTCGACGAAGGCCTGGATGAAGTCGGTCTCGCTGGGGATCGGCGTGGACGGGTGCTTCTCGCTGATCCGGCCCCGGATCAGCAACATCGCGACGCCGTGATTGGCTGCCCACATCAAGGTGGGCCCGGTCTGGACGTCGATGTCCGCGCGCAGCTGACCCTTGTCCTTGCCCTCCTGGAACGCTCGACCCACCGAATCCTGCGAGAGCAAGAGGGTATTCTTCTCGTCCTCGTTGAGATTCTCGAAGTCGACGTCGTCGCCCTCGAAGAGCAACCCGTAAAGCCATGGGTTGGAGCGCGCAAAGTTGATGTAAAGCAATGCGCAGCGACGAAGCTGGTCGACGGGCTCGGCCTCGTCGAACGCCGGCGCGAGCGCCATGTTCATCAGCGCGAGCCCATGGAATCGGATGGCGCGCAAGATCGACGCCTTGCCCTCGAAGTGCTGATACAACGCTGTTGCACTGACTCCGAGGCGGGCGGCGATACCGCGCATCGTCAGCCCCTCTTCACCGAGCTCCGTACCGAGCTCGATGGCAGCCCGGACAATGGCTCCTTTCAAAGAGCCATTGCTGGCAGCGCCGGGTTTATCGCCTCGATTGGTGTCATCCTGTGCCTCACCATTCGCCACTCTGCCACCGTACCACATGCGCTTGCTCTCAATACAAACAGTGTTTGAAAAAATTTGCGCCGCGCCTTCATATTGCAAAGCACAAAAAGTGGACCGTTTTTGGACGCTAGCGAAGAACTGGCCGAATGATCGACCCAATTGACTGTCAGTTTATATCCGAAACCGTTTCCACAATCAGCGGCCCGTTGGCCGTTTTGCGATGCTGCTAACGTCGCCACCCGTGGCCCTTCGTGTCCTACACAACGTTCCACTGGCCTCACGCACCAGTTTCGGCCTGGGCGGCCAGGCCCGAAACCTGGTGGAGATCCACGACGAGCCCACACTGGCCGAGGCACTGCACTGGGCCGAGCGGCATCAGCAGCCCGTCTTCGTGCTCGGTGGCGGCTCCAACGTGGTGATCGCAGACGAAGGTTGGCCGGGCCTGGTGATCCACATGAAGCTTCGGGGGATACAGACCTCACTCGACGCCCAAGGGGTTCAAATTCGGGTCGCCGCGGGTGAGCCTTGGGACGATCTGGTCGCCTGGACGGTGGCTGAGGGCTGGGCTGGTCTGGAGTGCCTCTCGGGAATTCCCGGCTCGACCGGCGCAACCCCCATCCAGAACGTGGGGGCCTATGGCCAAGAGATCTCGGAGGTGATCTCCGCAGTCCATGGATGGGATCGCCGCACGGGCCAGCGCTGCGTGATTTCGCCCGACGACTGTGGCTTCGGGTATCGTCATAGTCGCTTCAAGGAGGATCCACAGTCGATGGTGATCCTCGGCGTCGAGTTCATGCTGCGACCCGGCGGACTGCCGACTCTTCGGTATGCGGAACTACGTCGCTGCTTCTCCGGTCAAGCCACCCCCCCGCTGGCCGAGGTCCGCGCACAGGTGCTGGAGCTACGACGCAGCAAGTCCATGGTGATCGAGCCCGATGATCCCAACCGTCGCAGCGCGGGCTCCTTCTTCACCAACCCGGTGGTCGAGACGACCCAGGCGGACGCGGTGGTAGCGCAAGCCGTACGCGAAGGCCTCGCCGCCGATGCCGAGGCGGTGCCTCGCTACCCAACCCAGGATGGACGGGTGAAGATCCCGGCCGCGTGGCTCATCGAGGCCGCCGGATTCCGCAAGGGGCAGCGAGACGGCCCGGTCGGACTCTCCACCCGACACGCGCTGGCCGTGGTGCACCACGGGGGTGGCACCACGGCCCAGCTGGTGGCGTTCGCCCAGAAGATCCAGCGAGCCGTCCGCGAGCGCTTCGGGGTGGAGCTACGGCCCGAGCCCGTCTTTGTGGGCGTGGGCGTGGGCGTGGGCGCGGAGTGAACCTACGACTGCGGGTAGACCAGGACCCGATACGGCAGCACCGGGTTGCCCTCATCGATCCCAAAGAAGTACCCGAACTGAGACTCGTTGATCAGCAGGTAGTCCTCGCCGTTGTGGCTGGCCGCCACCGCCCCCGAGGGATCGGCCAGCCCGTCGGCGACCATCGAGATCGTGCCCGAGGTCGAGTCGTCGAGCTGAACCCGCCACGCCGTCCCTACCGCGCCCGGAGTGAACGCGTCGTTCTGGGCGAAGTAGATGCTGCCATCGGCCGCCTGGCTCATGCCGTCGGCGCCCCCCCACACGAAATCCGCCCCGCCATCGTCGGTCAGCGAGACCAGCTCCGAGTCGCCCGCGCTGCCGTCCCCGTTGATCGGCACCCGCCACAGCGAGCTACCACCCGAGACGTAGACCGCGTCGCCGGCGTTGTCGACGATCATGCCCCCGAGGCCAAAGCCACCGGGAGGCCAGGCCACCGCGTCCTCTTTCCAGAGCGTGACCTCATCGGTGCTCGGGTCGATACGGATGATCCGGGGCTGACCGAAGTCGCCGATATAGATCATGCCGCCGGGACCGGTGTCGATGGAATTGCCCTGGAAGCCGGTCGGCATGGACCAGGTCTGCGCGAGCGAACCGTCGGCGAGCGCGTAGGCACGCACCTCTCCGTCGGCGGCAGGAGGCCCCATGAGGTTGAGAGGAGCGTTAGCGATCGTCAGCAGCCAGCTCTCGCTCTCCAGCACGTCCAGACCCCAGCCAGAGACCAGGGCTTCGCCGGGGTCAGCCGGAGGCACAAAGACCGAGATGTCCTCGAGATCGTCGAGACTGACCCGCAGGACCGAGGCGTCGACGAAGTTCGAGACATACAGATAACCATCGTAGACGATCAAGTCCTCGGGAATCGCGTCATCCGTGAGCGGGATCTCCGACGGCAACGGCTCAGGCTCGCCGGTCGTCGAGTCATCGCTGGGCTCGCCGGTCGTCGAGTCATCGCTGGGCTCGCCGGTCGTCGCGGGGGGCTCCTCGGTCGTCGCGGGGGGCTCCTCGGTCGTCGGACCACCCGACGCCGAAGTCGTGGGGTCATCGCCGGTGCTACCGACCGCGCCCGAGTCGTCTGGGTTCCCGCCGTCGCCACAACCCGTGCCGAGCAAGAGGAGACCAACAACCCCGAGGGGAAGCACCTTGAGGAACTGAGCTCGCATCATGCAAGCCAGTAAGCGCGCGACCCCCTACACCTCGCAACGAACCTCCCGTCATCTCCGACATGTCTGGGCAACATGATCGTGGATATGCTGCGTGAGCTGGCAACATGATGCGATCCACGGCAGAAACCCCGAGACGCCAAGTGAAGGAGGCCGGCGTGCAATCGCTCGTCTACGCGCGAGGCGAGGAGTCCCGCCCGAAGTCCGCAACCATCGCACGCTCCGAGATTAACCTCGCCATCATGACGGACGCGTCGCGTCCATCGTCCATGGCCTCGTCATCGAGATCGCGGGCCAGCGCAAAACGCGCCAACCCGCGATCCCCTTATTTAGTCCGGATCGCTCCGTCGAACAGCTCTTGTGTGTAGCCGGGGGCCATCGCGCCCTCGGAGGCGTAGGCGTAGAGCGCGGTGTTGAAGATCATCTCGGCCAACATGAACACGAAGACCACGCCCACGAAGTAGACGATCGCGCCGACGATCAGGATGGGGATCATCACCTCGCTGGTGCCCAGGGTCGCGAACAGCCCCGCGAACGCGGCCACGCCCAGCAGCATCACCAAGAACTGGACCAGGCCAAAGCCGATCGAGCGGACCAGGCTCTCGCCCCAGGTCTTGCGGAGCACGCGGACGGAATCCTTGATGGCGTCGATGGGGCCGGTGTTGCGGTAGACCATCGAGGGCACCACGAAGATCGTGATCACGCTCCACACCATGCCCAGGATCGAGCGGAAGATCCCGACCACGATCTCACCCACCGCACCGGCACGCTCGGCCATGTTGTCGAGGGCCCGAAAGAGCAAGCCCACCGAGGCGGAGACCGTGGCCCAGCCGAGGATCTGGATGATCCGACTCAGCGCGAACGAGATGCTCTCGCCGAAGGTGGCGTCACCGCCTTCGAAGCGCTTCTTGGCCGTATAGACAATGCACATGTTGGAGAAGGTGCCGATGAAGGCCAGGCCCAGGTAAGAAATGAAGGTCACCACGATGTTGGCGAAGTCCCACTCGATCGAGCCGTCACGCGACATCTCGAGCCAGATCGTGGGATAGAGCAGCGCCAGCAGGAAGCCGATCGACAGCAGCAGGGCGATGAGAGGAAAGAGCAGCAGTTCCTTATCTTGGCCGATCACGCGGAAGCTGAGCTTGGTCAGCTGCCAGCTACGAGATAGAGCGTTCATGGGGGCACCTTTCGATGAGACGGACGAGCGTAGCAGGATGAAACGAGCCGGCACGCGAGATCGCCACGAGCTCACGTGGCCCACGGCCCGCAGCCGCGCTCCATTCCGGCCGCCCTACCACATGCATCCGGGATCCATTCCCGAACGTCGGCGTCCGGTGGGGATCGCGCTCGGACCCACGACGACACGCACCCCGACCCCGACTCCGACCCCGACCCAATGGTGACGCTCGGTCCCGACCCACTCCGTCCCGCCTCACCCCGCGGCGACGCGGTCGACCGGCCGGTCACTCCCAGCTCGGCGCCCGGTGGATCACGCCGCCCTTCATCACCATGACCGGGCGCTCGAGCACGTGGATCTCTTGGAGCGGGTCGCCATCCACGACCACCAGATCCGCCAGCATGCCGACCTCGACCCGCCCTACGTTATCTAGCCCCAGCAGCTCGGCCGCTCGTGAGGTACCCGCGACCACCGCGTCCATGGGGGTCATGCCCTGCGCGACCATAGCCGCGAACTCCTTGCCGTTGTCGCCGTGCTCGAAGACCCCCGCGTCACTGCCCAGGGCGATCTTCACCTTTCCCTCGTAGGCCAGGGCAAAGCTGGCCCGCATCTTGGGGGCGATCCATCGCGCCTTGGCGGCGGACTCGTCCGAGAGCGTGCCCGCGTCCGCCTGCTCCTCCACCGCGGCTGCGACGTAGAGCGTGGGTACCAAGAAGGTGCCGCGCTCGACCATCATCTTCACCGTCTGACGATCGAGGATGCTCCCGTGCTCGATGCTGTGGACCCCCGCCTCCACCGCATCGCGGATCCCTCGGTTACCGTGGGCGTGGGCGGCCACCTTGCGCTCGGCCCGGTTGGCCGCCTCGACAGCCGCGCGCAGCTCGTCGGGCTCGAGCTGGGACACGCCGACCGCGTCTCCCTGCGACATGACCCCGCCAGTCGCACAGAGCTTGATCACGTCGGCGCCGTGCTTGATCTGGAAGCGCACCGCCTTGCGGATCTCCTCCGGGCCGTCGGCCACTCCGTGGCGATAGTCCTGGCCTCGCGGCCACAGATCGGGGTGCATGGCGTTGGTGCCGTCGCAGTGCCCTCCGGTGATCCCGATCGCGTGGTTGGCCACCAGCATGCGCGGCCCGGGAATCGTGCCCTGGGCGATCGCGTCCCGCAGCGCACGATCGGCCAGCGTGCCCCCCACGTTGCGCACCGTGGTAAAGCCGGCGTCGAGAGTCCGTCGCGCGTTGGCGACCCCCACGAGCGCACGATCGGCCAGCGTGCGGCGCTGATCGTCGACCACCCCTTGCGCATAGCTCGGGGGCGGCGAGAATCCCATGTGCACGTGGGCATCGATGAAACCTGGCAGCAGCGTACGTCCCTGCAGATCGAGCACGTGGGCCTCCGGGGGCGCGATCAACCCCGCCCCTACCTCCGCGATCGTTCCGTCGCGCACGAGCACGTCCACGTCGTCGCGAGGCGGCGCCCCGGTGCCATCGATGAGCCGTGCGTGACGCAACATGGTGGCCGAGTGCGCCGCGGGCTCGACCCGGGGCGGCGCCTCCACGCCCGCCGGGATCGCACGGGCCGCAATCGCGGCGACCGGCGGCGGGCCATCTGGGGAGCCATTGGGGAAGCCATTGGGGAAAGTAGTCGAGCCCGAACGGGCGCAGGCGGTCACCAGCACCAGGCTCAGTAGCAAGACCCGCATACGAGCCACGGTAGCCCGAGCCAACCGCCAAGCCCAGGCAGGCTAAACCTCACCCGCGCTCGGCTCCCGGTCGTTGCCGCCCGCCGGTCGCAACCGATCTAGCTCGATCGAGTGCGAGGGCCCGCCGCGACCTTCAAGGCGTACCGCCCTGACCGACCGTTGCCCCGGCATCGCCCGATGTCGGGCAGGTGCACCCCCAGCTGTCGGGCAGCGAAGGACACATGATCTCCGTCATCAGCCGGTGTCCCTCGGCGTTGGGGTGAATGTGGTCGAAGCTGCGGAGCTCCGGCCGTAGGTACCAGCGGGGGATCTCGGCCGCCTCTTGGGCGTCGGCCTCGAGCTTGGTCTGGCGTTGCCCCTCGTCGAGATCGGCGTGGGCCCGGGTCCAGGCCTTGCTCTTGCTCAGCGCCTCACGCATCTGCTCCTTGTCCCGCAGGGGCGCCTCGTGATGACGCAGGGCGGAGTCATAGAGATCGATCGCGACATCGGCCATCTCGGTGGGATCCCACGGGGCATCGGGCCCCACCCGGCGCTTGCTCGCAAAGTTGCCCAGCGCCTGCTGCGGCGTCAGCCGCCCGAGCATGAAGTCGACCACCGCCTGGGTGTTGCGGAACGAGCGGAGCCCGCCGATCCCTCGCCAGCGTTTGTCCGAGTCGTCACCCCAGGGGGACAGACTCAGGCCCACCACCTTCATGCCACGACGATGCGCCAGCTCGAAGAGACGGCGGATGTGGTGATTGGTGGAGCGGGGATTGCCCACGCTGTTGAGCCCACCACCAAAGACCATCCAGTACTCCTGCCCCTCGACCTTCCATCGCAGGTTGCGGTTCTCCAGCACCTGCGCCTGAAAGTGCTTCTTGAGCGCCCAGGCACCCAGGCCCGTCTTGGAGATGTTGCGGACCTCGATGTTGGTGCACATATCGGCCAGCTGCTTGGCGTAGGGCTGACGCTTGTAGGCCCCGATCGAGCCGGCCACCACCACCACCTTGACCGGCTTGTCTTGCTTCCGAAAGCGCCAGGTGGGGGGCGGCTCGGCCTCCGGGTCGGCCCCCGGCTCGACGCGGATGGACTCGACCGCGACCGACTCGTGGGCCTTCACGGGGATCGAGGTCGATCCGAGCAGGACCAAGGCCAGGGCCAGCGGGGAGGCGACACGGCGGATCATCGGCCCTTGGACCTTCGATGGGGCCGAACTATTCGCGCACCGACGGGTTTCAAGGAACGATCGTGAAATCATGACGGGCCAGCTCTACGCCATCGGAGGATAGGATCCGCACGGTCCAGTCGCCGATATACTCCCGGCGAAGCTTGAGATAGCCGCGTGTCCGATAGGCATGCTTGGGCAGGACGACCATCTTGCTGCGCCGTGTGGTGCCCCCGTGCTTTTGCCACAGCACCTGGAGCTCGTCTCGCTCACGAGGGTGTACCACGCGCACGCAGATCCCCACCCGGTCGACCGAGACCGAGAACCGCTTTGTAAGGCCCGAACACGTGCCTCCGGTCACCTTGGAGCCCACGTGCATCTCGTCGATGTGGATACCATTTGCGCCAATCCCGCCGATCGGAGGTCCATCGGAGGGGCTGACGGGCAGACGGCGAAAGACCGCAGCGATCTCCGGAGGCGTGCCCGGGGGAGGCTCACGAGGATCACCCGAACCGATCCCCGAGGGAGCGTCCGGAAGGGTACCGGGACCAACACCCGAATCAGCGCCCGAGCCCACTGCGGTCGCAGAGGTCGGCAGACCACCCGGATCATCGGAGGGCAAGGGTTGGGCTCGTTGGGCCTCGCCCACCACCGTGGATCCGTCTTCCGATCGATCCGGCAGCCCCGGCAGCCCAGGCACGACCGGCTCGGGCGAGGAGTCGCTCCGAGCCCCTGCCGTGACGGCCGCGACCGGGGTCCCCACGTCGGGGTCGTTCGAGGAGCCGCCGCGCACGGCGACCGCTCCCACCACGCCGAGCACCACCACACCCACCCCGACCCAGAGCCAGGGTGAGCCCTTCGACGCGCTAGGCTCACCGGTCGCATCCGACTCGATCGGACGCGAAGCTCGAGCCGGTCGAGCCGCGTGGGTCTCGTGATTCGGCCGAGCCGGCGAGCTCCCTCCGTCCACCACTGTCAACGAAGGGCGACTGACTCGCTCCGATGAGCTCTTCGCTTCGGTCGAAGACCTCGACTCCGATGCGGTCTTGGCTCCCGACTCGGCTCGCTCGACCACCTCGACTCCCGAGCCCGACGCCGGCGGACGAACCTTCGACCGCTCACCACCCGCAGACGGCCGGCGACCCGTGGTCTCGCTCACCCGGAGGACCGCCGCCTCCATAGGCCCCGACAACGACCGGTCGGCCGCGCCGCTCATCAACCGCTCCATCTCCTCGTCGGGATCGGCGAGGCGATCGACGCCGACCGCAGTGTGCGGGCCACTGACGGGTGGCGCCCGCCTGCGTACCATGCCCTCCTCGCTCCCAGCCCCGTCCACCAAGGCGTCTGGGCCGTGCTCGATCGCCGAAGGCCCGTCCTTGGGAGGCCGGGCGTCGTCGGAGCCGCCCGTCATGGCGCTCATCGTGCCAGATCGATGCACCCCGGCAAACGAGGAAACGCGGCGCGCTTGCCGATCTGCGCGCACGAGTCTAAGTCTAGGGCGATGCTGGACAATTCCCGACGGCGCGGTTTCGAGGGGCTCGCAACCGGGCTCGTGACGATCGCGCTCGCGTGCGAGCCCAACCTACGGCCCGAAATGCCGGATGTCGAGCCAGTCGAGCCGGTCGAGCGCAGCCGCGAGCCGGTTGCGGTCGTCGAGGGCGAAGCCAGCCGCAACCTCCTGCAGGGCTACATCGAGCGCGACCCCGACGTCGCCGGCCGGCGTAAAGCCTGCCCGCCCGCGCAACCTCTTTGTGACGAACAAGAGAAGATCAACGTCCCGGTAACCTGGGAAGAGGAGTCACAATCCTGGCGGCTGCCGTATCAGGCCAAGCGGATCGTGGCCGCGCTGATGATCGCGGCCGCCCACGATCGCCTCGACAGCCTGCGCTTCATTCTCACCCCCGACGCCCAGTGGGGCTGGCCCGATCCCCGGCGTCCCGGCGCGCGCCCCGTGTTCACGGGTGATCAAGGCGAGGCATTCTTCAAGGTGCTGCGCAAGGTGGGCCAGCGCTTGCCCGAGAAGACCAAGTGGACCAGCCACCCGGTGCCTCCCGGGGTGCAGATGTTGCTGTCGACCGGAGCCGAGCCCATGTGGACCTACTACAGCGAGGGCCCCGACGGGATCCTCATGCGCCTGGTCGTCTACGGCGGCAAGGCTCGGATCGACTACGTGGGGCTGTTCGACGAATTGCCCGCCGAGCGCCCCAACGCCGATGCCTACGGCCCACCGCCGCCCATGAAGACCCCCTTGCGCCCCCCGCCTGCGCCGTCGGCCAAGCCGCAGCCGTAGCCGCCGTACCGTATATGCCGTACCGTATATAAAGCTACTGTCGCTTCGACGCCGCCGCCTCGTTCGACCCATCACCATCCCGCCCGAACGCGGACCTCCGCGCCCGGGCTTCGCGGTCACGCGCCCGCAACCAAACCCGCAGCTGCCGGTGGTAGGGCGACCACACGTGCCGCTGAAAGTACGCGCGAGCGGGGAGCTCGTCGGCCCGCACGCGCTCGTAGTCTTGCAGCTGCCGGGCGAGCCGGGCCTCGGCGTCCATCGTGCGAGCTCGGCTGGCCGCGACGTGCTCGGGATGACGCACCGCGAACAAGCCGGGAGTCCCCCGACCCCGCGTCACCCAGTTGAAGTGCCAATCCGCGCGAAAGCGAAGCAGCTGCCCCAAGTCGACATGACCGGCCCAGGCCGCCTCGCCCAGCTCGATCCGTGCATAGTCGTCCAGCGAGCCGGCCCCCAGCGCTCGCAGAGCACGGTCGAGGGTCGCAAAGCGCAGCGTAGCCCGACCATCCCGGTCGGTCCGGATCGGCTCGAGCGGCGAATGACGACCGCCGGCGTGATCGATGAACACCAAGGGTAGCTCCCCCTGGTAGCGACGAAGCCGGCAGCCCGCCTCGGCCACGTCGGCCCAGCGCAGCACATCTCGGTCGGGCCGCCGCAGCGGCCACTGCCGACATCGTCGAGCCACTCCCAGCGTCAGCCGCAACGAGCTCAAGTCGACCTGCTGACGCTCCACAAAGCCGAATGCATCGAAGACCCCGACCACCGCCCGCCCGACGCGCTGTCGATCCTCGGCACAGCCACTACCTTGCCGCCGCCCACGAACGAGCTCCTGCCTGACCCGAGCTCGACAGCGGTCGCTCGGCTTCACTTTGAGCGCTCCCACCCGCGCATCCACGTCCGCGGCCGACATCGCGACCGTCCGCAGACCCCGACGCGGGCCCGCGGAGGCGGGTCCGATCCCCATGAGCGCCAGGCCCAGACCCAGCGCCGCTGGTCGCGTCCACAGCAACGCCGACGCAGGCTACCAGGGGTTGCCGGGGCGACGCACGGCCGACAAAACGCCACCGGCAAGCCCGCCTCGGCGGCTCGCCCGCCCGCCCGCTCGCCCGCTCACCCGCCCGTCTGCTCGCTCGCCCGCCCGCTCGCCCGTCTATAGAGACCGCGTGGCTCCAGCCCGAGCCCCGGGCCGCTCCCCTGCCTCTTGACGGCTCGATCGGCCCGGGCAAGCCTGCCACGCGTGCGACGACTCGCAGTCTCGTTGGTGCTCCTGGCCGCGCTCGGTGGCTCGGCCGGTTGCCTGAGGGTCCCCCCCGAGCTCCCCGAGGAGCCGAGCGCGATGCCGGCCCCGCCGAGCACCGCGGGCGAGGTGCTCTCGCGCTTCATCGAGGGCTCGGGCGGAGAGCAAACCCTGCGGGCGCTGCCCGCACGCAGCATCGAGGCCCGCATGACGGTCCGCGCCCAAGAAGGGTGCGAGCCCGACGCCGAAGACTGCCTGGCCGAGGACCAAGTGGGCTCGTTCCTGCTGCGCACCACCGCCGACGGCAAGCTCTACCGCCGCACCGTGCTGGGCGAGCTCGTCGAGGAAAAGGGCTTCGACGGCAAAGAAGGCTGGCAGATGACCGGCGAGGTCGTGCGCGTCGAGAACCAAGACGAGCAGGCCCTCTCCAAGGAAGACGCGGTGCTGCACTGGTACTTCGACCTCGAGGAACGCGGGATCCAGGTGACCCTGGTGCGCCCCCGCAAGGAGGACAGCGAGGGCCAGGTCACCGTGCTCGACGGGGTCCACTGGGAGCTGCCCGGCACCGGCGCCAGCCCCAAGACGATGTGGTTCGACCGCACCACGGGCCTGCTACGCGAGGAGATCGTCGAGGAGGGCGAAGGCGACCAGCTCCAGCGCCAGACGATCGTCTACGACGACTACCGCGATGTCGACGGGGTGAAGGTGCCGTACGTGATCCGGGTGGTCAACGAGATCGCTGATCAGCAACAGATCGTCGAGTTCCTCTCGCAGCGCGTCGATCACCAGCCCGTCGACGGCGCCATGTTCGTGATGCCCGAGCTCCCGGAGCCCGAGCCCAAGCCCGACGAACGCCTGGCCAACCTCCGCGCGGCCCAGGACACGGCGGACAAGAACCCCGACGACGCCTCCGCCCAGATGGCGCTGACCCGCTCGGCCTGGGTCTCCGCTCACTTCGACACCGTCTCGAGCGCGGCCAAGGCCACCCTGGCCCTCGACGCCAAGGAGCCCGAGGCCATGATCCTGCTCGCCCGCAACCACGTGCTCCGGGGCGAGCTCAAGGAGGCACAAGCCGTGCTACGCAAGGCCTCCTCGGTCGGCCTCAAGCCCGAGATCCTCGCGCGCGAGCAGGCCTGGATCCACTACCGACGCCGCGAGTTCGGCAAGCTGGCCAAGGATCTCGACACCGCCGGCAACCCGGTGCTGGCTGGCCGCTTCCGCAGCTTTGTGGGCAAGCCCCTCCAGTCCAAGATCAAGGGCTGCGTGAGCACGATCCCATTGAGCACCACCGAGCCGCTGGCGATCGTGGAGATCACCGTCGACGACGAGCCGGTCTCCGCCATCGTCGACACCGGCGCCTCCGATCTGATCCTCTCGCAGACCTTCGCCGCCGCCCGCGGGATCTCGGTGCGCCCCCTGGGGCAGACCCCGCCGGGTACGCCAACCGTGGGCTTCGGCCAGGCCGAGTCGCTGAAGGTGGGCGACGTGGCCCTCACCAAGATCCCGGTCGACGTCTTCGACGACCGCGCCATGGCCGAGATGGCCGGCGAGACCCTGCCCGACGTCAAGGCCGTGCTCGGCATGAGCTTGCTGTCGGATTTCCAGGTCACCCTCGACGTGCCCGGCAAGATCCTCGAGCTGGTCAACCCCCGCTGCAAGTCCGACGTTCAGGCCCGACGCACGGGCGAGGGCCTACCCTTTTGGCAGCACGAGACCCACTACCTCTACGTCATGGCCAAGCTCAACGGCGCGGAGGGCCTGTACCTGGTCAACACCGGGATGCGCGGGGCCGATCTCACCGCGACCCAGCTCGCCTATGGTCACGCGGGGATCGGCGCCCCGGTGGTGCGGGACGAGATCGCGCCCATGGTCACGGTGCAAGCCTTCGAGCTGGGCGCGGCCAAGTTCGCGGGGCTGGGCGCGGCCTACGGGTTCTTCGAGCAGACCGCCACCGCCGACGGATTCCGACTCGACGGCATGATCGGCCTGGGCGCGCTGGGCAAGCGGCGCTGGACCCTCGATTTCGAGACTCGCCGGATCTACTTCGCTGCCCAGACAACCCCGCAGGGGGTCCCCGCCAAGGTCCCCGGGACTTCTCGCTCGCGCTGAGCCGAGACAGGCCGAGAAGGCATGGATCTCACGCCGTCGTCGATCGTCTACCGGGCGGCCTATGGGGTGCTCGATGGGGCATGGGTGCAGGCCCCCTGGGTGGCGGTGGACGAGGGCACGGTGGTCGCTTGCGGGCACGCCCACGATGACACCAAGCGGCCGCCGGCCGAAGCGCTGATCCGTGATCTTGGCCCGGTGATCCTGCTGCCCGGTCTGGTCAACGCCCATAGCCATGCGTTCCAGCGAGCGATCCGCGGGGCGACCCACGGTCGCGGCACCGACGACCCCTCGTCGTTCTGGAGCTGGCGCGAGGCGATGTACCGCACCGCCCACGCCCTCGATCCCCAGGGGGTCTACGAGATCACCCGGCAGGCGTATACGGAGATGCTACGCGCGGGGATCACCTGCGTCGGCGAGTTCCACTACCTCCACCATCAGCCCGGCGGGCAGCCCTACGACGACCCGAACGAGCTGTCCCATCAGGTGCTCCGCGCGGCCGAAGACGCAGGCATTCGGGTCGTGCTGCTCGAGGTGCTCTACCTACGAGGGGGACATGCCACGCCCCCCTCACCCGAGCAGCGCCGGTTTTGCGACGCCGACGTGGACGCCTATCTGTGGCGGGTGGATGCCCTGCGCTCCGCCGACGTGGAGCTGGGCCTGGCCCCCCATAGCGTGCGCGCGGTAGATCGCCCCGCCCTCGAGGCCGTCGCCGCCTACGGGCGAACGCATGGCCTGCCCCTGCACGCCCACGTGAGCGAGCAACCCGAAGAAAACGCCCAGTGTCACGCCGAGTACGGAGCCACGCCGACTCAGGTGCTCGCCGACGCGGGCTTGCTGGCCCGGCCGCGAGGGTTCACCGCGGTGCACGCGATCCACGTCACCGACGACGATCGGCGTCGGCTCGGCGACCAGCACGTCTGCGCCTGCCCGACCACCGAGGCCGATCTGGGCGATGGGATCGTGCCCGCGGTGGATCTGCGCGAAGCGGGCACGACCCTGGCCCTGGGGAGCGATAGCAACGCGGTGATCGACCTTATCCAGGAGGCCCGCCTGCTCGAGATGCACGAGCGCCTCCGCAGCCGAGCCCGCCTGCGGCTATGCGACGGTGCCGGTACGCTGGGTCTCACCTTGCTCCACGCCGCCACCGAGGCCGGCGCCTCAGCGCTGGGACGAGCCGAGCGCTCGGGCCGACTCGCCACCGGACGACCCTTCGATGCGTTCACCGTGGGGCTCGATCAGCCGCTCTTGCGCGGGGTGGCGGCGTCGCACCTGCTGGATGGGCTGATGTGTGCCGGCACAACCACCGGAGTGCGGCACGTATTCGTGGGTGGGGTCGAACACCATGGGTAGCCTGCCCGCGCCCCGGCCGGGATCGAGCGCTCGGGTCGATCCTTGTGCCCGGTGGGTGCTCGGAGCCACCGTGCTCATGTTGACCGCCGGCCCGCTATGCCCCGCGTGTGCCAAGCGAACCGACGAGCGCGTCAGAGCAGCATGGGGTGGCTCGAACCTGGCCCCTGGCGCGGCCAAGGGCAAGCGAGCGGGCGACCACCGCGATCGCGCGGGCGAAACCGAGGCCGAGCCGATCCTGGTGGGCTGGGAACTTTTGGACCGGATCCTGGATGGGGCTGTGGCTGAGGCGGCCTTGGGCACGGACGCCGAGTCCTTCGCGCGCCTCGCGGATCGCTGGTGCGACACCACCCCCGAGCCGCAACCTAGCGACGAAGGCCCGGTGCTCGTGTGCTTTCCCGATCCCCCGGTGCAGATCGGCGGGCACCGGTTCTCTCTCGAACTGGGCGGGGAGGGTGTGATAGGTCTCGGGGCGGCGGAGCTGTCCACCGACATCAGCACGTCGCTGGTGAACGAGGCTCTCGCCCAACTCGATCACTGGTGCACCCACCCGTGGACCGACGTGACCCCTCGACCCACCGAGCCTCAGGTGCCTGCCTCGACAGCAGCCGAGCTTCACTCGTGCCCTGTGGAGGGCAGCGCGCTGCTGGTGGTGGCCCGATTCATCTCCGATGCCGAGGCCGAGCAGTGGCGGGTGTCGGTGGCGGTGATCGATGCGAGCTGAATCCATGACCGACCTCAACGCCCCGACCAAACATGGCGGGATCCTGATCCCGCTCGACCCTTTCCGTGTCAGTCACCTGGCGGCCGTCGCTGCGGAATTGCTGGTCAGCAAGGCCCGCAACATCAACGACGCCCAGCTGGTCCTCACCCGGCATCCGCAGGCCCAGCTGGTCCTCGGCCGGATCGAGGGCTCGATCGTCGACGACCCGACCACGTTCTGGCGGGAGAACGCCGACATCGTGGTGGCCATGAGCCAGGTGCTCCCGCGCCAGGTCTTCATGTACTACGTGCAGAGCGCCCCCCCGACCGAGCGGCGGGAGGCGTTCCTCGTGGCGCAGCGTGGCCAGGTGCTCGCGGCCGACGAGGGCAGCGCCGAGCGCCAGACGCCGGGCAGCGAAAACTGGCCCGTCGAGAAGCTCTGCGAGCAATTGCGCCTGAGCATCGACGAGCTGGCCGGTGGGTTCGCGGGCGGACCCTCGGTGTCGATCCCGCTCATCGAGCCCAACGTCGACGATCAGGCGATGCTGATGGAGCTGGCCGGACAACCAGGGGGTGACGCCGCCGAAGCGGGGGCTCCGGGTGACGCGCCCGCTCCGGGGGCTCCGGGCCAAGCCGCTCCGGGCCAAGCCGCTCCGGGTGCTCCCGCCAAGCCCAAGCTCTCGGTGGCCGACGATCTCAAGCGCCGCCAAAAGGAAAAGGACGAAGAAGAAGCCGAGCAACAGCGCCGCGCCCAGCAGGTCGAGTCCGACGTGGCCTACGCGGTCGACGATCTGGGGATCGTCTCGTGCCCTCGCGCCGAGCTGTCCGAGCCGGACATCCTCGAGCCCTTCATCGTGGCGTCGCTCGAGGGCGATCTGCCGCCGGGGCTCCCCCGCGACCAGGCCGAGGCCCTGCAGGGCAAGCGCTGCGACATCGCGCTACGCGTGGATTTCTTGAGTGAGGTCTTCGTGGAGAGCGTGCCGCTGGCCCGACCGGTGTTCGTGGAGCGAGCGGAGGACCGCACGATCGGCGGCCGCGAGCTCAAGGTGCTCGAGGTGCTTGCCCCTCGCCTGGGCTACGGCAGCCTCGTGAGCACGGGCAAGGCGCCGCATGTGTTCGTTTCGCGCAAGCCGGAGCTTCCGCTCCCCGAAGCGCTGATCCTCGGTCTGTTCGACCGCTAGATCGCGAGGGCCCACTCGAGCCGTCCCGGCGCACGCCAAGGCGCAGGGGAGGGTGGCGTTCCGGGCCGTGGCACCTCTGGCAAAGAGCGTGTCACGACCCGGACCGACCGGCATCGCGGGGTTGTGTGCACAAGCAGGGGGCCCGGGCATCGCGAGCCAGGCCCCGGGGGAAGCGCCGCTCAGCCGGCGAGACGCTCGCGGATGCTGGAGAGGATCTCCTCCTCGCGAGCTCCGCTGGCCGGCTCTGCGAGCTGGTTGCGAATGAGGGTGTCGAGGATCTCGCTGCGCTCCGGGTGGGGCGGCAGGTGCTGGGACAGACCAAGCTTGCGGCTGGCGAGCACCTTGAGGAAGGGCTCGATCTTGCGGATCTCCTGAGCGATCCGCATGGTCACCGCCTTGCCCTCGCCCCGGCGCGCCGGGTACTTGGGTGCGCAGCGCTCGACCGCAGCGACGAGCTCACGAGCGAAGTCGATGTCGACGTTATCCTCGACGCCAAAGCTGGCGACGACGATGGGGCGGCTTTGGGCCTTGCGGGTTCCGTCTCCCGACCACCAGACGTTGTGGGCGATGGACAGGTAGGTACGGCGGGTGTCGCCGCAGCGGACTCGGTTCTTGCGTAGGTACATTTTGCTAATCCCCGTGGTTGAGGGCCTGGATGGGTCTTCACCACCGGCCTTGCTGGTCGGTGGCTTCGACGGAGCGCCAAGTGCAAAGCTTCATTCGATCTCGGTTTGCAGACGAAAATGAAGAAATGCCCCGGCAGGACCCCAGAACGCATCCAATGGCCGAAATAGGCACGAAATTCAGGCTAGCGTGGCTTTGCAGGAGGTCCAGTGAGATTTGCACTGGATTAACGATCTGTTTGAGATCCTTGGACAAATTATTGGTCGGTAGTGGCGCTTACCTTCTGGGGGGGGGTTGAAATTTTCTTCTCGGCCGGTTCGGTTCGAGCGATCTCGGGCCCACGGGCCGCATGGAGTTTTTTGCGTAATGCCCGATCGGGATCCAGATCGTTTTTTTCGCCGCGGGATGCAACCGATCGGCCCGAGCGTAGACGCGGACTACCCATGACCTGTCGCCGACCCTTGGTAGCGTCGACCTCGATGCTCGACCGTGCCACTTGGTGGATCTCCCCGACGCTACTCGCGCTGGCCTCCTGCGCCCAGACACCGCAGCCGGTGTCATCCTCCCCACCTTCGACAACGCCGGCGAGCTCCACGGCCGACCTCACGACCGAGCCGCCCACGACCCCGAGCCCCGACCCCGAGCCACCGACTTCCAACGCCGTCCCGGCGATCGCCGTGGCCCCTGTGGACTCTCCACAAGAGCCCAATCCTTATATTGCACCGCCGCTGCGCACGGCCGGTGACCTGACGGTGCATGCCCCCCCGCGTGAGCCCGACGATGCCTTCGGCGGGGGACGACTGCGCTCGCACATCGAGGGCGCGCTGTCGAAGGGCAGCCCTCGCGTCTGGGTGGGACCCCAAGTGCCCGGCTTCGTCCCGCTGATGGAAGACAGCATGGAGCTGCTGTTGCTCGACCGGGTGGGCGACGAGTTCATGGCGCTGTATCGCGACCCCTACGGAGCGAGCAGCTGCGGGCTGGGGGACGAGGCCAATTGCGACTACTTCGTGCGGCTGTTCGATCTGGCGGGCAACGAGCGCTGGAGCGTAGACCCCAACGCCCTGCTGTCACGAGCCACGTACCTCGAGATCCAGGACATCCGCTACGCAGACGGCATGCTCTACTTCAACGAGGCCTGCCAGAGCTACTCCCGCGAGGTCGGGGGCAAGTGCTCGGCGCTGCTGGCCTACGACCCCGCGGCCGGCGAGCTCCGCTGGCGCACGCGTCCGCTGGTCTCCAACGGGGAGATCCTCGTTCACGGTGATTACATCGTCACCGGCTATGGCTTCACCAACGAGCGCGACTACGTGTTCGTGGTTCGCCGCCGCGACGGGAAGATCATGCAGAAGGTCTCGGTGCCCAAGTCGGCCGAGCGCTTCACCCTGGCCGAGGACGGGCTGCTCGAGGTCGTCATCTACCCGGGGACCCGGCTGACCTATCAGATGCGCGGCTGGGACACGGCCAAGCCAACGCTGGTCAAGACCCGCCGCAAAGCGTCGACCGGCCGCGTCACCACGGGGCGCTCCTGAGCGGCTGCGCGCCGCCCCGGGCCGGGGGTCTTAGGGTGTGGGGGTCACCTCCGGGTGCTCGTCGAGCCAACGATGCACGCGGTCGGAGAGATCGGGCGAGACATCGTTGGGCACCCCCGCGGCCAGGATCTCGCGCAGCGCGAGCATCTCGGTGCGCGCGGCAGCCAACCGCTCGTTGGGCTCGTCTGGCGGGCCCTGCTCGCCCCGCGCCCGGGCCAGCCAGTAGCGCAGCTCGAGCGGGACCTCGGCGGACGAGCCGGCCCGTAGGGCCGCGCTACGCTCGAAGGTGGTCATCGCATCGTCGGGCCGACCCACGAGCAGCTGAGCCTGACCGAGCCGCTCGAGGGGGTCGACCAGATCGCCATACTCGGGCCCATACGACCTCTCGAGCAGCTCGACGGCCTCGCGCAGCAAGGGCTCGGCGGCCTGGGGATCGTCGCGATCGAGCATGAGCTCACCGAGGTTGAACAACGGATAGTGGACCTCGGGATGAGTGGCACCCAAGGTCTGCTGCAAGACGCTCAGCGCACGTCGGTAGTAGCCCTCTGATTGCTCGTCCCGGCCCTGCTCCCGGGCCACGTTGCCCAGGGCGAGCAAGGCGAGCCCCACATCGGGATGCTGCTCCCCGAGCACGACTCGCTTGATCTCGTAGGCCCGTTCGAATAACTGCTGAGCCTCGGCCGAGCGCCGCTGCATGGCCAGCATCACCCCGAGGTTGTGGATCTCGCGGGCCGTGTCGGGATGGCGGCTGCCCTGGGTGCGCTCTCGCAGCGCCAGCGCCTCTCGGACGTAGGCTTCGGCGGTCGGTAGATCCCCGAGCTGTCCGGTGGCCGTGCCGAGGTTGCCGAGCAGATCGGCGAAATTCGGCCCCTGATCCTGCCCGGCCGCCCGGGCCTGCTCGACCGCCTCTTCCGAGTAACGGCGCGCCTGATCGTAGCGTGCACGCCGGAACTCCAGACCCGCGCGAGCATTGAGCAGGTGGATCGAGTCGCGGGGATCTCGGCCCGCGCGCACCCACTCGGCCTCGGCCCGCTTCCAAAATTGCTCGGCTTGGTCGATCTGGCCCTCACGATCGTTGAGGATCGTGACCATGAGGATCGCGCTGCGCACCGCCTCGGCATCGTGGCGGCTGCGGACGGCCCCGAGGTAGGCCTCCATCGCCAGCGCCTCGGCCTGCTCGAGGTCACCTTGGTAGATCCGAGTACGCGCCCGCCACGTGTCGAGCTCGGCCCGCAGGCGCTCCCAGCCTCCGACATCGAGCGGCTCGACGAGCGAGTCGGCAAGCCGCTGGGCTTCCGAGTAGCGCGCCGCGTGGTGCAGTGCCACCACCCGGGCCAGCTCGGCTCGGTGCGCCTCGTACTCGTCGGCGCGGGCGGGGTCGACCTCCCCACGGGCGCGTCGCTGTAGGATCTGCCGGTCGTCGCAGACCGCAACGACCGGCAAGCCGTCGACCATGGCGGGCAGGCGACTGACGATCCGGGCGTCGGCCTCCGCGGCGACGTCGAGCATGGCCGCCACCGCCTCGCGCCGACGATCGAGGCATGCCATCCGCAGATCCATCATCGCGTCGGATTGCTCGTTACGCAGCTGGGTGGCCGCACAAGCCTCTATCCGCGACGCCCGCCAGTCCTCGACGTAGGCATCGAGGCGCGGGGCGACCCGCTCCCAGGTCTGCGCGGCGTAGGCCAGCTCGGTGGCGGCC
The DNA here is from genome assembly GCA_039194325.1 of Myxococcota bacterium. Lineage (GTDB taxonomy): Bacteria > Myxococcota_A > Polyangia > Nannocystales > Nannocystaceae > Paraliomyxa. Next base: position 66,243 of record JBCCWC010000052.1, read on the forward strand.
ACCGCCTGCTCGAGCTCGGCTCGCCGGGCCTCGTTCCACACGGGATCCATGGCCGCGGTGGTGCTCTGGCACGGATCGGGGCGATGGCCGAACTGGGCGCCGGCCCAAGCCCCGCCCACGACCAAGGCGAGCGCAGCCCCGCCGATCATCAGGCGACGGCGACGGCGACCGGGATCGTACGCGAGCTCGGCGAGCAGCTGGGTCATCCCCGGGTAGCGCTGGGTGGGATCGGCCCGCAGCCCACGCTCGACCACGCGGCGTAGCCAAGCCGGGATCGAGGAAGGGAGCGGCTCGTGGTGCTCCCGGGTGACCAGCATGGCCAGCTCGGGTCGCGAGTCGGCCTGGAAGGGGCGTCGGCCGGTCAATGCCTCGTATAGGCACACGCAGAACGCGAACTGGTCGGTACGAGCATCGATCGCTCGCCCCATCCACTGCTCGGCGGCCATGTAGGCCGGCGTGCCCACCAACATCCCGGTTTCTGTCATGTTCCCGGCCAGCGCCCGAACCACGCCGCTGTCGTCGAGCCGTTCGAGCTCCGTAACGGACAAGGGGGAGGTATCGGCGGCCGGCTCGATCGCCAAGCCGAAGTCGGCCACCCGTACCCAGCCGTCGTCTCCCACCAAGACGTTGTCGGGCTTGAAGTCGCGGTGCACCAACCCCGCGGCATGGGCCGCCGCCAGCCCCCGCCCCGCCTTGAGGAACATCTCGCGCACCGCGGGCCACGGCTGCGGCTGCTGATCCATCCAGGTGCGCAGGGTCTGGCCCTCGACCAGCTCCATGGCCACGTAGACTCGATCGTGGTAGGTGCCCACGTCGTAGACTTGGATCACGTGAGGATGGGACAGTCGGGCCAGCGCCTGGGCTTCCCGCAGCATGCGGGCGGCGGCCCGACTGCCTTCGCCGCAGGGCCGCAGTAACTTGATCGCCAGGCGACGACCGAGGTCGGGGTCGAAGGCGGAGTAGACCACCCCCATACCCCCCCGGCCGATCACCTCGATAACCACGTGGCGGCCGATCCGATGCGGGACGTCGGCGACCCGAACCTCAGGCTCCTGGCCTCCGACCGTGATCGTCGGGTAGTCCACGGCGGCATTCTATCGGTCGTAGCCCCACCAGCGCCCCGATCGGCGCTCGAATTGGGGCGTCCTCGGATCGCGTTGCTGGCGCTCCCGTCGCTTTGTCGCGCCCTCCGATCGGTAGTTGTAGGCTGTGGCTGCCGGGGGGTCGGGAATGCCTGCCGGGCCCCCACTCGTACCCCTTCGAGCGCCCGTGAGACGCCCCAAAGACCCTCGAGCCGTCGTTTCCGCCCTGCTGAGCCCCTGGGCCCTGGCCCTGTTGGCCGCCTGCTCACCGCGCCCCGAAGGGGCGACCGACGAGCCCCCGGGCGACGCTGCGGTCGCGGCCGCACGGTCCGCGCAGCCTCCGCACAACGCGCAACCACTCGCGGAGTCGGCCGCGGAGTCGGCCGAATCCGCGCCCGCCGAGCCCGAGCCTACGCTGGCCAAGATCGCCGAGCCCGAGCCGACCAAGGCCGCCGAGCCCGAGCCGGGCCCGTACGACCCGCTGCCGCCGGAGGCCTACGAGCGCTTCGCCAACATCCCGCGCGACCCCAAGCCCGACGAGCTGATCCGCAACTCACACTACTGGATCTCCAACGAGAAGAACCAGCAGCTGTGGCACGAGTACGTGGTGGACAAGGGCGGAGCGTACCTGGGGGTGGGCACCGACCAGAACTACATGCTGGCGGGCTGGGCCCATAGTGATCTGATCGTGGTGGTCGACTTCGACATCTACATCGTCGATCTACATCGGGTGTATGCGCTGTTCTTCAAGGAGGCCGAGACCTTCGAAGACTTCTTGCTGCGCTGGTCTCCCGATCGCGAGGAGGAGGGCCTGGCCCTCATCGACGAGCGCTACGCTGAGCGGCCAGACTACACGCGGGTCCGCAAGTCCTACAAGATCGCCCGCCAGCTGGTGTGGGCGCGGCTGCGTAACGTCCGTAAGGCCTACGAGAAGCGGGGCATCCCCACCTTCGTCAGCGACCAGGAGCAGTACGACCATATTCGCACGCTCGCACGCAACGGCCGGATCTTCGCGGTCCGGGGCGACTTCACGGCCAACGAGACCATGGTCGCGGTGCGCAAGGCCATGGAAGACTCGGGCCAGGACTTCCACGTGATCTACCTGTCGAACGTGGAGCAGTACATCGACTACACCCCCGAGTTCCGGCGCAACCTGGGGCTGTTGCCGGTCAGCGACGACGGGGTGATCGTACGTACGCTGGGCTGGGGGGCCTTCGGGTTCGCGCCTGAAGAAGAGTATCACTACAACGTGCAGCCGCTGCCCAAGTTCACCGAGTGGCTGCAAAAGAGCCGGGTCAAGAACCTGCCCAACATGCTGTACTTCCGCACCCGCACCGATGTCGAGGGCCTCTCGCTGCTCGACGGCAACGTCAAGGTGTCCAAGCGCCCGCCGACGATCGCAGAGTAAAGCTGGGCGCCGATGGTGAGCTCGACGCACGGCGCGGGGGTAACGGGGCGAACTCGCATCGTGGGGCCTTGCGCTCGGGCGCTCGGACTGTCGCTGGCCGTGGCGTGCTCGGGCTCGGGCTCGGTCCGGCTCGGATCCGCGGCGGGCTCGAACAGCGCTCCCGAGCACGCGGCGGTCGAGGATCCAACATCGCCCGCGGTCATGCCGAGCCCAGCCGAGCCCGAGCCCGAGCCCAACACGTCGCGGACCGGCGAGCCCTCGACGCAAGCGCCTGCGGTGCGAGAGCCTCCGGTGCGAGAGCCTCCGGTGCGAGAGCCTCCGGTGGAAGATCCCTGGCTGGCCGACCTGCTGCGCTCCCGACCGAAGATCGCGCGCCTGATGGACGATCCGGCGCACTACCGGTTTCAGGTGATGGTGACCGTGATCGAGCCGCGCAAGAGGGGCCCGCGGGTGACCGAGCACGGCTATCGGGTCGATGCCGAGTACATCTACCCCGCCTCGGCCATCAAGACCTTTGCCTCGGTGGGCGCGCTGCTGGTGCTCCAGGACCTGCGCGCCGAGGGTCACCGGGTCGGCCTGCACACCCCCATCGCGTACTGCGAAGGGGACTCCAAGCGCTGCAAGGACGAGGATCCCTCCAACGTGGTCGACGGCACGATCACGGTGGGCCACGAGATCCGCAAGATGCAGCTGGTGTCCGACAACCAAGCGTTCAACCGGCTCTACGAGGTAGTGGGGCACCGGGAGATCAACGAGCGGATGTGGGCGCTGGGCTTTCCCAGCCTGCGGGTCCACCACCGCATGTACGGGGTGCACGACGAGCTGGCCCAGCACACCACGCCGCGCATCGAGCTTCGGCCCCGGCGCGGGGCCACGGTGGTGGTGCCCGCTCGGGTCAGCGATCTAGACCTGCCGCCCACGCCGTCGCACGACATGCTGCTGGGCGTAGGGTACATCGAGGACGCGACCCACTCGCTGGTGGAAGATCCGCTCGATTTCTCGCGGAAGAATTACGTCTCGGTCCGCGACCTGCACCGGCTGACGATGGCGCTCGCGCGACCCGAGCTGCCCGGAGTGCCCGACCTGGGGCTCACGCCGGCTCACCGCAAGTTCTTGCTGGCGGCGATGATCGACGACCCGCTCGAGTCGGCGAACCCGGTCTATACCAACCCTCGTGACTCTGGCCTGCGGTACCACACGCTCATCAAGGGCATGATGAAGATCATGCCCAAGGAGCGGATCCTCTACGTGGGCAAGGCCGGGCGCGCCTATGGCTTTCACCTCGATAATGCGTACATCGAGGACAAGGAGTCGGGGCGGGCGATGGTGGTGACGGTGGTGGCGTATGCCAACGCCAACGGGGTGCTCAACGACAACAAGTACGAGTACGACGGGATCACGCGACCGCTGCTGAAGAACATGGGGATCTTGCTGGCGAAGGCGGTGATGCTGGGCGAGGCGCTATAGCCCGCCCGCCCCACCCCAAGGAGTTCAGAAGCCGGCGTCGATGTTATTCACCATATGGTCGAGATTCAGCGCGTGGTAGTAGACCGCCACCCGGTGCAGGAC
>JBCCWC010000053.1:0-70291 GCA_039194325.1 Myxococcota bacterium
CCCCCCCCCCGCCCCGGTTCACCTTTACCCGGCTCATGGATCCCACGACTTGGGGGTCTTGGCCGACTCTTGCTTTATTCGATCATCACCGTTCGACTCGACGACCCACGAACTCGACGACCCACCATTTTTACCAACACCACCCAACACCAAAGGAGGGGTTCGATGATGAATCCTGGAGGCTCGACCGTTGCGGGGCAACGCCCGCGCGTCGCAGTGCACGACCCGCGTATGCCGGGGCTTTCCCTACGCGACGCATTCCTCATCTTCACGCGTCAGCGTTCGGCGCGGATCATCACGGTATTGCTCGTGACCACGGTGGCCGCGCGGCTGGCCGCGGGCAGCTTGAGCGGCTGGGATCTGGCGGTGGTGGCGGCCTTGTTGGCGATGCATCCGTTCTCGGAGTGGGTCATTCACGTGGGGGTGTTGCACTGGCGTCCGCGAAGGCTGGGGCGGTGGACGATCGACACCGAGCTGGCGCGGGAGCACCGAAACCATCATCAGGCGCCCCACGATCCTCGGCACTGGTTCATGCCCATGCGAGGCACGCTGTCGGGTTTTGTGATCGCGGCGGTGGTGGTGGCCCTCATCGCTCCGACGTTCGAGCTGTGGCTGAGCTTCTTGGTGGGGGTGGCGGCGATCGGGTTGGTCTACGAGTGGACCCACTACCTGTGTCACACGAGCTATCGGCCGCGCGGGCGGCTTTATCGGCGGCTGTGGCGGCATCATCGGCTGCACCACTTCAAGAACGAGCACTACTGGATGGGGGTGACGATGCACCTGGGCGATCGGGTGCTACGGACGATGCCGTCGCCGCGGGCGGTGAAGACCTCGCCCACGTGCCGCAACCTGCTGGGGCGGTCGGGCGACTAGTTGGCCTCGATGCCGAGGCCGCCTGGGAATGCGCGACTTCGTCGCGCCCGGCCTCGGGGTATCGACGCCGAGGCCGCCTGGGAATGCGCGACGGTGTCGCGCCCGGCCTCGGTCTTGTGCACGGGGCACCTGGGAGGGCGAGCAGGCAACCGGGAGGGGCGAGGACCGTGCTGGCCGGCTGCCCTTTGACAGCCCGGCGGGCGGGGCGCTCTACTGCGCCCATGCAATCGGCCTGGTCAGACGAGGACGCACGCACCGCGATCGAGCGCTGGGGCACGGGCCCGGGTCGCAACGAGGATCTGGCCCTGCGGGTCTACAGCTCGCGCCTCATCGGCGCCGAGCCTTCGCTGGTGCTGCACGGTGGCGGCAATACCTCGGTCAAGACCACGCTGCCCGACGACCTGGGCGAGCCCACCGAGGTGCTGTGCGTCAAGGGGAGCGGCTGGGATCTGGGCGGCATCGAGCCCGAGGGCCTGCCGGCGGTGCGCTTGGCCACCCTGGCCGCGCTACGCCAGCGCGAGTCGCTGTCCGACGAGGACATGGTCAACGCGGCCCGGGTGCGTCTTTTGAACGCGAGCGCGCCCAACCCCTCGGTGGAGACCCTGTTGCACGCGTTCTTGCCCCATCGCTTTGTCGATCACAGCCACGCGGATGCGATCCTGGCCTTGGTCGACCAGCCCGACGCGGCGGCGCGGTGCCCCGAGGTGTTCGGCGAGCGCCTGGCGGTGGTGCCGTACATCATGCCGGGCTTTGCCCTGGCCAAGCGTGCGGCCGAGATCTACGAGGCGCACCCCGACTGCGAGGGCCTGCTGCTGCTCCAGCACGGGCTGTTCACCTTCGGCGATACCGCCCGGCAATCCTACGAGCGACACGTGGCGGCGGTGACCCGGGCGCAGCAGGTGACCGCGGAGCACCGGGCGAAGGTCCAGGTGGCGGTGGTGCCCCGGCCCGAGGTGGACTGGCCTGCGCTCGCGCCCATGCTGCGAGGGCGGCTGGGGGAGCAGCAGCGTCGCTATGTGCTCGAGGTGCGGCGCAGCAGCCGGATCCGGGCCTTCGTGGATGACGACGAGCTCTCCGGGCTGGCCACGCGTGGCCCGGCGACGCCCGACCACGTCATTCGCACCAAGCCCTGGCCGCTATTGCTGGATCCCGGGCGGGCGGGCGACCGCGATGGGGTGAGCGCACACGTGACGATGGCCCTGGACGCCTATCGCGAGCACTACCGCCGCTACGTCCAGGCCCAGATGGAACTCCGAAGTCGAGCGATCACCCCGCTGGATCCGGATCCCCGGGTGATCTTGATCCCCGGCCTGGGGCTCGTGGCCGCCGGGGCCGATGCTCGGGCGGCGAAGGTCGCCGCCGATCTCTACGAGCACACGATCGCGGTGATCCGGGATGCCGAGGCGGTCGGTCGCTACCAGGCCCTGCCCGATCTCGATCTGTTCGACATGGAGTACTGGTCGCTGGAGCAGGCCAAGCTCGGGCGCAAGACGCCGCCGCCGCTACGCGGCCGGGTGGTGCTGGTGACCGGCGCAGCCTCGGGGATCGGCGCGGCCACGGCCCGGGCGTTCGCGGCCCTGGGCGCGGCCCTCTACCTGGTCGATCGCGACGCTGAGGCCCTGGCTGCGGTGGCCGAGCCGCTGGGGGCGGCCCACGAGGTGGTCGACCTGCGCGAGCGCGAGGCGGTGGAGGCCGCGGTGCGCCACGCGGTGGCGCGCTTCGGCGGGTTGGACGGGGTGATCTCCAACGCGGGCACCGCCCCGCAGGCGCCGATCGATCGCTGTCCTCCGCAGGTATTGCTCGACAGCCTGGCGATTAACCTGCTGGCCCACCAGTGGCTGGCCGCGGCCGCTACCACGGTGATGCGAGCCCAGGGCATGGGGGGCTTTTTGTTGTTCAATGCATCCAAGGCGGCGTTCAACCCGGGGGCCGGCTTTGGGCCCTACGCGGTGGCCAAGGCGGGGTTGGTCGCGCTGATGAAGCAATATGCGATCGAGGGCGGTGAGGCGGGGATCCGATCCAATGCGATCAACGCGGATCGGATCCGCACGAGGTTGCTCGACGCCCGGGACGTGGAGGCGCGGGCCAAGGCGCGGGGGCTGTCGGCCGACGACTACTTTCGCTCGAACCTGCTGCGCAAAGAGGTGACCGCCGAGCACGTGGCCCACGCCTTCGTGGCGCTGGCCCGCGCCGAGGCGACCACCGGTACGGTGCTCACCGTAGACGGGGGCAACATCGCCGCGGCGCCGCGCTGACGCGCTGACACGCTGACACGCTCGTGTCGTTCGCTCGATATGGTGGGCACACGGCGGGCGCGGCCACCGGGTCGATGCCACCGACGAGACTGTGGTCGATCGCGTGACGAGCTTGCGCGACCCGGGAGTCTCCCTGATCATCGACTCTTCATCGACTCTTCATCGACTCTTCACAGTGGAGCAAGCAAGCCCATGATACCCGACCGTGCCGGAGACGTTCTTTTGGTGGGGAGCGTGCCCCTGAGTGATGCGGCCACGGTCATGCGCACCTGCGGCCGGCATCTGGGGCGACGGCTGTCCTCTTTGCCCGACGGTGAAACGGGCGACCGGGTGATCTGGGTCGTCTTTCAGGCCTACCGGGTCTTCGATGGTCACCCGCAGCTGGAGACGGTCGCGAGGCCCGCTGCGGCGAAGCCCGGCGAAGACCGCGAGGACTGGATGCCGACCTCGATGGCGGATCTGTGGGACTTCCGGGTCAAGGCGGACGCGGGTCCGGTCGTCTTCGATGATCTGCGGTATGCGGAGGTTGCCGCCGAATCGTACGAGACCTTCAGGGCGCTGCGTGACGCTGGTGAGATCGACGCTCACCTGCGCTTTCAGGTCTCACTGCCGCTGCCCATGAGCGCGGTGAGCTGGTTCTTCCGTGCTCCAGGGGAGATCGACAAGGTCTTCGTCGGGTATCAACGCGCCCTACTGCGCGAGGTCGAGAAGCTGACGGCCCTCATCCCTGCGCAGGACCTCGCGATCCAGTGGGATGTCTGCTGGGAGGTCCTGGATATCGAGGGCATCTTCCCGCACACCCCGGCCGGGGATCCGTGGCAGCGGTTCGTCGACGGCGTCGAGACGATGTCGGCGGTGGTGCCCGACGAGGCCACGATGGGCCTGCACCTGTGCTATGCCGATCTGGGGCACCGCCACATGATGGAGCCCAAGGATCTCTCGCTGGTCGTGAAGATGGCCAACCGGGCCTGTGAGGTGAGCAAGCACCCCGTCCAGTGGGTGCACATGCCGGTGCCCCGCGATCGGGACGACGACGCCTACTTCGCGCCGCTGGCCAACCTCGATGCGGGGCAGACTCGTGTCTTCCTCGGGCTGGTCCACCACACCGACGGGGTCGAGGGCACCCTGCGCCGGCTGGCCACCGCCAAGAAGCACCTGTCGAGCTTCGGGATCGCCACCGAGTGTGGCTTGGGGCGGCGCCCGGCGGGGACGATCCCTGGCCTGCTCGACATCCACGACACGGTCGCGGACGCACTTTGAGGCGTCACCTCGCGTCGACGGCCTCCACCCGCGCGGGGGGGGCGGTCGGTAGCGCGCTGCACGGGGCAGGGACGCTTCGTTGGGCCGATCTGCGCGGGCCTTACCGGGGCTCGATGACGATCGGGTCGCCCACTGCGACCGTGCCCTCGCCCTGCGGCACGAAGTTCATGCCAAACCAGACCTTGCCGTGCTCGCGCCGGTAGGTGGCCAGGGTGCGGAGCGGCTCGGGACCTCCCTGGCCAGTGTGCGGGTCGAGGGTGGTCATCACGCAGCGATCGCAGCGTTTGACGCCGCGAAAGGTCAGCGTACCGATCTGGATCCGGCCCCAGCCATCTTCGGCGTAGGGCTCGCTGCCGGTCACCACGAAGTTGGGGCGAAAGCGGGTCATCGGCAGATCGGGACCGCGGATCCGGGCGTTGAGGTCGTCGAGCGAGGCCTGCCCGATCACCAGGTAGGGGTAGGCATCGGCGAACGAGACCTGGTCGTCCGGGGCATGGCTGCCGGTCGGACGGACCACGTCGGCCGGCAGGTACACCAGCCGCAGGGAGCGGCCGAGCCAGGCCGACAGCGGGGCCTCGGCCTCGGGGAGCACGACCGCCTCCACGGTGGATTTCCACACGTTGACCGGGATCCGCGGCCCCTCGAGGGCTTCGGGCACGAGCACTGAGCCTCCGTCCATCGTCACTCGGTAGCCCTCGTCGGTCATCGACACGTCGGCCCGGGCCAGGCGGGGCTCGGTGCGCTGGGTGACGAAGCGGCCGTGTTCGTCCACCAACATCCAGCGTCGGTCGTGGCGCAGCCCGGCCGGTCGCACCTCCCCCTGTTGCACCGCGATCCCGCGCAGCGACTTGATCGGGTGGACGAACAGCCCGCTGAGTCGAAGGCCCACCGGCGGGGTGGTAGCCGGCCCCCGCGCGCGCCGTCAACCGATCTGCGGGATCCCCCCCGAGGCCAGCGCGCGCTTGTCTTGCATCGAGGCGCCCCAAAACTGCCGCAGCGCCCGGCGCAGCCCTGCCAGCCGGCCGTGCACCACGTGGGGTCGCAGCCGCCGCGAGAACCCCAGGGCCAGCCGGTTGGCGGCGTGATAGCGGGCCCGCAGCGACGGGCTCATGGGGTGAAGCTCGAACCGATAGTAGAGCCGGTCCACCAGGCGATCGAAGACCCCCTGGGCCGGCGGCCAGCGCTGCAGCACGCACAGCCCCAGCTTGTCGACCTCGGCTTGGGTCTCCAGCTCCAACCCGCTGACCGGCCGCTGCTGGCGTGCCGCCTCGGCCAGGTAGACCAGGTGGCTGAGCCCCTCGAGCACGGACAGCGCGTCGCCGAGGTGCTCGTCGGCAAAGGCCCGCTCGGTCGCCTGCGACTCGAAGCGCGCGAGCATCTGCTCGTCGAAGCAAAGCGCCACCTCCACGTCGCCGTCCTCGGCCTCGCGCAGCAGCAAGCGCTCGCGCGCCTGGTGGGGCTCGGCGCGATGGCGGACCACCATCGCCTCGGGATCGACCCCGGTGTCGGTCTGGTAGAGCGCCTCGAATCCGCGGTACAGGCGGTGGAGCTGCGAGGGCACGCTACTGGACCTGGTCCGACCCTTCGGGATCGAGCAGCACGCCCGCGTGCAGCAGGCGCCGCCGATCGCGGGGATCGGCGTCGCGGCGCCAGCGCTCGTAGAGGGCCAGCAGATCGGGCGCGCGATCGGGGGCGTCGAGGTCGATCACCTCGGCCATGACCTCACAGACCCCCTCGAAGGCCTCGGCGAGCTCTCCGAGCACGGCCAGCGCGCCGCCCCACTCCGCGCGATCGGCCACCTCGCGATAGGCCGCCTCGCCGATCCCCTGCACGTAGCGGACGTCGACCGGGCTACGGTGCAGGCTACGCGGGGCGACACCGCTGATGTAGAGCGCCCGATCGCCGACCCCGCGCAGGGCGGTGGTGCGGGCCGATCCCTGGCGGTGACGGGCGCGGAGGTAGTCCAGCGCCAGCGGTTCGCTGCGGCGACCGGCCGCCTGGGTGCGGCGGGCAAATCGGGCCAGCAATCCGACCACGTAGGCCTCGACTGCGCGGGACAGGGAGCGGCCCGCCCGCTGCTGGGCGTGCTCGATCTCCTCGAAAAAGAAGGATTCCAGGGTGCTGTGATGAAGGGCCATCGAATAGGTCATCGTGTCGTCTCCTGCGGTGAGAGTGCGTTTCCTTTCGTGTGAAAGAGGGGCCCCTTTTATGAAGTGTGAGTCACCCCACTCGGTCATGCACGCGACACGATGTTTTTTTTTGCAGGTCGGGTTGACCCCTCGGGTCGAGTCTTTAGACTGCGGCCGCCTGGCACTCGGGGGGTCCGAGTGCCAACGATAGGAATCCTCAGCAATATCGCGAGGATGCCCAGGCTTTGCTTTGGTCTGCGGTTGGCAAGCAACCCGGCCGATGACCTCCCCAACAGACATCCTTCCAGGAGAACAACCCCATGAAGCTCCGTCCCCTGCACGACCGGATCGTCGTCACGCGTGTCGCCGAAGAGGAAAAGACCGCGGGCGGTCTGTACATCCCTGACACTGCCAAGGAAAAGCCCGCGCGCGGCAAGGTCATCGCCGTTGGCGAGGGCAAGCGCGACAGCGACGGCAACCGCATCGCGTTGGACGTCAAGAAGAACGACGAGGTCCTGTTCGGCAAGTATGCCGGCACCGAGCTCAAGCTCGACGGGCAGGAGCACATCGTGTTGCGCGAGGACGACATCCTCGCGGTCATCGAGAAGGAATAGTCGGGCCCGTTCCCGCTCACCCGGAAAATTTCTAGGAGACGATACCAATGTCAGCCAAAGAGGTCCGTTTCGACGATAGCGCCCGCTCGGCCATCCTCAAGGGGGTCAACACCCTCGCCGACGCGGTCAAGGTCACCCTCGGCCCCCGGGGTCGCAACGTCGTGATCGAGAAGTCCTGGGGTTCGCCCACGGTCACCAAGGACGGCGTCACCGTCGCCAAGGAGATCGAGCTCGAGGACAAGTTCGAGAACATGGGCGCCCAGATGGTCAAGGAGGTCGCCTCCAAGACCTCCGACAACGCGGGTGACGGCACCACCACCGCCACCGTGCTCGCCCAGGCCCTGTTCCGCGAGGGCATCAAGCTGGTCACCGCGGGGCACGACCCCATGGAGATCAAGCGCGGCGTGGATCAGTCGGTCGAGGCCGTCATCAAGCAGATCCAAAAGCTCTCCAAGGCCACCAAGGGCGAGGAAGAGATCGCCCAGGTCGGCACGATCAGCGCCAATGGCGACGAAGAGATCGGCGGGCTCATCGCGGAGGCGATGGGCAAGGTCGGCAAGGAGGGCGTGATCACGGTCGAGGAGAACAAGGCCAACACCACCGAGCTCGACGTGGTGGAGGGCATGCAGTTCGACCGTGGGTACCTCAGCCCCTACTTCGTGACCGACCAGGAGCGCATGGAGGTCTCGGTCGCGGATTGCTACATCCTGCTGCACGAGAAGAAGATCTCGAACATGAAGGATCTGCTCCCGGTGCTGGAGCAGGTGGCCAAGCAGGGCAAAGCGCTCATCATCATCGCCGAGGACGTCGACGGCGAGGCGCTGGCCACCCTGGTGGTCAACAAGCTGCGCGGCACCCTTCAGGTGGCCGCGGTCAAGGCCCCGGGCTTTGGCGATCGCCGCAAGGAGATGCTCAAGGACATCGCGATCCTCACCGGCGGCAAGGCCCTGACCGAAGATCTGGGCGAGAAGCTCGAGAACGTCACCCTCAAGGATCTGGGCACCGCCAAGCAGATCACCATCGACAAGGACAACACCACCATCGTCGACGGTGGCGGCAAGAAGTCCGACATCTCCGGCCGGGTCAAGCAGATCCGCGCGCAGATCGAAGAGACCACCAGCGACTACGATCGCGAGAAGCTCCAGGAGCGCCTGGCCAAGCTCGTGGGTGGTGTGGCCGTCATCAAGGTGGGCGCCGCCTCCGAGGTGGAGATGAAGGAGAAGAAGGCTCGCGTCGAGGATGCTCTGCACGCGACCCGGGCGGCCGTCGAGGAGGGCATCGTGCCCGGCGGCGGGGTGGCCCTCATCCGCGGCCAGAAGGCCCTGGACAAGCTCGAGGTCGAGACCGACGAGCAGCGGGCGGGTGTGTCGCTGGTGCGGCGGGCCATTGAGGAGCCCCTGCGGCAGATCGTGGCCAACGCCGGCGGTGAGCCCAGCGTGGTGGTCAACGATGTGCGCGGCGGCAAGCAGACCTACGGGTTCAACGCGCGGACCGGCGAGTACGTCGACATGCTGGCCGACGGCGTCATCGACCCGACCAAGGTCGTGCGTACCGCTCTGCAAAACGCGTCCAGCGTGGCGGGCATGATGCTCACCACCGAGGCGATGATCGCCGAGAAGCCCAAGAAGGAGGCCCCTGAGGCTCCCGCGGGCGCCGGCGGTGGCATGGGCGGCATGGGCATGTAGGCCCGGTCGCGAGGTGAGCCCGACCGGTGCAGGTCGGGCTCGGACCAAGGGGTTCCGCTGGCGCGGGGCCCCTTGGTCAATTGGGGCTTGTGCGATTGGGGCTTGCGCGGCGACGGACGAGCATCCCCAAGCCCAGCAGCGCCAGCAGGTCGTCCCGGATGTGGTCCCGTCGGTGTCGCCGACCCCCGAGCCGCCGCCGCTGCCGCCGCTGCTGTCAAGTGGCCCGTCCTCGATCGTGCACTGCGCCAAGCAGCCGTCGCCACACTCGGCCTGTGTGCAGTTGATGTCGCAGGTCGCGGTCTAGCCGGCCTCGTCGCAGTCTTCCCCAGCCGCGGGGTTGACCAGGGTGTCGCCACACTCGGGCGCGGGCGGAGGTGTCACCCGCGTCGGGCTAGCACGGTAGTCCGACTCGCGCCTTGGACTCGTGCGATGACGCCGAGGTCACGGGCAAAAGCGCGTGGGTGAGCGTTCCCGCATCGGGAGCATCGATGTTTGCCGGGCCGTACATCGGGCTTCGCGGTCGTTTGGCGGCCATTTCGTTCAGGCCGCCACGCGCACGGAGCCTGGGCGGGCTCGGGTGATGACCACCGGCACGCCATCCCCCGGGGCCATGGTCACGTTGCGGCGCACCGGTCGAGGGGATGCGGGGTTTTGCAGGTGCACTGCGTACTCGCGCAGCACGGTCCCCAGCACCACCTGCATCTCGAACCCGGCGAATGCCGCCCCGATACAGCGGCGGTGCCCGCCTCCGAAGGGCAAGAACTCGTGGGGTCCGAACTTGCGCTCGACGAAGCGCTCCGGTCGGAACTGCTGCGGCTGAGGGTACAGATCCTCGCGCTGGTGGATCCCCAGGATGCTCGCGGCGACCACGGTGGGGGGGCGTAGCGCGTAGTCGCCCAGCTCCAGGGGCTCGTGCAGGGTGCGAAGCACCTCGGTCACGATCGGACGAAGGCGCAGGGTCTCGTGACAGACCGCCTCGAGGTAGGGGATCTTGGCCAGGGCTGTCGGCTCCGGATCGGGGCCTAGCGCGTGCAGCTCGTGGTCGAGGCGCTCGGCCACGCGCGGGTGACGACCCACCGCGTCCATCGCCCAGCTCAGGGCGATGCCGGTGGTCTCGTGGCCGGCGAACAAGAGCGTGCGGAGCTCGTCGCGGATCTCCTGGTCGTCGAGGTGCCCGCCATCCTCGTCGTGTGCGGCCAGCAGCATGCTCAGGATGTCCTCGCCATGGTTGTCCCGGCGGGCTTGCGCGATCTGCTCGCTCAGCAGGTCGTCGAGGTGTTCGAAGCGGCGACGGAGGCGAGCGAAGGGCCCCATGCCCCATAGTTCGCGCTGGAGGAAGGGCATGAACAGGAACGCGGGCAGGGTCGCGTCGACCAGGTGGGTGATCGCTTCGGCGAAGCGAGCGACCCGCGCGGGCTGCTGGACCCCGAAGACGGTGCGCAGGATCACCTCGAGCGAGATCCGTTGGGTGAGCGTGTGGAGCGATACCGGGCCGCGGCCCACCGCGTCGTCGAACATGGTGCGCGTGGCTTGCTGCATCTGGGTCGCGTAGGCGCGCATGCGCGAGCCGTGGAACGAGGGCATGATCAAGCGGCGGTGCCGACGGTGCTCCTGATCGCGCAGCTGGAACACCGAGCGGGGCCCGGTGATTGCCTCGAGTCCCTTGGCGGCAAAGGGGCTGTAGGTGGACGTGCGGGTGGAGAAGATCTTCTTGACGAGCGCCGGCTGGGCGGTCATCACCACGTTCCCATTGACCACCGGGATCCGCAGGGGATCGCCGTAGCGGGACAACCAGCGTGGGATCATGACCGTGGGGCGCGCGGCGAACTGGATGGTCGACCACAGGCGGCTGGAGGGACCGGGAGGGCGCTGGGGCATCACGTATCAAGCCTAGTCGGCGTGGTCTGGGGGACCAGGGGCAATGCCCGCCAGTGGGGTGATCGATCGCGTCAGCGCGCTCGGGGCCGACCTCAACGTTCCCGCGCACGCCCCGTCAGCGCGAGGTGCTCGCGTCGCGGCGATGCTCGGCCGGGGTGCGCCCCGTCCAGCGGCGGAAGCTACGATAGAAGGTGCGGGGGTCGGCGTAGCCCAGCATGAACGCGACCTCTCGGATCGAGCGCTGCGGGTCGCGGAGCAGCAAAAGAGCGTGGGTGCGGCGAACGGCGTCGAGCTGCTCGCTGAACGAGGTGCCCAGGGCCTGCAGGCCGCGCTGGAGGCTGCGGGCGCTCATGCCCAGGGCTCGCGCCACCGAGGCCTGGTCCAGGGTGCTGGACATCAGCGATTGCTCGATCGTCGTGCGCACGCGGGCATCGAGCGGCTGGGTCACCGGCGGGGGCGCCCGCGTCTTGTCCATGGCCTCGACCTGCTGCTGGAGATACCGGCCCATCCGCGGGTCGGCACCGAGGATCGGCAGGGTCAGGGCGTCCTCGGAGAAGCACACCCCGGTCCACTCTGCCTCGAAGCGGACGGGCGACTGGAAGACCTCGCGATAACGCCGGGTCTCGTGGCGTCTTGGGTGCCGGAAGCAGACCTCCTGGGGGGGCGGAGAGCTGGGGACCATACGACGGGCCGAGAAGATCATGGCCGCGAGCATCATCTCCATGGGCTCGGCCATCGCCTCTACGCGAGGCGCGTGGTTGAAGGTGACGCGGACCAGGCCCTTGCTGTGCTCCAGGGTCACCACCAGCTTGGGATCGGCCAGGTGGCAGTGGCGAGTGTAGAGCGCGAGGGCCTCCCCCAGGTTGCGGCAGTGGGAGCATGCATAGCCCACCACGCCGAGGGTCGTTGGGGAGAGGAAGCTGGCGTACTCCAGGCCGATGTGGTGATCGGGAAAGCGCTCGAGCAGCACGTCCCACACGCGCAGCAGGGACTCGTACTCGACCAGTGTGTCGGGATCGCGCAGATCCTCGTGCGGGACCCCCGAGATCTCGACGAGCTCTTCATGGGTCAGACCCAGGGTCATGCCGTAGGCGATCACGGCCAGCGGCAGCGAGGCGAACACCTGGTCGTCGTCGCCGGCCGGAGGCGCGGCCGAGGACGGAGGCGAGGACGGAGGCGGGGACGGAGGCGAGGTCGGGGTCATCGGAGCCTGGTCACCGTCAGATCGATGAGTCGGTAGTTGTTCGTCCCATGGTTGTGCACGTGGTAGTGCACCGGGGTCCCCTGGGCGACGTCCGCGGTCGCGGTCCAGCTCGGTCGCAGCAGCCCGGGCTCGGACGGGATCGGCAGCTCGGTCTCCCACACGATCGCCTCGCCCAGCGCGAGTGCCAGGTGAGCGGTGGCCGGCTGCGGGGCGTAGAGCGCGTCGTGGAGCAGCACCAGCTCGAGCGTCTCGCCCCTGCGGATCTGGGCCCGGCTGGGCTGGCTAAACGCTCCGTAGAGGCACAGCTCGGTGTCGACCTCGAAGGCCCCCGTCTCCACCGCCCAGCCCAGCGCGCACTCGACCTGCGGCGGTCGCTCGTCGGCAAAAGGATCCTCGGTGGCGGTCGTCGGCAGCCAGGCCTGCGGGATCACCAGGGAGCGTGTCGAGCCCGGGCCGGCCCCGCCGCTCGTGTCGGCCCCTGTCGACGAGCTGCTCGCGGCCATCGGAGTCTCGGGACCCGAGCTGCTCGATCCTCCGGGGTCTGGCTCGTGACAGCCCGCCGCGGCGCCGAGTACCAACACCCCCAGCCCTCCCGATCGCATCGTCGTCGATCAGGGTATCAATGCGGTCGGTCTCGCGCAGCTGTGCCGGTGCGCGGGGGCGCCTGGTCGAGCCCGGGGTCGGTGTGGCATCGTACGCGGGGGTCACATAGCGGATGTCGATGCGTCGAACTACGAGCGTACGGAGTTATTGGGGTCCAGATCTGGGTCTAGGTCTGGGTCTGGGCCTGGGTCTGGGTCTGGGTGCGAGCGCCTGCGGTGGAGCCGCCGAGCCCCCGAGCGCGCCCATGGACGGCTCGGGGAGCGATGGGGGGGGCACCGCGAGCCCTCCGTCGACATCGGCGTCGGCCGACGAGACGACGACGGGCTCGGTCGTCGAACCTTCGGTGACCTATCACGCGCACATGCGGCCCTTGTTCGAGCGGAACTGCGTCGCCTGCCATCAGCCCGGCAATATCGGCCCGTTCTCGATGACCAGCTACGAGGAGGTCTTCGCCCTGCGCGAGGCGATCATGCTCTCGATCGACGCGGGCACCATGCCTCCTTGGTTGGCCGGCCCCGACTGTCAGGAGTACTTGGGCGAGCCTTCGTTGACCGACGAGGAGATCGAGCAGGTGCGAGATTGGCTCGACGAGGGGGCCGTCGAGGGCGACCCCGACGACTACGTGGCGCCCGAGGTCCCGCCCCCGGTCGGGGTGTCGCGGGTGGATCTGACCCTGGAGCTCCCCGAGCCCTACATGCCGCAGCTGCAGCCCGACGACTATCGCTGCTTCCTCATCGAGTGGCCCTACGATCAGACCGCCTACGTCTCGGGCTTCGCCGCCGTGCCCGACCAGCTCCACATGGTGCACCACATGATCGCGTTCAACGTGGTGCCCCAGCAGGTCGCGGAGTACGAGGCGCTCGACGCGGCGGATCCTGGCCCGGGGTACACGTGCTTCGGGGGGCCCGGAGGCACGATCGATCCGCTCGATCCCAACTCGATCGGCAATTGGCTGGGGAGCTGGGCGCCCGGGGCGTTTGCCGGCGACTACCCCGAGGGCACGGGGATCCCGGTGCAGCCGGGCTCGATGGTCGCGCTGCAGGTCCACTACAACACGGCGGTCGACGAGATCGTGCCCGATCAGAGTGCGGTGATCTTCAAGGTCGACACCGAGGTCGAACGACCGGCGGCGATGTTGCTGTGGGCCGATCCGGAGTGGGTCACCGGCCAGATGCCGATCCCGGCCGGGGAGGCGGAGGTGACCCATACCTTCGAGCTCGACCCCACGCCCTTCATGGACTTCATCACCGACGTGATCCCGCCGGGCGAGCCCTTCGTCGTCTACTCGGCCGGGCACCACATGCACACCCTGGGGACGCGAGCGCGTCAGTCGATCG
This sequence comes from Myxococcota bacterium, assembly GCA_039194325.1. GTDB lineage: Bacteria > Myxococcota_A > Polyangia > Nannocystales > Nannocystaceae > Paraliomyxa. The sequence continues at coordinate 13,839 of JBCCWC010000053.1, forward strand.
GGCGGGCCGATGGCAACGAGACCTGCCTGCTCGACGTGCCTCGCTGGGATTTCAACTGGCAGCAGGGCTATCGCTTTGCCGAGCCGGTGGTCTTCCATCCCGGCGACTCGTTGCGCATGACCTGTGAGTGGAACAACGAGGCTGGCGAGCAGGACGTCAACTGGGGAGACGGCACCGGGGACGAGATGTGCCTGGGGATCTTCTACGCCACCGCGATGTGAGCGTCGCGCCCGCAAGGGTGATGGCGCTCCGTCGAGTGCGGCGGCGCCTGAGAGCGCTCGCTCACCTGCTCCGGGGTCGCTCGATCTTCATGTCGGCCGCCAGCAAGTACCGGTTGAGATCCGCATAGAGCTCGGCGTCGTCCTTGCCCCTGGCCTTGATGATCTGCCGGTAGAGGTCGAGGCGATCGCGGCGATGGAGCTGGCCGTCCTCGCCGCGCTCGACCGGATCTGCGGCCTCCCCCGCCTCCTTGATCGAGCCCGTGACCAGCGCCAGCATTCGCGTCATCTTGGCCTCGAGCGCGGAAACCTCCTCCGCGGCGCTCCGGGCCTCTTGCTCCCGCTGCTGCGCGTCCCGTCGGCGCCCGAACTCTCGCGACCAGAAGTAGAGCGCGACCAGCAGCAGGATGATCGCCACCAAGAACGCGATCCCGGCCGACAAGGCGATCGTCGTGATGTTCTCCGAGACGTCGCCGATCCGATCGACCGTCTTGTTGACCGTCTCGCCGAGCCCCCCCACCTGCCCGCCCACGACGTCGCCCGCGTTGATGATCCGGTCGTCGAGGATCACCCCCACGTGCTCGAGGAGCATGACCAGCCGGGTCCCGAGGGTGACGTCCTCGGGATCGACGTCGCCGGTGGGGAAGCAGCGCAGGCCGATCACCCGGGGCCGGCGCAGGGGCGCCTGCTGTTTGGGGTCGGCTCGTGCATCGGGCTCGGCGGCCGAGTCCGAGCCGGGGCTAGAACCAGGCGCGGTCGGTGCCGCTGCCGCCGACCCGGCCGGTGCCGGCGGGGCCAGGGGATCGACGTCCGCCGCTTGCATCGGCGTCTCGAAGTACACGCATGCATGCGGCTGTACCGTCAGCTGTTGCGCGAGACTGCGAGCGAGGCCCGAGACCAGATCGTTACCGAGCGATCCGATCTCTCCCTTCGCGGGCAGCTCCCGGCGGATCTGCGTGGAGGCCTCCCGGATGATCGTGCGCACCTGCCCGACCGGGTCGAGGTTGAGCTCTTTGCGGATCTGCGCGATGAGGTGGTTGATCGATTGCTCGAGCTCAGGGAGCTTGTCGTCCACGCCCTCGATGGCGCTCTGGGCGAGCTCCTTGGTGGCTTGGTCGAGGCGTCGCCGCAGCTCGGCGAGCCGTGCGGCGTTGTCGTCGCCCTCGATCGAGGTGAGCGCCCCGTCGACCAAGCCGTCTCCGAGGTCGCGGGCCGCGGTGTGAACGACCGAGCGCGTGGGAATGGGCGCCGCGGGTCCCGACTGGTCGCCGACCGCGTAGGCTTCGCTCTCGTTTTGTTGCGTACGGAGCTCGTCGCTGGCATTGCGCAAGATCAGCGAGCAGCCCGCGGTCCCCAGCAGCAGCACGACCAGCAGGGTCGCGAAGACGGGGTGCTCGGGGGTGCGCATCGGCCGGGGAATCGGGATCTTGCCGGAGCTCGGCCGCGATCGACAAAAAGACGCGAAGGGCTGGCGCTCGGGAGGGGCGGCGCGGTTTCTTGCGACGTTGCCGTCGGGACCGCTAGCGTTGCTGCATGTCGTCACGACGGCGGGTGCACCGGCGCTCGGTCGCGCTCGGTCGCGGTATGTACGTCGTTCGTCTTGGCGCCTTTTTTGGCGCTCTTTGGGGACTTATCGGGTGCGGTCGCTCGTCTGCCCCCGGGGAGCGGTCGGTGCTCCCGCCCAGCGAGCAGCTCGAGCGTGAGGCGCTGCGGCGACAGGCTTGCGGGCAGATCGCGCGGGCCCATGCGATCGCGCGGGCTGACCCGGGCTCATTGAAGGCGAAGCTCGAGACCCTGGGGGGGCGCCGGGCCGGTCGAGCTCGCCAGGCGCTACGCGACGCGGAGCGCTTGTGGGCGCGAGCGCGGGCGTTGGACACGTGTCCGCCACAGCTATGTTGCCCGGTCGACGAACAGACCGCGTGCCTGCCTCTGCCGGGGTCGGTCGAGCCTCGGATCCCGAACGTCGAGCACTTTTGGATCCGCCTGGCCAGCGGGCTGTGCCTCGAGGCGGGCGATGGCGTGGTCACGGCGGCCTACTGCGAGGATCGGCTCGCTCAGCGGTGGGTCACCACCGAAGGCGAGGGCTTGGCCGTGATCATGCGCAGCGCTCGATCGCAGACCTGCATCGCCGCGACGGGGGCGGAGGACACGGTCGATCTCGTGCCGTGCGGGACCGACGATGCCCTTGCGTTCGAGCGCAAGCCGTCCGGGGACTACGTCACGCTCGAGCGGACCCGCGAGTGTCCGCCCCCGCAGGAGCCCCCGAGGCACGAAGATCCCGGGGTCACCGGCCCGAGCGAGTCGGCCCCCGCCTGCGAGCCGGTGCAGTGCCTCGGGTTCGGCTCGCCGGTCGAGCCGGGAGCCCGGCTACGGCTCGGGGGGTGTCACCGAGGGCAAGGCCAGCGCTTCGAGTTGTCTCGTGCCCGATTGCTCTCGGCCACCGAGCTGTCGTGTGACGAGGTGACGCTGGCCGGTCGGTGTGAGCCCTTTGACATGGCCGCGCAGGGTCCGGCGTTGCTCTCGCTGAGCGACGGAACCCGAGCCCCCGCGCGGGCGTGCGGCGCCGCGATCGACCGATCGATGTGCCCCGAGCGCAGCCGGTTCATCGAGCTCCGCACGGGGAGCGCGGGCACCATTGAGCTGCGCTGCTTCGAGTGACGCGCGTCCAGCCTTCAGGTGGTCGAGCAGAGGGGCCGGCGAAGCGTGTTGCGGCGTAGAGTCATTGGTGCTCGGCAAGTTCCCAACGCTTCGAGGATCGGGGACCAACGAGCCAGGTTCATGGATAACGCGGCAGATTTTGCGCTGAGCAAGTGTTCAGATTTCCGTAGTTCTCACTCTACTTCATAGGAGTCAGTGACTATGATGTTGTAGTGTGGGGCAAAATGCCCCGTGTGCAATTGACCCGATGATCTTCTACGCTCACCCCAATGCCCAGGGAGCCGACGAGCCGATGAGCAAGGCGGCGATATCCAAGATCCATCAGTCTGCTGATGCGCTGCACGTCGACTGGCAAGATGGCCACCGCAGCGTGTTTCACTATATTTGGCTTCGCGACAATGACTCTCGGACCGACGTGTCGATCGGGCAGAACCAAAACGACACATTGAGCATTCCGCCGGGCATCCGGCCGATCCGCGTCGAAGTGGACGGGACACTCAATATCACGTGGGCAGATGGAGGGAACGGTCAGACCGTCAGCCAGATCGATCTCGACTGGTTGCGTGAGCATGCCTATGAACCGGGTGAGGTGAGCAAGCGTAGGCGGGCCTTGAGGTTGTGGCATCCTCAGGACTTTGCCGATGGCCCGCCGCGCTATCGCTATTCGCAGCTATTGAGGGACGAGGTCGTCATGTGCGAGATGCTCCAGCACTTGCGCGACTTCGGGTTTGCGATCTTACGGGACGTCCCGTGTGAGCCAGGGTTCGTGCTGAAGGTCGTCGATTTGTTCGGGTATGTGCGGGAGACCAACTACGGCAAGATGTGGGAGATCAAGGTCGTGCCCACATCGGAAGATCTGGGGTATACCGACCGGACGCTCCCCGGCCACGTGGACAAGCCCTACCGCCATCCCTCTCCCACGATGACCGTCCTGCACTTCCTGAGCAACGACGTAGACGGCGGTGATAGCACGCTGGTCGATGGTTTCTGCCTCGCCGAAGACTTGCGGCGGGCGGATCCCGCCGCGTTCGAGTTGCTGTCGACCACCCCGGTGACCTATCTGTACCGCGACGAGCAGACCGAGCTTCGGCACGAAGGTACGATCATCGGAATCGATGGCCGAGCCGCGGTGACCCACGTTCGCATGAATCCTTTCTCCATCCAGCCCTTCTACGCCGAGCCACGCGTGATGATGGACTTCTACGCGGCCTATCAACGGTTCGGGCGCATGATGGACGATCCCGCCTATCGGCTCACCATGAAATTGGAGCCGGGCCACGTGCTCTTCATCGACAATCTCCGCATCTTGCACGGTCGGTTGGCGTACAACAGCCGCGGCGGAGAGCGCCTACTTCAGGGTTGCTTCTCCGAGCAAGACAGCTTTTGGAGCAAGCTGGCCGTGCTCCAGCGTCAGCCGGGGTCGGCATGAGCCGGGCGGCGGTCGATCGGGTCGAACTCGTCGAATCGGTCTCGCAGCTGACGCGAGTCCACGGCGACCTGCTGGGGTCGCTGGAGGAGGAAGTGCGGCAGACCGAGATCCCATGGTTCGACTCGTTCCCTGACTACCAGTCGGGCGGCTGGCAGATCGCCTCCTTGTACAACGCGACGGGGGAGGAGACCTATGACGTTCCGCAGGAAAGCGAGATCAGGCCCACGCCCCTCGCCGAGCGCATGCCGCGGATGCGTGCGTTCCTCGGGGCGACTGGTCTCGACCCCCTGATGGTCCGCCTGACTCGGAGCATGCCCGGGTCCTACCTCTACGAGCACGCCGACTACGGGGGGCTCGTCAAGCGAGACAAGCTGCGCCTGCACATGCCGCTCGAGACCAATCCCGGGGCGGTCCTGTCGCTGGATGCGGTGAATGTGCACCTTCAGCGGGGCTTTTTGTGGAAGCTCGATCCAAAGTCGGCGGTGCACGGCGTGTGCAACACCGGCGACGAGCCCCGGGTGCATCTGATCATCGACTGCTACATCAACTCCACCTTGGAGTCGCTCGTGCGTGGCCAGTGGCTCGACCCGGATTGCATCCGGGCCTTGCCGCAGATGTCGCATGAAGTCCGAGAACAGATCATGGCCCAGGCGGGGCGGTTATTCTCGCGAGGCGAGCCGGACAAGGCCGAGCACCTTCTGCTGGCGACGTTCTATGAGTATCGGCACTCTCCAGGGTTTACCGGCTATGACATGATCCTGGATCTCTACCGGCACCATGCTCCCGCACACGATAGGATCGAGTACTGGCTCGATCGACTGGTCGAGGTGTATGGCGAGCGCCACGCAGGACGGCGGCGGGCTGAGGCCGGGGTTCGGCCGGTCCGACCCGAGGCCATGGGGCCCGGTGATGCTGGCGACGCCAGCGACCCCAGCCAGTGGCTGCGCTGGATCTGCGCGAGTCGAAATCTCGGGCAATTGCGCCACAAATACGACCAGTGGGCCGACACGTACGACGCCAACGTCGAGGGGGTATGGGGCGTCGTCCCCAAGGCGGCGGCCGCTATGGCCGTGTCCTCGATGGGCGACGACGGTGGCGGCATACTCGATGTGGGGGCGGGGACGGGCCTGATGGGGGTCGCACTAGCCTCGTTGGGGGTCACGCAGATCATCGGGGTCGATCTGTCACCCGCGATGCTGGCCAAAGCTGCGGACCGAGGCGTCTATCGGTCGCTGGTCTGCTGCTCGATCGGCGACGAGGTGTTCCGGGGGCTGGAGCGCGTGCGCTGCATCGTGGCCACGGGGGTGTTTGCCCAGAACCACGCGGGCCCGACCGAGCTGGATGCCCTTGCCGACCGGGTCGAGCCACGGGGGCTCATCGTGTTCACCGCGCGTCGGAGCTTCTTGCCCGAGCTGGCCGAGGTTCCCGAGCGACGCGCGTGGACGCTGGTGGATACCAAGGTCTTGCCGGTCTACGACGACCCCGTTCATCTGTTGGCCTACCGCGTAGGCACCGCCCACGACTCGAAGACGAGTACAGGAACGTACCCATGAGCACAGAGCTGGAGAGACTGGAGCGGCTCAACGAAGAGCTGGAGCAGGCGCACACGATCGGTCGTGCCGAGCTGCTCGGGATGAAGGTGATCGAGCCGTGCCCCGAGTCGGTGCTGCGGGTCGGCGCGGCCGGTGGCGCCGCGCAGCGCCTGCCGTTCTCGAAGCTCCGCCTGCCCATGGCCTACACGGGCATCCTCGAGCCCCACAAGTCCGTCACCTCGATCCATCGTGCGATCCAGATCCTGCTGCCGGGAACGGGCACGACGTTCTCTGTGGCCCAGACCCTATGCGATGTGGCCGGGACCTTTCACGGTCGAAAGAGCAAGAACCGAGGTCGTGGACGAGAGAGCCGAGACGTGCCTGCGCCGGGGTTTCCGAGCAACGAGACCTTCCGCGTCGCCTCCTTTCCCACCGATCTGCCGCTCAATGGCATGGGCTCGGACGCTCCGTTCGAGTTTGCCAGCGAGCGAGGGCTCATGGCGGTGATTCGTCATGTCCACCTGGTCTTGTCGCGACTCTACCCTCGTCGGCCGGTGTTCGTCTCGGGGCGTAGCCAGGGGGGGATCGCGGCGATTCTCTACGCGCAGCACTATCGTGATGTCGCTGGTGTGATCGCGGTCAACCCTCCGCATCCCGATCCCGAGCTGTTCCGGTTTACGATCGACTACTTGGAGGACAAGGCGAGCGTCTTGGCGGAACTCCTGCACGTGCCGGGGGTTTCGCTGCATCAGCGTAGCTGGGATGCTTACAAGACCTTCACCCCCTCGTTCGACTATCCCGCTCGAGCGTCGCTCTCGCCAACCATGGTTTTGGTGAGCTTGGGAGATCCCTTCAACCTGTTCCCCCGGTATGCGCACATGCTCCGGGCGTTCGCGGTCGGGCACAACCGTCAGCTGCGGATCTACGACGCCGGGCACAACCTGTGGGACCGAAAGAGGTCCGAGATCTACCGGGAGGTGATCGGGCATCAAGCCCAGTTCATGCTGAGCCACATTAGCGATGGCCATCGCGTGGACGTGCACCCCGAGCACCGCCACGCGGCCGCGGCCGAGCCTCAGCCGGTACCCTACCCGCGTTGAGCGGGCTCGGGTGACGGGAGCCTACCGCGCTCGCTGGCCCCTGGTGGGGGGAGACCCTGCCCTTCAGGGCGGGCAGTGCCCACACTGAGCACAGGCGTCCCAGCAGCAGTCATTCAGCTGCACGCAGATCGGGTCACAGAAGCAGCCCCCCTGGGCAAAGCCTCCGCACGCCGAGGCGCAGGCGCAGTCGATCGGGCAAGTGAACTGGTCCTCCCCGGGGCCACAGCTGCCATCGCCACAGCTGGCGCAGGCGCAGTCGAGCGGACAGGTGTCGCAGGTCTCCCCGGCCGCCGCGTCGCACAGGCCGTCGCCGCAGGTCTCACACACCCCGCAGTCGCCGGGGCAGGTCGCACACTCCTCGCCAAAGCCCGGCTCGCAGACCCCGTTGCCGCAGGAGTTGCAGATCCCACAGTCATCGGGGCAGGTCAGGCACGACTCGCCGATCCCGGGGTCACAAAACCCATCGTTGCAGCCCGTGCAGACCCCACAGTCGGCGGGGCAGGCATCGCAGTTCTCGCCCGCCCCGGGATCGCACATGCCGTCGCCGCAGTTGGCACAGGGGCCGCAGTCCATGGGGCAGACCGCACAGGTCTCGCCCGCGCCGAGATCGCACACCCCGTCGCCGCAGCCCGGGCATGCGCCGCAGTCGGCGGGGCACGTGGTGCAAAGCTCACCCGGGTCGCACGAACCGTCGCCGCACACGGGCGGGCAGGCGCCACAGTCGGCGGGACAGGTGTTGCAGGTCTCCCCGTCGCCGGGGTTGCACACCCCGTCACCGCAGGGCAGCGGGCAAGCGCCACAGTCGGCAGGACAGGTGTTGCAGGTCTCCCCGTCGCCGGGGCTGCACACCCCGTCGCCGCAGGGGTTGCAGGGGCCACAGTCGACGGCGCAGGTGTTGCAGTCCTCACCGATCCCCGGGTTGCACACGCCGTCGCCACAGGGCGGACAGGCGCCGCAATCGGCGGGGCAGGTGGTGCAGTTCTCGCCTTGCCCCGGGGAGCAGGCTCCATCGCCACATGAGGGGCAGGGCCCACAGTCCGCGGCGCAGGTGTTGCAGTTCTCGCCCTGGGCGGGGTCGCAGACCCCGTCGCCGCAGGGCGGGGGACACACGCCGCAGTCGAGGGCGCAGGTGTTGCAGTTCTCGCCCGCGCCCGGGGAGCACACGCCGTCGCCGCAGGGCGGAGGACACACGCCGCAGTCGGCGGCACACGTGGTGCAGTTCTCCCCGCTGGCGACGTCGCAGATCCCATCGCCGCACGCCGCACACGGACCGCAGTCGGCCTCGCAGGTAAAGCACGACTCGCCGGCCATGGGGTCGCAGACCCCGTCGCCACAGCCCCCGCAGGGGCCACAGTCCTCGGGGCAGTTGAAGCAGAACTCCAGCGACGCCTCGTCGCACACGCCGTCGCCACACTGGCCACAAGGGCCGCAGTCGACCGGGCAGGTGAAGCAGAACTCGAGCGACTCGGGGTCGCAGATCCCGTCGCCGCACTGGCCGCAGGGACCACAGTCGGCCGGGCAGCTCTCGCAGAACTCTCCGCTCAGCGGATCGCACACCCCGTCGCCGCACTGGCCGCAGGGGCCACAGTCCTCGGGACACGTAAAGCACAGCTCACCCGAGATCGGATCGCACACGCCGTCGCCACACTGGCCACAGGGGCCGCAGTCCTCGGGGCAGGTGAAGCAAAGCTCGCCCGCAAAGGGGTTGCACTCCCCGTCGCCGCACTCGTCACAAGGGCCGCAATCCTCGGGGCAGGTAAAGCAGAACTCGCCGGAGGTCGGCTCGCAGATCCCGTCACCGCAGCCTCCACAGGGGCCACAGTCCTGCGGACAGCTGCGGCACTGCTCGCCGAGCTCGGGGAAGCAAACGCCATCTCCGCATAGCTGGCAGGGACCACAGTCCTCGACACAGTTGTCGCAGCTCTCCATCTGCCCCGGCTCGCACAGCCCGTTGCCGCAGGTCGGGCAGCCCCCGCAGTCCACGGGGCACCGCTCGCAGTCCTCCTCGGCGCTGCAGATCCCGTCACCACAGATCAAGCAAGGCCCGCAATCCTGAGGGCACAGCTCACAATCCTCATTCGGATCACAGATCGCATCCCCACACTGGTCAGGCTCGGTGTCACTGGTGGGGGTGGTGTCGGTGTCGGTGTCGACCCCGGTGCTGGTGGCGGAGTCGTCGGGGCGTGGCGGTGGATCGAGCTCGAGATCGGTCCGACCACATGCTGAGATCGTGAGCGCTCCCACCAGCCAGAAGATCCAAGACCATCGCATGAGACAACCTCGCCGATCCCGAGCCACGCGGGTCGGCCGTCGTCGATCGTACAGGAAAGTCCTGCGATCCCGAAGCGTTCGACACGGGCCGACCCTCGCGATCCTGTGCCTTCGTCCAGCGCACCGGGCGATCTGGTCGATGCTCGGCGCCCCGCCGCGTCGATCCCGGGCGCCGCGCGAGGGCTCAGTGCTTGCTTTGCAACAGGAAGCGAACGAAGGCTCGCTCGGTCGCCGCGGGCACCTTGTCGAGCACGCGGACCAGCGAAACACGGTTGCCGATGGCTCGACGGCGGGTGGTGATCGGCATCAGGGTGCCCTCGTGCAGGTCGGTGGCCACGGTGTGTGCGGGGATCACGCCGAGCCCCATGCCCTCGCGGACCGCGGCGATCACGGCCTGCACGCTCTCCACGGCCAGCGGGATCGACAGGCGCGCCGGCTCGCGGTCGAAGTGGTGGCGAAACCAGCCCCGCACCGCGGGGGCCCGCGGCTGGTAGGCCACGAAGGCGGCGGTGGCTAGGCGCCGGTAGCCGCGGCTGCCCTGGAGGTGCTCGGCCTCGTAGGCGGGGGCGGTGACCATCACCAGCCGCTCCTCCATCACCTCGACCACCTCGAAGCCGGCGAGATCCGCCCCCGGTCGGCCGCTCTCGAACACGTCGGTGAAGGCCAGATCGAGGCGGCCCTCGTCGAGCCGCGGGAGCACCTGCGAAGGGTGCCCCAGCATCAGCTCGAACGAGACCCCCGGGTGCTGGCCCACGAACGCCGCCAGCACCCGGGGCAGTCGGTGGGTCCCAAACTCTACCGGCGCGCCCACCCGCAGCACCCCCGACAGCGTGTGGCGCTGGTGGTGGATCCGAGCCAGTCCGCCGCGGAGCGCGTCGACGAAGGGGGCGACGATGTCGTCGAGGGCGGTGGCCGCCGGGGTGGGCACCAGCCGACGATGCCGTCGAACGAACAGCTGCACCCCCAGCTCGTCCTCGAGCTTGGCCAGGCTCTGGCTGACCGCCGACTGGGTCACGTGGAGCTGCGCCGCCGCCCCGCTGACGCTGCCGGCCCGGCGCACGTGGAAGAACACCCGCAGTCGGTTGAAGTCGGGTAGCATTAGCTAAGCTAATGCTAGCGTGTATTCGATTGAATTTGAATGAATCGATGCTCCCGTCACCCTAGGGGCATGACGATGGACATCCAGTCGAAGGATCTCGCCGCTGCGGGGAACGCCGAGATCGAGTGGGCCGTGCGCGCGATGCCGGCCCTCACCTCCATTCGCCGCCGCTTCGAGCGAGACCGTCCGCTCGAGGGCGTGCGCGTGTCCGCGTGCTTGCACGTGACCGCGGAGACGGGGGCCCTGATGCGCACGCTCCGGGCCGGGGGCGCGCAGATCCGGCTGTGCGCCTCCAACCCGCTGAGCACCGACGACCGCGTGGCCGCCTCGTTGGCGGTGGACGATGGGATCGGGGTGTTTGCGATCGCGGGCGAGGATCGACCCACCTACTTTCGCCACCTCGAGCAGGCGCTGGAGCACCGGCCCCAGGTGCTGATGGACGACGGGGCCGATCTGACCACGCTGGTGCACACCGATCGGGTGGACGAGGGGCAGAGCATCGTGGGCGGCACCGAGGAAACCACCACCGGGGTCACCCGGCTGCGGCGCATGGCGGCCGACGGCGTGCTTCGCTTCCCCGTGGTGGCCGTCAACGACGCCGACACCAAGCACATGTTCGACAACCGCTATGGCACCGGACAGAGCACGATCGACGGGTTCTTACGGGCCACCAACCGGCTGCTCGCCGGCTCGTGCTTCGTGGTCTGCGGCTACGGCTGGTGCGGGCGGGGCCTGGCGATGCGCGCCAGCGGCCTGGGGGCGCGGGTGGTGGTGACCGAGATCGAGCCCACCCGCGCCCTCGAGGCGACGATGGACGGGTTCCAGGTGCTCCCCATGGCCCAGGCCGCGCCGATCGGCGACTTCTTTTGCACGGTGACCGGCAACCGCGACGTGATCCGCCACGAACACTTCGAGGCCATGAAAGACGGAGCGATGGTCGCCAACGCCGGGCACTTCGACGTGGAGCTTTCCTTGGGGGCCCTGGCCGAGCTGGCCGTGGCTCGCCGCACGGTGCGGCCCTCGCTCGAAGCGCTCGAGCTGCCGAGTGGGCGCACTATCTACTTGTTGGCCCAGGGTCGCCTGGTCAACCTCGGCGCGGCCGAAGGGCACCCGGCGGACGTGATGGATCTGAGCTTTGCCAACCAGGCGCTGAGCGTGGAGCACATCGTGTCCCACGGCGCCCAGATGAGCCCGGGGGTCCACCCCGTGCTGGCGCAGATCGACCGGCAGGTCGCGCAGCTCAAGCTCGATGCGATGGGGATCGAGATCGACACGCTGACCCCGGGCCAGCAGCAGTACCTCGCAGGCTGGCAAGCGGGGACCTGACCGGGTTGGCCCTGGGCCGTAAGGCCCAGGCTCGGCCGCACTTCGTTCGGGCAGTGCAGGCCGAGCGAGCCCGGATCCTTGGGGGGGATCTATAGCTTGCAGCAGATTGCGTTGGCCTTGGGCTTGACGCCTTGCTTCTCGCACATGATGCCGAACTCGCCCTTGGAGAGGTTGGGGCTCAGGCCCTTGACCATGCGGTTGCCGGCCGAGCAGCTGCCCCCGCCGCCGGTCAGGGTGTAGCCGCTGCTGCACTTGGCGACCGCGCAGGTGCTGTCGAATCCCCCCGCGTCCTTGCACGACTTGGAGCTGGTCGAGTTGACCTGGATGCACTGGAGCGACGGCTTGACCTGCACCGGGATGGGAGTCTTGGAGGATGCCGTCGGGGTCTTGGTTGGTTTGTTGCTCGTTCGTGGCGCGGATGAAGCCAGGGATGCCAGGGGCATCGAGGTGTCAGCCTGTGCCTGGTTCGAAACCTGCGCCGCATGGGCGGATTCACACCCCGTGGCGAGGGCGAGGGGTCCCAGCAGAGTCATCGTGAGGATCGCGGTCTTGGTGTGCATGGCGGTACTCGGTGTCGCCATGCCAGAGAGCGCAGGAACGATTCGTGACACGAAAAAGATCGAGCGGTCGCGAGGGCCCGGCCACACCGGGTACACAGGTGGTCACACCAGCAGCCCGGGAGCTCGGGTGATCGCTTCTCGATTGCGCAATCGCTCACCCCCCGGCTCGGGGGGGGGCCCGAGCCGAGGGGTGATGCATGCCCTGGCGTGTGGATCAAAGCGGGAGGATGCGGACCGACCAGGGATCGCTCGGCATCCCCGTGTCGATCGGGCCCAGCGAGTCCAGGAAGCCGAACTGCGACTCGGCGACGAGCACGTAGGAGGCGAAGCCCACCGTGCCCACGGTCACCCCCGAGGGATCGGCCAGGCCCTCCAGCCTCGGGGTGCAGCCAGCCGTGGTGGGCGTGCTCAGCTTGAGCTGCATGAGGATCCCGTTGGCGCCGGCGATCGTGACGTCGTTGAACGCTCCAAAGAGATTGCCCTGGCCGTCGGTGCTCAGGCCGTCCATGGGGAGCTGGACGCCCTCGGTCTGCGGATCGACGTCGCAGGCGGTGTCGAGCTCGACCGCCCGCAGCGAGCCCGCCGATCCGTCCTCGCCGACCGCTGCAAACCACAGCGCACCCTCGGCCGAGACGTAGATCCCTTCGTTGGCGAAGGCCAGCCCGCCCAGCCCGAAGCCCGAGACGGCCGGCCACGCGCTCGCGTCCTGCAGCCAGGCCGCGTCGACGTCGCGGCCTGGCCCCACGCGGATCACCCGGGCGTTGGCGGAGACGTCGGTGATGTAGATGCTGCCGTCGGGGCCGATCGTCAGGTCGTTGGCCAGGGTCCCGGCTGGTAGCTCGATCGTCTCCAGCCGCTCAGCGGTGATCGCATCGTAGGCCCTCAGCTGCGCCGGTCCCTCCACGCCAAAGGAGCCCGCGTTGGCCAGCGCCCACAGGCGGTTGGTGGCCCGCTCGGCGGTCAGCCCCCAAAAGGCGGGGAACTCGGGGTCGGGTTCTACGAAGGTCTGGGTGCCCGCGTCGGGGTTGCGCAGATCGATGTAGCGGATCCCGCCGCGGACCCAATTGGACGCGTAGATCCGCTGATCGTGCAGCTCGATGCTCTCGGGCCAGGGCTCGGCGCTCAGCGGGGCCGACTCGGACACCATAGTGCCCCCATAAAGGATCGAGGCCGACAGCGGGACCAAGAACGGGCCGTTGAGGAACTCGGGGTAGCGTTGCAGCATGGTGAACGACCAGCTGTCGGGCCCCGGCACATCTGCGAAGGCGGCCTCGGCCTCGTCGAGGTACTGGGCGAGGCCCTCGTAGGTCTCGATCGTCCCCGGCTCGCCGTGGCCGGGCAGCACTAGGGTCTCGGATGTGCTTGCGGCCTCCATGGTCGCCAGGGCGTCGCGCCACGCGTCGAACACTGGCGAGACCACGGGGTGGACCTCGTGGTAGACCAGATCACCGGCCAGCCACACGTCGTAGTCGGGCAGGTAGATCGCGACCTGATCGGCGGCCTCGATGTCCTGCCAGGTGGTGTACTCGTAGCGGATCCCGTCGATCGTCTCCTCGCCCTCGGGCAGGGCCTGGTCGGGGGCGCGCTTGGCTGGGGGCGGATCCCCAAAGAGGTTGCGGGCCCCCGAGGTGAACAGCCCGAAGAACTGGTCGCCCGCCGGCCCGGCGATCGAGTCGATCGTGGCCTGGGTCGCGTGGACGGGCACGTTGGCCAAGGCGTCGTAGGTGATCCCCAGCCAGTGATCCGGGTGATCGTGGGTGAGGATGATGCGCTCGATCGGCTTGCCCAGCTCGTCGGCGAAGGCGGCCAGGTCCTGAGCGACGTCGGCCTGGAAGCTGACGTCTACGATCACGATGCCGGTGGGACCCTCGATGAGGTAGTTGCCCGTGTTGACGTGGGCTTCGTCGTTGCTGTAGGCGTGGATCCGCAGGGAGCCGTAGTCGTAGGTGCGAACGGTGGCCCCCGTAGTGCGGGTCTGCTCGGTGGGCGTAGGGCGCGTTATCGGCGCGCTCGTGCCGTCGTCGGTGGTGCAGGCGGACAGGGCGAGGGTCGCGACGAAGGTCGCGAGGCCCACGGCGGGGAAGGACAGGGCATCGTGCATCGGTAGCTCCAGGGCGAGGGGCTCGACCAGGAGCGTGGCCCTGGGCCCCGAGCGGGACCACCACGCGGGCTGCAATCCACGATTGCACGGGGCGGGATCGTGGGCTACGCGTGGATCTCACGTGCCCCGGCGTAGTCTCGAGCAAGTCGATCTCAACCTGCTGGTCGATCTCGAGCGCCTATTGCAGGAGGAGCACGTGGGTCGAGCGGCGGCCCTGGCTGGGCTGAGCGACTCGACGATGAGTCGCCGGCTGTCGCAGCTGCGGAAGATCTTCGACGACCCGCTGCTGGTCAGTCAGGGGCGCACGATGGTGCGAACGCCCCACGGGGAGACGCTGCTGCCGCGTCTGCGGCCGATCCTCGCCGCAATAGAAGACGGCCTGTTCGCCGCCAAGGCCTTCGAGCCGAGCCAGGCCACCGGCACGTGGACGATTGCCACCACCGACTCGACCCACCAGCTGTTCGCCGGCTCCTTGGTACGGATCGTCCGGGCGACCGCGCCCGGGCTGGTGCTGCGCTTGATCGGTCCCGAGGTGCTCACCCAGGGGGGGCTCGACAGCGGTGCCGCCGAGCTCGGGATCGGGCCTCGCCCTGCGGCCGACTCGGTGCTGCGCATGCGGCCGATCTTCTCGCAGGGGTTCTCGACCCTGGTGTCGGCGGACCATCCGCTCGTGCAGGGTGCGTCGCCGCCCCGGCTCGATCTCGATGCGTTCTGCGAGGCCGAGCACGGCCTGGTCGCGGTGACCGCCCGGCCCGGATCGCTGGTCGACGATGCGCTCGCGGCGGTGGGGCGGACGCGGCGGGTGGTGGCGATCGCCCAGCACTTTCGCACCGCCGCGCCGCTGGTTCGCGATGCGGGGCTGCTGTTTACCGTGCCGTCGCTCATCGCCCGCATGCTGGCCCGCGAGCACGGGCTGCTCGCGCTCCCGCCCCCCGTCTCGTTGCCCCGCATGGTGGGGGCCATGGTGTGGCACCCCCGCTTTCACGAAGATCCGGCCCACGCGTGGGTCCGGACCCAGATGCTCGAGGCGGTGCAGCAGACGGTGGCGGGCCTGGACGACGAGGAGCCCTCCGACGCGACGTCGCCTCCGGTCGAGTCTCGGTGAGCGCCCGCGCTACGACCCGCGCAGCTCCGCCTCGACCGCCGCCGTCAGCTCGGCCGGGCCGGTGCCGCCCTCGTAGGTGCGCCCGTTGAAGTAGAAGCTGGGCGTCCCTCGGACCCCCACCTCGCGGCCCTTGGCCATGTCGGCCTCGACCTGCTTGGTGGCCCGGCCCGAGGCCAGGCACTCGTCGAGCTTGGTCATGTCCAGACCGGCATCCTGGGCCATGCGACGCAGCGCGTCGGTGCCCAGCGAGCGCTGGTTGGCGAAGATCTCGTCGTGCAGGGCCCAGAACTTGTCCTGCTCGTTGGCGCACTGGCTGTACTCGGCGGCGGGTTGTGCCGCCGGGTGAAAGCTGAGCGGGAAGTGCCGATAGGCAAAGCGCACCTTGTCGCCAAAGCGCTTCTTGACCGCGGCGACCCCCTCGGCGGCCTTGGAGCAGTAGGGGCACTCGAAGTCGGAGAACTCGATGATCGTGAGCGTGGCGTCCGGAGGTCCGAAGGTCGCGCTGTGCTCGGCGGCGCTTAGATCGTAGGCGGGCGGGCGTACGTCGGGCAGCTGCAGCTCGATCTTCGCCTTGTCGCGCAGCGACCCGATGAACGCGTCGTACGCGGCCTGGGAGCGCTCCTTGAGGAGCGCCTCGGCGACCTGACCCTTGACCGCCTCGAGCGGCGGTGCTTGCTCGGTCTTGTTGTCGGCATAGAACGCCTCGATCTCTTCGTCGGTGGGGGGCTCGACCGCGTCGAGGGTCTTGCGAAGAAGCTCCTCGGTGCCGATCCCTGCTTCGCGGGCGGCCTTGGCCATCAGGTGATCGTCGATGGCTCGACGCGCCGTGGCCTGGCGGATCCGGTGGACCTCGCGGCAGTAGGTATGGAGGGCGTCGCGCTCGGCGTCGCGGGCGTCGTCGCCCATGGCCTCGGCCCGGACCGGCTCACCGTCGACCTGGGCGATGATCGTGCTCTTGGGTAGATCGAGCGCGGCGGCGCTGCACGCATCGTCGGCGGATCCGGTCGAGCCGGGGGCCGAGGTGCCAGGCACCGCGGCTACCGTGGGCGGCGCGACCTTTTGATCGGGCTCGCTGTCAGCGGCGGCGCGGGCCGGGGTGGCCTCGTTGGAGGCCGAGGCCGAGGAGCTGTTGCAGCCGGGGGCCACGAGCAGCAGGAGAGCAAGCTGGATACGCCGCATGGTCGGCGAAGCATGCGGCGTGAGCGGGGCGAGGACAAGCGGCGGCGGGGGCGCTCGCTCTACCCCAGCCGATAGGCGAGCTCGTAGACCGGGCGGCAGGGCTTCGCTCAGTGCCCTTCGCTCAGCAGCACGGTGACCGTGTCGTCGCCTAGATCGACCGAGGCGATGTCGTCGAGGCCGTCGCCGTCGAAGTCACCCACCGCGATCTGGTAGGGCTGGTCGCCTACATTGTACTCCTGCGGGGCCGAGAAGCTGCCGCCGCCGAAGCCGAAGACCACGCTCACCGTGTCACGGTTGCGGTTGGCGGTGGCCAGATCCAGCTCGCCGTCGCCGTCGAAGTCGCCCACCCGCACCGCATAGGTGTCGGAGTCGCCCGCGTCGAAGGTCATCGGGATGATCACCGGAGGCATGAAGATCCCCCCACCGGCGTTGGTCAGCAGCGACACGTCGTTCGAATCACGGTTGGCGCTCAGCACGTCGAGCAGGCCGTCGCCGGTCACGTCGGCCACCGCCACGTGGGTCGGCGCCTGCCCCGAGGTGCTCTGGGCGGTGGTGAACGAGCTCGAGGCCGCGAAGCTCCCCGCGCCGTTGCCCGGGTGGATCCGGATCTGATCCTGTGTGGGCGAAGCGGTGATGAAGTCGAGCAGGCCGTCGCCGGTCACGTCGTTGAGGGCGGCCGCCTCGGGGACGCTTCCGCTGGCGAAGGAGAGGGAAGAGACGAAGGCCCCGCTGCCGTTGTTGAGGGTGCGGGTGATCTCGGAATCGTTGCGCGTGGCGGAGACCGTGTCGAAGTCGAGGTCGCCGTCGATGTCCCCCAGCACGATCCCCCAGGGCCCGTCGTCGGCGAAGTAGGCCGTCGTGAAGAACTGGCCCGAGACGCCTTGCGTGGCGCGCATGATCGTGTCGGAGTTGTACTGAGTGGCGACCCAGTCGAGCGTGCCTTCACCGGTCACGTCGGCGATCGCGATCCCGCGTGGGCTGCTGTTGGCGGTCAGCGCGGTGGTCTGAGAGGGCGCGAGCAGGCCCGCACCCAGGCCGGCGACCGCCGCGATGTCGCTGGAGCTGTGATGGGCGACCACCGCGTCGGGGATCGTGTCGGCGTTGATGTCACCCACGGCCAGCCCTCGGGGCGTCGACCCGTCCCAGCCGATGTCGGTCTCGAAGATCATCGGCGTTCCGAAGATGCCGGCCCCATCATTGAGCAAGATCGTGACATCGCTCGAGTTTGTGTTGGCGGTGACGATGTCCAGATCGCCGTCGAGATCCATGTCGAGCAGCCGCGCCCGCCATGGGCCGTCACCCGCGGTCCCGGACACATCGGGCATGTCCGTCGGATAGACCACCGGCGGCTCGAAGGTGGCGCCCCCGGCGATCCCGACCAGCACGGTGACGTCGTCGGTGTTGAAGTTGGCGGTGACCACGTCGGGCTCGCCGTCGCCGGTCACGTCGCCCACCGCCAGCCCGCGGGGCCCATCCCCGTCGGCCCCCACCAGGGTGATGAAGCGGACCGGCGCGTTGAAGCCGTTCATGGCCGGGTTGGCCACCAGCACCACCACGTCGTCCGAGGTGGGACCGGTCACCACCGCATCGGGCACGCCGTCGCCGGTCACGTCGGCCAGCGCGATCGAGTCGGGGTCGTCGCCGCCCGCCCCGATGCGGGTGGTGAAGGTCACCGGCGCCCCAAAGTTACCCATGCCCAGGCCGGGCAGCAGGGTCACGTCGTCCGACGAGGTGTTGCAGGTCACGATGTCGAGCTCGCCGTCATCGGTCACGTCGGCGATCGCCACGCTATTGGGGCTCATGCCGTCCACGCCCACGAAGGTGCCCAGCGAGGCCGTCGCGGTCAGCCCGCCCACGCCGTCGCCCAGCATCACGGTCACCGAGTTGCTGTCTTGGTTGGCGACCACCACGTCGAAGGTGCCGTTGCCGTCCAGATCGGCCACGTCCAAGCCTCGGGGATCGAAGCCGACCCCCGCGAACTGGGCCGAGTAGTGGGTGCCGGGCCCAAAGGCGACGCCGTCGCCCAAGAACACGCTGACGCTGTCGCTGCCCTCGTTGGCCGAGATCGCGTCGAGGCGGCCGTCGTTGTTGAGATCGGCCAGCGCGACATCATAGGGCTGGTTCTGGGTCACGCGCAGGTGCGGGGCCCAAAAGCGCCCGTCGCCGAAGCCGTAGAGCACCGTGGTGTCCGCCGAGCCCTGGTTGACGGTGACCAGATCCAGGCGCCCGTCGTTGTTGAAGTCGTTGGTCTCGACCGCGCGCGGCTGATCGCCGCGGCTTTGGGTGTCGAGCTCGAACACCAGCGGTGGCTCGAAGGTCGCGTCGATCAGGATGCAGGTGTCAAAGCAGGTGTTGCCCGGGGTGCCGTTGGCCCCGCCGTTGTCGCACTGCTCGTCGAGATCGATCATCCCGTTGCCGCACAGCTCCGAGATGCACTGCGCCGAGCAGTCGTCGCCGTCGTTGGTGTTGCCGTCGTCGCAGGTCTCCGTGCCCTCCCACACAATGCCGTCGCCGCAGGTCGCGGACACGCAGGTGCTCAGGCACGCGTCGGTGTCCACCGCGTTGCCGTCGTCGCACTCTTCACCTGGGTCGACGATCCCGTCGCCGCAGGTCGCCGAGACCTCGTTTTGGCAGGTGGGGCTGCATCCGTCGCCCGGATCGGTGTTGCCGTCGTCGCACTCCTCGCCGGGGTCGAGCGCTCCGTTGCCGCACGCGTCGGGCATCTCGAGCTCGCAGGTGGGGCTGCAGCCGTCGCCGGGGTCGTTGTTGCCGTCGTCGCACTCCTCGCCCGGATCGGTGTTGCCGTCGCCACACGCGGGGGGAATGTCCTCGGACTGGCAATTCTCGTCGCAGCCGTCACCGGGTTCGGTGTTGCCGTCGTCGCACTGCTCGCCCTCGTCGAGCTCCCCGTCGCCACAGACCCCGCCCGGCTCGGTTTCGCCCGCCGTGGTGTCGACCGAGTCGGTCTCGCCGGGGTCGGTGTCGCCCGGCTCGGTGTCACCCGGCTCGGTGTTCGAGCCGGGGCCCATGCTGCCCATGGTCCCCGTGCTCGTGCCGGTGGTACCGGCCGACTCGGACTCGGACTCCTCGCCCTCCTCCATACCCGAGCCCCCTCCGGGACAGGCGGTCAGCGCGAGGAGGGGCAGGGTATGTAGCAAGCGTAGTCGGGATCGCATTCCGGTGTGCTCGTGTGGTGGGGATCCGAGGGTTCGCCGTCACGGACGGACGCGAGCGCGCGCGGTTGCAGGCGCTGGCCGGTTGAATGCGGTGAGCGCTCAGGGGTGAGCTCACCCCGCGGTGGGCGAGCGTGGGGGATCGGGGCGAGCGCAGACCCTGCGTCAACGGCTCGAATTCGGGGATGGCCCGCGGCGACCGCCGAGTCTATGGACTCGGGTCATACGGGTCTTGATGTTGAGGGCGTTCGTGTACGGCCTCGAACTATGAGTATCGGCAGGTCCTCAGCGATGAACGCTTGCAATCGGCCAACGCCGCAAGCGAGCTCCCGCGAATTCTTTATTGCGACAATTGCAAGCCGTGCATCGAAGCTTGCGTGTTACCTCGCGGATCGATGAACGGCCGTGACCCGCTGCGTCACGACCGAACGAGCAACTCCTGGTGCTGCGGCTGGCGTAGTGGAGCCTAGAGGCGGTGCCCTCCGAACGCGCGACGCGTAGGTCGGCCTTCGGAGGAGCACGGCCTGCGCCGCTGTGCCGCGGATCAGCCGTTGCGCCGGCGACGGGCGACCAGGCCCATCATCAGCAGCAGGCCCAGTGCGCGGCGGTCGTAGCCGGAGCCGCCGATCCGGCAGCCGCTTTCATCGTCGCTTCCACCTGCGGTCGCTCCGGTCTCCCCGGTGGGATCGCCGGTCGTGGTCGAGGTGGCGCCTTCTCCACCGCCCGGTTCCGTGGTTGCGGCGCCCTCGTCGCTGGTTCCCTCACCGCCGGTCGTATCCCCGCCGCCGGTGGTATCTCCGCCGGTGGATTCCTCGCCGCCGGTGGTCGCCGCACCGCCGGAGCTGCTGTCGCCAATTCCCATGGGGAACTCCGCCGCGTTGTCGCACAGCTGGCTTCGCTCGGGATCCGCCTCTTCGTAGGCTAGCAACGGGTTATAGCCGAGCTCCAGCTCTTCGACGTCGATCACGCCGTCCCCGTCGCTGTCGACCATGTTGGCCAGCATGTTCGGCATCCCCGTGTCGGCCAGCAAGGCGGCGTTGAGCTCTTGGTAATCCTTGCCGTTGTTGCTCTCGTGGTCCCACCCTTGAGCTACCAGTGACTCGTAGAATGGCCCATTGCGGATGGCAGGGTCGAAGTCCCCGAACATGATCCTGATGTTCTCGTTGCGCTCGCCCTCGTTGGGCTCATGGCACAGCCCGCAGGTCATGCCCGGGAGCTCACACGCCGGGTTGCTGGCGAGCGTCTCGACGGAATCACTGATCGTCTGCAGGTAGGTTCCGTGCGCGTGCGCTACGGACGGAATAGCCACGGCCGCACCAACGGCCAGAGTCGTCATCAAAAAAAGCCTTGTCATCTTGTTGTGCTCCCCTCTGGAGGGAGGACCCCCTTCGATCCTCCCCAGTTCGCCGAACCCTAGACCGACCGTACCCCTCGATCCAAATGCTCATTTTGTCTGCAATGGCACATCGGTTTCAGGATTATCGCCCACGGACTTTGCGGATCGCAGCAGTCGACGTAACGCGCCGGTTGCCACGCTGAGCTCGGCATGGTTGGCCATCTTGAGGCCCCGGGCTGACGTTGACGCACGAGCGGGCCCGCGCGCTGGGTCTGAGGTTGGACCGCCCTATCAAGAGGCGGCGTCTAGGCTTGCGCGCTCCACGCCTGGGGACGAGAGCTGAGCGTAGAGCACCCGATCGCGGGACCATCTACGCTGGCTCTGGCCGGCGGCAGCCTGGAC
Source organism: Myxococcota bacterium (assembly GCA_039194325.1). GTDB lineage: Bacteria > Myxococcota_A > Polyangia > Nannocystales > Nannocystaceae > Paraliomyxa. Next base: position 35,328 of record JBCCWC010000053.1, read on the forward strand.
ACAGGAGGATCCGTGAGACTGTTGGATCGCATCAATGCGCTTATGTTTTCCGACCCGGATGAGATCACCGAAGAGGTGATCGAGCACTACGAGCGGAACCCCGATGAGCTCGATCTGATTATCGATCGTGAGCACTTCAACATCGTGTATTTGGCCTACGTCTTGGTGCTCGGGTTGGCGATCACGATCCTGGCGCGCTGGATCACGGTCTCGTACGGCGACCAGCTCGGGCCGCGGGTGAACACCCTCGTCTTGGACGTCATCTCGGAGATGGGCATCGCCATCTTCGGCGGTGCGATCGTGGCGTATCTCATCGAGTCGCTCAACAAGAGGCAGTTCCAGCGGAATGTTCAGTTCCGACGCAAGATGAAGAAGATCTTGGAAGAGCGGCGGGAGGCGCAGTCAAGGGAGCCGTGAGCTCTCGGCTCGTTCGTGGGCTGGTCGTTGCGGCCGCGGTTGGTCATCACGGGCAGCCGCAGGTCGGGTGAGTCATCGATTGAAGGAGCACGCGCGGGCGCGGGCGCCGTTCGAGCCCCCAAAAGCCGGCGCCCGCAGAGCCTAGCGCGGCGTGAGCGGATCCCCGGCGGGGCAGTCACGGCCTTGGGCGTTGGCGTCATCGAGCGTCACCACGTTTTTGGTGTGTCGAGCGTGCGCCGTCCAGGGCGCGTCGTGTCAGAGGTCGGCGAGGTGTCTGCGATACGCGCGGCGAGCTACGGTGCGATATCTATCGTCCAGGTGGTGGTCGAGCAATGGCCCCTGTCGGCCCGTCGCACGACGACAGTGAAGGTGGTGCTGCTATCCAGGTTCTGGAGGACCGTCGCTGCACCGGAAGAGGAGCTCAGCTCAACGCCGTTGACAGACAAGATGATGTCACCATTTTCGATACCGAATTTGTCTGCGAGTTCTGTTGGTGCGGTCCCGCTCGACAGACCATCGAGCTGGACTCCCGGCCCACACGGTATCGAGCGATCGACATACTCGAGTGTGACGTCATCATCGTAGAACTCTGAAAAGCTCTCCATGACGTTGACGAGGAGCCTCGGATCGACGTCGCAGTCGTTGCCGCTACAGCTCACGAGATCGTCGATGTCGCCGAACGGCTCGCTGCCCGCTCCCGTCGTATCGGCGCCGTCCATCGATGTGCTTCCGGTGACGGGCAAGAGCCCGTCCCTCGCGCACGGCCCTTCGGTGTCATTCATGTCTGGTACATATCCCTCACACAGGGGGGCCGCTCCTTCATAGTATTCTGTTCCCGAACACTCAGGGTACTGCTGTGGCGAGGAGCGATCGAGGAGGTCTTCGAGGAGTCCTTCTACCAGGCTCGAACATAGCGACGCGGCCGATGCATTCGTGCACGACTGGTCACCGTTCGTATTGTCGTCGACATCACAGCCAACGCCTGGGTTTCCGTAGCAGGTTAGTTGTCCGACGCAGTTCTCGTAGGCATCTCGATCGAGCAGTTCCGCGATTAGATCATAGGCATCAGCCTCATCTTTCGAGAGGGGCTCGCTGGTGGCCAGCTTCTGGACCGCCGTCTTCACGAGGAAGTAGTTCTCCGTGTTTTCGGCTGCGCTCGCTGGCGATCCAAGATAGCAGTGTCTGGCTGCTAGACCGAGTTCGGGTATTGGGACCCGAAGTCCATCGAGAGATAATGCGTGCGTGCATTGCTGATCGTAGTACCCCGGGTGGGCCCCGCTTTGTGGGATTTTACTGTACGGAATCCCCGACTCCCAACAGTAGAACGGGCAATCTTCGTAGGTTGTGTAATTGCACCCGATAAAAGCAGTTGCCCATGCCGCGACAACAAAGTGCGACAATCTTGGCTTGATCATTCTAGGTCTCCCCGCAGCAGGGGTGTGCGTGTACACAGCTTACCATCGCCTCAGATTCCGAATAGCACCCTCGTTCTGACTTGGGGGGCTCTTGTTCGACGGGACGCCAATATACTCTTTGCTCCTCGCATGAGAGTTCTTGCAAACAACTAGCGTGCGCCTGCCACTGTGCAGCGCATGCGTCCATTTCGGTCGACTGCTGGTAGCCCCAGCCCGAGCTCAGGTTCCCGTCTGGAGTCGCGCACTCCCGGACGCAGTCTTCCATCGTTCGGATAGCCTCGGTGGGAAATGGACCGCAGTCACTGAGCTGCACTTCACACATGGCTTCGCAAGGTCCGACCCGGCGGTCCAACAGATCGGCATCCGGTGGATCCTCGGTAGGACGATCGGCGCATGAGCAGGATGTGGCCACGATGAGCGTGAGCCCCGCGCACACGACAGTGAAACTTGTCACGTTTCTTAGCCTACGGTGCGTTTGTCCTCGGCGTCAAGCGTACTCGTTCACAGGGGTCACCGGAGCTTCTTCGTTCCGTAGCCGGGCGGGCGGCGATGGTGCTCGCCGAATGAGCTGTCGCGACCGGGGGTTGGCGACGAACCGATGGGGTACGGCGAGCCCGCTCGTCTGTAGCTCATCATTCCGCGTAGTCTTCAGGCGCATGGGCGCTGGCGGCGGGCCTTCTTGGCTTCGAGGGCCCCCACCGCCACGCCATCCACGAACAAGAGGTAGTCGGCAAAGCCGTGGCCCCGCTTCATCTTGAACTCGCGGATCGCCACCCCGCGGGATGTCGACAGGTTGATCTCGTCCCGGTCCTGAATGTCCCAGCCCGCGGCGCGGAGGATGGCGTCGATTTGCGTACGGGCTTGCTGCTCGGGCTGACGTTTGGGCGGGGCCATCGGGACCTCGATCGTGGCATGAACGGCCCCTGTGGGCCCATACGGCTGCAACGAGGATTGTGGCCCAAATGGGACGCAGCGCGGTTTCGCATCAGCATGATCGCTCGCCGGACAACGACGCCGCCGCATCAACCCCCCTGCTATGCTCGACCTCTGCCCAATCGAGGTCCACGCGCATGCCCGATTCTGTCTCTCAGTGGTTCCGCATTTACCAGTTCCCCGGAGGTCGTCGGGAGTTTGCGCTGAGCCAACTGGCGCGACTGGCCGAGCAGCAGGAGTGGACCGAGCTTGCCCAGCATGCCCAGGCCGCCGTGGAGCACGAGCAGCAGCTTCGGGACATGCAGCGCACGCTGGTCGCAGCGCGCAGTCGAGGGGCCGACCCTCGATTGTCGGAGCTCGACCCCGCGATCGATCGCACGATCGGCTCGATCTTCCGCATCGCCGGGGAGAGTGCCACCACGCTGGCCGGCACCGAGGACGGCGAGCGGGCCCGCGTGCTGCTGGAGCGGGTCTTTCCCGAGGGGGCGGTGGCGATCACCTCGATGTCCTATGTGGAGCAGAGCCGGGAGGTCCACAGCATCCTGGGGCTGTTACAGGGCGAGCTGTCCGAGCAGGTCGCCGCGCTGGGGCTCGGCGCGTTCGTGTCCCGGCTGGCCACGCTCAATGCCGAGTTCAGCGAGGCGCTCGACGCCGATCCGTCCCCCGAGGTCACGCGCGACCAGGTGCGCGCGGCCAAGGCCACCGGGCAGCTCAATCTCGTCGGGGCGCTGGCGATGATCCTCGGCCGGCACTGGCGCTCGACCGACGAGGACGTCGAGGCTCGGCGTACGCTCTTGCGGCCGATCACCACGCAGAACGAGGCGATCCGCAGCTATCTACGCCAGCGCCGATCGGTGCAAGACGTCGATCCCACCACCGGGCAAGTGCAGGGCGGAGACGAGGAGGAGGGCGAGGGCGAGGGCCAAGCCCCACCGGTCCCGTCGGTCCCGGACGAGGACGAGGCCGCGCCGACGTAGGGACGAGGCCGCGCCGACGTAGGGCGAGACTCCTCGCCGAGGGCCCCAAGACCGCTCGTCGCAGGGAGCAGCTCTACGCGAAGTGCGCCGATGCCTCTGATCTCGAGGGGTGGGGCCTCTCGCCAGGTGCCCCGAGACCTCGGAGCGCGAGGGTCGGACCCGGTGGGGGGTGGGCTCGGAGCACCGTCGTTCGCACCGTGGCCTCCGTCCCCGAGGTCTCGGGTCACCGTCGTCTTCACCGTGGCCTCCGTCCCCGAAGGCTCGGCCCGTTCCGGACGGGCCCGTCACCCAGTGCGCGGCGGTCTGTGCCCTGGGTCGAGCCCATGAGGACCCTGGTCCCGACGGTCTCGGTCCGTCGGCACGGGGGCGGTAACGTTCTTGTCGATGGGCCGACCCCGTCGGTAGGGCGGCTCGATCCTCCGCCACCCTGGGGCCCCACCCTTGGATGCGAGGTCCCTGTCGGTGCGCGCGAGGCCTGACCCCTCGTTGCTGGGGGGTCGAGCGCCCGGCCGACAGGGCAGGCTCCGATCGGAGCCCTCGTTACGGTCGGGCGCGGGCGCGGCCGAAGCGATGTCGCCGGGCCAGTCCCCAAAGGCCCAGCGCCCACAGAGCCGAGTAGGCACGATGCTCATCGTTCAAGCGGAATCGAGCTACGTCTGGTCGGGTGCCGTGCGGATGGGTCATCATTGATGGGGCCATGAGAGCGACGAACTCTTCCGGCGGGGAATCACCGCGAGGGCGGTCGCGCAAGCTGTGGTTGCTCGGCGGCAGCGGGCTCACGCTGGGGATCTTGGCGTCCCTACTCACGCCGGGCCCGAGCGGATGCATCTATCACGACACGTGCATCAAGGTGACCAGCCCGGGTCACGACTGGCGTCGTAACCTTGCCAACGCATTGCAGTGGCCAGCCGACGGGAGCATCGAGGACGCAGTGCCGGTCACCTATGCCAATGGTGCAACGCCCAGAGGCACTCGATGCTTCAACGACGCCGAGCATCAGATCCTCGAGGATGAGACGCCCAGGTGCAAGTACGATCAGCTGATCGCCGAGATTGAGAACGCTGCCCGACAGGAGTGCCAGTCGCTTGTTCTGCCGGGATTCAACCATAATTGCTGGCAAGCGACCGGAGCCAATGCGTCGATTGCCGAAGGTCCCGTACCGGAGAATACCCCCGGAGCGTGTATTGGCAACTGCAAATATGGGGGGCCTCCGTCGGACGGTTCGTGCCCTGAGCTCAACCCCTACGAGTGTGCAACCGGTGGCGGAGATGGCGAAATGTGTGGGACTACGAGTCCCCTCGACACGCTCGACACGGGCTCGGGCGATCCCGACTCTTCGGGTGGTGAGTCGGATGGTATCGACACCTCGGGCGGGGTCGCTGGTTTGGACGCGTACCGATTCATTACCTGTGAAGGGACGAGCTGTGAGATCGATGAGTCGTTTGCGGCGATGATCTACGATGATCCAGCGTTACTCCTTCGTGAAGATGCTCGGCTCGACTACGATAGTGCCGGGCGGCGTCATGTGTTCGTCGACGTCGAGCCTGGCTCCGTCGCCCATACGCTGGGCTTTCGTTCGGGTGATCGACTCGAGTCGGTCGATGGCGTGATGATCGACGGTCTGGAGGCAGCGCTCGACGTCTACGTGCAGGCTGCACACGCGACCACTCTTGACGTACGAGTGAGGCGAGGTGAGCAACAATGGTTGGATTTCGAGTTTTTGTTCGTTCGGTAGCTGCGCTGGCGACGGTCGCGTTCGCTGCGATAAATTGCTCGTGTCGTGACCGGGTGGTCGGCGACGAGCCGATGAGTTATGGCGAGCCCGCTTGTCTGTGGCTCATCATTCCGCGGGGGTTCTACGCGGATGGGAGCCGCACCAAGATCCTCGATCCGGATGGTGGGGCCGGTCGTGTGTGCCTATGCCTGACCGACGAGGAGTACGATGGCCTTGGCGAGCGATTGTCGCGGCGAGGTTTTCCCGAGCCCGGGACGCTACTCGAGGAGTTCAACGAGCTGGCCTATGAGGAGTGCAAGCTTCTCGCGTCCTTCGAAGATTTCGTCGACGACGAGTGTCTTGAGTACTACGAGGCCGGCGAGTGGCTCAAGGATATCTACTGGTCGGAGCCGCCGTTCGACAACGGTACACCACCGGGGTTCACGTGCATCGATGAGTAGAAGCGATGAGTTGAGATGCCCGACAGGCTCTACAGCAAGGATTCGAATATTTATTCGTTCCGTAGCCGGGCTGACGGCGCTCGTGCTCGCTGGCATCAGCTGCTCGTGTCCCGATTCGGGTGGTCGGTGACGAACCTTTGGGGTACGGCGAGCCCGCTTGTCTGTGGCTCATCGTTCCGCGTGGTCTCCAGGCGGATGGGCGCCGCCCCCAAATCCTCGACCCCGACGGTGGCGCGGGGAGGTGTGCCTGTGCCTCACCGAAGAAGAGTATGAAGGCTTGGGCGAGCGACTGTCGCGGCGCGGCTTTCCCGAGCCCGGGACGCTACTTGAGGAGTTCAACGAGCTGGCCTACGACGAGTGCAAGCGGCTCGCATCGTTCGCGGACTTCGTCGACGATGAGTGCCTCGAGTATTACGAGACCGGGGAGTGGCTCAACGATATCTACTGGTTCAGAGGCAACTGGGCCGGTGGAACGCCGCCGGGGTTCACCTGTATCGAGGGGTAGGTGCTCGATCGTAGGCTCCGATCGGAGCAATCATCACGGTTAGGCGCGGGCGCGGCCGCGGCCGGTACGACGCCGCCGAATCAGCCCCCAAAGCCCCAGCGCCCACACAGCCGAACTCGGCGCGAGCGGATCCCCCGACGTGCAGTCACAGCCTTCGGCGTTCGCATTGGCGTCGTCGAGCCCCGCGTCATCGTCCGATCCCTCGCCGTCCGAGGTCGCCCCGGTGGTCATTGGAGGACCATCGGACTCCATGCCCATGCCGCCTTCGCCTCCGCTGTCGTCGAGCCCTTCCGCGCCGCCGATCCGGATCGTGACCTCGTCGGTGCTGACGTGGTCGGCGTGGTCCTGAATGTAGGCGGTGAGCGTGTACTCACCCGCCGGCAGCCCGATGAGATCGAAGATGAGCGCCCGCTCGTAGTCCACCTGGTCGTACAGCAGCTCCCCAGAATCGTCCGAGACGCGCAGGCCCCAGCCGTAGCCGCCCACATCGTCCCAGGGATCGAACTCCACGCGGATCGTGTCCTCGGGCTCGAACACCGCCCCGTCCTCGGGCTGGAGCAACGCTATTGTGGGCTCGGTGGTGTCGGGCCCCGCCGGCGCGAACGTGGTGGAGAGGGTCTGCCAGTCGTGCTGGGCATCGGGTACGCCGCAGTGGCAGCGGTTGACCCCGATACACGCCGCGCCCTGGCCCTGCACCTGGATGATCGGGGCGCAGGTCTCGTTGAAGCCCAGATCTCCCCCCTGGGTCGGGGCGTAGCCGGCTGCCATCACGCTGTCGCTGGCGTTGGTGTGCCCCAGGCCCAGGGTGTGGCCGATCTCCTGGCTGATCACGTTGGCCTGCGACGTCGCGGGGGCGCCGTTTTGGAACGCGTAGCACACGTTGCGCTGGCCGAAGTCCTCACAGTCCAGCGGGGCCACGCCCCCCGAGGGTCCGGCGGTGGTGTCGGAGTGATGTCCGCCCACCATCACCATGGAGTAGGGCAGCACCTTGGGCGGGCGCTCGATGTAGACCACCCGCACCGCCCAGTCCTCGAAGTCGGCGGCCACCGCCTGAGCGGCCGCGATTGCCTTCTCCTCGCCACCGCCGTACACCGGGTAGGGGTGGCCGCTGCGTGCGATGTTGGACAGGTTCTCCGCCGCGTTCTCGCCGCCCGTAAATAGCCCATCGGGCTCGCCGGTGAAGTTGAGATAGACGGTGTGGAAACGCGGAGTCTCTCCGCCGGGACGGTGATCGTAGTCGTAGATTCCAGGCGGCACCTCTTCGGGGAAGGCACAGATCTCCGACAGATCGGGGCCCCCATACTGGGGATCGGCTCCCGGGGTGAGCGTCGCGGTGGCGTCGCCCACCATCGCGGCGCCATCGAGCATCGCCTCGGGCACCACCATGCCGCCCACCTGGGCCAGGCCCTCGGGCAGGGAGTGGTGGCCAGCGATGTCGCCCGAAGGCGCGCTGGGCTCGACCTCCCGTCGGTAGTCGTCGAGCTGGTCGAAGCGCACCTTGGACGTTTGGGTCACTCGGGGCTGACCGGTGCCATTGCGGGTGCCAGCGGAAAAGTCGATCACCACCGGGGCGGGCGCAGGGTCGTAGCTGGGGTTCTGCACCACGGGGCCCGCTCCGGGGCCCGCCCCAGGGCCCGCGATGGCCGCGTTGGGCAGCGCGATCAGGCCCAGGGCGATGCAAAACGAAGAAATCGGGGGGAGATTCAGGAGGTTTGCCGGCACCGCGTCGTCCACTCTAGCGGATGTCGCCGGTTTCAGGGGTGTTGGGATCCGCACGCACACCCAAGCCACCACTGATACGTTGGCAGCTGCCGTGACCCGTCGAGCGCTTCGTGTCGTCGTCTGTTCCGCCCTGCTTTGGGGTGCCTGTACCTCCGCCGATCCGCCGCCTCCGTCGCCGGAGCCGACGCCGCAGTCGGATCCCGAGCCGACGGTGACGCCTCCGGTCGCCGCGGTGGAGGCCCCCGAGGGGGCGCAGCTGCGGTGGGTGCGGGCCAACGCCTGCGAGGACGGGGCGCCGATGTCGCTGACCGCCTCCGACGGCACCGGTCTGCGCCTGGCGTCGCTGACCGCTCGGGGCGGTGGTGGAGGGCCCGCTGGCCTTCACCGAGCTGCGACTCTCGTTCGACAACCCCGAGGATCGCCAGCTCGAGGGGCGCTTTGCGATCACCCTGCCGCCGGGGGCGGCGATCAGCCGGTTCGCCATGAAGATCGGCGACCGTCTCCAGGAGGGTGAGGTGGTCGAGCGGCAGGCGGCGCGGGTGGCCTACGAGGACTTCTTGCACCGCCGTCAGGATCCCGCCTTGCTCGAGAACGACGCGGGCAACGTGTTCCGGGCTCGGGTGTTTCCGATCCCGCCGCGGGCGCGCAAGGAGCTGGTGCTCTCCTACTCCCAAGAGCTGCCGCATGCGGCCGAGCCCTATCGCTTGCCGCTGTGCGGCCTGCCGCAGCTCGACGTGCTCGACGTCGACGTCGCGATCGTCCAGGGGTCGGCCGCCTCCGCGGGCTCTTCGCTTGGAGGGGTGGGGACCTCCGTCTATCACCTCGACCTTCGGCGCGAGCAGGTCGCACCCACCAAGGATCTCGAGGCGTGGGTGGGCCCGGTGCCCGCCCAGGGGCTGCGCCACGGCGATCTGGCGGTGGCGCGGGTGGTGCCCGTGCTCGACGCTCCGCCGCAGCCGATCGAGTCGCTGACGATCCTGGTCGATACCAGCGCCTCGCGAGCGCTGGACTTTTCCGGGCAGGTCGAGCGGCTAGGCATGCTGGTGGCCGCGCTCCCGGGCGAGGCTCGGCTTCACCTGGTGGCCTACGATCAGCAGACCACCCATCTGTACTCGGGGCCGGCCGCGGGCCTGACCGCTGCGCAACTGGAGGGGCTGCGGCAGCGAGGTGCCATGGGGGCCTCCGATCTGAGCCAGGCCCTCGCGGCGCTGCCGGCGTTGTGGGCCGTGTCGCCGCGGCTGCTTCTCGTCGGCGACGGCGTGATCACGGCAGGTACCGACGAGGCCAGCGAGCTGCAGGCCCAACTGCGAGGGCTCCAGGGCGCCGGCGTGACTCGCGTGGATGCGATCGTGGACGGCGGAGTGCAAGACGACGCCATGCTCACCGCGCTGACCCGGGCCGGGCTGCCGGGCGACGGCGTCGTGCTCGATGCTCGCCTCGAGGTCGCCACCATCGTCGAGCGCCTGGGGCAGGCCACCCGCTCCGACATCACCGTGTCGGTGCCGGGGGCGGAATGGGTGTATCCCACTACCTTCGATGGTGTGCAGCCCGGGGACGAGCGGCTGGTCTACGCCCAGATCCCTCCCGAGCTGCCGGTGCGGATCGAGCTGGCCGGCGCCGGTGTGCGCGACCCCGAGCCGACCCTGGCCCTGGTGCCCGAGCCGCTCTTGGCGCGTGCCCATGCCCAGGCGCGGATCACCGACTTGCAGGCCCAGCGCGCGGCGCTGACCGCCGACCAGACCGAGCGACGCAAGGAGCTCGCGGAGCGGATCGTCACGCTGTCGACCCGCCATCGGGTGCTCAGCGATCTCACCGCGTTGCTCGTGCTCGAGACCGAGGCCGACTATGCGCGTTTTGGGATCGATCGGCGGGCCCTCGCCGACATCCTCGTCGTGGGGCCCTCGGGTGTGGACACGCTGCGTCGAGTCGAGCCCGCCAGGCCGGAGCCGGAGCCCCCGGAGCCGGAGCTGGAAGCCAGGCCCAGGCCCAAGCCCACACAAGAGGCCGACGGCAAGCCGGAAGAGCGATTGTCCGTCGCCAGCAGACGCATGGGTGTACCCCTGGCAGAGCCCGCCGATGCGATCGAAGAGGTCCCGTCGGGTGGTGACGGTGAGGATGGCCGCTTCGGTGGTGCAGACGAGGCCAAGGCCGAGCTCGAGCCGAGCCTGATAGAGGAGACGGGCGCGGCGGGTATGGCCGCGGGGGAGCCTCCGCCTCCCCCGGCGGGGATGGTCGCGGGGGAGCCTCCGCCTCCTCCGGCGGCGCCTCGCACCTCTCGTTCCTCGCGTCGTCGGCTCGACCGCCCCGGGGACTCGCGCCATCGCGGCGAGGAAGAGTTCACGGGCCGGCTGGAACGGCGTTCATCCTCGAGATCGGTGCCCCGGCGGCTCGACAAGCCGCCCGTGGCCGATCCCTACCAGGGGCGCTTGGCCACGGTGATGGAGGCGATCGGCCGCGGTGATCTGGCGGGGGCCGAGCGCGAGGCCGTCGCGTGGCGTCGCGACCGCCCTGGCGACGTACTGGCCCTGGTCGCGCTGGGCGAGGTCCACGAGGCCCACGGGCGACGCTTCGAAGCGGCTCGGGCCTATGGCTCGCTCATCGATCTGTTCCCCTCGCGGGCCGATCTACGGCGCATGGCCGGCGAGCGGCTCGAGCGGCTGGGCGGTGACGCGCTGGCGCTGGCGATCGACACCTACGCCCACGGGGTGCAGCAGCGACCCGATCACCCGTCGAGCCATCGCCTCTACGCCTATGCCCTGCTCAAGGCGGGGCGCCACGCCGAGGCCTTCGCGGCCATCGAGGCCTCGCTCGCGCGCAGCTACCCCGGCGGGCGCTTCGCCGGCGTGCAGCAGGTGCTGCGCGAGGATCTGGGCCTTGTCGGGGCCGCCTGGATCGCGGTCGATCCCAGCGCACGCAAGACCGTCGACGCCGCGCTCGCCAAGCACGGCGCCACGCTGGCCACCAGCACCTCCACCCGCTTCGTGCTCAACTGGGAGACCGACGCCAACGACGTGGATCTCCACGTCTACGATCGCAAGGGGGGCCATGCCTTCTACAGCAACAAGGTCCTGGCCTCGGGCGGGCAGCTCTACGCCGACGTTACGACCGGCTACGGGCCGGAGTGCTTTGCCATTGAGGGCAAGCGCGCTGCGGGGCCCTACACCGTCATGGCCCACTACTACCGCCGGGGTCCCATGGGCTACGGCATGGGCAAGCTGCAGGTGATCGAGCACGACGGCGCGGGGGGCCTGCGCTTCTCGGAGCATCCCTTCGTCATCATGAAGGACGACGGCTATGTGAACCTCGCGACGGTCGGGGCTACGCTGGTCGAGCCGCTCGGTCTCGGGGTGTCCGAGACGGGCTCGACCGGCGCCACCGGAACCGAGGAGCCCGACGCGATCCAAGACCTGGGCCGGGTCACCGGGAAGTCGCCCCAAGCGAGCTCCCGATGAGCGTTCGGTGAGCGCCGGGGCGGGCGAAAGGATCGCTCAGGAGGGCTCGTGCCACAGCGGCATGCCCACCGTCGGTGTGGATGCCTGGGCGAACTCCATGGGCTCCATCAGGCCGGCCGTGTACGCGGCCCGGCCGGCTCGGATCGCGTCGGCAAAGGCACAGGCCATGGCCACCGGATCGCCGGCCCGGGCGATCGCCGTGTTGAGCAGCACGCCGTCACAGCCCAGCTCCATGGCTCGGGCCGCATGAGAGGGCGCCCCGATCCCCGCGTCGACCAGCAGCTTGACCTCGGGGAAGCGCTCTCGGATGAGCCGCAGGGCCGTGGGGTTGACCACGCCGCGCCCTGAGCCTATCGGCGCGGCCCAGGGCATCAGGATGTCGCAGCCCACGTCGACCAGACGCTTGGCGAGCACGAGATCGTCGGTCATATAGGGAAACACGATGAACCCCTCGGCCAGCAGCAGCGTCGTGGCCTCGAGCAGATCGAAGGGGTCGGGCTGCAGCGTGTAGTCGTCGCCGATGAGCTCCAGCTTTATCCAATCGGTCTCGAAGATCTCTCGGGCCATCTTGGCCGTGGTCACCGCTTCGCTCACCGCATGGCAGCCGGCGGTGTTGGGGAGCACGTGCACGTCGAGCTCGCGGACATACGACCAAAACGCCTGCCCGGCCCGGGTGTCGGGGTTCTCGCGTCGGAGCGACACGGTGACCACCGAGGCCTTCGAGGCGACGATCGCCTGGCGCATGTTGTCCGGCGAGGGGTAGCGGGCGGAGCCTATCATCATGCGCGAGCGCAGGGTCTTGCCGCCGACCGACCAGGTTGTCGTGTCATCGTCCATTGTCACCCTCCTTGCATCGGGGCCAGCAGCTCGACCTCGTCGCCCGCCGCGAGCCGGTGGGTCACGTGTTCGCTGCGGGGGACGAAGGTACGGTTGACCGCCACGGCGATGGCGCTCTTGTCGAGGTGCAGCTCGCACAGCAGCGCGCGCACGGTCGTGCTGTCGCTGACATCCCGGGGCTCGCCGTTGAGTACGATCTGCATCACCCTGGCGCCGAGGCCGTAGGGTGCCCTCGGTTCCTTCCCTGGTGATATTGACGGTACGTGATCCCATGTCGGGATTCCAGGTCGACCGTATTGCGGTGGATCGCGGTGGATCGCGGTGGATTGCGGTGGATCGCGGTGGATCGCGGTGGATCGCGGTGGATCGCGGTGGATCGCGCTGGCCGCTGGGGCCGAGGCCCTCGCGATTGACACACCGATTGGGCTGTGTTGTACGGGTTGGTGAGCATGGCAGTGGTGCTCGCGTGACGATGACGTCTGTTTTGATCGTCGGTGGTGGCGTGGCCGGGGTGCTGACTGCGGTGATGCTCGCCGAGCAGGGCCATGCCTGTCAGCTCTTCGATGCTCGATCGATCGCAACAAGGGGAAGCTCGGGGAGCTCGGGAAGCTCGGGGAGCTCGGGAAGCTCGGGGAACGAGGGCGGGCGGGGAGGCCCAGGATGCAGCCGACACGCCGGGGGCATGCTCGCGCCGCTCTCGGAGCTCGACGTGGCCGAGCCCGAGCTCGTGTCCCTGGGGCTGGACTCGGCGCAGCGCTGGGGCCAGATCCTTGGCGACGACGCCCGAGGGGATCTCTTTGATACTCGGGGCAGCTTGCTGGTCGCTCACCGCCCCGAGTGGCCCATGCTGACGCAGCTGATGCGTCGGATCGCCGATGCCGGGGTACAGGACCGGGCCGAGGCCGTCGGTGTCGACCAGATCGCCACGCTCGAGCCCTGGATGGCTTCGCGGCTGCGTCGGGGCATCTTTGTGCCCGGAGAAGGGGTCGTCCACCCCGAGCGCCTGTTGCCCGCGCTCCGCACCCGGGCCGAGGCGGCGGGGGTGGTCGTGCACGACGGCGTCCATGTGGATCGAGTCGCCCCCGGTCGCCTACAGATCGGATCGCAAGCGCGCGAGGCCGACATGGTCGTCGATTGTCGTGGCCTCGGGGCGCGCCCCGATCTGCCGCTGCGCGGCGTGCGGGGGGAATATGTCGTCGTTCGGCCCGGGTCCGTCCGGCCCGCTCGTCCCATTCGGCTGATGCATCCCCGCTATCCGCTCTACATCGTGCCTCGGCCCGATGGCACCCTCTATGTCGGCGCGACGCAGCTCGAGAGCGAGCACGACGGCCCGGTGCACGTACGCTCGGCGCTCGAGCTGCTCAGCGCGCTCTACAGCCTCGATCCGCGCTTTGCCGACGCCGAGATCGAGCGCTCGGGCGTGGGGCTACGCCCCGCGTTGGCCGACAACCTCCCTCGCCTCGAGGTCGGCGCGGGGCTCTTGCGCATCAATGGATTGTTCCGCCACGGATTCTTGCTCGCCCCGCGCCTTTGCGCGTGGGCGGCCCTTGTGGTCGAAGGGCGCTCGCTGCCCCCGGCCGCGGAGCCATTCGTGCGACCCTTATCATCGTGCGATCCTCATCATCGTGCGATGCCTATTGAAGAAGGATGAACGCTAGGCATGGTGAGTCCCACGAACATCCCCATGGACACTCCCCCTGAAATCAGGGCCCGAATTTCTGGCTTCTATGCGATCTTGGATCGGGACGACGAGGGGCTGGCGCGGGATCTGCTGCGGCCGGTCCCCGACGGGGGGTGCGGGGCTCGGGTGCTCCAGGTGCGGCTCAAGCCGACACCCCAAAGTGATCGCGGTGCCGAGACGACGACGGCCCAGCTGGTCGCTGTCGCTCGCATGGCGCGGGCGCTGTGCGCCGAGTACGGCGCGCTGTGCATCGTCAACGACCGGCTCGACGTTGCCTTGGCAGTCGACGCCGATGGGGTTCACCTCGGGCAGCAGGATCTGTCGCTGGCCGACGCGCGGGCGATCCTCGGCCAGCTCTCGCCGTCTCGGCCCTTCGTGGTCGGGATCACCACCAACGATCGGCGGGACGTCGAGCGGGCGTGCCGCGGGGGCGCGGACTATCTGGGCTTTGGCCCGGTGTTTCCCACCACGACCAAGGTGAACCCGGATCCGACCCGAGGTCTCGAAGGGCTGCGGGATGCGGTCGCGGCGGCCGGTGACGTCCCCGTGGTGGCGATCGGCGGGATCACGCCAGAGCGGGTGGCTGAGGTCGCCGCCGCGGGAGCGGCCGCGGCCTGCTGCGTCTCGGCGGTCAACCACGCAAGCGATCGGATCGGGGCCGGCGCGGCGATCGTGGCGGCGTTCGAACGGGCCTGAGCTGCCGGCTAGGAGCGGAGCGGAGATGGATCGGGGCTCGGGGCTAGGCTCGGTCATTGGGCGGGCACGTCGCCCGCAAAGTGGACGAACTCGAGAAATCGCGTCGCGCCCGCGGCATCGAACGCGGTCGCGACCTGCGGTTGGTTCTCGAAGACCAGCTGAACGTAGTCGTGCGCCGGGTTGGCGAGGGGCTGCATCGCCGTAAGCAGCGCTCGCGCCACCGCGGCCGAGTTGGCCCGAAACGGGTAGGCGCCCGGGAACTGCGGCGCGAACGCGGCCATTCCCATGGGGGCGGTCCCTTGGCGGCAAAGCAGCAGGTGCACGTCATCTCGCCCGTGTTGCTGGGTGAGCAAGCCCGGCGGCAGCGCCAGCGCGCGTTCGATCTCGGCGTCGTCGTCTGTGGGCAGCGGGGTCGTCACCAACGCCTCGTCAGGGGGTGGCAAGCGCTCGATGATCGCCCACCCCATCCGCATGGACACCGAGGCGTGCTTTCGGGTCATCCCCACGCGCGTGTAGAGCTGTACGGCCGGGATGTTGTCCGGCTTGACGTTGAGGCACCAGCGCTCGATCCCCGCCTCTCGGATCCGTTGGGCGGCCTGCTGCATCAGCACTCGGCCGAACCCTCGACCCCGGTGGGCCGGGTCGACGATGACGTGTCGGATGTAGCCCAGGCCGTCGAGGATCTGAACGTAGACATAACCGGCAATGCTGTCGCCCGCCTCGAGCACGACGGTATTGGGCGCGATCTCGTTCTCCCAGATCTGGGGGGCGGGCACGGGATCACCGGTCGCCAGCTCGGGAAACAGCCGGGCGAAGTCCGGGTAGTCGTCGGTGGTGGCGGGGCGCGGCGGCATCGGCTCAGGCATAGCGTCACGGGGCTGGGATCGGCCAATGGTGCGTCGGTTGGCCTCCTGGCACCGGTTGGCCGCTCGAGCGCGAGCGATCGAGGCGAATGGAGATCGATCGCGAACGTTCGACTCGTCTACGTCCCGCGGCTTCGTCGCGCCTCGATGGATCGCACGAGCGCCGTCAGCGATTCGTCGATCGCCGCGGGCTCGGCCTCGTCGAGGGCTCGCCCGACGCGCTCGGGGGGCAGGCCCAGCGCCGTGGCGCAGCGCTGCTCGAGGCCATCTTCGGTGCCACCCCCGAGGTGATCGTAGGCGGCGAGCAAGACCCGAAGCCGGTGTGCTGCTCCGGTGAAGTCGGGCGGGCGGCGATCCTTGTCGGGCATCAACGCAAACCAGCGGCGGCGCTTGAGGGTGGTGCGCGCGATCTGCTCGATCCGGGCACGCAGGCGCACGGGGTCGGGCTCGACGTCGATCGTCGTGATCCGGCCGTGCCAGTGCCAGCCGTAGCGTCGTAGCTCGAACAGCCGTAGCGGGAACACGTCGGCCAGCTGCGGCAGCTCGCTCTCGACGACCAACCAAGGCTCTACGCGCGCCGACAAGAAGGCCATGCGCAAGGTCTCGGCCAGCGGGATGTCGGCCGGATCTCCCATCGACTCGAGGATCAGCGCGAGGCCGACCGGGGTCTGGGGATCACCGCTCGCCCCCCGCACCCGATCCCCGAACAGCAGGGCGCCCCCCAGACGAGGGTGCCGCGCGAGCTCACCGAGCAGCGTCTCCAGCCGCATGCGTAGGGCCGCGCTCCAGTCGCGGGGCAGGGGGGGCATCCTCGGGATGATGCCAGCAACGCGACGCTCGGTCGTACGGGTGGATCCTTTCGTCCAAGGACGTGGGCCCACGAGATCTCGTCAGACGATTGAGCGCGGTTGCGTCTTTCGGGCCATAAACCACTCACCCTATGGGGCGGATCCGCGTGTTGGAACGCGCGGGGGCGATGGCTCGAACGCGACGATCCGAGGGCGTGGCCCGTTGGCTCGGCCGCTAGCGGGCGCCATAGTTGTGGGCGCTGGTTTCCTCGTTGCGGTCGGTCGCGGGGGCGGGCGCGGGTGACAGCGCGGCGATCTGCTCGTAGAGCACGTCGCTCATCTCGATCTCGGCCGCCGCGAGGCCGCCCTCGAGCTGCGACAGGCTCCGTGCGCCGAGCAAGGGGGCGGTGACGGCCGGGTGCGCCGCGACCCATGCGATAGCCAGCGCGGCGGGTGGGACTGCGTGCTCATGGGCGAGCGCGTTGAAGCGCTCGGCGATCTCGAAGTTGTGGGGCGCCCCGTAGCGGACCCCGTACATGCGATTGTCGACGATCCGTCCGTGCGACGGTCGTTGCTCGACGCCGTACTTGCCGGTCAGCAGTCCGCCCGCCAGCGGGCTGTAGGTCAGGCAGCCCAGGCCCTCGGCCTCGCACATGGGCAAGATCTCCGACTCGGCCTGGCGCTTGAGCAGGTTGTACATCGGCTGCACGCAGCACACCGGCGCCCACCCGTGGTGCTCGGCGACCCCCAGCGCTCGTGCGGTTTGCCACGCGGCGAAGTTGCTCACCGCCGGGTAGAGCACCTTACCCTGCTGCACCAGGTGCTCGACCTCTCGCAGCGTCTCGGGCAGCGGGGTCTGGTCATCCATGCGGTGCAAGAACAAGAGATCCACGTACTCCGTGCCCAGCCGGCGCAGGCTCGCCTCGACCGCGCGGCGCAGGTGGAAGCGGCTGCTGCCGCGGTCGTTGGGCCCCGGCCCGGTGGGGAAATAGGCCTTCGTGGTCAGGACGACCTGGTCCCGTGCCCCCGACACCAGGCGCCCGAGGATCTGCTCGGCCCGGCCTTGGTTGTACACGTCGGCGCAGTCGAACAGGTTGATCCCTGCCTCACGGCAGCGGTCGAACATGGCGGCGGCGACGGTCTCGTCCACGTCGCCGCCGAACGACATCGTGCCGAAGGCGAGCGGGGAGACGCGTAGCCCCGTGCGTCCCAAGAAGACGTACTCCATGGTCGGCGAGGGTAGCGAGCGCGTTTGCGCAAGTCGTGCGCTGTTGGCGCCGGTTGCCAGCATCCCTTGTGGAGGGGCACCCGAGGGAATTCGCGACCTGCGCGGTCTCCCGGGCCCGTGGGCGGTCGCCGTGGTTTTTCGCTTTGCGTGGCCGGGCCCGACCGCCACACTAGGGGCCTCGTGGAGGCCGAGCAGGAGAGCGATCGGTGACGCGACATCAGGCGGATTTCTTTCGAAGACTGATCTACGTCTACGACCTCATCATCAGCACGCTGGCGTTCTTCGCGTCGCTGTGGATCCGGCAGACGCTGGCGCTGATGAAGCTCGAGGGTCGATTGCCCGAGCTGTTGGCGGGGATCGACCTGGGGCCGATCGCGATCCCGGACTACTACCCGCTCTTGTGGGGTCTGTGGCCGCTTTGGTTCTTGTCGATGTACTTCAGCGCCAGCGCGGACTTTCGCCAGCCTTACTTCCGCGCGGCGGCTCGCTACATGCGGGTGGTGGGATTTTCGATCGTCCTGCTCATCACCGCCAGCTTCGTGTTCAAGATCGGCTTCATCGCGCGCACCTTCGTGCTGCTCTTTGGCGTGGTGCACTTCGTGACCCTGATGATGGGCCGGGTGCTGCTGGTGGAGATCTTCTCCCTGTTTCGCAGCCAGTCGGTCGACGGCCACCGGGTGCTCGTGGTGGGGCACGGCGAGCAGGCGGTGGCCTTTGCCCGCTCGATCAAGACCGGCGCGCCGTGGAACAACAAGCTCATCGGGCACGTGGAGGTGCCCGGCGAGAACGCGCTGCCCAACGCGCGGCCCACCGTGGGGGCGCTGCGGGAGATGGACAAGATCCTCGACAGCCAGCCGATCGACGAGGTGGTGTTCGCGGTGCCCGACCAGGCGCCCGAGACCTTCGAAGAGGCGCTGCGCTACTGTGAGGAGCGAGGGGTCGACGTATTGCTGACCATGCCGCCCGACGTGCCGCGGGCGGGCAAGATCGAGGTGGCCCAGATGACGGGGTACGACCTGCCGATGATCGGCATGCGGCGTACGCCTACGTCCGAGGGCCGGCTGTTGCTCAAGCGGCTGCTCGATCTGTTCGGGTCGTTGGTGGGGCTCTTGTTGCTCTCGCCGTTGATGATCGGCACGGCGATCATCATCAAGGTCACCGATCCGGGGCCGATCTTCTTCTCGCAGGTGCGATCGGGGCGCAACGGGCGGAAGTTTCGGATGCACAAGTTCCGCTCGATGGTGGTCAACGCCGAGGCGCTCAAGGCCAAGCTGATGGCGCAGAACGAGATGGACGGGCCGGTGTTCAAGATGAAGCACGACCCGCGGATCACCAGGATCGGGCGCTTCATTCGCAAGACGAGCATCGACGAGCTGCCGCAGCTGTTCAACGTGCTGCTGGGGGAGATGAGCCTGGTGGGGCCGCGGCCGCCGCTGCCCTCCGAGGTGGCCAAGTACAAGCCCTGGCAGCGGCGCCGGCTGTCGGTCAAGCCGGGGATCACGGGGCCCTGGCAGGTGTCGGGGCGCAACGAGATCAGCTTTGAGCAGTGGATGGAGATGGATCTCGAGTACATCGACAACTGGTCGCTGTGGCTGGACATTCGGATCATCATGATGACCGTGCCGGTGGTGCTGATGAAGAAGGGGGCGAGCTAGCGGCTCGTCTGGCGTGGTGCCGAGCTCGTCTGGTGATGGTGGTGGCGACGGCGGTGGCGACGGTGCCGACGGCGCCACGTACTGTTCGCTCGCCGGTTCGGTCGGCCCGGGGGACGCGGTGGTGGCGGGCCCGGGTGCCGGGGAGAGGTGCCCGGGGAGGGTGCCGGGGAGGGTTGCTCGAGCCCGCTCGGCCCCGCGCCCGCGGGGGCGTAGCCAGGCCCGGTCCGGGTTCGTGGGCCGAGGGGTAGGTCCCTCACCCACGGTCCCGCTCGGGGGTCTATACTGCTCTGCGTGCCCGACGCAGACCCGAGCGCGGAGCGCTCCCCCCGGATCGCGGTCTACCCTGGTTCTTTCGATCCGATCACGATCGGACATCTGGACATCCTCGAGCGGGCGGTCAAGCTCTTCGACCGAGTGATCGTGGCCGTGGGCCAGCACCCGACCAAGCGCGGGTACTTCAGCGTGGAGGAGCGTTGCGAGCTGGTCCTGCGCAGCGCCGAGCACCTGCGCGGCTTCGAGGTGGCGGCGTTCTCTGGGCTCGTGGTCGACTTTTGTCGGGTTCGGGGGGCCAAGATCATCATCCGGGGGCTCCGGGCGGTCAGCGACTTCGAGCCCGAGTTTCAGATGGGGCTGGCCAACCGCGATCTCGATCCCGAGGTGGAGACGGTCTTTTTGATCCCGCGGCCCGATCGCATGTTCGTCAGTAGCTCGTTGGTGCGCGAGATCGCGGGTCACGGCGGTGACTACGAGCGCTTCGTCAGTCGGGCGGTCGCCCGGGCGATGGCCGCTCGCATGGGCAAGGAGTAGGCGGAGCAGCGTGGTGGCCGACGACCGAGGCAAGGGCAAGGGCGCGCTCGCTCGCCGCCAAGGCGCGGCGGCCCAGCCGTGGCGCGGGGACGAACACCTGCTCGAGGTCGAGGCGGCGGTCGAGGCGGGGTTGTCTCGCGGCGAGGTCGAGCTCGATCTCTACACCCGGGGGTTTTCGTCGGGCATGACCGTCGAAGATCCGCTCGACGGCGCAATCGTGGCGCGCGGGCGCACGGTGCTCAAAGAGCAGGAGCTCGGCCGCTGCCTGCGGCCTGCGCTGCAGTATTTGGGCGTGGGCATGGACGCGGTCAAGCTGCGGGTGCACGACGGCAGCTTCGAGCTGCGGGTGGCCAAGCACACCGCCGAGGCCAGCACGCCCGCGCTCGAGTCGGGCAAGGACGCGCTCAAGGTGTTCGTGGGCTTTGGCCTGCTGGGCTTTGCCGCCTATCAGATCATCATGCCCGCGGTGGGCGGGGTGATCTGGGGCATTGCGCTGCTGCTGGGCGGATGGCTGCTGCGACAGGGCATGGCCAGCGGTCGGATGATGCTCGCGGGTCGGCTCGCGATGGGCCTGGGAATGCTGGCCCAAGAGGAGAAGATCATCCTGCCGCCGGTCGATCCGCCGACCGAGGAGCAGCTCGCCCCGTGAGCGCGGTCGACCCCGGGTTGTGTAGGCGTTGCGAGCACGCGCGCCCGATCACGTCGGCCAAGGGTTCGACGTTCTGGCGGTGTGGGGTGCACGATCGCGACCGCGCATGGCCCAAGTACCCCCCGCTGCCGGTGCTGCGCTGTCCCCATTATGGTCCCGTGGGGCCCTGAGCTTACGCACGCGGCTGGCGTGGAGGTGGTTCGTTCCAGCGGGTACCCTGCGCGCGCGAGCGATGGTGGAGCCGTCGGACATTCCGCAGCTGATCTGTGAGCTGTGCCGCCAGTTCTATGGGCTGGGCTGGGTCTCGGGCACGGGCGGGGGGATCTCGATCCGCGCTGAGGCTGGGATCTACATGGCGCCGTCGGGGGTACAAAAGGAGCGGATCGCTCCCGAGGACATCTATCTGCTCGATGGCCAGCAGCTCGACCGCTGCGAAGTGCGGCGGGCCCCGGCGACCGCGGGGCTGAAGATCAGCGAGTGTCAGCCTCTCTTCTACAATGCCTTTCGCGAGCGCGGGGCCGGGGCGGTGATCCACAGCCACTCGCTGTGGGCCGTGCTTGCCGCTCGCGTGGCCTCGCCCGATGGGCGTGCGGGGGTCTTTGCGTGCGAGGGCCTCGAGATGCAAAAGGGTCTGCGGGGCAAGGGGTGCTTTGAGCGCGTCGAGGTGCCCATCATCGCCAATACCGCCCGTGAGGCCGAGCTCACTGAGTCCATGGCCATGGCCATGCGGTCTCACCCCGATGTCGACGCGGTGATCGTGGCCGGCCACGGGGTCTACGTGTGGGGACAGACGTGGGTGCAGGCCAAGACCCAGGCCGAGTGCTACGACTACCTCTTTCGGGCCGTGGTGGAGGCTCACCGCGTGGGGCTGCCGGTCGTGGCTCCGATGGCTCCGATGGCCCCGCGACCTTGACGATCGCTGCGCTCTTGCTCCCTTCCTCTCTTGCTCCCTTTTTCCCTGTTCGTTGGCCCCGAGGAACCACACCATGAAGCTCCAGTGGCTCGAGCCCGCTCCCGACCAGGCGCCCTGCGCCATCGCCGACCTCGCCGCGGCTGGGGTGCTCCACGAGCGCCTCGACGTCGATCCCGCCGCGTACCAGCCTCCGCTCGATGAGCTCAAGGCCGAGCGGGGCTACGCGGAGCAGGACATCATCGAGCTGCGGCCCGACACGCCCAAGCTCGACGAGATCTGCGCCAAGTTCAAGGATGAGCACCTGCACACCGACGACGAGGTGCGCTACGTACTCGACGGCGAGGGCATCTTCGACATCCGATCGGTGGACGATCGCTGGATGCGTGTCACGGTCGAGCAGGGAGATCTGCTGGTCGTGCCCGCCAACGTCCATCACCGCTTTACGCTGACCGAGCGCAAGCAGATCCGCTGCGTGCGGTTGTTCAAGGACAGTGCGGGCTGGGTCCCGCACTATCGTGGCCCCACCCGCGACCCGGTCCAAGACCAGGCCCGCTGAGGGCACCTCATTTCACCTCAACTACGAGTACCCGCGAACTACGAGTACCCGAGACAAGCACCCGAGGGACGACCCATCATGGATACGAGCACCACCACCACCCAGGACTATCGGTTCCACGACATCGGCGAGGCCGACTTTGGCCGCAAGGAGATCCAGCTGGCCGAAAAGGAGATGCCGGGTCTGATGGCCCTGCGCGCCAAGTACGGGCAGAGCAAGCCGCTCACCGGGGCCAAGATAGCCGGCTGCCTGCACATGACCATTCAGACCGCGGTGCTCATCGAGACCCTCACCGCGCTGGGGGCCGAGGTTCGCTGGTCGTCATGCAACATCTTCTCCACCCAGGACCACGCGGCGGCGGCCATCGCCGCCACCGGGGTCCCCGTGTTCGCCTGGAAGGGAGAGACCGAGGAGGAGTATTGGTGGTGCGTGGAGCAGACGGTCAAGTGGCCCGACGGCAGCCCCCCCAACCTGCTGCTCGACGACGGCGGCGATCTGACGATCGTGATGCATCGTGATCACGCCGGTGCGCTCGCGCAGTGCAAGGGCGTCTCCGAGGAGACCACCACCGGGGTGCATCGCCTGTACCAGATGGCCGAGCGCAGCGAGCTGCTCGTGCCCGCCATCAACGTCAACGACTCGGTGACCAAGAGCAAGTTCGACAACCTCTACGGCTGTCGCGAGAGCCTGGCCGACGGCATCAAGCGGGCCACCGACATCATGGTGGCGGGCAAGACGGTGGTCGTGGCCGGCTACGGCGACGTGGGCAAGGGCTGCGCCCAGTCCATGCGCGGCTTTGGGGCTCGGGTGATCATCACCGAGATCGATCCGATCTGCGCGCTCCAGGCCGCGATGGAGGGCTTCCAGGTGCTCACCATGGACGAGGCGGCCGCCATGGGCGACATCTTCGTCACCGCCACCGGGTGCATGAGCGTGATCACCAAGGAGCACATGGCGGCCATGAAGGACGAGGCCATCGTGTGCAACATCGGCCACTTCGACTCCGAGATCGAGATCGGGCGCCTCGAGGATGATCCTGAGATCAAGGAGATCAACATCAAGCCGCAGGTCGACCGCTTCGTGTTCCCCGACGGGCACGCGGTCCTCATGCTGGCCCGCGGTCGCCTGGTGAACCTGGGCTGCGCCACCGGCCACCCCAGCTTCGTGATGAGCAGCAGCTTCACCAACCAGGTGCTCGCCCAGCTGGCCCTTTGGCAGGACACCGAGGGTAAGTACGACAAGGGCAAGGTCTACGTGCTGCCCAAGGAGCTCGACGAGGAGGTCGCCCGTCTGCACCTGGGCAAGCTGGGGGCCAAGCTCACCACGCTCACCTCGCAGCAGGCCGAGTACCTGGGGATCCCGCAAAAGGGGCCCTTCAAGCCCGAGACCTACCGCTACTGAGTGCCCGCGATGTGAGCCGGGGCCCTCGCTTTGCAAGGGCGGCCTCGGCGTCAGCCATCGAGCGACTGGAGTGGGCCCGCGGGGAGATTGTCTGCCCGTCCGGGCCCTTCTTCATTGATACTTCTTCATTGATAATGGCTCGGTGCGAGCCTGGCTCCCATGCTTGGCGATCGTGGCGGTCGCGACGTCTGTGCGCTGTACCGGCTCTGAGTTTGCCTGTAGCGACGATGCCCAGTGCCAAGGGGCCGGCCCCGTGCCGCGCTGTGAGGACGGCGCCTGTAGCTTCGAGGACGCCGCCTGTGACGGTGGGCGCCGCTACGCCAGCGGGTCTCCGCTCGCGGGGCAGTGCGTACCGTCGGGGGGGTCCTCGTCGAGCACCAGCACGGAGGGGCTGGATTTGGGCGGGGTCTCGGGGGTCTCGGGGGTCTCGGGGAGCTCGGGAGTCTCGGGGGGCTCGGGGGCTTTGGACACGCTCGGGCTCGACACCGGGTCGCCGCCGGGGACCACCGAGGGGGTCGTCTCCACGACGGGCACGGATGGGCCTCCGCTCGCGGTGGAGCTTTGCAACGGCTTCGATGACGACATGGATGGCCTCGTCGACGAGGTCTCCCCGGACAACCTCGAGTGTGGGGGGTGCTGGCTCGAGCAGTTCGAGGACCATGCCTACTGGATCTGTCCCGAGGGGCGCCCGTGGAGCGAGGCGGTCGAGGACTGTGTGGGGTTTGGCGCCGAGCTGGCGTGGATCGACTCCCCAGAGGAGAACGCGGTGATCACCGAGCTGGCTGGCGGGTTTTCGTTGTGGCTGGGGGCCAGTGATCTCGAGCAGGAGGGGGACTGGCGCTGGCTCGATGGCTCGGTGCTCGACGTCGGTCATTCCGCTTGGGGACCGGGCCAGCCCGATGACGACGGTCCGCAGCCGGCGGGGGAGGATTGCCTGCATCTGTCGTCTGCCCGGTTGTTTGGCGATGGCGACTGGAACGACGACATCTGCGAGGAGCAGCCCTACGGGGCCCTTTGCAAGGCGCCGCACGTTCCCTCGCCGTGAGGTCCGGCGGCCGGCCCGGCTCCCCGGCGGAGGGGGGGCGGACCTACCTCAGCGGCCTTGAGCCCCACGAGGTCGCCTTGCGCTTTGCGAGGATCTCCGAGGAACTCGAGGCGGCGGGCGTGCGGGCGTGGCAGCGCGACTACGACGAGGTGGCCGTGCTGTGCTTCTTGGCCGCTCCGGTCGACAAGATCGTAGGCACGGTCGTGGAGTTCCTCGGGTCTCGGTGTTAGCAGGAGATGAGCAGGAGCGCGCTTTGCGAATGGCAAGCAAGTCATCACCACGCCTGTCGCGCTCGTTTCATTCCAGCCAGCTGGTCTTCGGGATCCCCAAAGAGATCGCGATCCGTATAGAGCGAGTCTCCGTGGCCGATGCGATAGTTGTGGCCATGGGGCTAGACGACGTAGATCGCAGCGGGTTGGTGCTCGCAAAGCGGTTGGGTTAATCTCCGGGTCATCGGCGGGAAATGCTACGGCTTAGTGAGCACTTGTGCAGTAAAATGAAGCGCAAGACAGTCGAGCGTTGAGTCTCGACCGTCCTAGGCCGTGATCTGAGTCTCGGCAAACGACTGGATTCCTTCGCTCGTTGTGGCATCGAGGGCTACTGACCAGGGGTCCAAAGCCTTCTGGATGATCTGCGCTTATACCGCCGGCCTACGAAGGCACCGGTTGATGCTCGGAGGTCTTCTCCCACATCCAGGCAGCATCTATTATTATTGACGAGACGAGGCCCCATGGCTGACTTTTCCCGCCGCTGGCCTGATATGATTCGCCCACGAGATATACCCCCAGCGTTGAGGTCGAAGATATCGCGTCGTATCTTTCGAGCCACCAGCACTTCAATCTGCATTCGCTTCGCGCATCAAACACTCAACTCCTCACGAGAAGAATCTCGTCATGTACGTTAAGCGGGCCATACTCAAGAATGTGAAAGGGTTCGCAGAGCTTGAGTTCGACTTCGATCATGGCGAGAACCAGTATGAAGGCTGGACTGTCGTCACTGGGGACAATGGTTCTGGTAAGACCATATTGCTCAAAACGATCGCCATGGCCCTGGTTGGGCCAAGTGTGACGCGCTCGCTTCAGCCATCATATGAAGGCTGGATAAAAGATGGGGAAAAGAGCGCCGAAATATCAGTAGAGCTAATATCGCATAATGATGTTGATAGCGTGGAGACGGGGCGCCAACACAAACGCCCTTTTTGGTCTGAGCTGCTCATTACGACGACGGCAAGTGGTGCCTCTGGCTTGGAAGTTGGGAGTGAGCGTCGCAAGTCGAAGAAGGGGCCAACCCGAGGGCCATGGTCAGACGCCACTTCTGGATGGTTTGCAGTCGGATACGGGCCGTTTCGTCGAATTCGCGGTGCTTCACCAGAAGCTCAGCGACTCATGTCTTCTCCGGGGAGGGTGTCCCGTTTTGCAACTATGTTCAAAGAAGATGCAACTCTTCAGGAGTGCGAACTGTGGTTGATGGATTTGAACTACCGAAAACTCGAAGGGCGTGAGCCAGAAGCGCGCCTGCTGGAGACTACAATCGCGATCTTGAATGATGAATTCCTCCAAAATGGAGTTAGAGTGTCGCGAGTAGACTCGGAGGGGCTATGGCTGGAAGATGCTCACGGTACAATCTTGAATCTCTCAGATATGAGCGACGGATATCGAGCCTCTCTGGCCATGATGGCAGATATGATCCGTCATCTGGCCAGTGTATATGGGCAACTCAATATCAAGAAACGTAAGAATGGTTCAACTTATCTTGAGCATACAGGTGTTGTCTTGATAGACGAGGCTGACGCTCATCTTCATCCGGAGTGGCAGCGGCGTATAGGTTTTTGGCTCAAAGAGAAGTTCCCGAAGCTTCAATTCATTGTTACTACTCATAGCCCTCATGTGTGCCAGGCTGCAGATCAGGATGGGATCTATCATCTTCCTCATCCTTCCAAGGAGATAAATCCATTTCAATTGTCTCGGCGAGATTATCTTGAGATTATTAGATCTACTGCTGATGACGTTCTGCTTACGCCAGCATTTTCTCTGTCTCATACAAGGTCTCCGTTGGCTGTACGATCGAGGCGTGATTTCGCGAGAATGAAAGCGAAATTTCGAAGACACGAACCTACAGAAGAAGAACAGCTCCGGTTCGAGGCGCTCAAGAAGTTCATTGATCCAGATGACGAGGACGGGTGAAGTATGCAAAAATATCGCCGGCCTGTTCTTCATTCCAAGCTTTCGGACTATCTCGCAAAGAAACAAGATGATGTTGATCGGACCGATCGAAGGCTCAGTATTCAAGAAGAGTGGAAAAGAGCATGCTCGACGAAGTCCATGCGGCGAATACGGCGTACTCTGTCGCTTGCTGCTGGCCCTGATGAGCGATGTATGTATTGTCATGACTCTCAGGCTGTGACCATTGAGCACTACTATCCAAAGAGTAAATACGAGGATCGAGCTTTTGATTGGAATAATTTTCTTGCGATTTGTTCGTCTTGTAATGTCATGAAAGGAGATGAGCTTCTTCTCGGTGACGATGGTCAGGGGATGATGATTAATCCTCTTGATGTCGATCCTTGGGAGTACATCGAATATTCTGTCGAGACCGATCACTATACTGCACGTTGGTGGACCGCTGAGGAAGAAGATCCCAAAGGAAGAGAGACGCTCGATGTCCTGTCGAAGCGACTCGAACATCAAGCGGTCATGACTCGTCGACGTAAGGTTCGAGTTCGCTTGCAGGGCTATGTGTCGAGCTTCCTGAGAGATGAAAATGCGCAGGCCGGATCTGGCAATATTCAGAGTCTGATCGACCAGATTGTCGAGGATGACACCTTCGGGTTATGCGATTGGTTCTTCTTTCATGAAGGGAGCGAAGCGCAACCATTCTGTAGCCTGAAGCTGAGGCACGGGCATGTATGGGCTAAGGTGATTGCAGCCATCAAGAGCTCGCGACGAGACTACGGCATCACCCCTACTGAACAGATATTGCTGCAAGTCTAGCAAGTAAGGAATGCTATCCTCTGCTTCAGCGATTCTCGTTCGACGAGTAGAGCAAAGCCCATCTGGGTCAAAACTCTTCGCGTGAGCGCTAATACGCGAGTAGGAATCTACCAGGCCGACGACCGGCGTGACAGTCGGATGTTCGTGGGCGGCCCGACCATTGTTGGCTTGATGTCAAGTCCAATCCTCGATGTCAAGCCCAACCCTTGATGTCAAGCCCAACCCTGGTTAGATCACTGGGTGTTGCCCAGGGGAATGGTCGGGTCGGGGTTCGGCGTATCGGCGAGGATGTCTGTGCTTCAGGCTGCGCTCGGGTGGATCTCGCTAATGTCGGGCCTGTCGTGCATGCCTGCGGTGAGCGCAGGTGAGGGAGGCCCCAAGGGAGCGGGCGAGGCGGCCCATGAGCCAGCGCCGCCCGTGACGCCACCGTCCCTCGTGGCGCACGAGCAGCCGGGGCCCTTCGAGGTCGAGATCGACGGTCGTCTGGTCGCCGCGCCTGCGCAGGCCTTGGCCGTGTCGTTCGAGCCGGCCCATGTGCAGCCCGTGGGGTGGAGCGCCGATGGTGAGCGTTTCGGCTATTGCTACGCCTTGCAGGTCGGCTGCACCGAGTGCCGCTTCGTTGCGCGGGATGGGACGGCCGAGTCGGTCGAGGCCGGCCCGGATTGCGCCGAGGGGATCTCCCAACCGCGGCTCGAGGCTCGTCTCGCGGCCGAAGCTCTGGGTCCTGGGTCGATCCATTGGCGCTGGGGTGCGCAGGTCGTGCTGGTGGTCGAGACCCGCGAGGCCGAGCAGACCCACGCGGGAGATCTCCGGCCCATGCTCAAGCTGGGGGCCCGCCGGCGGGAGGGCGGTCCGGTGGCGTGGATGCTCCATGTCGATCCCTGCCAGGGATGTGGTCTCGATCAGATCTGTACGGGTCAGGCTCACCTCGACGCACTTGCGTTGTCACCCGACGGTCACGACGTCGTGGCGCTGGTCCATGGTGGTGGCCGCGGTGGTGGCCGCGGTGGTGGCCGCGGTGGTGGCAACGAGAGTGGTCGCGATGATTCCTCGTGGATCCGGCTCGAGCGGCTCTCGGCCGAGCGACTGGCCAAGGCAGTGCGGACCCCCGCTAGCCGCGCGGTTCCGTGAGTCCGCTGGGGGTGCGCGGGCTCGTAGAGGTCTGGCGCTGATGCGTACGTCGCGGCATGCTCGGCTCCAAGCGCGGGATGGGCTCGTCTAGGAGCGCCGCGCGGATGGAGCAATTGGATATGCAGCGTCGATCGTTCTTCAAGTTTAGCGCCGTGACCTTCACCAGCTTGCTCGGCCCGGTCGGTTGCCGGGGAGATGGCGGAGGCGATGGCGAAGGCGGGAGCAGCTCGACAGGGACAGGGACGGGGACGGGGACCGATCCCGGTACGAGCTCGGGCCCGGGTACTTCGGGGGGCACCGGGGGGCGTGAGGTCGTCGATGCGCCCGAGCGCTTTCCTCAGTCGATCGCCTCGGGGGATCCTCGCTCGGCGAGCGTGATCTTGTGGACTCGGGTGGAGGATCCCGAGCGGCCCGACGAGGACTACGACGTCGAGCTGGAGATCTGGCCGCTCGACGGCGCCCCGGGGGGGGGCGGAGGGGCCGACGACAGTGGGGGCGAAGGTGGAGGGCCGACCCCCGACGTCGTGATGGTGGTGGCCGAGGCCGCGCACGATCACTGCGTGAAGGTGAGGGTGGAGGGGCTGATGTCCGGCATCGAGTACGGCTATCGCTTCCTCTACGTGCGGGACGAGGTGGGCTACGCCAGCCGTAGCGGCCAGACCAAGACCGCGCCCTCGCCCGACACCGACGTGGACGTGCGCTTTGCCTTCGTCAGCTGCCAGGACTACGCGGGGCGCTTCTACAACGCCTATGCCGCGATGACGCAGGAGTCCCTCGATTTCTTCGTGCACTTGGGCGACTACATCTACGAGACGGTAGGCGACGCGAGCTTCCAGATGCCCGGCCAGGAGGGGCGCGACATCGAGTTCGACGATCTCGACGGTGCGATCGCCCTGGAGGGCGGCGACGGGTCCACCTTCTACGCCGCGCGCTCGCTCGACAACTACCGGCAGCTCTACCGCACCGTGCGCGGCGACGCCGCCCTCCAGGCGGCCCACGAGCGCTTCGCCATGATCGCGGTGTGGGACGATCACGAGTTCACCAACGACTCCTGGGGCACGGTGGGCACCTACCTCAATGGTCGTGAGGACGAGGACGACCCGGCGCGCCGCAACGCGGCCAACCAGGCGTGGTTTGAGTACATGCCCGTCGACTATCCCGATCCCGAGTTTAGCTACGACCCCAGCGTGGCCCCGCCTGACGATATTCGGATCTATCGAGACTTCGAGTTCGGTCAGCACCTGCACCTGGTGATGACCGATCTGCGCAGCTATCGGCCTGATCACCTCATCCCCGAGGACGCCTACCCGGGCGCGGTGGTGGTCGACGAGGCCGCCCTGCTGACGGTGGCGCCCGACACCGAGCCTGGGGTGCCCTACGTCGACATCGAGACCTACGCCGGGGGCATGTACGTCGACCTGCTGCGCTCGGTGGCCGACGCCAACGAGTACGATCCGATGCGGGTCACCGGCAACGTCAGCGCCGTGTACATCAACGACACGATCGACGCCACCGGGTCGCCGCTGCCGCCGGTCGACGCGATGGAGCTGGAGATGCTGCCCCGGGGGATCGCCTGGCACCAGATGTTCAAGGTCACCTTCTATGGCTCGATCGGTAGCCGGTACCTGGTGGTGCGCGAGCCCTTCTTGCTCTACGCGGCGTGGCGCAATGCCGAGACGGACGGCGCCGCGCAGCGCTTGATGGGGCAGGAGCAAGAAGACTGGTTTTTGGGGGTGATGCAGGGATCGAGCCGAACCTGGAAGGTCTGGGGCAACGAGTTTTGCCTGACCGGTCTGGACATCGATCTGTCGGGCTCGGCCTTGCCCGATGCGTTTCGCCAGGCCTTCAACATGTCGACCGAAGACTGGAACGGTGCGCCCCACTATCGCGCCGAGCTCATCGATGCTTTGGCGGAGGTCGACAACGTCGTGGCGATCACCGGCGACATCCATGCGTTCTATGCCGGCACGCCCTTTGGCATGTCTGGGGCCACCGAGGGCAATCGCGTGGTCGAGTTCGTCACGAGCTCGGTGAGCTCGGGGACCTACAGCGCGCTCCTCGTTGCCCAGGTGCAGGCCGATCCGGGCCTGTCTTCGGTGCCCGGGATCGAGAGCTTCGCCCAGTCGATCGGCTCGCTCTTGCTGGGCGGGCCCAACCCCAACATGGCCTTCGCGGAGACCCAGCAGCATGGGTTTGCGGTGGTGACCGCTCGGGCGACCGAGCTGCTGGTCGATTTCCACATTCACCCCGAGGACGTGGTGACCTCTGAGCGTTATGACGACCCCTCGCTCCTGGATGAGTTCACGATGGAGCGCTTCCGGGTCGAGATCGGGGCTCGGGACCTCTACCGCGACTTCGATGGGGTCTGGATGCGCTGGGATCCGACCACCCGTACGTGGATGTGAGCGGGCCGAAAGGCTCACGGGCCGATGGCTGTGGGGGCACGCGCGGTGAGGGCAAGCGCGATGGCGGCAGCGGTGACGGCTGCCGCCATCGTGGGCGTGTTCGGTGAGTCGAGCGTCAAACCATCCCTGCGGTTGGCCAGCTGCGAGCGTGAGGGTTTGACGCGATGCTCGGGCTGACGCGAAGATGACCAGGTGATGTCGGCGTGGGCCTCGGTGGTGTTGTGGTTGGCAGTGGGGGAACTCGGGCCCGCGGCGCCCGAACAGGCACGGTCGGCGGCGCCGGCGACTTCCGAAGAGCCACGGTCGGAGGCGCCGGTGGCCTCACAAAAGGCGCGGCCGGCCGCGCCGGCGGCTTCGATCACGCTGAGCCCTTCGGAGCGATCGGCGCGTCCCTCGCTCGCCCCGGCCTCGGGTATGCCGCTTTCGACTCGGTCGGGGGGACGTACTCGATCGCTGCGCCCGAAGCTCGATGACATCAAGCCGCCGATCGATCCGGTGCGCGCGAGCCTCGACGAGCGAGCGCGGGCGCTCGAGCTGACGCCGTGGGGGGAGGGGTATCTGTACCGCAAGCGTGAGGTCGAGCGCTTTGACGCCACGATCCTCGGTGACGGGACTGTGGTCTTCGAGGTCGACTCGTCGGTCGACGTGGTGGCCGACGGGCTGTGCCTGATTGCGATCTGCCGGCCGACCAAGACGCTACGCCGGCAGCTGCGGGGGCGCCGGACGGCTCGTGCGGTGACGACGGTGGCGGCTATTTTGGCCGAGGCCGCGGCGGGGCGGATGACCTTTGGCACGGTGAAGCACTACGGGGTGCCTACGGCGGGACCTATCGAGGGCTCGGAGCTCACCGAGCCGCCGCCCTATCCCGTCAGCCGCGTGCTCGGTCGCTACGGTCGTCTGCCGGCGCCGGTGCGGGCGATGAACGATTTCATGGAGCGTACCTTCGAGTTGCGGCTGGCGATGGCGGAGCATGCGTTGCGCACGCAGCTCGAGGAGGCGAGCAAGCAGCTGTCGCGGACGCTCGCGCTTTTGGGGAAGCGCGCGAAGGAAGCGCCCGCGGAGTATCACGCGGAGATCTTCGCGCTGTGGGTCAGTCTCGATGCCGAGCCGCCGCGGCATGCCGATGCGGTGATCGATCGCTCGCTCGATTCCGATCTCGATAAGACGCGGCGTAGCGCGGCTGCGGTTGGGCGTCGGAGGATCCTGCGGTCGGTACGAACGCATGCCTCGGTGAGCTCGGTCAGTGCGTTCGGGGAGGCGACACTGCGGGCGTTCAATGCTCGCGAGGATGTGGTGGTGCCGTTTTGTCCTTATGAGGCCACGCCGGGGTGTGCGGCATCGAAGGTGAAGGGCGGGGCTGCAGGGGAGGGCGGGGCTCCTCTTGGCTCGCCCGAGATTCGGCCGGCGGGTCGATGATGCACGCGCACGAGACTGATCATGCAAGAACGTCACGTACGCGCTACGGCGGGCGAGGGAGTCGCTACGAGCGCAGAGAGTTCGGAGGGTCTGGAGAGCTTCGTTGCGATCGTAGAAGAGGGCAGCATCGCCGCCGCCGCTCGCCGACTTGGTGTCCCCCGTGAGACCCTCAGCCGACGGCTCTCGAAACTGGAGAACCGGCTCGGTGTGCTCTTGTTGCACCGCAGCACCCGCGGTCTTACGGCGACCGCCGAGGGGAAGGCGCTCTACGTGCACGCCCGGCGGATGGTCGATGCAACCCAAGAGGCGATCCGAGCCGTCCGACGCGTTGACGACGTCCCCCGCGGGGTGCTGCGGGTGAGCCTGCCACCGGGGAGTATGGATGGGTTCGCGGGACCCATGATTGAGGAGTTCCTGGCCCAGTGCCCCGAGGTCGAGCTGCAGGTGCTCGCCACCAGCCGCTATGTCGACCTCCGCGCCGAAGGCGTCGACGTGGCGCTGCGCGGTGGCGACCCGCAGGACGACAACCTCATCGCCCGACGCTTGTGGCGGTCGGAAATGCTGGCCCTCGCCGCTCCCGCATACGCCGAGCGGCATGGTCTCCCGGTCAGGATCGAAGAGCTCGAGGAGCACGAGTGCTTGCTGGGTATGATGGGCGGACAACCGACCCGCCGTTGGCCTACCCAGGATGGCGGCACGGCGATGGTCAACGGGCGCCTGGCGACCAACGATCTGGCTCTCCAGATGGTGATGGTACGTCGAGGATTCGGAATTGGTATGAATCTGCGACCGCTCGTCGCCGACGAGCTGTCGTCGGGTGCGCTCGTGCCCGTCCTTCCTAAGGTGCTTGGGTCGACAGCCGGCATGAACGTGGTCTTCGCCGACAAGGACCAGATGCAGCCGAAGGTCCGGGCATTCGTCGACCATGTGGTTCGGTGGTTCGCCAGCCGGGACCTCGAGACCCTGCTGCATGCACCCGTTCCGTAGCGGTGGTCGCTGGTCTACGAACGATGGCCTCTCTCTCTATTCGCCTTCACGATCCCGGCGATGAGCAACGCGCCTAACGCATTGTGCATGAACGCGGTGAATGTGATCATCGCCTGCACCTGCTTGTTTTGCGCGAGCCTACCGAGCGGTTTTTCCAAAAGCCGCACCCACCCATCAATGCTCACCGAGCGCCTCGATCACCAGTTGCGCGACGAGGGCAGTGCTGTTTTGCTGTTGCCCGGTTACGAGGTTGCCATCGCGGATGGCGAAGGGCTCGAAGGGCCCGGCGGTCTCGAAGCGCGTATTGGGGTTCTTTGTCGCCTCTGCCTCGATCGTCTCGTCGAAGACGGTGACCCCCATCGCCGCGTTGACCGTCGCCTCTTCGCTGTCTGCAAAGCCGGTCCAGGTCTTGCCGTCGACCAGGCGGGAACCATCGCTCAACGTGACCCAGTTCAGCAGGCAGGTACCGTGGCAGATGAAGCCCATGACCTTCCCTGCCTCGTATGCTTGGGCGATTCGGGCGTAGAGCACCGTGTCCCCCTTGAAGGTGACCAGGGGGCTCCCACCACCCACGACGAAGACCGCGTCATAGGCGTCGAGGTCAACGTCGGCGATCGACGGGGTATCACCGAGCTGCTCCGCGAACGCGCGGTGGTGCTTGAAGCCAATGCTGATGAGGTCGTCGGGCTCCTGGGTCATCTCGTGTTCAGGGTCGGACTGCGCGTCAAGCGCGACCTTGCCGCCCTTGGGCGAGCAGATGTCGATCTGGTGCCCTGCGCGGATGAAGTGGAGGTACGGCCCTGTGAGCTCGCGTGCGTAGAACCCCACCGGGAACCCTTTGTGAACTGCGGGGTTCGCGACCACGCAGAGGATCTTCTTCTTGGGGTCGTGGAGAGGGGCTTGCCGGCGGGTGACTGTCGACTCGTTCATGGTTGCTCTGCAAGCTAGGAGCCGACGAATCGTGACGCTAGCGGTGCTCTCGTCACGTTTGCCGTGCATTTTGATCACGGCTGAGGATCGAATCCTCGTCGAGTCGATGGTGCACTCGTCCGGGTCCGAGCACTTGTGCGCCGGTTCCGGAGACCTGAGTGCTCGTTCCGGTGAACGTGGACACCGAATCCGATGGACCGGGGGGGATGGCCCGGACGGTCACAAAATCGATGAGCTTTTGCCGCCGAACAGGCCCAAGGGGTTGGCGAACCGATGAACCATTGCATTTCGAAAGGCCCAAGGGGCTGAAAACCGATGAACCATTGCATTTCGAAAGGCCCAAGGGGCTGGCGAACCGATGAACCATTGCATTTCGAAGGGCCCAAGGGG
>JBCCWC010000054.1:0-70060 GCA_039194325.1 Myxococcota bacterium
TCTTCATCGCCGACGAGCACGTCCGGGGTAGCGTCTGGCGTTAAACAGGGCCAAGCCGCCCCCACTCGAAGCTCAACCCAACCCTGCATCGTTCCCCCTCGCGCTCGGGCCAAGCAACAGCAATGACTCTCCCTGTCACTCAACGCCCCACCCCCAACCCCTGTCACTCAATGACCCACCCAAATTCCCCAATCCCTGTCACTCAACGCCCCACCCCCACCCCCTGTCACTCAATGCCCCACCTGGAACCTTTAGTCTCATCCGCAACCCTCACATCAACAATCAACCGCTCCCCATCGTCTCACCCCATCTCAGTGCTACCGTAAGTCTTCAGATGGATCACCCGATGGATCGTCTCGATCCAAAACTCGACCTAGTCTTCCAGCTCCTCCTCACGCGGGGCGAAGGCTTATTGCGCGACATGCTCCAAGCCGTGCTAGGTCGACCCATTGCCGGTGTCACCATCGCCGAGTCCGCGATTTCCGGCGATCAGCCCGATCGCAAGCAGGTCATTCTCGACATTCACGCCAAGCTCGATGACGGTTCTGCCGTCGACATCGAGATGTATCGACAGATCCGAGTGCTACGCGAAATCCTCATCGCGCGCTTTGTCTATTACTTGAGCCGCACCCATTCCAACCAGCTCGTTCATGGCGACCACTATGGTCAGTTACGTCCCACCACGCTCATCCTCTGGACAGTGGAACCTTTGTTCCCAGCCATCGATCACCTACACCTGTTCTTCACGATGAACGAGCCCTGGGCACGCGTTGCCTTCGGCGATCACCTCACGATCCATGTGATCCAGCTCTCCAAGCTCTTCTCCTCCGCCCCCTCCCACCCCGTGGGGGATCACGATAGGCTTCGGCTCTGGGCTCGCTTCTTCATGGCCACCGAAGACGCGCAGCTCGACCAACTCGCTGCGGAGGACCCCATCATGGCTGTTGCTGTCAAGACGCTCGACCAGCTCTCCCAAGACCCCGAGATCTGCCGCCAGGCCCGCACTCGACGTGAGGAGAAGGTCCTCTACCAAATGGACCTGGATGCCAGCTGGTCCGAGGGTGAGCGCAAGGGCTTGCTGGAGGGGGAGCGCAAGGGCTTGCTGGAGGGCAAGCGCGAGATGTTGCTCGAACTGCTACTCGAGCAACTCGAACAACGGTTTGGCCCGCTTCTCCCGGCCACACGGGCCCAAATCGACGCCGCCGCGTCCGAAGAGCTTCGAGCCTGGGCCCGCCGGGTGCTGACCGCTGACAACCTCGAGGAGGTTCTCGCCACAGGCTGCTAGCCTCGGCGCGTCAGGCCAGGCATCTCCGCACCCCATCAAACCCCGTCAGTCCCCCAGCCGAGCGCGCAGACGGTCGATATACCGCTGGATCGAAATCGGAATCTGCGCCCAGTCGTCTTGGCTGATCTCCGGTGGTCGTGCAATGACCTCTTCGAGCTCCTGCCGATCGTCTTGGCTGATCTCCGGTGGTCGTGCAATGACCTCTTCGAGCTCCTGCCTGTCGGCCTCACCGCCCGCGGCCGTCGCGGGCTCCGCCGCAGTCTTCACCACAGACGGCAACGCACCGTCCTCTGCTCGCCCAGCCCCCGAGCCCCGCACCTGCTCCACGGCCGCCCCGGTCACCCGATCGCCTCGGCGCCCGCCGTCTCCAAAGTGCAGCCGAGCCGCAGGGTCACCCAGCACGACATACCCGCGCGCATCGTTATTCGCCGTCCATAGGGCCGCGAGATCGTACGGATCGTGCTCCCTAAACTCATCCTGCAACTCTTCGCTCAGCTCGGTAGAAAGCTCGGCATATCGCGCGTTGAAGTAGTCGAGCGCATGCCCCACCGGTTGCCCATCGAGCAGGCGCGCGAGCGCGGACTCGAAGGTGGTGGTGTTGCTCCGCGGTCGTGAGCCTTTGGTGGTGAACGAGCACCCCCACGAGCGATCGATATGACCCACGAACGCCAGCGCACCATTGGGCCGGCCGAGCAGCGAGGTCGGGAGGGCGGAGACGAACGGGGCCGAGGCGAGCTGGCGCGGGGCTACGCCCTGTCCCCTGCGCCCAAATCCATCATGCAGGGGCGTCCCGGCCCCGTGACACGCGAAGCAAAACAGCATCATCCCGGCGACGTCGGCGGTGCTCCCTATATGCTCGCCGGCAAGATAGAAGCGCTCGGGGATCTCCCCCTCCCACTGCTCGGGCCCGGGCCAGTCCCCGCACAGCAATGCCCCCTGGTGGGCTCGCTGTCGAGGATCATCCCGCACAAACCCCATGCCGTGGCTGGCGGTGAATAGCAATGCCGGCGTCTGCTCCCCGCCGATCAGGCGCTCGAGCGTAGCGCGCGTGGCCGCCTCCTCCACGAAGGCTCGGGTTTCCCACCCCGCCTCGTTGACCGAGAGCGCGCGGTGCAGAGGCGCGACGAGGTGGCGCGCACTGAGCTCGCTCGCCGGGTCGTCCTCGTTGTGCACCCCAAAGAAGCTCAGCGTTCGTGATCGGCGGATCCCTCGGGTCTCCGCATCGACGACCGTCTTCGCGTAGTGGGCATACTGAACGATCTCCGGAAACCAGATCCTCCCCACCGCATATTGCACATCGAGCTGATACTGAAACCCATAGGGGATCTCCTCGGGACTCGCCACGATCAGCAGGTAATACGGCACCTTGTCGGGGTCTACGGGCCCAGAGGGATCGGCACCGTTGCGCCGCAAGAACTTCGCCTTTTGCATCCCCGGGTGGTAGCCACGATAGTCTCGATAGAGCTGAAAGCGGGGCCCGGCCTGCGCCGCGCGGAGATCGAGCAATTCCTGCAGCGCCTCGACAATCGCCGGGTTCGCCGGCGTAGGCAGGATCATGCCCCAGCCCGCCTGCGCGATGTCGGTGGCGTCGACCCCTTCTTTGACCCCGAAGTGGCGGCGACGGGCGAGCTCTCGCTCGAGTGTGCGGATCTCCCGAGTGAGGGCGGCGAGCCGACCCTCGTCGAGAGGAACCGCCGCTCGTGTATGCTCGAGCATGGAGCGTGCGAGCGCGAGCTCCTGCTCGAGTTGCGCGATCGCTTCGGGCTGCTGCTCGTCTCGCTGCTTGCGGGCCCGCAGATCCTCCTTACTGTCGGCCGGTGGCTCGTTCAGGATCTGCTCGACGAGCGCCTCGGCCGTGATCGGAGCGACATCGTAGCGGCCGGTGGCACCATCGATCCCGTTGGCGTACAGCATCGCACCGGGGTCGGTCACTCCCATGCAGCTCCCATGTTGCTCCCATATATCATGGGGTATCACGAGGCGAGGCCATCCGAGGGGAACCGAGGTCATCCGAGGTCATCCGAGGCCATCTGTGGTCATGGTGTTTGCTGGCGTGGTATTGCGCACCCGATGCGGGACGAACGATTCGTGTTCAACGGTATCGACGGGGCGACCGGTGGCTATCTGTGGCCAAGGATGACCCCACAACAGATCGTAGGGCTTGCTCGCGGCACGCGACACGATGGGATGCAGTCGGAGGCGGCCAAGTATCACGAAACCTTCAAGGACTATGAACCCCTCGATGCAAACCCCAAGAAGCTGGACGAGAGCGGCTGGGGGCTGCTGATGGCCCATGATGAGGAGCCAGGGGTTTACGAGGCGCTCGAGCCGCTCTTGCGCCACCGCCAGGCGCAGGCCGGGGAACGCTATCGAGAGTATCGAGGGGCGGCCGGTGTTCGGCCCAAGGACCGCAAGCCCGCCTTCTTGGCTCGTCACGGTGCCCCCACATCGGGGCCGGCCGAGCCCGAGCGCATGCCCTATTACCTGCTCGTCGTGGGCAGCGCCGAGGCGATCCCCTGCGAGTTCCAGATGCACCTGGGCATTCAGTATGCGGTGGGGCGCCTCCACTTCGACACGCTCGAGGAGTATGACAACTATGCGCGCAGCGTGGTGGCGTACGAGCGGGGCGAGGTGCCCACGGCGCGACGGGTGGGTCTTTTTGGGGTGCGCAACCCCGACGATCTCGCGACGACCATGAGTGCCGACGATCTCATGGCCGGTCTCGAGGCGTACCTGCGGGCCAAGGCCCCCGATTGGGCGCTCGACGTGCGGATGGCCGAGCAGGCCACCCGGGCCGAGCTCGCCAAGGTTCTTGGTGGCGCCGAGACGCCCGCGGTGTTGCTGACGGCCAGCCACGGCATGGGCTTCCCGTGCGGCGACGACCGCCAGCGAGCCCTTCAGGGCGCGCTGTTGTGTCAGGACTGGCCGGGGCCCCAGTCGGGAGGCCAGTCAGGAGGCCAGTCGGGAGGCCTAACGCGAGAGATGTACTTTGCGGGCGAGGATCTGGGCGACTCGGCTCGACTCGCGGGTCTGATCGCCTTCTTGTTTGCCTGCTATGGGGGCGGGACCTCCAAGTTCGACACGTTCGGCGGCACTACGCCCAAGCAGATCGCCAACCATGCGTTCTTCGGGCGCCTGCCCCAGCGCATGCTCGGGCATCCTCGCGGCGGAGCCCTGGCCACGGTGGCTCACATCGATCGCGCGTGGAGCCATTCGTTTACCGCCGTCGGTGGCCAGCCGCAGGTAGCCACGTTCAAGAGCTTCCTGCGTCGATTGCTTGGTGGCTACCCGGTGGGCTCGGCGCTCGAGAGCTTTGGCGCCCGTCATGGTGAGCTGTCGAGCGATCTGTTCGAGGTGATGGAACAACTCGAACACGGCGATCCCTCGATCTCCGAGGCGGATGTCGCCCAGGTATGGACCGAAAGTGTCGATGCTCGGAACTATCTAATCCTCGGAGATCCCGCGGTTCGCGTACCGCCAACCGGGAAGGGCGAGAACTCTTCGTCTTCGGTTTCTGAACATCGTTCCCGCCCGAAATTTGGCATCGGGTCCGGGGTCACGCCGGGAGGCTCGCCGTCTTCGGCGGAGGTTCACGAGCCAAGCGGTGTCACGGCGGCGTTCGAGGGTTTGTCCGCGGAGATCGGGAAGATCTCGGAGATCCTCCAAACATTCTCGTCGCTTGGCAGTCGCACTGGGGTGCCCCGACCGTCGACCGAAATTTCGGTTCAAGACGAGGGGTCGAGCAAAGGAGCGAGCGAGGGTACCCCGCCCGATCCAAGTACGCACATTAGATCCAATGGTGGCACAGGTACGAGTGCTGGCCGACCCGAGGGTGACCTCGAACCGATCGCGGCCGAGATCCTGACGCAGTTGACCATACGAGCACAAAAGGCTCGGGAGGAGCTGGCGGCGCTCATCGAGCAATGGGCGACGGTTCACGCCCGTCGCGACCCATGACCCAACGAACGCAAGAGGCTCGGGAGCAGCCGGTGACGCCCATCGAGCGAAGGGCGACGGTCCACGCGGGTCGCGACCAATCGCCCACACACACAGCGTAAATCGTCGGTGTACTGGTTCCCCTGACCCCGTAAAAATACTCAGCTGCGCAATCAAAATCGCCGCTCGCTATACGGCTAGAGCAGAAGTCCTCGTAGGTCGGTCACCATGGAATCTCCGCTCTCGCTCGCAGCCCAGCACATCACCGACGGCCCCATCGTCGGGCAGTTGTGGCAATCTGCGACCGACGCGTCGTTGGCGATGACCGACTCTCCCCCGATCCACGACGACTCGTACCCCACAGGGGACGACACTGCACCCCACACGGGAGCCACCCCGTTGCCGGTGACCGAGCGCCACGCGGTGCTGCGATCCGAGCGGATCGGTCGCTTCGTTGTCTTGCGAGAGCTGGGGGCCGGCGGCATGGGGGTGGTCTACTCGGCCTTCGACGAGGCGCTGGGTCGTCGGGTGGCAGTGAAGCTGCTGTTTGCGTCGCGAGCGACCGACAACAACGCGCGGCGACGTCTCGAGCGCGAGGCTCAGGCCCTGGCCCGGCTGTCCCACCCCAACGTGGTGCAGGTGCACGAGGTGGGCGAGCACGCCGGTGATGTGTTCGTGGCCATGGAGTTCGTCAAGGGGGCCACCTTGGAGGCGTGGGCGAAGGCCGAGCCTCGATCGTGGCGAGAGGTTGTGGCGTGCTATCTGCAGGCCGCGCGGGGGCTGCAAGCGGCCCACGATGCGGGGGTCTTGCACCGAGACTTCAAGCCCGCCAATGCGATCCTCGGCGACGACGGGCGAGTGCGGGTGCTGGACTTCGGGCTGGCTCGCACGTCCGAGCAACCCGAGCCGCTACCGGACGATACGGGCCGCGGTAGCATGAGCGCCAGCGTTAGCGGGCAAGACGAGCGCTTGACCGTGACCGGTAGCGTGCTCGGTACGCCGGCCTATATGGCGCCCGAGCAGTTCCTTGGCGACCCGGTCGACGCCCGGACGGACGTGTTCTGCTTTTGTGTGTCGCTCTACGAGGCGCTGTACAAAGAGCGGCCCTTTCAGGGCAAGACGCGGTATGCGTTGCTGCAGTCGGTTTTGGCGGGCCCCGGCAAGTTCCCCGAGCGTGGATTGCCCGCGCGCATCGAGCAGTTGCTCCGGCGGGGGCTCGCCCGGGAGCCCGACCGCCGACCGCAGTCGATGCAAGAGGTCGTCGCGATCCTCGACTTCGATCCCCTGCGCAAGCGTCGATGGTGGCTGATGGGAGGCACGATGGCGTTGGTGGCCACCGGCGCGGGCCTGGGTGGCTCGATGCTCAGCGAAGCGACGCCACCACCACCGTGCCAGGGATTCGAGCAGGAACTTCGTGGGGTGTGGGACGACGAGCGCAAGGCCGAGATAGAGGCGGCCTTCGAGCGCTCGGGCTCCGACCTGAGCGAGGCGGTGTGGCCGAGGGTGGCCGGGTTGCTCGACGAGCGCGCCGAGGTGCTGGTCAGCGGCATGCAGACGGCCTGCGAGGCCACCCGCGTCACCGGCAAGCAGTCCGAGGCGCGGCTCGACCGGCGAATGACATGCCTCGACGACCGCAAGCGCTCGATGCGAGCGCTCACCGAGGTGCTCGGGCGCGCCGATCGGCTCACGGTGGCGCACGCGGAGGATGCGGTGCAGGGGCTGCCTAGCTCAGATATGTGCGCGGATCCGCAGTGGCTCGACGCTTCGCTCGAGCCACCCCGCGACGAGGCGCAGCAGCAGCAGGTTGCGCAGGTGCGGGAGCGGCTGGCTACGGGGCAAGCGACCTTGAATACGGGGCACTTTCTCGAGGCGGCGCCCATCGCCGAGCAGGCGTGGTCGGAGGCTGAGGAGATCGACTATGGGCCGCTGTTGGCCGAGGCCGGCTATCTCCGCTCGAAAGTCGACACCGAGCTTGGCCGCTATCGATCTGCACGGGCAACTATTCTCGACGTGGTGGACCAGGCCGAGGCGAGCCACCATGATCAATTGGTCGCCAATGCCTGGCTATGGCTCGTTTACCTCGATGCCCAGCGACTCGGCGACGAAACCCATGTGGACGTGTGGATTCGTCGAGCCGCGGCCGCCGGGCGCCGGGTCGGTGAACCGGTGGAGCAGCGAATCGAGCTGTTGAGTCAGCAGGCTCTTTGGGCCATCGACCAGGGCGATGCCGACGCGGCCCAGCGCTACATTGACGAGGCAACACAGCTCCAAGATGAAGCAAGACCTGGCTCGCATCTCATGAACCTCGAGAACGCGCGGGCGGAGCTGGCGTGGCTTCGAGGAAAGCACGATGTGATCGTGGCAATCCGTAGGGACAAGTTGCAGCGCCATTTGGCCGATGATCCGGCCGGGCATCCTCGGATTGCACTGGCACGACAAGATCTCGGCGTTGCGTTGCTAGGTATGGGCGAGCTGGCAGTGGCGCGTAGGCAATTCGAACAAGCTTTGGGCCTACTGAAAAAGACGTACGGGTCTCAGCCTCACCTCGGCGTAGGAGGAATCGAGATGAACCTAGGAGGAGTGGCTCTCCACAGTCGTGACTTCGCAGCGGCGAAAGACTACATGGAGCGCGCCTTCGCGACGATAGAGGCGAGTGTTGGTACTGCACACCCCAAAGCCGCTATGGCCCTGCATAATCTCGGGGTGGTGGCTTTCACACAAGGGGAGCTGCGGGCTTCGGCGACGTACACGCAGCGTGCGCTGGAGATCTACGCGCAATCTTACGGAGAAGACCACATCAACTGGGGCGAGACAGCGATTAACCTTGGGGAGATGCTCCTATACCTCGGTGAGCACGAGCAGGCTCGCTCGTTGATCAAACGAGGAGCATCGGTGATACGCGCGATTTACGCCGAACAGCATGCCGGCCGAGCGTTATCCCTCAAACTCGAAGGGT
This sequence comes from Myxococcota bacterium, assembly GCA_039194325.1. GTDB lineage: Bacteria > Myxococcota_A > Polyangia > Nannocystales > Nannocystaceae > Paraliomyxa. Next base: position 8,178 of record JBCCWC010000054.1, read on the forward strand.
TGGTCCTCCTCCTCGACGGACGTCCTGCCAAAGCAGAGAGTCCGCTCTCTCGCGCCTTGGACCTGTGCGTACGGTCCGAGGCCCAAGAGCGAGCTGACATCACGATCGCGCTGGCGATCGCAACGTGGCATCGAGATCCCGCACGAGCACGAGAGATCGCCCAGTCGCACGAGGCGAAGCTCGACGACGAGGTCGGCCGTGAGCGTCGCCTCTCTCTTGTTCAGCTACTGGCGCGATACGAGACCGCCATCAACGTGCTAGGGCTCGATTCGTAGACTCAAGCTCCAGCCAATCAACGAACTCAACCAACTCAGCAAGCCCGTCATATGAACGGACTTTCAATGACGGCATAATCAACGAACTGCGAGTCGACAAGGAAGTAAAGACCAATGAGCGATATCAACGACGAGACCCCCGTTTCCGGTGACCAGGCTGTTAATCCCGAAGGTGCATTTCGATTTCGTGGATTGGGTACTGCTCGAGATGCTGGGGCATCGGGTGGTTCCGATTTCCCGACGCTACAATTCAGGCCTAATACCAACACCCCCACGAACTCGGCGCAGTCCTACCCGATCGGCGTATGGGACTTCACGTGCACCAACACCTTGACTCAGCGACAGCAGGGCAATCTCGTGAACGTCGACGGCTCGTACGTCGTCGGCCGCGACGACGAGGACTGGAATGGGCTCGCGCTCCACGGGGCCACGATGAACGCGGATGGCCTGCACGTGGCGAGGAATCAGCACGCGAGCGTTACCCTGAGCAACGGCTCGGGAACGCTGCGAGACAAGACCCTCGTGGTGTGGGTCCAGATCCACGACACCGAAGAGACGATCTACGGGTCGTCGGTGAGACTCTCGGGTTCAGCAATCAGTATGGAGAGCGGCGACGGTGCCGTCTTCGACGGCTTGGTCTATCGCGAGGGCAGCAGCGAAGGCTGGAGCGTGAATGGCAACGACAACGCCCGCACCCAGCCGTCGACGGGGTATCCAGCCGGCTGGACCGATGATCAGAAGAACGCGGTGGGTACCCTGGTGCGACTGGTCGCGGTCTACAAGCAGACTTCGTCCTCCCAGGATACGGTGACCCTATACCAGGGGGACCAGCATAATGGAAACCAGAAGATCTCCCACCATGAGATCCCGTCCTGTAACTTCGACAAGGCGAACCTACGGCTGGTCTTTGGCAAGCGGTCGGGCTCGAGCACCTCGGACGCTTTCATCAAGGGGACCATCAAGGCGGCCTTGCTCTACGATCGCGCGGTCGCGCTCGACGAACTGCCCAGCTGGAGCTAGCCGGGGCTAGCCCGGGATAGTCGTAGGAGCAAGCCCCGGCGCGCCACGAACGAGCCCTGCTGGGGTCGGTCGACCGCCCAAGAAGATCCATCCGCATACCGCGTTATCACCGGCGATCATTTCGTAAGTTGTACAACCTATAGGTACGGCCTGCGCCATATCCCGGCGAGGAGCGGTCGGCTCGAGGATGAGCCTTGGATGGGGGCGGTCGACCCCCCCAGTGTCTATATTATGACTCGGAAGGGACTCAGAAGGGACTCGGGGAACTTCGGGGCGACCGAGTCCCTGCACCCGCGAGCCTCGAGCGCGTCGGCTCCGCCGCGCTGATGAGGCGCGCGCCGCACGCTGATATGCTCTGCGCATGCGGAGCGACTTGGATCTGCTGGAGGCGTGGCGGGCCAACGATCAATCCGCGGGCGAGGAGCTCTTCGCTCGCTACTACCCGCTGCTGTTGCGCTTCTTTGCGAACAAGGTGCCCGTGGAGCCCACCGATCTCATCCAGGAGACGATGTTGGCCTGCGTGGATGGTCAGCACCGCCTGCGAGAGACGGAGAAGTTCCGTGCGTTCCTGTTCAGCATTGCGTACAACAAGCTCAGGGATTTCTACCGCCGGGCGCAGGTAGGCGAGGAACCGGTCGACATGGCCTCCCATGCGTCGGCCGATCTCGCGCCGGGCCCCAGCACGATGATGGGCCGCGACGAGCAGCAGCAGCTGATGCTCCGAGCACTGCGCCGGATCCCAGTCGAGTACCAAGTGCTGCTCGAGCTGTTCTACTGGGAAGATGCAACATCCGCCGAGATCTCGGTGCTCATGGATGTACCGCACAGCACGATCCGCACCCGCATTCGTCGGGCCCGCCAGCTGCTCGAGGAGGCACTGGCCGAAAGTGCCAATGACCCCCGAGTCCTCGAGCGCACCCGTACGGATCTCGACGGCTGGGCCGCGAAGATCCGCAGCGCCCACCAGGTCTCGGCGGCTCTTTGAGCACTCTCGTCGACCATGGCACACCACGACGACCCTACCGAGTCTCCCAAAGCGATGCCTTCCGCTTTGGACGTGGACTCGTTGGCCGAGAGCCTGGAGGGGCGGCGCATCCGATCCGAGCTGGAATCGCGACTGTTCGGCAGGGCTCAGCCGTCCCCGCGGATCGGCCAGTATTCGCTCCAACACCGGCTTGGCCAGGGCGGCATGGGCACGGTCTATGCGGCGACCGATCCCCAGACCGGGCAGAGCGTGGCGATCAAGGTCGTACCAACCGACAAGGCGCAGGCCATCGACCGGCTGCGGCGTGAGGCCAAAGCGATGGCCAACCTCGAGCACCCCAACATCGTCACCGTGCATGAGGTCGGCACCTGCGATGATGGCCTCTATCTGGTCATGGATCTCGTCGAAGGGCAGACCTTGGCCGCCTGGGCGAACGCCGGGCGAGCGTGGCCAGAGATCGTAGCGCTCGGGCTCCAGGTGGCCGACGCCCTGGGAGCGGCGCATGACCTCGGCATCGTGCATCGCGACGTCAAGCCCGAGAACATCCTCGTCGACACCCAAGGGCAGGCCCGCTTGGTCGACTTTGGGCTCGCCAAGCCCCTGCCTGGCTCGGAAGCCGACAATTTGAGCCAATTCACCGAGTCCCTCACCGACACGGGCGTAGTGGTTGGCACGATGGGATATATCGCACCCGAGCAATTGCTCGGGCTTTCGGTGGGGCCAAGCTGCGACCAGTTTTCGCTGTGTGCCACGCTATTCGAGATATTGTTTGGGGTCAGACCGTTCGATGGCAAGACCGGCGACGCGGTGGCGATGGCCATCGTGACCGGAGATGTGTCGGCGGTGCCGGATGAGGTCGAGGTGCCTGCGTCGGTGGCGGCGGCGTTACGGCAGGGAATGGGGGCAACGCCCGCAGAGCGGTTTGCGTCGATGAAGGATCTCGCGGAGGCATTGCGCAAGGCGATGGAGGCCCAAGGATCTGGCAGAGGATCTGGCAGAGGATCCGACAAAGGTTCCGATAAGCGACGGTGGTGGAGCCGGCGTCGGCGAAGGTGAGCGGCCCGAAGGGCTCATCGCCCGACTATTCGTCTGGTCTCCCGACGAGAGTTCGTGGCATGATCACTACGGAGTGCATCTATGGATAGCGAGTACTTCAGCCTCAGTCTATCGATCCATCGCGTTGGAGATTCGTTTGCGGTCGAGCTGGCACACCGCGATCCTACGAGCGAGGCTCAGGTGGCGCCGGCACGAGGGATCGCACGCTTCGAGCTGGCCGAGCTGGCCGACCTCGAGCGTCGGGAGGCGGAGTATGGCCAGGCACTGGCGCGGCAGCTGCTGGCCGACGAGTCGCTCGAGCAGCGCTTTTTACAAGTGGAGGCGGCGGCCCAAGCCGCCGCTTTGGGCCTGCGGGTGTCGCTACGGATCGATCCCTCCGCACAGGAGCTGCAGGCGCTGCGATGGGAGCTGCTGCGCCACCCGCAGACCGGGGCTCGATTGACGACCTCGGAGAGGTTGCTGCTGTCCCGCTTCATGGTCTCTCGCGACTGGCGTCCGATCCGGCTGCGTGCGCGTGCGAAGCTGCGCGCGTTGGTGGTGGTCTCGGCGCCCACCCGGTCTCCGCGCTTGGAGCTCGCGCCGGTCGACTGGCAGGCGGAGGTCGGGGCCGTCCAGGAGGCCCTCGGCGCTACGGGGGCAGCGGGCGGCGAGAGCGGCGAGAGCGGCGAGGGCATCGAGGTCTCCGTGCTCGGCGGCCCCGATGCGCCCGTGACCCTCGACGCCTTGGTCGATGCGCTGCGTACGGGCGTGGACATCGTCTATCTGGTCAGCCACGGGATGTTCGGGCGTCGCACGGGCAGTCCGGCGTTGGTGCTGCAAGACGAGGCCGGCGAGGCGGCGGTGGTCAAGGGCGAAGCGCTCACCGAGCGGGTCGGCGAGCTTCCGTGGCCACCGCGGTTGCTGGTGCTGGCCTCGTGCCAGAGCGCAGGGGATGGGGGTCAGCTGCCGCCGGGGCAACGAACCTCGCCGCAGGCAACCCTGGCCGGGCGCCTTGCCGACGCGGGGGTGCCGGCGGTGGTGGCGATGCAGGGGGCGATCTCCATGGGAACGGCCCGAGAGATGATGCCCACGTTCTTTGCCGAGCTCATGCGCGACGGTCGGATCGATCGTGCACTGGCGGTGGCCCGCGGCAAGGTACGAGAGCGGCCGGACTTCTGGATGCCCGCCCTGTTCACGCGGCTGTTGGGCGGGCGCCTGTGGTACGAGGCGGGCTTTGCCGCGACCGTGGGCGAGGAAGTCTGGCGGCGGCTGGTCAAGCCGGTGCACAACGGTCGGGTGGTGCCGATCATCGGGCCACGCTTGCTCGAGGGGATCCACGGGGGAGTGCACGACATTGCCATGCGCCTGGCGGGGCAACATCGCTTTCCGATGCAGACGCACCATCGGGACGATCTGCCGCGGGTGGCCGAGTACATGCGGGTCAAGGAGTCGCGCTATAACGTGATCCAGGCCTATCGGGATCAGCTGCTGCACAACCTCATCGAGCAGCATGGCCGCTGGCTGCCGGCCGGGGAGCTGCCGCCTGTCGCCAGCCGGCCCAAGCTCGGCAAGCTGCTGGCCATGGTCGGGGATCGCCGGCGCGAGCACGACCCTCATGATCCCCACCGACTGCTGGCCGAGCTGCCCGCGTCGTTCTATGTGACGACCACCTTTGATCCCTTGCTCGAGCGGGCGCTGCGGGCCAACGACCGGCCACCGCAGCAGGTGCTCACGCGCTGGCGCTACCAGAGCAAGCCGCTGAGCGCCGACGATGCCCCGGTGATCCCCCCCACCGCCAAGGAGCCGCTGGTCTATCACGCGTTCGGGGCCTTTGGTGCCGGCCCCGACGATGGCCTGGTGATGACCGAGGATGACTACTTCGACTATCTACTTCAGGCCAATGTGTTCCGGCTGTTCCCGCGGGAGGTCGAGAGCGCGCTGGTCGACAATTCGTTGCTGTTCTTGGGGTTTCGGCTGACCGATTGGCACTTTCGCGTGCTGTTTCGGCTGATGATGAGCCTACCCGGTCGCGAGCGACTCAAGCAATACTGCCACGTGGCGGTGCAGCTCGATCCCGATATGCAGGAGATGTCCGATGTAGAGGGCGCCAAGCGCTACTTGGCCGAGTATTTTGGGCAAGAGGCCAACATCGACATCTTCTGGGGGAGCTCGGCGGAGTTCTTGCGGGCGCTGCACGAGCAGCTCGCTGGCATGGAGGTGCCGCCCCATAGCGAGGACGGCGAGGGTCGCGACGGCGAGGACGGTGACGAGTGGGCGTTTTGAGCGCCTCACACCTCGGGGCACGACGAGCGATGGTACCGCCAGCCCAGGCGGAAAAGGGCGTCGACCCCTATCGTTTCGAGGCGGCGCCACGGCGCCTCGTCGTTGGGCGGCGGGGTCGTGCACGCGTGTTCGAATCCCCGCGCGGCGATCGCCAGCGCGTCTTTGCTGGCTCCGAGCAGGTCGTAGGGATCGTCGCCGGACCGGCCCGCGGCCGTCAGCACGTTGGCGAGGTACGCGAGCCGGGCGAGCTGCTCCGCATGTCGCTGGGGGTGGTGAGCGTAGAGCGCATGCATGGCCTCTCGGAACGCGAGCACGGCCGGGGGCTCCGGTGGTGTCGCCTCGGTTCCGGACCATGGACCACCCGAGTGACCACCCGAGTGACCACCCGAGTGACCCGGCGGCAGCGCAGCGGCCGACGGCGCCGGCTCGAGGTGCGCCAGCAGCCCAGACAGCGCAGGGGGTGGCTCGCGGTGGTCCCGGGATCCGCCCGCAGCGGCCGGTGGCGCTGGATCCAGCTCGCGGAAGTACGCCCGGGTCACGGGATCCTCATCCAGCGCGCCCCGATCGCCCGCCGAGGTCTGCGCGGCGAGGGCCAAGAAGCTCTTGGCCGATGCCGCCGACACATAGCCCGCGCGGGCTCGGCGGTCGTCGCGGTCGGCAAGCGCGTCGGCCTCGATGGTCTGCTGCGCGCGAAGGATCGGGGCCAGGCCGTCATCGGAATCGGTGAGCTCTTGTCGCGTGGCGTGGTGGCATCGTGCCAGCACCCGCTCGACGAGGTCGTGCTCGACCTGGTCGAGGGCCAGCAAGGCGGCGATCGTGGGATCCCACCCGAGGGCATGACGGGCCACCAGCGTGTACCGATCGAGCTCGAGGTAGAGGCACTCGTCGAGCACTCGCTCGACGAGCTCCGCCTCGTCCCATGAGGCGCCGGCCATCTGGTGACCCAGGGCGTCGAGCTCCAGCACGAACAGCTGCGTGCTCAGCCCCGCGGTCAGCAGCTCTTCGGGCAGCTCGGACAGCCGCTGGGCCGCCAGCGCGTCCCCTCCTTCGAGCATCACCTCCAGCCAGATGGCAAAGCGCGCCGGGTCCAGGCGCTCTTGGGGCTGGTGGTCGTCGCTGCGCCAGATCTCTTGGTCGAGGACCGCGAGGGTCTGATCGGGGGTGGCCATGGCCAGCAGCTCGCCCGAGTCTTCGAGGCTGACCGCGGCGACCACGGCACAAAAGCGGCGTGCGTCCAAGGAGCGGAGCGCTTCGATCTGCCCGGGTTCGTCCAATAACCGCCGGACCAGTCGGGTGGTGGTGTCGCTCATGCTTGCCCCCCTTCGGGTGTCGAAGCCTCACGATAGGGGGGGATCGCCGAGTGTCCAGGACCCTCGCGAGTGCGGATCCGCGGGTCGGGACGAGTGTACGGGCGCGGCTGGTCGGGTTAGGATCGCAATGGGTGGAGAGAAGCGATCACTTCATCGCTTCGAGCAGCAGGTCGTACTCGCCGGCGTCGGCGAGCTCGAGTGCCTCGGCGTCGAAGATCGTGAGCAGCAGAGTATGCTGTCGCCCCGCGGTGAGCTGCCGGATCTGCTCGAGCAACAAGTGGCTATCGGAGTGCATGGGTCGATCGATGACCACCAGGCCGTCGCTTGGTGCATCGTTGGTGAAGTCGAGGGGGTAGAGCCCCGCCGCGTGGCTGCGTACCAGGTCGCGCATCGAGCTCTGGGCCGCCTCGTAGGTCGAGCTATGCACGTAGATCGCCGCCAGATCGGCTTCGCGGTCGAGCAGCGACTGTAGGGCGCGACCATAGGATCCCACGAACCATTGCTCACTGAGCAGGCCATCGGGGTCGTAGCCGGACATGCGTAGGTGGGCGATGGGCAACAGGTAGCCGCCGGTCGAGAGGTGGTCGACCCAGGCCGCCCGAGCTCCGCGTAGGTCGTCGAGCGAGTGGACCTCGTCGGTGCGGACGACGAGCGCCGAGCGGTACTTGGAGCGACCGCCCCGGATCGCCTTGAGGATGGCCAGGCAGGAGCGCTGGACCGCGGCGCAGACGACGGGCGGGGCCCATGCCAGGTCGACCCGGCGCTCGATGATCGCGCTACGCAGTGTCTCGTAGTTGGGGGCAACCTCGATGGTCACGTCTACGCCGATATGTCGCTGAAACCACTGGGTCAGCAGATCCGCTCGGGCCGAGGCGGCGATGTGCCCCAGTGACGGCGGGAACATGAAGACCAGCACGGGCGCGAGTGTACCCGCGAAGGAACAGCCCATGGTCTGACCACCGTGTTCAATCGGGGACACCTCGTCGCTCGGGCACGGGCAGGCGACGGAGCCCGGCGATCGGTGGGCTAGGAAGCTACGCGCGCGCTCCGAGCCCGGGACATTGTTGCGACATTTCAGCCCGCAGCCGTGAGTCGAGCGAAGGCACGGGATCGTCGAACTGCACCGCGAGTTGGTACAGCCAGTCGCTATCGCCGAATCGATTGCGATTCACTCGCACGACGGTGGCATCCACATCTTGGGCCTGGTCGTGCGGGGAGACGCGAAAGCGCACGCGTACCGGTGTGCCGAGGATCACGTCGGCATTGCTGTCGAGCCGAAGGCCGTTGGCCGACGCGTCTCGAGAGATGCCCACGACCGTTCCCAACGATCCCGCGTCGACCTGGACGGGAAACCAGACTCGATACCGCGCATGCGTTCTTCGTTCCACGTCCATCGATCCGATCGTCTCAGGGAATTGGGGGCTAGGCCATGTATGTATGGGGGGAACCGACCCCATCCTTCGTGCGAGTCTGCACATAATTAGTTAAAGAATGTAACACGTGTTACATTTAGAATCCGTGCATGGATCTCCCGAAGTCGCGTCGAGCCCATGAGCCGCTTTGACAGGCAAGGGTTCCATGACAGTACCGGACCAATACCGGACCAATACTCAACCCAGTACCTAACCCAGTACCGGACCACGCGTCGAAGATCGGTCTGTGCTCGGCTCTTGGATCGCCCGACAAGGCTACCGGTGGGAGACGATCTCGGCGGGTCGTTGGCGCTTCAGCACTCGTCCGTCTCGACTGCTTGGACCGCGAGCCGCAGGCCGCGGGGTCGAGTGACGGCGCCGAACCGGTCTCGCTTTCGAGGAACGGGCGTCTCGGTGTAGCAACCCTTGACCAGGCCGGATGCGCCGGCGAAGGCCATGCCCACGAAGGGGTGATCGGTCCAGATCACCCGCCCCGCCAGCGCGACGGACCGGGAGCGATCGCCGCCCAGCAGGTCGATCGTCAGCCAGACCACCGCGTCGTGATGCAGTGGGCGGCCGTCGAGGATGAGCCGGGCTCCATCGACTCCGAGGTCACGCAGCTGGCAGGCGTGCTCCTCGCCGTTGGACCGCCGCAACCGGATCTGGAGCTGGCAATCGAACCGACAGAACGCTCGCTGGGAGATCTTTGGATCGGTCGAGGGCGGCTGTCGCAGCCGCTCCCGAAGGGACTCGAAGCGCTGGCGCAGGCTGGCCTGCGCAAAGCCACCGCGCAGGCGCTGCGAGCGGAGCGAGCGATACTCGATGATGTCGTCGATGAGGTTGCCCTCGTACTCCTGGCCTTCGGCGTTGCAGAACGACAGCGGGTTGCCCTCGATGTCGGTGGACACCCGAGGCGCGGCGGGCTCAGCGTCGGGCTCGACCGGTGGTGCCGGCGGTATGGTCGCGCTGGGATAGTCTCGGGTCTCGCAGCGGCGAATCTGGGCCGTGCCGCGGAGCGTCCGAGCATCGACCGTCGGGGCCTCCGTAGCCGGCCCCGGGGGGTTGCGTGCCTCTTCGTAGGCCACGTCGATATCCGCGATCGTGAAGAAGGTGTTGGGCTCGAGCACATGGCGGTCGATCCCTCGCCCCTCGACGAACGTGCCGTTGCTGCTGGCCAGATCCACGAGGATGTGGCGGCCCTGTTCGTCTTCGATGATCTGGGCGTGCTGACGCGAGATGTCGCGAGCGCCCAGGTGGAGGTCGGCACTCGCCGCGCGGCCGATGCTCAAGCGTCCGGTCAGGAGCCGTGATGCGCCTTGCGTCGGACCATTGAGGACACGAACTTGCCATTGCTTCGTGGAGATCTCGGTGCTGCTGTCCATGTCACCATTCCGTTCATCCATGAACGTCGAAGGAGTCGATCGACCAACCCCTATAATGTACGCGTCATTACGGAATAGTCTACGTTCAAAACAGGCCGGATCATCCGGAAAAACAGCATGATGGCCCGTTCCCCGCACGGAGCCTCGAGATCAGGGGAGTCCTTAGATCCCTCGGGAAGGCGATCCACGGCATTTCAAGGTTCGTCTGACGAAGGTGTCCGACTATGGGCCGAACTGGACGAGCCGACGATTCGGGCCGATGGGGGCCCGCTACCCCTTGATCGTTCTAGTCAGCGCAATGATCCAGGGGGCGACTCGTCCCCTTGTGTACCCAGTGGGCGACGGGGCGACGAACGATGACATGGGCGATGCCGGCCGCCGCTATTCGGTGGGGGGACGGCGCGCTCGCAGCTTGAGCCGGCCCAGCGTGCTGCGGGCGGCGCGGACTTGGTCGCGCAGATCCATGTGGGTGCGAACGGCGACCTTGTGGTGGCTCCCGCGCTGCTCCCAGCCCGGGGCGCCGGCGAAGGCCAACCCGATGTGATCGCGACAGGTCCACACCACGCGGCAGGTGAAGGCGACCGTCAGCGCGCGGCCGCGGGAGACCAAGTGGATAGCGAGCCACACGATAGCGTCGTGCTCGATCTGGTGATCGTACGCGCGGAGCTTGGCTCCATCGACGCCCATGTTGAGCACGGCGGCCGGGAGCTCGTCGCCATCGCTAAACCGCAGTCTCGCCGGGAAATTGGTGTCGAACCGACAAAAGACCCGCCGGGCCCCGTTGTCCTCCGTGATGCGCAGTCGCTCGTCGAGATCCTCGTGCTTGAGGAGCTCGGCGTGCTGCAGCTCGTCTCCCCGTAGCTTGCGGGTTCGCAGCTCGCGGTAGTCGACCACATCGTCGACGAGGCTGCCCTCGTAGAGCGAGCCGTCGGGATAGCGGGCCACGACGCGATGGCGTTCCTCGGCCCGAGCCTGAACGGCGGGGGCGCTCGACGACCCTTCGCGAAACCGCGGCAGGGGCGTGTCTTGCTCGCTGAGATCCTTGATGGTTTCGGCGTGGGTGCGGGGCGCGGCCGGCTGGGGCAGGTCGAGCTCGCCGTAGTCGACCGTGCCGCGCAGCGTGGTGCCGTCGACCTTGCGGATCGCGTACACGCCCGATTCCTCACAGTCGACCGATTCTTCGGTGGCTCGCTCGTACACGAGCCGGACCTTCATGATCTTGAAGACGAGCCCGGGTTGCAGCGGATGCCGGCGGATCCGCTCGCCGTCGACGAACGTGCCGTTGCTGCTGTCGAGATCTTGCAGGACGTGCTGGCCGCGGTCGTCGATGACGATCTGGGCGTGTTGCCGGGAGATCCCGTCGTGCACCAGCTGGATGTCGGAGCTGCTCGCACGGCCGATGCTCAGCCGCTTTCGGATCGTGTGGGTGACTCCCCGGAGCGGACCGTTGAGGATCCGAATCCGCCACCTGATGCTCTCGTGGTCGCTCATCGCCGGCCTAGCGATCGACGCAAAGTGTAACCGACGATCGGCTCGGATTGGCTGCGTTTGTCTCGGAGGGGCCGAATTTGCGGTTTTAGGGCCATGGGCCCGACTTCGGTCCGCGAGCTCTTCGAGGACCTTCGGGTGTTCGCGATGCTCGCCAGGGGGACCGACGAAATCGAGCTTCGGCCTCGGGGTTGATGGGCGCCGATGCGATCGTCACCCGCGAGCGCGCGGCCGCGACATCGAAACGGTCGATAGGGTCATCGATCTGGCCTATGGGATGGATCGGGGTCGGGCTCGCCGCGGCCGCGGGACTCGTGCACGGGTCGCGAGATGGACCACGATTCCATCATCGCCTCTAAACCCGAGACCAAGCCCCCACGGCAAAGCCTCGCGCTCCCCGAGGAGGTCGGAGTCAAGCGACGATGACCATCGCGTACGTGAAATCCGAGCCGTCTTTGCTAGCCTGTCGCGGGCTACCGTGAGGGTTCGGCCCACGCGGTTCGAGGGCGCGGGCTCGCCGTCCGTTCGGTAGGCGTAGGCCGGCATCGGTTCGTCATTTCGAACGGCCCGTTCCCGTTCGCGAATCGTTCTTCGCGGTGGCCCGGCGTGGCCCTCTTCGGCGACGGTATCGGGCCCTGGCCAGTGGCATCTGCGACGAAAACCCTGGAAAAATTCGAACACTCACGCGATAACCATGTTCGTTGAATAAAGGATTCGGTCTCCGCCGACCATTTAGCTCCCGAGTGGGACATGCCGGTCGCGACCTTCGTCGCGGTCACCTTCGCGGCTGTCTCGTCCAACGCTCTCAGGTCCCTTGGCCGACGCTCTTGGTCGGTCGTCTCATCGGTAGGTCTTCGATGACAACGATCTCACTCCGCTCCCGTCATCCCCTGGTGGTGCCCCTGTGCCTGCTTGCGCTCGCCCTGCCCGCGTGTGGTGACGATGGTGGGGCCAATCCCAGCGGCACCGACAGCACCGGGCCAGACGGTCCGCCGACGACCGGCAACGACACCGCGGTCGACGATACCGGCACCGACACCGGGAGTCCGCTCGACATCGACGTGGTCCCCGCCCCGGGGGGGATCCGCCGCCTGACCCCGGCGCAGTACGTCGACAGCGTGGAGGTGATGCTGGGGGCCGCGGCCGCCGAGGCCGCCGATCCGCCTCCGCTGCCGCAGCTGGGTAGCTTCGACAGCGAGACGGCGGTGATCGAGCCGCTGACCCCGGTCGACATCGAGGACTACGAGTCTTCGGCCATGGCGATCGGCACCTCGCTGATGTCGGACTCGACCCAGCTGGCCGTGGTCGCTCCCTGCATCAACGTGTCCCAGGACGACGCCTGCTACGAGGAGATCGCTCGGGAGCTGGGTCGCTTGGCCTGGCGGCGCCCGCTGACCGAAGACGAGGTCGGCACGCTCACGGAGATCGGGCTCGCGGGGCGCGAGTGGGCCGAGGGCGACTTCATGACCGGGGTCAAGTACGAGGTGGCGGCGGTCCTGGAATCGCCCAACTTCCTCTACGTGACCGCGGTCGGGATGCCCACGGGCGACGACGACATTCGGGAGCTCGACGCCTACGAGCTGGCCACGCGGCTGTCCTTCTTCTTGGTGGGGCACACCCCCGATCTGGCGCTGCTCGACCTGGCCGAGGCGGGGGGCCTGGAGAGCGACGCGGACATCGAGGCCCTGGCCTACGAGATGCTCGACCGCCCCGAGGCGCGCGAGCGCCTGATGGCGTTCTACGACGAGCTCTACCGGCTGCGGGATCTGGAGAACAAGGGCAAGGACAACGATCTGTTCCCCACGTTCACGCCCGAGCTGGCCAACGCCATGCGGCAGGAGACCCAGCTGCTCATCCAGAACGTGGTGTTCGAGGAGCAGAGCAGCTTCCTCAACATCTTCGACGCCACCTACACCTTCGTCAACGACGACTTGGCCCAGCTCTACGGCATGGAGCCGCCGGCCTTCCCGTGGCAGCTGGTGGCGCTCCCGGCCGACCAGGGGCGGTCGGGGTTTCTGACCCAGGGCGCGTTCCTCTCGGTGTTCTCGCACCCCGACGTCAACTCGCCCACGCGTCGGGGCTTGTTCGTGCAGGAGGTCCTGCTGTGCACGGACATCCAGCCTCCGCCCCCCGACGTCAACCCCATGCCGCCCACGCCCACCGAGGGGCAGACCCTGCGGGAGTGGATGGAGCAGGTCCACAACGCCGACGAGGGCTGTGCCAGCTGTCATGGCGTGATGGATCCGGTGGGCTTTGCGTTCGAGCGCTTCGACCCCATTGGGGGGCACCGGCAGCTCGACAACGGCTTGCCCATCGACTCCTCGGGCGACGTGGCGGGCCTGGGGACCTTCGGCAACGCCGCCGATCTGGTCCAGCTGCTCCGCAACGACCCCCGTACGCCCAACTGCGTGGTCCGCAACCTCTATCGCAGCACGCTGGGTCACCACGAGGGTGACGCGCAGGCCGAGGGCATCGCGGTCCTCGACACGACCTTCAGCGAGACGAACTACAACTACAAGGCCGTCATGGTCGAGCTGACTCTCAACCCGCTGTTCCGCTTGGTGGACACCCCTAAATAAGCGCAAGGGACCTTTCGCGACCTTTCGTAACCGGAGAACCGCCATCATGCATCCTCTGCGCAAGTTCAAGCTCAGCCGTCGCACCATGCTCCGTGGAATGGCCGGGGGGGCCGCCGTCTCGGTCGCCCTGCCGCCGCTCGAGGCGATGATGAACGATCACGGCACGGCCTACGCCAACGGCGACGGCCTGCCCACCCGCTTCATCTCGTTCTTCTGGGGCAACGGGGTCTTGCTCGACCGCTTCGAGCCTTCCATCACCGGTCCCGACTGGGAGCTGACCGAGGAGCTCACGCCCTTCGGCCCGGTCAAGGAGTACGTCTCGGTGCTCACCGGCCTGCTCAACCGCTGTGAGAACCAGATCACCCACCACGAGGGGATGACCGCGTTCAGCGGCTACACCTTCGTGCCCACGGGGGGCCCGGGCTTTGCCACCAACTTCGGGGGGCCGACGATCGATCAGCTCATCGCCGACGCCATCGCCGCGCGGGTGACCACGCCCATTCGCTCGATGCAGGTGCAGTGCTCCAAGGGCTTCTCGCCCGCCGACAACGGCACCACGGCCAGCGCGCTCTCGGTGCGAGGTGAGCCCGGCAACCTCACGCCGCTCTACGGGCAGACCAACCCCGTGGACGTGTGGCAGACGATCTTCGGCGAGTTCGTCCCGCAGCCCGACGACAGCGCCCTGCGGCTGAGCATCCTCGACGCGGTGCGCGACGACGCCAACCGCATGCGCTCGCAGCTGGGGTCGCTCGACAACCAGCGCCTCGACGCTCACTTCGAGGCGTTGTCCGAGCTCGAGCAGAAGATCTCGGCCATGCCGCCGACCTGCGATCTTCCGCCGCAGCCCACCCACACCAACAGCGAGTCGGTCAACAACGAGCAGCTCACGCTGGTCAACCAGCTGATGTCCGAGATGATCGCGTACGCGTTCGTCTGCGACATCACCCGGGTGGCGTCCAACCTGTTCTTGCCGCTGGCCGGCGAGGCCACCTTCGCCGAGAGCAGCAGCGGCAGCAGCAGCACCCAGCACGTGCTCAGCCACCAGGGGGGCGAGGCCTACCACGACGGGATCGTCTACATCATGGAGCGCTATGCCCAGATGCTGCAGATCCTGCGTGACACCGAGGATTTCGACGGCACCAACCTGCTCGATTCCACCATCGTCTACGGCAGCAGCGATTGCTCGATCGGCTGGTCGCACAGCATTCGTCGGCAGCCCATCATCTTGGGGGGCACCGGTCGCGGGTACCTGGCCAACCCGGGGGTCCACTACCAGGCCGTGGCGTCGGACAACCCCAACGCCAACAACGCCGCGTCCGAGGGCAACATGTCCGACGTGTTGCTCGCGCTGCTGCAAGCCTTCGAGCCCGGGGCGGGCTCGGTGGGCGGAGGCGAGGCGAGATCGACCACGCCGCTGACGGAGATCCTCGCGTAGCGACGCGACGCGACGGGAGGCCGCGTAGAGCGCCCGCGATCCGGTGGATCGCGGGCGTTTTGTCGTCGAGGGTCAGCGCCGGCCCGACGAGCCGGTGGCGGTGGCCGGCGGGACGCGGTGGCCCGCGGCGCTCGGACGGCAATCCGGATAGGGGCTACGCGGCCTCGCTGGTGTAGCGCCCCGGCGACACGCCGAAGCGCCGGGAGAATGCCTTGGAGAACGCGGCCGCCGATTGGTAGCCGACCGCGCTGGCGACCTGTTCGAGGGACAGGGACCCCTGGGTGATGAGGGTGGTGGAGCGACGTAGTCGTAGCTCCATGAGGTACGCGTGGGGCGACTGGCCGACCAACTCGCGGAAGCGGGCGGCCAGGCGAGAGCGGGACAGACCCGCGTGCTGGGCGAGGGCATCCACCGTCCACGGGCCGGCGGGGTCGCGGTGCATCAGCGCCAGGGCTCGGGCGACCTCGCTGTCGCGTAGGCCCGCGAGGACGCCCTGGGCCTGGTGATCCCCGTGGAGGATCCAGTCGCGGACGAATTGCACGAACAAGGTGTCGCTGAGCCGATCGACCACCAGCTGGGCGCCGGGGCGGGCCTGTCGGACCTCGTCGAAGAGCAGCTGGAGGGTGGGGATCAGCCAGCGACTGCGGGGATCCTCGCCGCGGGGATCCTGACTGTGGGGATCCTGACTGTGGGGATCCTGGCCGCGTGCGATCAGCACCGGCGGCAACGCGCCGAGGATCGCATCGACCCCGCCCTTGGCGTGGCGTAGCGCGCCGCAGACCAAGATCGTGGGATCTCCGGGGCCATCGTGGCGCAGCATCGCCGCCTCGGTCGAGGTGTGCGTGACCGGATCAGGGATCGCAAAGGCACGCCCCCGGGCGGAACGGTGAGACGCCAGCCGGTGACCCCCGCCGGTGGGGAGCAGGGCGACGTCGCCTGCTCGCAGCTCGAACGGTGGGTGGTCGTCCAGTAGCAGCCAACATACGCCCTGCTCGACCGCGTGGAAGTGAGCGCTGGTGGCCCCTTGCAGGCGCAGGACCCAGCGGGCGCAGAGCTCCGAGCGGGCAAAGACCCGGCCGGTCGTGTGGATCCCTCGCAGCAAGTCCGCGAGGATGTCGGGTTCCGGGGTCAGCTGCATCCATGGCATGAGATCGTCCGTTCGTGAGAGCTTTCGACAAGAATTCGCGAGTATTGATGATGGAAACGCCTATGCCGAGGCGCCATCTTAGCGGTGCAGCCGAGCCGGATCCAGTGCGAAGCCGGTCGTGAGCCCACGAGGGAGCGGCCCGTGTTCGTCGTGCGAGGGCTCGGTGCAAGGAGCGAGGAGTGAGCGATGAATAGAGCGTTGAGCAATGATCACGTCGAGGGAATGCTCGGCATCGTGTCGATGCTGGCCTGGCTGGGAGTGGCGGCCTGTGGCGGATCGTCGGGCGATCCCGACGACGCTGGCGAGCAGACGACGACCGCGACCATGACCACCACCATGGCCACCACCATGGCTTCTGGGACCACTGGGTCGGGCGACGACAGCTCGACTGGAGCGCTCGACGGCTCGACGGGCTCGGAGGGCGCGACGGAGACGGAGACCGACACCGAGACCGAGACCGACACCGACGGTTCGGCGGTTCCCATCGAGTTCGAGATCGTCGCCGAGTTCGACCCTACGCTCGGCGAGCTACCCGAGGGGCTGGCGCTCTATGGCGGCGACGCCTACGTCGGGTTCGCGCCGGTGAGCCGGGTCGTCCGGGTGACCGATGACGGCGAGGTCAGCGAGTACGGCACGTGGCCGGCACTGGATCCCGACGGGGGCTTTTTGGCGGGCATGACCTTCAACGGCGACGGTGACCTCTTCGGCGCGGTGTTCTCGACGACCCCGGGGGTCGACACGGGAGTCTATGTGCTGCGTGCAGGCGAGCAACAGGCCGAGCTGTTTGCTCAGCATCCCGAGCTGGCCTTCCCCAACGACGTGAAGTTCGACGACCAGGGGTTGATGTATGTCAGCGACTCGGCCGCCGGCCAGATCTTCACGGTAGAGCCCAACGGAACCACCAGCCTGTGGTTCGCCGACGAGTCGCTGGTGGGCGACCCCGCGGCCTGTCCGCCGCAGCTATTGGACTTCCCCGTGGGGGTCAACGGGATCACGCCGCGTGATGGCTTTGTCTACGGCGTCAATACGGACTTTGGCGTCGTCTTTCGTATCGAGGTCATGCCCGACGGCAGCGCGGGCTCGATGGAGACCCTGGTGGGCCCCGATTGTGGGCTCACCGGGCTGGACGGGCTGGCCATCGACCAAGAGGGGCGTCTGCTCATCGCGGTCAACAAGCAATCGGTGATGTTGCAGGTCTTGCCCGATGGAACCGTGCAGACCCTGGCCGACGGCGAGATCTTTGACAGTCCGGCCAGCCTGGAGATCGCCGAAGACGAGGAGCCGCAAGGGCTCTACGTCACTAATTTCGGCCTCATCACCGCGGGGCAGGGAGGAGTCCCGGCGGTCGCGCTGCTTAGGGCGTCGCTGCCCTGAGCGCTCGGGCCTGAGCGAGCTGACCTGAGCGAATTGGCCCGGGAGCGCGGGCGCCGAGTGAGGGAGGGGGAGATCGGGGCCGACTCGGAGGAGTCGGAGGTCGGGCCGACTCGGGGGCTCGCGGTCGGCCCCGATCCTTCCTTCCCACCACTATCCGTGGCTCTTTGCTCGTCGATTTCAGCTCGATGTGAAATCCAATCGCCCGAACGCTGCTCTGCTGCATCGGATTTCAACCAGACATGAAATCATGCGCGTCGAATTTGCGCATATCTGGACATCAGTTCGACGCTGAAGCCTAAAGATGTCAAATTCATACGCATTTCGATTTCAACTCGGATGAAATCGAAAACCATCGTAATTACCTGCATTTCGGCTCTGGTGAGTGTGCATGATCATCGAGGTCAATCCGTTCATGCTGTTCTCGATTTCAGCTAACATGAAATCTTGGAATGTCACTACACAATATGAGAGTATGATGTATACTCTCTTCGAGCTTGCTTTTTGCGAGGTGTAAGGCGCCGCGCGCGATGCTGTCGCGTGCTCGTGCAATTAGCGCTTGAGAGCCTCCAATTCACTCCGCTGTCGTCGAATGACGTGACATCGGATCGGAGCAAGCACCCAAAAGGAGAACGAAATGACAGATTCATCGGGTAATCAATTCGCCAAGGTATTCCACGGGCAGCACACTGGTGTTGGTAATAAGTACGCCAGGGATAGTGCCCTAACGGTTATTCTCTTGACCAAGCCTCTGTTCGAAGGCCCAGAGGCCCTTTTGTGCATTACCTTCGATCAGGATGCACAAGGCACGCGGAACGCCACGAGGCAATTGACCGCGACGGCGACTCTCGACGGCGATACGTTGACCGTTCAGACCCACTACTATCGATTTACGGGCGTGTTGCAGGGGGATGCCTACGAAGGGCAATACCACAAGCCCGATGGTAGTGTGGCTGGTAGCTTCACGCTCTCGAGCCAGCCGGTAGGGTAGCGTATAGGATAGCGTAGTAGGGTAGCGTAGGTTCGCCGTGCCGACGGAGCTCGCCTGCGATCTCTGGCAAGATCGCAGGTGACAACCACCCAAGCGCACCACCGCTGGCGTCAGCCACCTCTTTCACCCCACGAGTTTCCCCCGCCGCGGCCACCTGCTACACCCCTGGGCATGCCCAAGCGCCGCCTGCTGCATCGTGCCCGCTGCGTCGTCACCCTCGACGGTGACCCCGGCCCCCGCGCGGGCGTGGCCATGTCGCGGCTTTCGATCCTCGACCACGCGAGCGTGGCCGTGGATGCCGAGGGGCGGATCGCGTGGGTGGGCCCCGGCGATCGGGTGCCCGATCAGCACCACGACGAGGCCGAGGTGGTCGACTGCCGGGGCAAGACGCTCGTGCCCGCGCTGGTCGATCCGCACACCCACGTGGTGTGGGCGGGCGATCGGATCGACGAGCTGGAGCTTCGGCTCGCCGGCGCCGACTACGAGCAGATCTTCGCCCGGGGCGGCGGGATCCTCTCGAGCGTGGAGGCGACCCGGCGCGCGCGCGAGGACGATCTCTACGCGCAGACGCTGGCCCGGGTTCGGCGCATGCGCGCGGCGGGGACCACCACCTTCGAGATCAAGAGCGGCTACGGGCTCGATCTGCCCACCGAGCTTCGTCAGCTGCGAGTGGCTCGGCGGCTGCGCGCCGCCGGGTTTCGTGTCAAGACCACGTGCCTGGCCGCGCACGCGATCCCCACGGAGGCCCGTGACACCAAAGGGGGGCGCGAGGCCTTCATCGACCGGGTGTGCGAGGAGATCTTGCCCGCGGTGGCTGCCCAGCGGCTGGCCGAGTATGCGGACGTGTTCTGTGATCGCGGGGCCTTCACCCCACACGAGGCTCGGCGGGTGCTGACAGCGGCCAAGAACCTGGGGATGCTACTGCGGGTGCACGCCAACGAGCTGGGGAGCACCGGGGGCGCCATGCTGGCGGCCGAGCTCCGGGCGGTCTCGGCCGATCACCTGCTGTACCTGTCGGACGATGAGCGCTGGGCGCTGCGCAACGCCGGCGTGGTGGCCACGTTGTTGCCGGGGACCTCGCTGGTGCTGGGCAAGGGCTATGCCGACGGGCGGGCGCTGGTGCGCGAGGGGGTGCCGGTCGCGGTGGCCACCGACTGCAACCCGGGCAGCTGCGCCCTGGAGAACCTGGCCATGGTGATGGGGCTCGCGTGCTACGGCTGTCGGCTCTCGCCCGCCGAGGCGCTATGTGCCGCCACCCACAATGCGGCCGCGTCGCTGCACCTCGACGGCGAGGTGGGCTCGCTGGTCCCGGGCAAGAGCGCCGACATGTTGGTGCTCGACACCGACGACTATCGCGATCTCGTCTATCACGCCGGCTCGCCGCTCATCGACGCCGTGTGGCAGGCGGGCGAGCAAGTGGCCGCAGCGGGCACTCCCCGCGGTCCGGGGCTCGCGCTGCTCCCGCCGGCTCCCTGAGGGCGGGCCTTTAAGGTATGGCAGCGACATGCGTTGCTGGGTCCGCTGGGGAGTGTTGCCTGCCTCGAGCCTCTTGCTGGCGTGTCCCGGCGGCGGCGGTGCCGATGGGGGCAGCGCAGATTCCGGGAGCACCGGGGCGCCGACCAGCAGCATCACCAACATCACCAGCATCACCAACGTCACCGTCGATGCCTCCACCTCGGGCAGCGACGGCTCGGCCGACACGACCGGCGGTACCGAGGAGCCCACGGGGGACAGCAGCAGCACCGGTGACGACACCACCGGGGGTGAGGAGCTCGGCGACCGCGCGGTGATCTATCAGCTGGTGGTGCGGCACTTCGGCAACACCAACCAGACCCGGGCGGTCGATGGATCGATCGACGACAACGGGGTGGGCAAGTTCGCCGACATCGACGAGGTGGCGATAGGCGAGCTGCTCGACCTGGGGATCACTCACGTGTGGCTGACCGGCGTGCTGCGCCAGGCCACGCTCACCGCCTACCCTGGCCTGCCCGCCGACGATCCCGACATCGTCAAGGGGCGCGCCGGCTCGTTCTATGCGGTTCGGGACTACTACGACGTGTCGCCCGACTACGCCCTCGATCCCGACATGCGCCTTGAGGAGTTCGACGACCTGGTCGATCGTTTTCATGCGGCCGGGGTCACCGTGCTCATCGATCTCGTACCCAACCACGTGGCCCGCAGCTACGCCTCGGTGGTCGAGCCCGCCGCCGACTTTGGCACCAGCGACGACCAGAGCGCCTTTTTCGATCCGGGCAACAACTTCTTCTATCTACCCGGGCAGAGCCTCACGCTGACCCGGCCCGCCGAGTGGAACCCGCCCGGGTTCGTGTTCGACGGGGTGTTCGAGCCCGAGAACGGCGCGCCCGGCAGTACCCCCAAGGTCACCGGCAACAACCAGGCCACCGCGGCGCCCTCGGACACCGACTGGTACGAGACGATCAAGCTCAACTGGGGCTTCGATTTCACCACCGGTACCGGCGTCTACAACCCGATCCCCGACACCTGGCAGAAGATGGACGCGATCGTCGCCTACTGGCAGGGCCGGGGAGTCGACGGCTTTCGCTGCGACTTTGCCCACTTCGTCCCTGGCGAGGCGTGGGCGTGGCTAATCGAGCAGGCACGGATGCGGGATCCCGAGGCCTACTTCTTGGCGGAAGCCTTCGCCGATCTCGACGGCCTGCTCGCGGCGGGCTTCGACGCGGTCTATCACGACGACGGCTACGACGGCCTCAAGCGGATCTATCAGGGGGCCGGCAGCCAGGACGACTATGCCACCATCATGTTCGGCCTGGGCGATGACGTGCGAGCGCGCTACCTCCAGTACCTCGAGAACCACGACGAGCGGCGGATCGCCTCGCCGATCGAGCCGATGGGCGGCCCCGATGACTCGGGGTTCGGCTCGATGCAGGCCGGCTATCAGCTGGCTCCGATCGCGTTCCTATTCAGCGCCGGGCCGATCCTGATGTACAACGGCCAGGAGGTGGGCGAGGCCGGAGCCGGGGTGGAGGGCTTTGGGCAGGACGACGGGCGCACCTCGATCTTCGACTACTGGTCGCTGCCCGCCCTGTCGGCGTGGGTCAACGGGGGGGCCTTCGACGGCGGAGGGCTGAGCGCGGCGCAGGCCGATCTACGGAATTACTACGCCGATCTGCTCACGCTGAGCCGCGATCCCTCCGTGGTGGGCTCTTCGTACTGGGGGCTGGAGTACTTCAACAACCCCGGGATGTTCGCAGACGTGCCCGATGGGTTCTATACCTTCGCGCGCTTCGAGCCCGGCTCGGCGCGGGCGGTGGTGGTGGTGGCCAACTTCGCCCCGGGCATGAGCTCGGCCGGGCCGGTGCGGATGCCGCCAGAGCTCGTCGCGGCGATCGGGCTGACCGGGGAGGTGAGCGTGCGCCGGGTGCTCGGGCGTGAAGGGCGAGTGGAGCAGGAGATCGCCACGATCGACAGCGGCGATCTGACGACGCTCGGGTTCCTGGCGGACGTACCGGATCAGACGACGTTCGTCTATGTGGTGGAGTAGAGGGACGAGCGCCGGCCTCCGTTCGTTCTCGTCGTCCGTCCGGTGGTGTCGATCGGGCGTTCAGTCACTCTTGTCGTAGTGGTGGGCGAAGATCGGATAGTGCTCGATGGTATGTCCAGGTAGAGTTCATGGTTTACTGATGTTTCATACATAAAGGATCATCTTCGAAGCCCGAAGGGGCCACGGGCTCCTGGGCCGAATGACGAAGCACTATTGTCGGTGAGATTTAGGTGTTCATGTCACTGACGAACCTCGTGCGTTCGGTAAGGAATACGACTACAGTTACCATTGCTGCCTCATACGATGTGCTCTGGGTCATGACCATGGGGAGCGTTCGTGCGGACACTGGCCGGAGGCATCGTCGACTCAGCCATATTCATGGTGATGAATGATCGAGTGGACTTGTCTTCTTGTGATGTTCTGATCGTTCGTTACGGCGCCCCGGCAGCGGTGTCGTCTTCAGCATGAGTGCCAGCGTCACGCGCTTCGGGGGCTCTCCTCCTTCGCCATCTCGTGGGGTTAGATATGCCGGTTCAGCACGATTCTCATCCGGTCACCTCGCCGTCTTCCTCGGGCTCAGGTGGTCACTTCTCCTCTCGTCGAGCCATGGCCAGTCTGTACGACGTGTTTGTCAGTCATAGTGGCCGCGACAAGACCATCGTCGAGCGACTGTGTCATGCTTTATGTGAATTTGGCATTCGTCCATGGTTCGATAAATGGGCGCTCGGGCCCGGGACACAGTGGCTGTTGGAGATCGAGCGAGTCATCGAGGCCGTGCCGCTCGTGTTCGTCTGTGTCGGCGCTCATGGCTGGTCGGCGTGGCAAGACGCGGAGCGACAGGCTTGCCTGGACCGGTGCATCTCGAGCGATGACTGCTCGCTCGTGCCGCTCCTCCTCCCCGGAGCGCCCGAGCCCGTCGATTTGCCGGCGCTGCTGAAGTCGAGGCAGTGTGTTGATCTGCGAGACGAGTCGATGTGGGTCGCCGAGGTTCAGCGACTCGCGGTGGCGATCGCACAGAAGAAGTACATGGCCCTGGCGTCTTCCGTGTCCACCGGCGCATCGGTCGCCGTGCAGATCGAGTATGCGACGGATGTCATGCCCGAGGTTCACCGGATCCATGCATTGCCTCGTGGCGAGGCGGATCCGAGCCGGCCTCCGCGAGGGCTGGACGAGCGGGTGCTCTGGCGACTCCGGATCGAGGGCGAATTGGAGCTTTTCTCCGAGGAGGAGCGCAAGGCCGCGCTCGACGTCCTCACGCGGCTATCGGGGGACATTAGCCTGAAGATCACTCGTATGTCGAAGGGCAGCATCGTCCTTGACATCGAGCTCTCCCGCCACGGCTGCGTCCGAATTCAGAATGCAATGAGGAACGGCGGGGTGCACAGCATCGGTCAGCGAGCGATCCTCGGCTTCGTAGAGCTCGGAGGGGTCGAAGGTACCGAGCAGGCGCGGCGATCGTCGAGTGCCGGGCGCACTCGCCTAAGAGTGCGGGAGCACTGCGTGTTCGGTCGCGAGCGGCGATCGGGTCTGACCATACTCACGCCCTACGGAGAGAAGCTGTACCCGAGCGTCGTCGACGAGATCCAGCGGATGATCGGCTCGCTCAGGGTCGAGGCGGGCCAGGTCGACGGCGGAGGTCGGGTGATATTCGACTTGTCGAACATCAGGCGTGTCGATGGAAGTGCGGCGGCGAAGCTCGTGGAGCTACAGCGGTACCTGCTGTCGGTGCAGTGGTGCAGTGCCTATGTCAGTGTCGTGCCGCGGGTGCGAGGGGTGGCCTCGCGGGTCATCGGTCGCGCTCATGATCGTCTCGCGAGGTCGGTGACCGACCTCGGGGCCGCGGTGGCGTGGGTCGAATCCATGGCGGAGTCACGAGGATGAGGCCCGAGGTCAGCCGGTGCCTACGAGCGAGGACCGGTGAGCACGGCGCCGATGCCGGCACGGCGCTCACCCGGCGCTCACCCAGCGATGGGTCCCTTCCGATCCGGCGATACTACGACATCCGGCGACACTACGACATCCGGCGACACTACGACATCCGACGACACTACGACATCCGGCGACACTACGACATCCGGGTGGGGATGTTCGCGAAGCTGGAGATCTGCCACGAGCGACCGCCGAGATTGCCCAGGCTGGCATCGAGCGAGTGAACGCTCGTACCGGTGGAGTTCGACACTTGCCGTGCGGCGGTCTCGCCGAGAGGCCCGAGCATGCTGTAGAGGGCGCCAATTTCTAGGTTGAGCTCATAGGAGGTCAGGAGGCGAACGTATGGCGTCATCGTGTCCATCGCCATACCCAAGGAGACCCCGAGCATCCCGACGAACTCGAAGTGCGGAAAGTTTTGCTCGAGCTTCACCAAGAAGGGAAACATGCGCGACCAGTGCTTGCCGAGCGCCTTCATGACCGCATCACATGTCATGATGTTGGCCGCTATTGCCCCGAAGAGCTTGTCGAGCTTGAGCTCGGCCGTGACGGCAAACAACAATGAGACGTCGGGTAAGCCTTCCTGTGCGATGACCTTGATGCTGACAGGAGGCGGCAATCCGAGTACTGGGCCCGGAAGCTCGCCTTCCCAGGCATTGCCGCCGGTCGATCCTTGGTTTCCGTCTGCGCCGTACTCGAACTCGACCTTGCGGGGGTTGATGAAGGGCATATCGAAGGGGAGCCGATCGTCGATCCCCCAGGTCGCCAGGCCGTTGGACCCCGAGTTATCCTGCAGGCATGCCAGGTGTGCGAGAACTCCCAACCAAGTATGTCCATTCGACATCGTGCTGTTCCTTCCTTTTGAACTCGAAGGTGTCGGCGGCTCACCCGTGGCGCCGACCGAGTGCTCGAGCCGAGCCTCGGTGGTACGCCGCCTGTGCACCCACCTTCACCTACGCAGTCCCGGGAGCCCGACGAACAATTCACGCCGTCGCTGGATTAATTCATCCGTGCGCGCGCCTGTGGTGCGACCACCCCAGAGTGTCGCCGCGCCGCCCGCACCGCCCGCTCGGCCTCAACGTGGATGGTGACGGTGATGACGAACGTCCGGTCGACGGGCGCTCGGTGGCGGCCCGCCCGCTATGGCCCCTGGCGCTGCCGGTACTCTGATGGCGTCTGCCCCGTCCAGCGGCGAAAGCTGCGGTGGAACGCTCGAGAGCTGCCGTAGCCGAGCATGAACGCCACCTCACCCATCGACAGCCGGGGAAGGACCAGCAGCTGTAGGGCTCGCTGGTGGCGAACTTGCTCGAGCTGGCGAGCGAAGGAGGTACCGAGCTCTTCGAGCCGGCGCTGCAAGGTGCGTGGGCTCATGCCCAGCGCTTGGGCCACCGAGATCTGGTTGGCCTGCCCCGCCATCAAGCCGTCGTCGATCAACGCGCGCACTTGGGTGTCGAAGGACTGGTCTGCGGATCCTTCCGTGCGCGTGTCCAGCTGCGCGTCGGCGTGCTGTTGGAGGTACTTGCCGATCTTTGGGTCGGCCCCCGTGATGGGCAGGTCGAGGGCCGCCGCGTCGAAGGCGAACCCATTCCATCCGGCGCAGAAGCGGACCGTGTCGCCCAGCACCTCCGCATAGATCTCGGCGGGATGCTTGGGCGCATGGGCAAAGAAGATCTCGGTCGGCTGCGGCGCCTGCTCGTTCATGTCACCAAACCCGAGGACCAAGCTGGCCACGAACAGCTCGATGGGCTCGACCATCGCCAGCACCCGCGGCTCGTGCTCCACCACAAGTTGGGCCGTGTTCTCGACGACCCGGAGGCTCAGCGAGAGCCGCGGGAACATCATCGGGCAGTAGCGGATGAACAGCTCGATCGACTGGCGGACGTCGCGACAGTGTCGCGTGGCGTAGCCAAACACCCCCATCGCATCCCGTCGGCTCTGCGCCCCGTGGCGCGCGAGGGTCAGCCCAATGGGGCGAGCGGGGAAGCGGTCGAGCACCGTTTCCCACAGGCGGAACATCGCCTCGTAGTCGACCAGCGCGTCGGGGTCGTCGAGCGCTCCGGGGGGCAGGCCGCAGGTCTTCATGAGCTCGGCCTGCGCGATCCCCAGGGCGCTGAAGGCCGCGAGCGTCTCTCGCACCATCGAGGCCAGGACACGCTCCTGGCCCTCGTTGGCGGGATCTTCGGGTGTGGAGGTCGGGTCTGGGTGCTCCATGACGACCGAGCCTCATGCTAGCGAAAGCGCGGGCGTCGCTGACGGCTTTGGTGACCCGATTGACGTTTAGTGTCTCTTGAGGCGCGCTTGGCCTCGTTTAGGCTGATTTCGAGGCGTCGGGTGCTCCTCGCCTCGCCCCCAGAGGTCCCCGAGGTCCCCATGCGTACCGACTCCCTTTCCCCCGACCCCTCGATGAGCGACCCGAGCGCCCCCCACGCTCGGGTCCTGGCCACGCCCGAAGGGACGCGCGCGTTCTCGCAGGAGGGACCGCGCGCGTCCCCGGGCATGCTCGCCTATGTCGCCTACCCCATGTTCTTGACCGCCTGTGCGGTCGCGGCCGCGTACGCGATCGCGGCCGGCCTGGATCTCGAGACGGCGCTGATGCCGATCTTCTTCGGGATCATCGGCGTCTTGCTCGTCCTCGAGCGCCTCGTGCCCTTTCGCGTCGGCTGGCAGCCTCATACGGGCGAGATCGTGCGCGACGGCATCTACCTCGGCCAAGGGGTGGTCTTTGGTGGCCTCGGCCAGCTCGTTGCCGGCATGCTCGCCGTGTTGTTCGCGGTGGGTGACAATGGCCTGCCGCTTTGGCTAGCGGCCCCGCTGGCGATCGTGCTGAGCGACCTGTGCACCTATGGCTTTCACCGCTTCGTCCACACCAACGCCTTCATGTGGCGCGAGCACGGGATCCACCACGTCACCGACAAGGTCAACACGCTCAACGCCAACACGGCGCACTTTTTGGACATCCTGCTGAACAACATTGCGGCGTTCGGGCCGCTGCTGGTCCTGGGCTTTGCTCCCGAGGCGGTGTTCATCGCGACCGTGGCTCGGACCGCGCTGAACTTTGGGGCTCACGCCAACATCGACGTTCGGCTCGGGTGGCTCAATCACATCATCATGGGGCCCGAGCACCACCGGCTGCACCACAGCGTCGAGGTGGCCGATGCGGGCAACTACGCGACCGTCTTGACCCTGTGGGATCGAGTGTTCGGCACCTTCACCTGGGCCCCCGGCCGGGGGGTCGCCCGAGTCGGGGTGATAGGCCGGAAATCGTTCCCCGAGTCGCATCGGATCCTCGCCAGCGCTGTGCATCCCTTCGTCGACTCGCGGTGAAGGAGCGGCGATGATCTGCCTACCCCTCGGGCGGGCAGATCACCGTGCCCAGCGCCTTGCCGGTCATGTCCGAGTATGTATAGGGGTCGTCGAGCCCGTTGTAGAAATCGGCCACCACCCCGCTGTCGGGATCGATCTTGAAGGCCACGCCCCCCTCGGGGGTCGGCATCTCGTCGTCCTGAAAGGTCACCGCCCACAGGTAGCTATCGGCGTCGAAGCCCACGCCCTTGACCGTCTCGTTCGAGACGAACACGTGGTCGACGGCCAGGGTCTGAAGATCGACCGCATAGATCCCGCCGCCCCCGGAGACGTACATGCGGTCGTCGGGGCCCTCGGCCAGCCCGCTGCCGCCAAAGAAGCCCTGGATCACGTCCCAGGTCTCGGTGTCGGGATCGAAGCGAGCGGCTCCCGCCCCCAGCGTGCTCGAGACCCAGGGTCGACCCTCGTGGTCGACGGTGATCCCGTAGGTCGAGACCCCGGCGGGGATCGGCCAGGTTTGCACGAGCAGGTTGTCCATGCGCACCCGGGCCATGACCGTGCCGCCAAAGCCACCCAGCCCGACGAAGTAGAGGTTGCCTGCCGCATCGACCGCGCCGCCGTAGGCCCCGAAGAAGCCGCCGGCGAAGATCTCTTGCGGGATGTCCACCTGCTCCACGAGCGCGCCGGACTCTCCGTCGAGCAGCGCCGCGGTGACGCCTCCGGCTCCGCCTTGCCCGGGGACGATGCCGGGCACCGTGCTGTACACCGTCCACACCTGGGCGTCGTCGGTGTTGCAGTCGTTCTTGCTCGCGGTGCCGCCGGTCCAGGCCACCGGGCGCTGGTTGCTGGTGGCGAACTCCACGTACCAGCCTCGGCACTCCTCCATATCCCAGGGCAGCACGTCGTTGGGGCCGGTCGAGGTCTGGATCCCCGGGACCCCGTTGGACTCCTGGCAATCGCTCGGCTCGGCGTAGAACTTGGTCAGGCCCCCGTGGCGGTTGGCCACCGCCACGTCGCCGGCCAGGTTTACCGAGGTGCGCGAGGGATTGCCGTTACCGTCGGCGCGGGTCAGGTAGCGGCCCTCCTCGACCATGGTCTCGGTGTTGATCTTCGAGACCGTGCCTTGCAACGAGTTGGCGACCCAGATGTACGAGAGCTCGCAGCCACAGCCGTCGATCTGGGGGGGCACCCCCACGTCGAGCTTGGGGGGATCGCCGCTGCCGTCGTCGGCCGTGCCTTCGGTGGTGCCACCGTCGGCGCCCTGGGTCGAGCCGGTGGCATCGGGGCGTCCATCCGAGTCCGCCGCTTCGGTCGCGGTGGAGTCCGCGTTGCCCGACATCCACACTCCGCCGTCTTCACCGGCACCGCTACAGGCCGCGCTCAGCAGCAGCAAGCCGCTCAGCGCAGAGCACTTCGTTCCCTGGTCCATCCGCAGGTTCCCCTCTCGCATCCGCGCACATTAACGCACAAGGTGCGAATGAAGCTACGATTGGTTCCTCACATCTCGAATGGACGTGACTCACACGAGTCGGACATGACCGGGGCATGACTCGCGCTATTCGGGGCTCGTCTGCTGTCGCCACTCGGTCGGGGTCTGGCCCGTCCAGCGTCGAAACGATCGGTGGAACGTGGAGGGCTCGCTGTAGCCCAGCAAGAAGGCGACCTCGTGGATCGCCACGGAGCGATCGGTCAGCCAGGTCTGAGCCAGTTGCTGGCGCACCTGCTCGAGCAGCTCGCGGAACGACACGCCGTCGTGCTGCAGGCGTCGGGTCAGCGTGCGGGGGCTGACGCCGAGGTGACGGGCGGCCTCGTCCTTGCTCGTCAGCCCGCGAGGGAGCTGCTCGAGCAGCAGGGCCCGCACGCGGCTGGCGAAGTCCTGGGGCCTGGGCTGGCCCTGCAAAAGGGTCTGTGCGAGCCGGGTCAGCGAGGGCTGCAGCTCGGGGCGCGCCCCTACCACGGGTAGCTCCAAGACGTCGTCGGGTAGCTCCAGCGTGTTGCTGGGCATGCCGAACTCCACCGGGCATCCGTAGCGCGCGGCGAACTGTTCGGGGGGTCCGACGGGATGGTGACGCAACTGCACGTGGGTGGGCGACCAGGCCGTCTGGGTGAGCTCGCGACCCAGGATCAGCCAGGTGCCGACCTGGGTCTCCAGCGGGAACATCAGCCGCTGCAAGGCGGCTGGGGCCTCGATCACGATGCGCGGGTGAGGTCGCCGCTCGACCGACCACCGCATCGCGGGGGACAGTATGTGCTGGTAGCGGATGAACGCCTCCAGGGCATCACCCAGTGTCGCGCAGTGGCTCACCACGTAGCCGAGCACGCCCAGCGACGATACGCGCAGGTGGTCGAGGACGACGAGGCCAACGTTGACTCCAGGGCACCGACGAGCGATCGACTCGCCCAGCCGGACCTGGGTGGACAGGGGCACGTAGCCGTCTCGATCGGCCAGCTGTGCCTCGGTCATGCCGATCTCCGCGAGCAGCTCGGCCCGGTCCAGGTTCAGTGCGCCCGCCCCGTGCAGGACCATCTGCATCACCGCGAGCAGCACTGGGGGATCGTCGGACGACATCGACGCCCCGAGCATAGACGGAGGTGGGGCGGTCGGGGGCTCGCGTCGAGTGCGCAACGGCGCGTTCGGTCAATCGATTGGCTCAAACTGTTGATGGGCTCGGCTACGGCGGCTGCGTAGATTGAAGATCGATGCAGATCATCGTCCCCAACGAGACCGAGGCCCACGCGGGGTTGCGGGCCCTCAAGACCGTGCTTACTTGCACGGCCCCCCTCAACCCCATCGAGACCCGCCTGCTCGGCGCGGCACAGACTCACGTCTTGCAGCGACACTTCGACCTGGAGGCGTTGCCGCCGATCGAGCCCGACGAGCTCGCCGCTGCTTTCGAGCGGCCCGCGCTACGGCAGCAGATCGTCAACGCGATGATCGTCGCGTCATTCGTCAGCGGTGACGCCAGCGAGGCTCAGGTGGAGCAGATCGAGCGCTTTGCCGCGGCGCTCGGGGTCGAGCCGGCGGGCCTGGACAACGTGCGTCGGCTGATCCGCAAGCGGCTGGCCATGCTCCGCTACGACGTCCTTCGCCACATGTACATCGGCGAGCAGATCGCGGAGATCTGGAACGACAAGGGCTTTAGGGGGATCCTCGAGGTCGTGGGGAACCTCCGGGGCTGGCGCGAGGAGCCGGAGCTCGCCGCCCGCTATCAGGCCCTGGAATCATTGCCCCCCGGGACGTTGGGTCGCGAGTTCTACGATCACTGTCGTGGCAATGGCTTTCCGATGCCTGGCGAGCGCTACGGGGTGATCGAGCGCATGGTGGTCCACGACATGGCCCATGTGCTGGGGGGCTACGGCACTGATTCGGCAGGCGAGATGCAAGTGGCCGCGTTCACGGCCGGCTTTCGTCGTGAGCAGAGCCTCTACATCATGATGTTCGTGTTGTGCCAGTTCGATCTGGGGGTCCACATTGCGCCCGTGGCTCCGCCCGAGCTGGGCATGTTCGAGCCCGATGCGTTCTTGCGGGCGCTCATGCGCGGCAGCAAGATGAACGTGGATCTGTTTGGTGATTGGGACTACTGGGCGGTGATCGACGAGCCGGTGGAGGTGCTGCGGGAGCGCTACGGGATCGCGGCCGCTTAGGACCGGGCACTCCAGCCCCGCGGCCAGCCCATCATCGAGCGTAGCGCTCCGGTGATCATGTTGACCCCGTAGAGCACCCCTTGCGCTCGGGCGCGCTGCACCTGGGCCTCTAGATCTTGCTTGTTCTTGCCCCGCGACTGAAACGCCGGTCGCCCGAACACGGTGACCCGGCTCATCTCGATGTTCGCCTCGTCGAGCGCGGTGACGAATTGCGGCAGTTGGTCGTATACGTCGCGGACCCGCTCGGTCCCCGCGACGAGCGGGCCGCCCACCCACACATAGACGTGGTGTCCGCGGCCGCTCCCCTCGGGCACCAGCATCTCCAGCACCTCGATCGCTCGCTGCACTTCGGCCGGCTGGGTGATGTCGTAGCGCTCGAGGGCCATGGCGCCGTCTTGCAGGCGACGCTGGTAGATCGCGCGGCGGGTCAGCGCTACCGCGGCCGGATCCAGCGAGCGCCCGTGCACCACCAAGCCCTTGCCCTCGTCGACGATCTCGTGCTCGCTGGGGTTCTCCACGAACAGCGGGATCACGTGCTCGTGCCGCACACGGGCGCCGAAGTACTCCCGATCGCTGCTCGTGATGATCTCGGCGCCCTCTCGCGCCACCGCCTCGGGCCCCCCGGGTGCCGCCTGGCGTAGTCGCTCGGCGGCGCCGGCCAGTGTGCGCACGGCCTGTCGCGCGTTGTCGATCCGGCGTTGGTCCTCCTCGTTGGCGCTCGTGCGCTCGCGGGTCGCCCAGCGGTGCAGGGCCTGGCTGGCGGGAAAACCCCCGAAGAGCTGCTCGGGGGTGGCGAGGTCGACCCATGCATCATCGTTTTGTATCGCGGGCGCCTGCACTGGTGCGGTCGTGCGACCGGCCATGGCGTCGTCGACCGCCACCGTGACCCAGTTGGGTGGCAGCATCAACGCACAGGCGGGTTGCTGCACCGGGTGATCTTGCTGGCTGAACAGTGCATCGCGCAGCACGAACAGGCCCGCGGTGCGAGCGGCGAGCGCTCGGGTGCGCTCGGCATCGGCACAGCGGGCGGCGGGTTGTTCGAAGGGGGTCCGCAGGGCGCGGTTGTTGCCCTCGTAGCGCAGGTTGGAGAACACCCGCCGGGTTCGCCGGCCCAGCCGGGGCACCACGTGCTCGTAGCCCGCGGGAGCGCGCCAATCGGTGGGAGTCGGGGCCGTGGTGAGCGAGGCGAGCAGCAGGGTGGAGACGAGCATTGCGGTGGGGTCATCCGCAGGAGCGGTGGTCGACGAGCAGGATACGCCAAACCCCGCGGAGCCGACGACCGATCGTTCGAGCGCTTCAGCTAGTCGTCATCGTCGCCGTCGCCGTCGTCGTCATCGTCGTCGTCGTCGTCATCATCATCCCCGTCGTTGCCACACCCGTCGTCGTCGTGCTTGCCGTCGTCGTCGTCGTCATCATCGTCATCGTCGCCCGAGCAGACGTCGTCACAGCACAGCTCGTAGGGTATGCCCACCTCTCCGTCGACGTCGGTCCATACCGTCTTGTGGATGAACGAGCCGTCTTCCTGCTCCTTGGCGAGGACGACGACCACGGCCACCACAAAGGGCTCGCCACACGCCCCCAGATCGGGTTGAGCGATCTCCATCGACGTGCTCTGCACCTGCGGCCAGAAGCTCTGTTCGAAGGGGAATTGATCGGTGTCCGGGGCATCCCCGGCCATGGGTACGGGGGCGGGGCCCACATACAAATGGAGCGTCTCGACCAGCCAGCCGGCTCCGGCGTCGACCGTGACCCGCAGACCTTCAGCGGTGGCTTCTACGCTCACCCCACCCAGGGTGGAACCACTGACGCTCACCAGCGGAGCCGAGGCAACGCCGCCACAATCTTCCCCCTCGGGCTCACACGAGACCCCGCCGGCCAACCCCAGGCCCATGGCCACGGCAAACAATAGAGATCGAACGTTCGCGCGCTTCCAATTCTTCATTGGCCCTCCCCCCTAGGAGGTCCGATTGGACTAGGGGATGGCCCTGGCATTCAAGGTTTAGGGGTGGGAATTTTTGTAATTCAAGAAACATTCATTTCTTTAGACGAGGATGGATACAGACTCCGTGGGCGGGCTCTGAGGTGAACCACCAATGATGCCCTACGGGGTGTTTGTTCCGGTTGTGGGTGAATATGGCGAGCAGTAGGGAAGTCCGTCGGGCCTGCCTATGCCCAAGTTTGTTGCTCGGATCCTCCCTCTGACCACCCTTGCTATTGCTCTGGCCGCTTGCGGCGGGGCCCAGATGACCCTCGAATCTCCGGTCGACGCCGCGGCGCCCGTCCCCGTCGACCTGTCGAAGAAGGTCATCACCCTGGGCGATATGACGCTCACCCGGACCAAGGGGGGCATGGTCAAGAAGGTCAGCGGCAGCGCGGGCCCCTGGGGAGGCGAGAGGATCTCGCAAGAGTTCGACTTCGAGACCAGCGACGGCTGGAAGGGCAGCTGCGCATTCTCCAATGGCGCCCAGAGCATCGCGGGGTTCGAGATCGCCGCCAGTGGTGGCTTCAACTGCACGCTGAGGCAGGGCGAGGCGACCTGGACCTTGGCGATGGAGGCGACCAACGTCGGCAGCAAGCGCCTCGAGGGCACGCTGTCGGGCGGTGAGGAGACGATCGACGTCAAGCTCTCGCGCGAGGTCGACAAGGGGATCTCCCGCTTTGTGGGCTATGGCTATCGCTACGACGGTGCGGCGGTGGCTGCCTTGCAGACCGCGAAGCAACGGCAGCTGTGGATGGTGGAGGGCACCGATCCTGCCTTGGCCAGCGTGATCCGGGCCAGCGTGGGGGCGTTCGTGTTCAGCCGCGGGGCGGTGAACGCGGCGGTCCAGTAGCTCCCCGCGGCCCGGCGGGTCGGGTAAGCGAGCGCCGGGCTCATCGACCGAGGTGGCCCGCGACCAGATCGTCGATCCGCGCCCGGGTCCGCAGTCGTATGAAGTCGATGTGGGCCCAAGCGGGGTCGACGACCGCCGCCTCGTAGCGAGCGCGTTGAAGTGCGTGGCGGGTCCAGCTCCAGACCAAGAGGTTGTCGTTCGGGTCGAGAGTGGTCAGGTTTTGCCAGCGCTCGCGGTGCTCCGGCGCACCGGACGATGGTGCCATTGGGGAGGGGCGGCCAGTGGGCCGGGCTCGATTCGGAATGTGCAAATTGCGCCAGGGGCGACGGAGACGGGGCGGCGCCGAGAAATTCTCGCCGGTCGTGCAACGCCAGCCGCCGGTGGTCGAGATCCAGACGTGGTCGAAACATCGAGCCTTTCCCGCCCCACCGCCCCGAGTGCTCAAAAACCCCCCGTTCGTCCCTTTGGTGGCTACGAGCTGCTCGAGCCCGTGGGTCAGGGGGGCATGGCCGAGGTCTGGCTGGCTCGGCGGGCGGTGATGCCTGGGGGCCTCAAGCCCTGTGCCCTCAAGATCATCCACGGTCGCATCGCGGCCAAGCCCCGCAATCGGCGGATGTTCTTGCAGGAAGCTCGCCTCGCGCTGAAGCTGCGCCATGCCAACGTGGTCTCGGTCTTCGACGTCGGGGAGGCGCAGGGGCGATTGTTCATGGCGCTCGAGTGGGTCGACGGGGTCGACCTGCGGTGCTTCGTTCGGCAGGTGTGCGCCGGGCTCGGTCCGCTCGACGTACCGGTGGTCTGTCATATCGTGTTCGAGCTGCTGCAGGGGCTGCGCCACGCCCACGGGCTGTGCGTGGGGGGCCAGCCGCTCGGGGTGATCCACCGCGACGTCGCCCCGCACAATGTGCTCGTGAGCGCTGCCGGTGAGGTCAAGTTGGCCGACTTCGGGATCGCTCGGGTGGCCGGTGAGCTGTCCTCGGGCATGCACGTCAAGGGCCGCGCGCGCTACATGGCCCCCGAGCAGCTCCAGGGGGAGGCCACCCAGGCGTCCGATCTGTTCGCGCTCGGGGCCCTGCTCCACGAGTTGCTCGCCGGTCGCCGGTTTCGTGAGGAGCTACGCCATCGTTCGGACTGGCACCGGGTGATCGCGAACGCGCCGATCCCCCCGCTCGAGCGTCCCGGCGTGCCGCCCGCGCTCGAGGCGCTCCGGATGGGGCTGCTGCATGCCGATCCCCGCCGTCGCATCGCCAGTGCGGAGGATGCTCTGCACCAGCTGCTGCGTTGCCCCCCGTGGTCGCCGGCTGCCGATCGTCTGCGGGCGATGTATGCCCGCTGCGTAGGGGCGCCACGACGTACCGGGCTGACCTACTCGGAGTCTCGGCCGGTCGCGCTCCAGCCGTCATGGCCAAAGCGAGTCGTCGCGGTGGATCCGAAGCCCGCTGCGGAGCACGCGGTCGTGCCCCCGTTCGTGCCCCCACCGGTCATCGCCACGGCCTCGCGCCGCACCGCGAGTGCGCAGCCCGGGGGGTCGTCCTCGTCATCGCCGACCCCCGTGTTGTTCCGCAAGCACGACGAAGCCGCCGTCGCTGCGGCCTCGGTCGATCTCTGGGCGCTCGCCTCCCCCTCTTGCTCGGCGTCGCCTCGTCCCTTGCCCAGTCCCTCACCGTCATGGACTCCCTCGGCCTCCGCGTCACGGGCCACCATGCCTGGTCGGGCCGGTTCGGCTCGAATGGGTCTCGGTCGGTGGATCCATGGCGAGCTCGCGCCGCCATCCCGCGGTGGACTCGCTCGATCGGCTCGGGGCGGGATCCGACGGCGGTGCTCCCTTCCTCTTCGTCGGCCGAGGTCATCGCGGTACCTTCGGGCGATGGGGTGGGTAGGTCGTGGGCTATGGGTGCTCGCGGCGGTGCTTGCCGTGGTTGCGGTCGGCCTGGCCCTGGCCCCGGTCGGAGCTGGCCCGTCCGCCTGTATCCGGGAGCCGTTCGTGCCCGTCGAGCGTCAGGCCTGGGTGCGTCTGCGGGGTGATGACCGGCCCCTGGCCCAGGTGAGGATCGACATGCAGGTGCTCGGCGTCGGCTCCAACGCACAGTGTTGGGTCTCCCCCGGGATCCACGAGCTGGCGTGGAGGCCGTCCCCGGAGGACCCCTGGCGGTCCTTTGGCCCTCAAACGCTCATTTCCGCCAAGGAACACCTCCTCCGCGTGGGCGGGGACGGATTGGCGATAAGCGCGTACGATCCCTGACTCGAGGGCATGTCGAACCCGGCCGATCCGAATCGTTCCACGCGCCTGTACCGCGCGGCCACTCCGGTGGAGGAGGAGGACATCCATCCCGGTGCGGTGATCGGTGGGGGGCGCTTCAAGATCTTCGGAATCATCGGTCGCGGCAAGATGGCCTCGGTGTTCCGGGCTCGTGACCTACGTCGTAATTCGGACATTGCCCTCAAGGTTTTGGCCCGAAAGTTCGTTGGCCATCACGACCGTGAGCGACGCTTCGACAACGAGGCCCGGCTTGCCGGGCGGCTCCAGGGGCATCGTAATGTCGTGGCCCCGATCGAATCAGGCCGACTCGACGATTGCGGGGGCCGCATGTTCCTGGCCATGGAACTGGTCAATGGTCCTACCTTAACCGACCTCGTCGCCATGAATGGTCCACTGCGGGTCGAGGACGCCTGCATGTACATGCGTGACGTCGCCCGGGCTCTTCGCGACCTCCACCAAAGTGGCGTGGTCCATCGCGATGTCAAGTCCGAGAACGTGATCGTGGTGGAGATCGACGGCGAGCGGGTGGCCAAGCTGCTCGACTTCGGTTTTGCCGCCGACACCGGGGCGGGCCCCGACGCTCGCATGACTCGATTGGGCGAGCGCCCCGGCACCCCGCTGTACATGTCACCCGAGCAGGCCTGGGACGCGCCTGCGCACCCGGTGTTCGACATCTATGCCCTGGGGGTCACGTTTTACGAGATCCTCACCGGCCACCCGCCGTTCTTCGAGCTCGATGAGGCGGAGGTCATCAACCGCAAGTGCGACATCAACCGGCCGGCCCCATCGGTCCAGGGCAAGCGCGACGACCTGCCTCCGCGCCTCGACACGTTGATCGATGCGTGTCTCGAGCCGGTCGCCAAGAAGCGGATGCCCAGCATCAACAGCTTCCTCAAGCGACTCGATGCGATCACCGAGTCGTTCGGGGGGGCCATGGCGGCCCGTACCCGCCAGCAGACCAGCATGGTCGGGCAGGCCCGGACGATCTCGCCCACCAAGAAGAAGAAGAGCCGGCTCCCCGAGTTGATGGCCCAAGCCGCCGCCCGTAAGCAGGCGGCTTTCGTGTACTCCGCCCCGATCTCTCCCGAGGCGCCCACGCCCGATCCCGATCGGGTGATGTCCACGCCCCTGCGATCGCATCCGCAGCCCGCGGTCGGCTCGCATCCGGGTGTACCACTGGGTGGACAACCGGGTGGACAACCGGGGGTCCCGCAGCCGGGCGCACAACCGGGGGTCCCGCAGCCGGGGGCTAGGAGCGGGACGCCACGGCCCGCGGTCATCATCAATCAGCCGCAACCTGCCCAGCCCGCGCCGTCCGCTCACCGTGGGGGCCAATCGCACGTCGGCTCGGCCCAGCCGTACGGTGGCCCGCCCCGGGGGGCGGCACATTCGGCCTACCCCCACGTGCAACCCGGGCCAGCCGGGGTTCACCCGGGAGTCGCCCAGGTTCACCCGGGCACCGCTGGGGTTGTTCCGGGGGCTCAGCCGCCCGTGGGGGTCGCGGGGGCTGCGGGCTCGGGCCACCCCCACTCTGGGTCTCGTCGATCCTCGAGTGACTCGGGCCTCTCTCACCGGTCGCTCCGCCACGCCCGGCCGGCCCCGGTACGGGTCCGACCCATCGCCACCAATCGTGCCATCGTCATCGGCCTCGTCGTCGGTGCCGTGCTCAGTACCCTGCTGGTGGTGGGCCTGTGGATGTGGCTGATGGGTCGCCGAGGCGGCTAATCGCCGGTTCCTTGTCGCCTGCACGGGCCCGACCACGGCGAGCCCGCGGTTCAATTGCAACGCAC
The DNA here is from genome assembly GCA_039194325.1 of Myxococcota bacterium. Taxonomy (GTDB): domain Bacteria; phylum Myxococcota_A; class Polyangia; order Nannocystales; family Nannocystaceae; genus Paraliomyxa. The sequence continues at coordinate 46,166 of JBCCWC010000054.1, forward strand.
GACGCGCTAGCGCGACCGCAGATGGTCGATGTAGCGCTGGACCGCCAGTGGCGTGCGCTCCCAGTCGGCCTCAGTGATCTCGGGCGGTCGCGCTACGGGCGTTGCCGAATCGCTCGGGGGGTCCGGCGTCGGGCTGTCTGCCGAGATCCGGGTGGTCGACGCGACCGGTCGGGCGGCGCCCCCGGTGAAGGTCAGTCGAGCCGCGGGATCTCCGAGCACCACGTACCCCCGCGCGTCGTTGTTCGAGGTCCACAGCGCCGCCAGCTTATAGGGATCGTGCTGCTTGAACTCGTCTTGCAGCTCCTCGCTGAGCTCGGTGGAGAGCTCGGCGTATCGTGCGTTGAAGTAGTCGAGGGCATGCCCGACCGGCTGCTCGCTGAGCAGCCGTAGCAGCGCGCTCTGGAAGGTGACTGTATGGCTCTTGGCGCGAGCGCCCCCCCCGCTGAACGAGCAGCCCCACGCCCGGTCGACGTGTCCCACCACGGCTAGCGCCCCGCGGGGGCGGCCGAGCAGCGCCATTGGCAGCGCCGAGACAAACGGACTCGGGGCGATCTCGCGGGGCGCCCGGGACTCCAGCCGGGAGAACTCGTCGTGCTGCGGAGTACCCGCCCCGTAGCACGCGAAGCAAAACATCATCATGCCCGCCACATCGGCATCGCTGGCGAGGTGGTCCCCGGCAAAGTAGAAGCGCTCCGGGATCGGATCGGTCCACTGCTTGGGACCCGGCCAGTCGCTGCACATCAGCGCCCCCTGGTGCGACCGTTGCCGCGGGTCGTCCGGAGGAAACTCTGCCCCGTGGCTCGCGGTGAACAGTAGCGCCGGAGCATCGTCGCCTCCGAGCAGGCCGGCGAGTGCTTCGTGCGAGGCTTGCTCCCCCACCACCGTCTGGACGTCCCAACCATGATCACCGGGGGTCAGCGCCGTAGACAGCGGCTCCACGAGCAGGCGTGCGCTGCGATCGGTCGCCGGATCGTCGGGGTTGCGGACGCCAAACAGGCTCATCGTCCGCGAGCGACCGAGCCGGTCGAGCCCATCGGTCTCGGCCTCGACCACGTTGCGGGCGTAGTGGGCATAGTGTTCAGCGGTCGGAAACGTGATTCGCCCGACTGCATACTGTACGTCCAACTGGTACTGAAACGAAAAGGGGATCTCCTCGGGCGGACCGACCAGGAGCAGGTAGTAGGGCATTGCGTCGGGATCCGCCGGTCCCGAGGGGGCCGCGCCGTTGCGCTGCAAGAACTTCGACTTGCGCTCCCCGGGGCGGTAGCCCTTGGGCCCCTCGTAGATCCGAAACCGGGGACCCGCTTGCGCTGCGCGTAGGTCGAGTAGCTCCTGCAGCGCCTCTCGGATCGCCGGGTTGGCCCGGGCACCAAAGATCACCCCCCACCCGGCCTGGGCCAGACAGGTGGGGTCGACCCCCTCCTTGACCCCCATGTGCTTGCGCCGAGCAAGCTCTCGTTCGAGTGCCCGGATCTCGCGGGTGAGCGCCTCGACGCGCGCGGGGTCGATGACCGCGGCGGCCTGCGCGGTTCTGAGCTCCGAGTTCTTGTCGACGAGCTCTTGCTGCAATCGCGCGATCTCCTCGGGCCGGCCGTCGTCGCGCTTCTTGCGAGCGCGTAGGTCATGCTCGTTGTCGGCAGGGGCCTCCCCGGCGATGAGCCGGGCCATGGCTTCCCCCGTCATCGGCGACAGACCATAGCCTCCCGTTGCCGCGTTGATGCCGTTGAAGTGCAACAACTCGTCGTGTGAGCCAGTCATCCGAAATGAGACATTACTACGTTTTCGGTCGACCTACGAGAACTCTCGCGGCGCGCGAGGAGTGCGAGCTGTAGGGCCGATGGTTGAAATAGACTGAAATCCGAGCAGAGTACGAGTTGTAGGGCCGATGGATGGTTGAAATAGACTGAAATCCAAAGAGCTCCAGTCCGGTCGAAATCTAGGCTATGCTATGGAAACGGTGGCTCACGAGGGGAGCGAATGACGGAAGATAGCGACGATCTATTCGTGTTCAATGGAATCGATGGCTCCAGCGGTCGATACCTCTTGCAGCCGATGGCTCCCAAGTCTCTGGTCGATCTGGCGCAGGGCAAGGACCCCGACGAGGTCCAGGCCGAGGCCGCGCAGCGCTACGAGGATTCCACTAGCGACCACTATGCTCCTCGTGAGGACGTGGACCCCAAGAGCATCGCGCAGAGCGGCTGGGGGATCATCTTTGCCCACGACGCGGACCCGGCCATTGTCGAGGCCTTGCAGCCGCTGCTCGACCACCGCAAGGCCGAGGCGGCCAGCATAAACCCCGAGCGCTACCGCGAGTTCTCGGGGTCCAGCGGCTATCGTCCCAACGAGAGGAAGGCGGCGTTCCTCACCCGTCAAAAGGCGCCCACCTCCGGGCCGGTCGACCCCGATCGCATGCCGTACTACCTGCTCATTGTTGGTAGCCCCGAGCAGATCTCCACCGAGTTCCAGGCCCAGCTCGATCTTCAGCATGCCGTGGGTCGGCTGCACTTTGAGACCCTCGACGAGTACGAGAGCTACGCCCACAGCGTGATTGCTAGCGAGACGGGCAAGGTCAAGGTGGCCCGGCGCCTGGGTCTGTTTGGCGTCAAGCACGATCGGGCCACCAAGATGAGCGCGGAAGGTCTCATTGCGGGTCTCGATCGCTATGTCCAGGACAAGTGTCCCGACTGGACCACCGACGTCCGGGTGGAAGAGCAGGCGACCAAGGCCGAGCTGACCAAGCTCTTGGGCGGCGAACAAACCCCGGCGGTCCTGTTCACCGCCAGCCATGGGGTGGGTTTCCCCAACGGTGATCCGCGCCAGCTCGCTCACCAGGGGGCGCTGCTGTGTCAGGACTGGAGCGGCTCACAGCGAGCGGTTCTTCCCGAGGAGTATTTTTGTCGAGACGACCTGGGCGACTCGGCGCGCCTGGCGGGGCTCATTACGTTCTTGTTCGCGTGCTACGGCGGAGGCACTCCCAAGTACGACGCGTTCTTCCACCGCAGCGGCGAGCGCACTGAGATCGCGCCCCATGCGTTCATGGCCGGTCTCCCCACCCGCATGCTCGGTCACCCCCGTGGCGGTGCGCTGGCCGCCGTCGCCCACGTCGAGCGCGCGTGGGGTTGCTCATTCTACTCACGTAAGGTCGGCCACCAGATCGCGGTATTCGAAAGCTTCATGAAGCGCCTGCTCGACGGTCACCCGGTGGGCTCGGCGCTCGACTGCTTTGGTAACCGCTATGGTGAGCTCTCGAGCGGCCTTCTGGAGAAGCTCGAAGGGCTCAAGTATGGCGAGGAGATCTCCGAGGTCGAGATCGCCAACGACTGGACCGCCAACAACGACGCCCGCAATTATGTCGTGTTGGGCGATCCGGCTGTCCGTGTGCCCGTGGTCGACGAGGCGCAGGCCGCCCCGCGGCCCGGGCTCGAGTTCCACTCGAGACTCACCGATTCACAGCAGCCCCCGACAGGCGCACAATCGCCGCCCGCGGGCGCGGAGCCGCCCTCGGCCGATTCGACGCCCGATGGTGACGAAGGGCTCGACTACGGCATCCTGGATCGTCTGGCGGGCAAGTCCGACGAGGCCGGCCAAGGTGGTGTCGGAGAGTCGCTGCGGGGGTTCGTGTCCAAGCTGGGCCAGAGGATCTCGGATGCGCTCACCGACATGAGCACTCTCGACGTGAAGACCTACGTGACCACCGACATGAGCCGTATGACGGTAGAGGACGGGGAGGTCGCCGGTGCGGATCTCCGCGCCTACACTCGGGTAAGCCTCGACGGGGACACGATCGCCTGCGTGCCGGAGCGTGATGGTGAGATCGACACGGCCGTCCTCGAGATCCACATGCGCATGGTGCAGCAGGCCCAGCAGGCGCGGGCCGATCTCATGCAGACCATGATCCAGGCCGCGACCGGGCTCGTGGGATTCAAAAAATGAAGCCCGACGTTGAATTCGCCCGGCTAGACGCAATGCTGGACGCGACGCTCGGCGCGCTGGCTCGCCGGGCCCGTGCCGATACCGATGCCGAGGCGAACCTCTCGTTCTCCACCGGTGGCGATCCGGCGGAGGCGGAGGCGGACGTTCTGTGGAGTTTGATCGAGCGCACTCGTGAGGAGCAAGAGCGCCGAGAGCAGCCTCTGAGCTTCGACGCCATGGGGGCCCACGAAGGGCAAGCGGACGGGCAAGCGGACGACGGATTGCTCGCTCGGGCCCAGCGCGAGTGCTCGCAGCTCATGGGCCAGGTCCTCGGCACCCTGTCCCATCCGATCGTGGTCGAGACGGGACAGGGGCATGCGCGCATCCATACCCGGGTGGGTTGGACCGGCGACATGGACACCCATCTCGCCGGCGGGACCACCAGGGCCGAGATCGTCGCGCATGCGGCCGCCATGGAGGCTTCGCTGGCCGCGAGCGGGCGCCAGCTGCGGCTGCTGACGATGCTCTTGGTTGCCTCCAGCCGGATCGCAGCCGTCATCGCCACGCCGGGGGCCGCGATTGTGGCTTTGCCGATCGCCTACCGATGCGTACGAGATCTGGTCGAACAATGGAGCGATTTTCATCCCTGATTCCAGCGCGAGAGGGACACCATGGCAGTGACAGAAATCAAAGAAGCCTTGAGGACAGCGGCAAATACTGTTTCCAAGTATGTCGGTGACGTCGCGGTACTCCAGGTCGAGACCCAGACCCTCGAGACGGCGGGAGGCAAAGAGCCGGTCCTCGCCGCTCGCACGATCATCAAGCTCGACGGCGACAATACCTCGGTCGTTCCGGGGGTGCTGGGCGACTCGGGCAAGTGGGAGATCGACACGGTACTCTACGATCTCCACTTGCAGAACGTACGATCGGCGATCGACTACCGCGCTCGGATGGTAGAGTCGATGCTCACCTTGCTGCGTCCCATCTCGGGGGTCGAACGATGAGTGATTCCGACGACAAGTATGTAGAAAAGCGGATCCGCTACCGGTACTACGGCCCGCTGCCCTCCAAGTCCCCGCTGCTCGTGCGCGTCCCGGGGGTCAAGGGCTCGCGTCGTCGCTTGCACGTGGTCGCGGCCGAGGCGATGACTCGGCTGGCCGAGGCCATCAAGCGTGATCTCGACATCGAGCTCCAGCTCGCCTCGGCCTGGCGTCGCCACCGCTGGAAGAGCCGGGAGCACTACGAGCAGACGGTCATCAAGCGCTTCGGCTCGATCCGGGAGGGCCGCAAGTGGCTGGCCTACAAGTCGCCCCACGAGACCGGCCTGGCCATGGACATCGGAGTCGGGGGCCTTTGGCCCTCCAAGAAGACCCGCAAGGCCCAGCGAGAACAGCCGCTCCACAAGTGGCTCGTCGAGCATGCCTACGAATTCGGCTGGCATCCCTACAAGCGGGAGCCGTGGCACTGGGAGCATCCGGTAAGCCTTGATGCCTTCAAGTCTGGAACGCTCGGTCCCGACGATCCGGGCCCCCCCGACGACGATGATTTCTCCTTCGAGCCCGGAGACGAGGAAGACGAGGAACTCGTCGAAGTCGACGATCTCGAGGAGTTCCCCGAAGGGGAACCAGAGGACGAAGAAGCCGAAGTGAACGACGCTTAGTCGTCTGTTGCCCCCATGCCCGGCCACTCGACCCTCGAGCTTCGGATCCAGTCCACCACCGCCGAACAAGAGTTTCGGCTGGTGGTGGAGTGGAGCCGCAGCGATGGGCTCCCGATTCGCTGCGAGCGAACGTTCACGCTCGATCATGAGGACCTGCGAGGGCTGGACGAGCCCAGGCGCTACGGCGTAGCGCTCGGCCGGGTGCTCTTCGTGGATCGCGTGCGTGAGCTGTTTGCCCAGGCCCGGGTGGAGGCCTCCGAGCTGCGCGTGCTGCTGGCGGTCGAGGCCCGGGCGCTCCAGCTGTTGCGCTGGGAGCGGCTCGCGGCCCCCTTCGGTGACGACTGGCTGCTGCTAAGCCACAGCCAGCGTACGCCCTTCTCGCTGTATCTACCCAGCGGCAACGACCGGCGCTTCCCTCCCTTCGGTCGCCGAGATCTGCGGGCCTTGGTCGTGGTGGCCAACCCCGAGCCGGACAACGGCTACGGCGTGGATCCCTTCGACGAGGCGGCCGCGCTCGATACGGTGCTCGAAGGGCTCGGAGAGATCCCGTCTACGGTGCTGGGCACCGATCCCCGGGCCGAGGGTCCGCCGACCCTGCGAGAGGTCGGCCGGCGGCTCACCATCGAGCGCTATACCCTGATCCACGTGGTCTGCCACGGCGCGTACTCGCCCCGCACGGGCGAGACGGCCATGTTCCTCCATGGCCACGACGGCAAGACCTGCGCGGTCAAGGCCACCCACATGATCCAGGGCTTCAAGGAGCTCGGCACTGTGCGAGGCTTGCCCCACTTTGCGTTCCTGGCCGTGTGTGATAGCGCCAAGCCAGAGGCCGAGGGCGCGCTGGGGGGGCTGGGGCAGCGGCTGGTGCGGGAGCTGGGGATGCCCGCCGTAGTGGCGATGACCGAGCGGGTCAGCCAGGCCACCGCGTTCGCGCTGGGTCGAGGGCTCTACGCGAGACTGCGGGAGCACGGCGAGATCGATCGTGCGCTGGTCGAGGCGTGCATCGAGGTGCGGAGCAGCGAGGACTCGGTCGTCCCGGCGTTGTTCAGCCGCCTTGCTGGTCGTCCCCTGTTCAGCGACGACCTCGATCGCCCGCTGACTCACACTGAGATCGTGGCGGTCGCCGATCTGCTCGTGCCGCTGTTTCGCGAGCGCGCTCCCGTGCTCGAGGCTCTCGTGCAGGAACTGGCCGCCGCGGTCGCCGTGGATCCGGCCACCCTGACACAGGCCGCGTCTCGCGAGCGGCAGCAGAGCCTCACCGAGCTCGAGCACCTGTGCGAGCGCGTGCTCGAGCTGTCCTTCTCGGCGCTGGCGCACGGTCGTGAGCCGCCCCTTTACGACATTCGCTGCCCGTTTCCCGGCCTGCGAGCCTTCACCGCCGAGCAGCGCGAGTACTTCCGGGGGCGAGATGCCTTGGTCGATAGGCTGCTGCGGCAGCTCGACCAGCGCCCCTTCCTGGCTGTGCTGGGCAACTCGGGCTGTGGGAAGTCCTCGCTGGTGATGGCCGGGGTCGTCCCGCGCTTGCAAGACATCAGCCCGGGCTTGCAGGTCGTCCAGCTCCAGCCCGGCGATCACCCCCTAGCCAAGCTCGAGGAAGCGCTCGAGCAGCTCGAGGGGGTACCCGAGTCGTTGATCTACGTCGATCAATTCGAGGAGGCCTTCACGCTGTGTCGCGCCGAGATCGAGCGCAAGGCCTTCTTCGATCGCTTGCTCGACGTGGTCGCGCCCCGGCGGCGGGTCATCATCTCGATGCGTGCCGACTTCATCGGCGAGTGTGCACAGCACCGGGGGCTGAGGGAGCAGATCGAGGGCTTGCGGCTGATCCCGCCGATGTCGGCGGACGAGCTGCGCAACGCCATCGAAGCGCAAGGCAATGCGGTCGGGCTGCGCTACGAGACCGGCCTTTGCGAGCTGATCCTCGATGATCTCAAGGAAGAGCCCGGGGCGATGCCCCTGCTCCAGCACGCCCTGCAAGAGCTCTACGAGCGCCGCCACGGGCGCTGGTTGCGGGTCGAGGCTTATGAAGAGCTCGGTCGGGTCCAAAAGGCCATCACCCAGACGGCGGAGAATGTCTGGGGCCGGCTCGAGGACGTGGACAAGGAGCGGCTGCGTGCGATCATGCTCGAGCTCACCGAGGTCCGCGAGGCCGAGGGAGGGGGTTCGGTCCGCTACCTACGGCGGCGGGTGCCGCTGGCCGGCCTCTACTACACCCGGGCGGCCACGATCGCCCCGTGGGCGGGAATCTCGGACACTTCGGAGGCGCCGGCGATCCAGCGGTTGGTCGATCTACTGGCGGACGAGCGCCTGCTGGTCAAGAGCCGCGATGAAGCGATGGGCGACGACGTCGTGGAGGTCGCCCACGAGGCGCTCCTGCGCGGCTGGGAGCGCCTCCAGCAGTGGCTGGCCGCGGCTCGGGACTCGATCCGGATGCGTCAGGACCTCGAGCAGGCGGCCGCGAGGTGGCGGGCCAACGACCTGGCCCAAGGCTACCTCGTGCACGTCCACGAGCGCGGCGAGCGGGTGCGAAGCTTCTTGCGCGAGGGGGCGCTCAAGCTCGATCCCCGGCTCAAGGAGTACTTCAAGGCGTGTGAGGCCGAGGAGCGCCGGCAGCGGGAGGAAAAGGAGAAGCAGCAGCAAGAAAAGCTCGAGGCGGCGCAGCGGCTCGCTCGCGAGCAGTCGCGGCGGGCCCAGCAATTGCGGCGCTCGGCGTTCGTCGTCACTGCGGTTGGGGCCTTGGCCGTCATGGCCGCGATCTGGGCGTTCATGCTCTTTGGCCAGGCCAACGAGGCCAAGGCCGATGCCGAGCAGCAAGCCGATCTCGCCCGCGCTGCCGAGGTCGATGCCGAGCAGCAAGCCGAGCTCGCCCGCGCCGCCGAGGCCGTGGCCGATACGAAGGCCCACGAAGCGGAGGAATCGCTCAAGCGCCAGAAGGGCGTGATGGCCGAGCTGATGGCCGACCAGCCCGGGGAGCGAGACGAAGCGGTCTTCCAGGCGATCATGCTCGCCAAGGCCGCCCCTCTCCATGTCGAGCGGCTGCCCATCGAGGTTCGTCGGGCCCTGTTTGCGTCCACCCAGGGGCTCCACGCCGTCCGCGAGCTGAAGCACGCCGAGGACCTACCGGTGGTCGACGTCACGTTCTCGCCCGACAGCGAGCGGGTGGTTACCGCCGGTCGCGACGACACCGCGAAGATCTGGGCCGTGCGCACGGGCGAGCTGCTCGCCACCCTCGAGGGCCACCAGGGCGATGTCGAGAGCGTGGCGTTCGTACCCCAGTCCGAGGGCAAGCAGCTCATCACCGCGGGCCGGGACGGTACGACGCGGCTGTGGACCGTGGAGGGCAAGCCGCTGGACTTCATCGAGCCCGAGGGCCACGTCACCGCGGCGATCTTCTCGCCCGATCATCACCAGGTGGCCACCGCTGTGCGCAGCGGCGCGGTGACGATCTGGACCCAGGAGTTCGGGTTGCTCGCGTCCAACCCCGTCCTCGCCGAGCGGGGCAGCCAGGTGGTTCACATGTCGTATGCGCCCGAGGGCAGCCGCCTGCTGGTGGCCCATGCGGACGCCACCGCGCGGATCCTGCAGGTCGGCGCGAAGCCAGTGCGCACGCACGACCTGCTCGGTCACGACGCGCCCATTACCGCCGCCGTGTTCGGTCCTGAGGGTATGTTCGTCTTCACCGGGGACGCCAAGGGCAAGATCCGGCTATGGGATGCCCAAAGGGGCACCTTGCTCGACACCTACGAGGGGACGGGGAAGGTCCAGGCCATCGTGTTCTCCGTGGTGGCCGACCGGATCGCGGTGGCGCTCGAGCGCTCGATCGTGCTGTGGGACGTCACGCGCCGCGAGCGGGTCGACATGCTACGCGGCCATCGGGCCCAGATCGAAGACATCGGGTTTTCTCCCAACGGTCGGTTGCTCGCTTCGGTGAGTCAGGACAAGACCTTGCGGCTGTGGAATGCGCGTACTGGCGCGGTTGCGGGCGTTCTCGAGGGCCACACCGACAAGCTCCGCCGGTTGGCGTTCTCGGCCGATGGGTGGTGGATCGCCACTGCGGCCGAGGATGGCTTCGTGCGCCTGTGGCTCGTCGAGCCGGGCACGCAGGACACGTTGCTCGTGGAGCGTGAGGTCGAGGTCCAGCACGTGGCCTTTTGTGCCGACGGCACGCGGGTGGCCATGGCCACCGAAGAGGGCACCACGCTATGGAGCCTCTCGGACCAGTCGAGCGTCGAGCTGCAGATCGAGTACCTCACCGACGTCATGGCCTGGTCGCCCGATGGCACACAGATCGTCACCGTGGGCGAAGATCACACGCCGCGGGTATGGGACACGGGCACCGGCGAGCTCGCCAAAGCGCTACCCGAGCACGACAGCAGGATCGATTCCATGGCGTTCTCCCCCGACGGCTCGCGGCTGGCGACTGGCGATGCCAGGGGGATCGTTCGGCTGTTCGACATGCGATCCAACGATCCGCCAGTCGAGCCCCTGCGGGCCCATCGCGTTCCGATCACCACCCTTGCATTCTCGGCCGACGGTCGGCGGCTCGCGACTAGCTCCCCTGACAAGACCGTGCGACTTTGGGATCTGGATGACCTCGGCCAGGAGATCGGATCTCCACTCAAGCACGATAACCTCATATACGCGGTCGCGTTCTCCCCCGGCGGTGAGCACGTCGCGACCGGCGACTCGATCGGGAGAGTGTGGCAGTGGAGGATCGGATCGGACGAGCCGCCCGTGAGGCTCTCGGGCCACCTCGCGGCGGTCAATGCCATCGTGTTCTCTCCCGATGGTCAGCGGATGGTGACCGTGGGGACGGACGCGGTGGTCCGGCTATGGGACACCAAGACCCATGAGGAGATCTTCATACTGGGAGCTCACGCTCGGGATATCGTCGCCGCTCGGTTCGTGGACGAGGGTCGAGGGGTCCTCAGCGGGAGCATTGACGGGGTCGTCCGGCGTTGGGTGGTCGATCCTCAGCAGCGGATGAACTTCGCCTGCAAGGCGGTCGAGGGGGTCGTCGTCGATCGCCCCGAGGTTCGGGAGATCTGCGATCCCGTGCTCGAGGTGGCGATTCCGGCTATCCCCCGGCGTCGACCTTGACCGAGGTCACCTGCATCGACAGGGGGCGCTTGAGCAGCTTGACCGTGTGTGACTTGCCGGGCTCGATGGTCAGCGAGCCCGCGCTCTGTAGCTCTCCTTCCGGGCTCTTTCGCACGAGCACCTCGTACTTGCCGGGATAGAGGGGGTGCCGGCGCTTGCCGTTGATGGTGACCGTCTGTGGCTTCTTGCCCTTGCCCTTGATCTGGATCTGGGCCCAGTTCAGCTGGTGTTGCATGAACACCACCGGCATCTTGACCCGCTTGGGCTTGTCGGCCGGTACCGCGGCGGGCTCTTCGGGGATGCTCCAGCCCTTTTGTTGCAGCTCTTCCAGCTCCTCGGGGGTCAGCTCGGGGAGCCCCTCCTTGGCGTCGGCCACCACCACCTTGGCCTGCTTCTGGCTGCCGACTTCGACGTCTTTCCAGTGTACGACCTTGTCGGTCTCGAGGTCGGCGATGAGATCGATCTTCTTGCGCGCGTCTTCATCGGAACAGTCGTATCCGACCGTATACCCATCTTCGACCTCTCCCTCCTGCAGGCCGCCCTCTTGGACCTTGACGAAGGCCCGCTTGATCTTGGGGCCTCCGTCGACCGTGACTTTACAGCGTTCGTCCGCGACTGGTAGATCGGGTGGGGTCGGCGGTGGGTCTGGTGCTGGCTCGGGGGTGGGAGCCGGCGCTGGGGCCTTGGGCGCGGGTGCCTTGGGCGCGGGCTTCGGGGGAGGCGCGGAATCACACGCGCAAAGCGCGAAGAGGAGCGATGACCCGATCCACCGGACCGTCGTGTATCTCGTGCGCAGACCCGACATGGCATTGGACTATGCCTGGCCTGATACCCCACGGCAAATCCAAATCGTCGTTCGAGCTCGGGGAGCCGGTCGGACTTCGCCGGTGACAGTGCCTCAAGTCATCGTAATCATTCGATTGCTCGATGAGTCCGGAGCACGATTTCAACGGATTGCACATAGCCTCCAGGTGAAGATATTTGGGCTATAGTGATAGTGGTTGTGATCCGTCATGCTCTGGCCGACGCTACTCGCGATTTCATTGGTCTTGTCCCCTGATGTCGACACCGAGCCTCTGGCCCCGTCGGAGCTTTCGGCCGAGTATCAAGACGCCGTTACCTTGGCCGATGACGCCTCGATCTGGGCCAATAGCCACTACCAGGAGCAGACCGATGTCGCCATCGACAGGCTGCGAGCGGGGCTGAAGGCGCTGGAGGGCTTTCGGGAGGAATTGGTGCGCGATCCCGACGGCCGAGAGATCATGATCGAGGTTCGCCTCAACCTCGCTCGGGCGCTGTTGGTGAGCGGTGACGAGGCGGGGGCTCAGGAGCTCATCGATGCTCTGGTGCGCTTGTCAGTGGCTCAGAAGATCCCGTTTGGGAGCTTTGGGCCTCGGATCATCGCGAAGTCCCAGGAGCGCCAGGGCGCGATCGAGGCGGCGGGCAAGGCCACGGTCGACGTCACGTGCCACCAGACATGTGCGGTCAGCGTCGACGGGTATCCGATGGAGGGGCAGCGTCTCGAGCTGTACCTCGGTCGATACGATGTGATGGTTTCCGCCGTCGACACCGACGTGCCTCCGCTCGAGCAGGTGGTCGAGCTGACGGAGCAAGGCCAGGATCGGGCCCTCGCATTCGGCATTCCGCCGGAGCCGGAGCCACAGCCGGAGAAGGAGCCGGAGCCGGAGCCGGAGCCGGAACCGGAGCCGGAGCCGGAGCCGGAGCCGGAGCCCAAGCCCGAGCCCTACAAGCGCATGTTGCCGCGCTGGGCCGAGGTCAGCGGGTTAGTCGTGGGCGTCGGGCTGACGGCCAGCGCCGCCGCCCTGCTGCCGCTGGATGGTCGTTGCGGCAATATCTCGGAATCGACGTCGGAGTGCCCGCGGGTCTGGAATTCGGTCCCCAACGCGATCCCTCAGCTGGTGGTGGGCGCGGCCCTCACGGTCGTCTCGGGGGTGCTGTTGGGGGTCGACGAGAAGCGGGCCCGGGTGCCGCGTGACCGCCGAGTTCAGCTGGCGCCCGGCGGAGTGCTGCGGTTTTAGTGGTCGAACCCGTAGATCACGAATGCACCGCCGGGATGCTCGGGCTCCTCGGTTGATCGGGCTGCTAGAGATCGTCTTCCGCCTCGTCCTCGTCCCAGCTCGCCGGTTCGGCCTGTATTTCGTCCGTGTCGCCGGGGGCGAAGCTGATACCCCGCCGCGTGAAGCGGACCAGATCGAGCCCGATCGATCCCGCCTTCCCCACCAGGTTCAGCCCCAGGGCTTCGGAGCTCTCCACGGAGATACCGGTGGCCCCCGCGGTCGCCTCGAACCCGCGCAGCGCCTCCGCCTCCCCCGAGAGCACCACCGTGGTGTCGCGCTGTCGCGTCGAGAGCACCGTGATGTCTTCGCCGACGAACAGCTCGCTCACTACCCGGTATCGCCCCATCCAGGGCAGCCCATCCCGGCGCCTTGCCTTGGCGATCACCCGCCCGATCGCCGCCAGGTTCCCGATGCGGGTGGACGATAGCCGCGGAGACTTGAGCAGCAGGGATCGGTTGTTTCTAAAGGTGAGGTGGAGCTCGCCCTTGGCGCTCGTCTGAGGAAACGTGTCGACGGTAGCGTCTCCGACGATTCGCACCGCGGTCGCGTTGGTCGAGGTGAAATCCAGGGCGACCTCGCGACCGGGGACCTCTTCGATCTCCACCCCGTACTCGCTGATGTTGCCGACCGGTTCGAAGATCCCGCCGCGCCGCAAGCCATAGTCGCCCAGGCGATAGCGGGTGGCGATGGGCAGCCACGCTACGTGCATGCCCAGGTGCCGGGAAAGAGTGCGATCGAGGTGTTTGGCGAGTGACATACTAGTCCTTCACATCATCGGAGCATTACCAGGGGATGGTGACAGCACCACGAGTCCCGTCATCGCCCGGGGCCAGGGCCTAGTCAGGCCCTCACCAGGGAGGCTCGGGGTCGGGCGCCGACCGGTGATTGCGACTTAGGCCCCCCTCCACCGCGTCGGGGCCGGTGCCCTCGTCTTCGCCGACACTTCGGGCCGCGCCCGGCGCACCGAACTCGAACAACTCGTCGTCATCGGCCGCCTCTTGGAGGGTGTGGAGGGCCTGCATCGTGCGCATGCCGACCTTGAAGCCCAGCGCTCGATAGGCCTCGAATTGAGCCTCGTCGAAGAACTGATCGGCGGTCGACTGATGGGGAAACTCAGGGTTGGCGTGCCGGTAGTGCTCGATGTAGGGCAGCTCTCGGCGCCCGATGGACGACTTGATGTAAAGTAGCCAGCCGATCTCTCCGTCGCCGTAGTCGATGCGACCGATCGCATGGTGATGCTTGCTGCGGCCCTGGGCGTCCTTGTTGAAGTCTTCGAGGTTGATGTCGATGTGGATCCCCATGTCGGTGAGGGCGTAGCGGATCACGGTCGCGAGGCCGCTGAAGGTCATGTCGGGGTCGCCCTCGCCGTCGCCACATACGATCACGCGGCAGCGGCGTCGCAAGAGCTCGTAGACGCCGAGGTTCTCGATGTGCGCGCCGTCGGAGACGTTGACGTGGCGACCGTCGGCGACGGTGCGAGACAGGGCCTCGGTGAGCAATTGCCCCAGGCCTACCCCCGTGTTGCTCGACAAACCCCGGCGGTGCGCGGCGACCCGCCGGGGATGGACGAGCCAGTAGCCCAGGCGGATGTTCAGTAGCGTCATCACGAAGGCCAAAGAGCGAACCGTGAGGGTGCCCATGTTGGGGGAGGCTGCCGCAGCGGAGATCGCCATCGCGGTCCCCAAGGTCAGGCGACGGTCGGCGGCCTCCATGTCAGAGGTGGCGCAGTAGCCGGTGCGCTCGCTGCCGACATAGTGCTTGCTGAACACGAAGAAATCGCCCTGGCGGCCGCGGAGGTTGATGTCCTTGCTGCCCGCGAGATTCAGGGTGGTGTTGATCAGGTGATACGGGGCAATCGTGCCGGCGGCGTTCAGCTCCGTCATTCGTAGCGCGTCGGTCGAGCGTACCGAGCCCGAGCCCGAGCCCGAGCCCGATTCGGGCTCGCGGGGGACCACCTGGAACAGGTACGCGAGGCTCAGCCGATCGCGGTAGTACTGGTGAATCGAGGTTGCGTTGGCGTTGAGGAAGAGCAGGGCATAGACGAGCAAGGCGCCGGCGGACCCATAGACCACCCAGGGCACGAGGGCGTCGTCGAAGGGGGCCGTGCCGGGGAACACCACCCACCGCGCGAGGACGAGGTAGGCCAGCAGGAGGAGCAGAGGACCCACCGCGGAGACGGCCAGGAGCTTGAGAGCCCCCGCGATCTTGTGCAATATCCCGGGTTTGGTGTTGTTCTGGCTGTTGACGCCCGGGGCCATGGTGCCCACCACCGACAGCCAGGTGAGCCCCTCGAGCATCGTCCCGTTCGTGCGGTGCTCGTTGTACCAGCCCAACACCAGCGGCAGGCTCTCGAAGAGCGCGAGGCTCAAGCCGACCTTCAGCAGCAGAGCATAGCTAGCGCCGGCCCGGCGGCGGGTGTCCATGCCGTAGGGGTGCTTGCGCTGGTAGGTCGCCCAGGTCGTCAATGGGAACAGGGCGACCGCCAGCCCGAAGACGGCCAGGGCCAGCAGCGTCAGGCTATAGAACGGTAGCTCCGCCCGAAGACCGCCTGCCAACCGTGGACCGTAGAGCCACCGGGTCAGGGCGACGAGGGCGACCACGAAGGGCAGCATCGCCACCGTGTTCACGAGCATCCCCCGCAGGATCAACGCCCCACCGCCCAGGTAGCCCTGGGTCCCCGCGGCCAGCAGGTAGTTGCTGTGGTTTCGCAGGTGGCGTAGCGCGACGGGTTCCTGGCGCCCCGATTCCAAATGAAAGGGAAAGTCGTGGGTCCAGGTGCTGTCGGCCTGGGGCCGGTTGAGCAGGGAGCTGAGGCAGGAGCCGATGTAGCCCCCGCCCGACACGGTGGATAGATAGTCGAAGCGAGAGAGCAGGCCGCGCTTGGCCAGGGCCTGCAGGAGGCCCAGGTTGAAGGTGGCCGAGCGGATGCCCCCGCCCGAGAACGCCAGTCCGAAGAGACGAAGCTTGGTGCTAGGGACCAGCGGTCCCCCTATGGCTCGGTCGGGGGGGTCCTCTATATCTCGGCCCTCGCGGGCTGCGGCCCGCTTGGCCACCTCGCGGCGACGGGCCATCACGGTCTTGTATTCGGCGGCAAAGACAGTGTCGACGAACTCGTCCGTCCAACCCGCCACATCGGCTCGATCATTCGTGCTCTCGGTCGCCACCACTTTACGTCAATAGAATAGTGAACGATCGTAATTGTTGTCAATGTTCGAGTGCTGTAATCGTTGATTTTCCTGCGTAGTTCGTGCTCGGGATCGACGCGGTTCGTACCACGAACCGATCGCGTGGTCCCTTTCCGAGTCGATCCGTGCTCGTCGGGGGACCTTAGGTCCGTGGCGCGAGCTATGGGAGCCTATGGTGGTTGATCGAGGGGGCCTCGTTGAGATCGAATGAAGTCGTCGAATGCGCTGAAATCCGCTGAAATCCACTGCAATCCGCTGAAATCTAGCGAGGTTCCCGCGAGTTCGCGAGCCCGCCGCGGCGCGGACGGGGTCGCCGATGAGGGCGCGAGCTCGGGGCTCGACCGCGCAATCATGACAAGGGTGAGACTCACTATACTTCTAGATTCACTACGACGAGGAACCCCATGTCATCCAAAGGACTATCCGACAGGATCGCTCATCTCGGCACACTCAAGGGTACGACCATGATCGTTGTGCTCATCAATGCCCTCTACATCACCCTCGTGGCGTTCGGGAACATCACCGACTTCGACACCAATCAGCCCTTCGTCCAGCACGTGCTGGCCATGGACACGACCAACTTCGGAGGTACGCCGGGCGAAGGGCTCGATCCGGACACGATCTGGCGGGCCATCAAGAGCCCGGTGCTGGCCAACACTGCCTACGTCGGCTTGATCGCCTGGGAGGTCCTGACCGCGCTCGTGCTGCTGTGGGCGACGGCGGCGCTCGTACGGGCCCGGCCGGGAGCCCCGGCGGAGCTCTCGCGGGCGCGCGGCCTGGCCACCGTTGGCCTGCTGGGCCTGGTGGTCCTGTTCTTTGGCGGCTTCATCACCATCGGCGGCGAGTGGTTCCAGATGTGGAAGTCCACCACGTGGAACGGCCTGGATCCCGCCTTCCGCAACGCGACTCTCGCCCTGTTCGGGTTGGCGCTCCTGCACCTGCCGCGCTGGGACGACCCGAGGGCTGACGGCTGACCGCGCGGCCCGGCGCGGGGTCTGGCGCGGGTCTGGGCGTTGGTCCGCGTCGGCGGTCGGGTGTTCCGGCGCTCGGGCGCTCCAGCGCTCATGCTGAGCCCTCGGCCGGCTCCCGGATCGCGGCCACGGCCGCCGCGACCTCGGGCGACTCTCGGATCTGACGCAGGCTCCAGTAGACGACCGTATCCAGGCCATAGGCGCGCACGTTGTCGAGCGAGCTGTTCATGGCTTGTTGGGGGGTCAACCCCTCGATCCCCTCCTGACGATAGGCGGCCAGGCCGATCACCAAGCGCTTGTCTCGGCCGAACCGCTCGCGCCAGCGGTCGACGCAAAGCGAGACCACCGTCTGCGGCCGGGCGCGGCTGCCCGCCGTGGCGTAGCACTGGGGGAGCAGGTAGTCGCAGATCTCGGCCAGCGGTCGGAACCGCTTGGCCGGAACAAAGCCGATCCCGTTGACCCCCATGGGGCACGGAAGATCCGCAAAGGCCCGGGCGATCCGGTCGGCCGCCTCCTCGTAGGGCAGGGCGTCCATGGCCTTGGTCCAGGGCTCCTCGGCGTCCCACTGGAGCGATGATGCGCCGGTCTGCTCGCACAAGGGGATCAGCTGCTCGGCGGCCTGCTCGATGAAGGTCGCGTGGGGCATGATCCAGCTCATCAGGTGGACTTCGAGGCCGCGGTCGCGCGCCACCTGGCACAGCTCGACGATCTTCGACGGGCGATAGGTGTCGAACGGCGCCGGGCCTCGCCGCTTGGAGAAATCGTTGACGACGACGTCGAGGCGGTTCAGCCCGTGGTCCACGCAGAACTGCACGTCCTTGGCGATCCGCGGGAAGGAAGCCTGTCCCGTCCAGGCGCCCACCGTGGCGATCTTCGGGCGGTCCTCGGGCCGTATCGACGCTGCGCGCTCGAGCGCGGCCAGGGTCTGGGGCCCGACCTTGCCGTCGGCTCCCAGCTGGTGCTGACGCTGCCAGATGCTCACCGCGTCGACCGTGCGGAGGCCCCACGCGCCGTCGGGCTTGGCTCCGACCACGCGTTGCACTCGCTTGATCTGCGTGGCGTCGTAGTGCTGCTCGTCGTTGTAACGGATGGCCGACTCTAGCCGAGCCCGTCGCGTTGGCGAGCTCACCCAGTGGGCGTCGAGGGCCTCGTCGACCGAGTCTTCGTCGTGTGGATCAGAGGGGCGGTCCTTGTCTTGCATCGTTGTTCATCTGCGGTCGGCCCTTCTGTTGAAGAGCATCAAGAGTCGCATGAACGGACGGGTATTTGGGCGATGAATCGATCCGATGTTGATTTCCGGGGTCGATTTCGCTCGATGCTGTAGGCAAGGGTCGACCATCGGCAGGGCAGGTGGTTGGATCGCGTAACGACCCGCGCCTACACCCACAAATCGCAGCGCGGCGTGGACCCGTCGCCGGGTCCTGCTAGCATGCTCGAACGCCCGACCGCGATGGATGGTGATTTCGAGCTGCTCACCGCCTGGCAGGCGGGCGACGACGAGGCGGGCGATGCTCTGGTGCGGCGCCATTTTTGGGGGGTCTATCGGTTCTTTCGCAACAAGGTCGACGAGGCGGCCGAGGATCTGGCCCAGCGTACCTTCTTGGCGTGCGTCGAGGCTCGCGATCGGGTTCGGGCGGAGCTGAGCTTTCGCGCGTATCTGTTTGGCATCGCTCGCAATCAGCTATCGCTGTATTTTCGCGGCCATCAGCGTTCGGCTCAGCTGTTTCGGCCGGCCGAGACCTCCGTGGCCGACATACGGGGGCAGCCCGATCGACCGCTCGCCGACCGACAGGAGCAGCAGGCTCTGCTGCTGGCGCTGCGGCGGATCCCCATCGATTTCCAGATCGCGCTGGAGCTTTACTACTGGGAGGAGCTGTCGGTGTCCGAGGTCGCGGCGGTGCTCGACGTCCCCACGGGTACCGTCAAGAGCCGGCTGGGTCGCGCGCGTCGTCAACTGCGTGAGCAGCTGGAGGCCATGGCCTTGCCCAACGCGACCCTCGAGTCCACGCTCTCCGATCTTGAGCAGTGGGCCCGCTCGCTGCGCGAGCTCGGTCGGCCACGCGAGAACTCTTCCTCATGAATGGTCCTGACGAGCCCGAGCCCGAGCCCACCAAGTCCCGGACCGAGCGCTCCCACGGCGAAGCCCTGCGTCGCGCTCGTCCGCACGAGAGCCTCGGCGGCCTGCGAGCCCTCGAGGGCATACGGGGTCGATTGTTCGGGCGGGCGGCCGCGCCGATCCGGGTGGGTCGCTACGTGCTAGGCGAGCGGCTGGGCGCCGGAGGCCTGGGTGTGGTGCATGCAGCTCATGACCCCCAGCTGGATCGAGAGGTGGCCATCAAGCTGCTGCGCCCGGGGTTGCGGGGCGATCGCTCCCGTGAGGAGTCTCGACTGTTGCGCGAGGGGCAGGCGATCGCTCGGCTGTCTCACCCCAACGTGGTCGAGGTGTTCGACGTGGGGACCTACGAGCTGCCCCGCTCGGCCGAGGCGACGGGCCTGCCCCGCCGCGGGGTGTTCGTGGTGATGGCCCGTCTTGAGGGGCAGACCCTCGAAGCCTGGCTGGAGCGGCGACCCCGGTCGTGGCCGGAGGTGCTGGAGGTCATGCGGGCCGCGGGCCAGGGGCTGGTCGCCGCGCACGCGGCGGGCCTGGTCCACCGCGACTTCAAGCCGGCCAACATATTCGTGGAGCACGACGGTTGGGTGCGCGTGCTCGACTTTGGCCTAGCCCGTCCCGAGGGCCCGTCCCGCACGACCGCGTTGATTCCGGTCGCGGGGGCGAGCGTCGAGCTGGCCGAGTCGATCACCCGCACGGGGGCCGTGCTGGGGACGCCGGCCTACATGGCGCCCGAGCAGCACCGGGGATGCATGGCCGACGCGCGCAGCGATCAGTACAGCTTCTGCGCCACGCTCTACCGCGGGCTCTACGGGGTGTTGCCCTTCGAGGGATCCGACCTCGATGCGCTGGACCAGGCCAAACAGGCTCGAGCGCTCGTTCGTCCCGAGCGCGAGCTCCGGGTGCCCCGCTGGCTGCGGGCGGTCATGCTCCGCGGGCTGTCGCCGAGCCCCCGCGAGCGCTGGCCCTCGATGCGGGCGCTGCTGCGGGCGCTGTCGGCCGAGCGGGGGGCTCGTCGGGGTCGCACCGCGGTGGCGGTTGGTGGCGGTGTGCTCGGGTTGGGCCTGGTGGGTGCGACCTTTGTGTCGACCCCTCGCACGCGCTGCGAGGGCACCGCGAGCTGGACGGCCGAGGCTCGGGCCGCGGTCGAGCAGGCGCTGTCTGGCCACGAGGTCGGGTCGGGCACGGTACTTCGAGTGACCGAGCGGCTCGATGCCTACGCCAACGCCTGGGTCCGCGAGCGTCACGCGCTTTGCGAGGTCACGATCTCCGCGCCCGACGATCCGATCCTCGATCGACGCATGAGCTGCTTGCGTCAGCGCCAGGCCCACTTCGACGCGCTGGTCGAGCTGCTGCGCGATGCCGATGCGGAGGTCGCCACCCGGGCTCCGGCCGCGGTGGCTCAGCTGCCTGTGCTCGAGGTCTGCGCCGATGTCGAGCTGCTGCGAGTGGAGCAGGGGCCGCCGGTCGATCCCGCGGCGGCCCACGGGGTCGAGGTGCTACGGGCTCGGATCTCGGAGGTCTCGGCCCGGGTCACGGCGGGCAAGATCGATCACGCCCTGGCGCTGGCCGAGCAGCTCCCAGGCGAAGCGGAGGCCCTGGGGGTGCCCTCGGTGCTGGCCGAGGCGCAGTGGTGGGAGGGGCACGTGCGTCGGATCGCGGGAGACCTCGAGGGGGCGATGCCGCGGCTGGAGGCGGCCTCGATGACCGGTGCCACCCACGGCCACGACAAGGTCGCGGCTCTGGCCGCGGTCGAGCTGACGATCGTGCTCAACCGGCTGGCTCGCTACGACGAGGCGCTCGAGTGGGCCCGTCATGCCGAGGCGGCCGCGCTGCGTTTTGGCGAGGGGCGCTACCCCGAGGCTCGGGCCTACGTCAGCAAGGGTCACGTCCTGCGAAGCCTGGGTCAGGCCGAGGAGGCCTATGCGCTCTACGAGCGGGCGATGGTGGTGCAGCAACGGGCCGATCCGGGCAGCCACGAGCTCCCTACGATCCTCAACAACCTGGGGACCGCGGCGCTGACCATGGGGCGCTACTCGGAGGCCCATCAGCACTACGAGAACTCGCACGCCCGGCTGGTGGCGCTGCTCGGCCACGAGCATCCGCAGACGACCGGGGCGCTGATGAACCTGGCGATCACCACCGCGGGGTTGGGTCGGCACGCGGCGGCCCATCAGCAATTCCTGAGCGCACGGGAGAGCTTCGTGCGGCTGTTTGGGCCCGAGGATCCCCGGGTGGCCCAGGTAGACACCAACTTTGCCGATCTATTGCTCGACATGGGTCAACTGGACCAGGGGCGCGACCGCTTTGCAGCGGCCCGTGATCTCTTTGCCCGGACCCTCGGTCCCTCCCACCCCAACACCGCCACCGCGCGCGCGGGCTGGGGCCGGGCCCAACTCCGGCTGGGGAACCTGCAGCCGGCTCGCGGGGCGATCGAGCAGGCCTTGGCCGATCTACGCGAGGCCCTGGGTCCCGAGCAGGAGACGGTGGCGGTAACGCTGGGGCATCTGGGGCAGGTCGACCTGGCCCAGGGCGACCGAGTCGCGGCGCGTCAGCGCCTGGGCGAGGCCGCGGACTTGCTCGAGCGGCTTGGGGCCGACAAGGGTCGACGCCTGGAGCCGCGCTTCCATCTGGCCCGTCTGCGGTGGGAAGAGGGCGAGTATGCGGTCGCGCGAGCCCAGGCCCAGCAGATCTACGACGCGCTGGCCACCGAGCCTTCGCAGGGGCCGGCGCGGGCCGAGATCGTGGCCTGGTTGCACGATCATCCGCTGCCTTAGAGGTACGTGGACGGTTGCTGTGGGTCTAGCTGAGGTCACGCTCTCGGAGCGTCGACCGACCGTCGAGGGCACGGTGTGCAAGATACCTTGCACCGCGTGGACCAAGATGGGAGAGTATCATGGCGCGAGGCGATGAGCGCGCAAACAGAGGCCCCATGGCAAGTTTCGTCAGGTACATCACGGTGGTCGGGGCTGATGCGCCGGCCGAAGACATCTACGAAATCAAGAAGAAGAAAAAGAAGAAACGGAGAATCTCCCGCTGGCTCAGGCCGATGGAGCGAGGTCAGCGTCGCCTGGTTCAGGCCTCCGATGCTTATGGCAAAGAGTCACGGCGTCGGCACGATAAGTCGAATCGCAAGCGCAAGAACGGCTTCTTGCGAGATAGTAACTTGAACCAGGTGAGGGCTACGCGGGAGGCGATGAAAAAGCTGTTCAAGTTCTAAGGTCATCATGGAAGAAGAACCCAGAGTCGAGGAATCCAGTCGTGCGGTGAGCGCTGACGACGATGGTGACTTCATCATCGTCGAGGAGCTGCGCGCCGAAGGGATCGCCAAGTCGACGGCGCAAACCATCGTCGTGGTCGTCCATCAGAAGAGAAGATTCAGAAGAGAAGATTCAGGAGAGATATCGTCTGGTAGGCGTCCGCGATATGGACCAGGCGGTACGGACCGGTCAGGTCGGGCCGGGCCGGGCCGCCAAGCGTGTGTTCAGTCGTTACGCTCGAGATCTTCGAGTCGCACGATGACGCGCCGCATGGTGATGATGGTCAGCACCAGGATCACCAGGAAGTACCAAGGGTTCAAGATCAACCGGTAGAGGGTCGCGGCTGCGTCGATCGTTCGGTCATTGAGCCAGTCCCACACGAGCATGATGGCCATCAGCGCGACCGTGACCTTGGCGATCGTCATGATGCCCCATATCGTCTGCAAGACCGCGTGAGGGCCCTTTTGGGTGAGCTCGAGGTAGGTGATCGACGCGCCGGAGGTGAGGCCATCCAGGACCATCCGGACCCTGCGCATCAGCGATGCGAACGTGCCGGCGCGCCGGTGGCGGGGCCGTATCTGCCCCCGGTTGTTGGACATGGTGCGGGATGTCAGGCGCGCCTGCCGGACTAGGGATTTGCGGCGATACCGACGAAACGCCGGCAGCAGTCGGAATTTGGGCGTCAGGCGTGCCGATACGTCGGCGAACGTGCTGGCGGTCTGGATGAATAGGCTGGTCTCCACCGGAATGGCGATGCGAAACTGTCGGATCTTGGCCACGAAGGCAAGCCATAGCCCGACTCCCGAGCGCTCCGCGTGGGGGGACTCAGGGTTCTCCATGGCCACGAGGTGGGGCCATAGCGCCTGCTCGACGCGCTTGGCGAGCTCATAGCTGTCGACCGGAGGCAGCGGGTATAGCAGCTTGAGCAGCAGATCGACCGCGCCTTCGACGTCGTATCGGGCCATCTGTTCGTAGGCGGAGTAGAGCTGCAGCCGCCTGGCCTCTGGCATCGTCATCGTTGGCCCGATGTCGATGATGATCGGCTTGCCCCCCTTCTTGATCACGATCTGGAAGATCTCGGGCGAGCCACACAAGAAGATGTTCTCGAAGAGCATCCAAAACGAAAAGTCGATCAGCCGCTTACTGACCCTCTCGGGGGTGATGTCCTGCAGGGACATCTGCTGCAGGGCTTGATGATCCTCCCGCTGGGTGACGCCGATGAGCTCGTGGAGCCACACTCCGGAGACGAAGTCGGAGACGTTGACCTGCTCGTTGCTCAGGCCGGCGTAGACGTTGGCCACGCCGACGGCCCGAAACTTCGACTGCTTGAGCCGGCGACGCAACAGACGCTGGGATCGCGACATGTGGATGAAGTCGAGGTTCTTGAGGATGAACCGCGGGATCTCGTCGCGAATCCGCCGTAGGGCGTGGTGGTATTCGGGGGCGATGGCGGGCAGCAGCCGCAGGACCCAGTCTAGGGCGAGGTACTCGGCATTGAAGTGAAGCGCCGCGTTGGGTCGCTGGACCTTGACCGCCACCTTCTTTCCGCTGTGCTTTGTGCCGTGCAGCACGGCTTGGTAGATCGTCGCGATCGCGTTGGAGGCGATCGGCTCCGGGTCGAA
>JBCCWC010000055.1:0-69627 GCA_039194325.1 Myxococcota bacterium
AGGAACACCCGCGGTGGGTGCACGCCTTCGACGCTGGTCGAGCGTCTCGCCGAGCGCTGGCGTCGTTCTCCGCAGCTGCAGATCGAGATCCGACCGGTGCCCCTTTGAGGCCGTCCCTACGGCGAGATCGTGAACACGTAGCTGCACCGGTCGGATCTCGATCTGCAGCTGCGGAGAACGACGCCAGCGCTCGGCGAGACGCTCGACCAGCGTCGAAGGCGTGCACCCACCGCGGGTGTTCCTCACCAACGAGTCGAGCAAAGAGGCGGTCTTGACCTCCTCCCGCAGTTCCCATCGGCGAGCGGTTTGCTGGCTCACTGACGATCGATGCTTGGCTCCCCCCACCCTGACTCAGCATAGCAACGACCTCTACTCGTACATCTTGATTTCGTCTCCTCGATCGATCAGTCCACACTCGACTCGTTGGATGTATCAGAATGAGCCAATGCCCTCTTTCACCCCACTATGGGGCAATTTACCCGCGACACGACGAAGATCCGCGCTCGTTGATCGATGTCCTCCAACTCAGTCGAGAGACCGAGTCAACGAATAGACCAATGGAGACGTTTACGAGCATCAACCCCAACGGCCCGCATCCCGCATCCCGCATCCAGCACCCAGCATTCAAAGATCACGACGATCGCAAGATCGACCACGACGGCCGCACGGTGATCGGCCTTTCATAACGACACCACGGTGACCGACGCCGAGCCTCCAGCCGGTCTGCAAATGTGCGCCTGCCCATCGCGCTGGCCACGACGGCCACGCCCACAACGTGCCCGTCGTGGCCAGCGCGATGGCGCACTCGGGCGACTCCTCGCGGGCCAACCATCACCTCGTGCTTGCCGCACCCGCCTACGGCGAACAGCCATGCGGACTTGCCGCGCCCTCGCCTACATGGTCGCCCCTGGCTCGCTGCGCGCTTACTTCGCAAATTCTTGCGCGGACTAGCGCGGCTATGTCAATCGTACAGGTACGGCAAACGACCATCCGCCGCATATACGCGCGGCGGACGGGCGACCCCGAGGATGCCGCGTGCTGTACACCCTCCTTTACCCGCTCAGTGCCCAGTACGCCTCGCTCTCGTGGCTCAACGTGCTGCGCTACACCTCCACGCGGATCATCGCAGCCACGCTGACCGCCCTGGTGCTCTCGCTGGTCCTGTACCCCTGGTTCATCCGCACCCTCCAGAAGATCCAGCTGGGCCAGGTGGTGCGCAGCGATGGCCCCGAGTCGCACCTGTCCAAGAGAGGCACGCCCACCATGGGCGGCAGCCTCATCCTGTTCACGCTCATCATCCCCACGATCCTGTGGGCCGACATCCGTAATCCCTACATCTTGCTGGTGAGCCTGACGACCGCCGGCTTCGGGGTGATCGGCTTCCTCGACGACTTCCTCAAGATCCGCCGCAAGAGCTCGGGGGGCCTGCCCGGTCGCTTCAAGATGCTGGGCCAGCTCATCATCGCGACCGCGGTGTCCTACTGGCTGTTCGAGCAATCGGCGGTGGTCCCCGAGGATATCCGCTACCGGGTGCAGCTGCCCCTGGTCGATTTCTACCGCGAAGATTTCCGCCTCAGCTTCACCCCCTTCGTATACCTGGCGTTCTCGGTGTTCGTGATCGTGGGCTCCTCCAATGCGGTCAACCTCACCGACGGCCTCGACGGACTCGCCATCGGCC
Source organism: Myxococcota bacterium (assembly GCA_039194325.1). GTDB lineage: Bacteria > Myxococcota_A > Polyangia > Nannocystales > Nannocystaceae > Paraliomyxa. Next base: position 1,679 of record JBCCWC010000055.1, read on the forward strand.
CGGTGATCACCTCGGCCGCCACCTTCTTGGTGCTCACCTACGCCGCGGGCACGATCATCAACAAGCTCGACATCGCCACCTACCTCGGGATCCCCCACCTGCCCATGGTCGGCGAGCTGGCGATCTACTGCGGCGCCATGATCGGGGCCGGGATCGGCTTTCTTTGGTACAACACCTACCCGGCCAGCGTATTCATGGGCGACGTGGGCTCGCTGCCGCTGGGGGCAGGACTGGGCTTTTTGGCCGTGGCCTCCAAGAACGAGTTTACCCTGCTCATCGTGGGGGGGATCTTCGCGCTTGAGACGGTCAGCGTCATCGTGCAGGTGGTCTCGTTCAAGCTCACCGGCAAGCGAGTGTTCAAGATGGCGCCGATCCACCACCACTTCGAGCTCAAGGGCTGGGCCGAGCCCAAGGTGATCGTACGCTTTTGGATCATCAGCATTATGCTAGCGCTGGTGGCCCTGGCCACCCTCAAGCTCCGATGAGCGCGTCGACAAAAACGGGCGACATCGCCGCCGGCGACGCCATGGTCCCGCGCTCTGGTGGTCGGGCTGGGCCGCAGCGGGCGAGCGGCGGTGGATCTGCTACGCGCGCTCGGCGTGCCGGTGCGGGGCTACGACGCCCGCGACGCGGTCGAGGGACTCCCGAGCGACCTGCCCACCTACCTGGGCGCCCCGCTGCCCCCCGACGAGGCCTTCGAGGGGATCGACCTGTTGGTGCTCAGCCCGGGCGTGCCTCCGCGGGCGATCCGCGAGCGCGCGCAGGCACTGGCCCCAACGGCCGCGATTCACGGCGAGCTGGGCCTGGCGCTGCACCTGGTGCACGCGGCGGTCCACCCCCGATGGACGCCCGTGCCCACCGTGCTGGTGACAGGGACCAACGGCAAGAGCACCGTCACCGCGCTCACCGGAGCACTGCTGACGGCCGGAGGTCGACGCCCCTTCGTGGGGGGCAACCTGGGGATCCCCCTGTGTGAGCGCCTGCAGCAGACGCTCACGCAAGACGAGCCCTGGCCCGACGCGATGGTCATCGAGTGCTCGAGCTACCAGCTGGAGACCCTCCCCCCGGTACCCATCGAGGTCGCGATGCTCGTCAACATCTCGCCCGATCACCTCGATCGTTACGACTCGCTGGAGCACTACGCCCGCACCAAGGCCCGGATCTTCGAGGGGCTGTCCGACCGAGGCTTGGCCCTGCTCGACCGCGACGATCCGTGGACCGCTCGTCTGGCCCCCGCCGGGACTCGCACGATGCGGGTGGGAGACCCTCAGATCGCTCGGATCGACGGCGATGGCTCCGACCAGGTGCTGGTGGTGCACGGCGACGAGCGCTACCCGCGATCGAGCCTGCGGATCGCCGGGGGCCACAACGCACGCAACGCCCTGTTCGCCCTGCTCGCGGCCCGGCACCTGGGCGTGTCGACCACGGCATGTGCCGAGGGCCTGAGTCGTTTCGAGGGCCTGCCGCACCGCATGGTGCTGGTGCGAGAGCTCGACGGGGTGACGTACTACAACGACTCGAAGGCGACCAACGTAGCTAGCGCCCTGGCGGGGCTGGGGGGCCTGGATCGGCCGTTCGTGCTCATTGCGGGGGGCCTGTCCAAAGGCGACGATCTGCAGCCGCTCAAGACCCTACTGGCCGCTCGCGGGCGCGGGCTGGTGGCCGTGGGAGACAGCGCCGAGCAGTTTGCCGCGCTGGCCAAGGGCGTGGTGCCCGTGATGAAGGCGGGGCTGATGGACGATGCGGTCGACAAGGCGCGCTCGCTAGCCCAAGCCGGCGAGGCGATCGTGCTGGCGCCGGCCTGCGCCAGCTTCGACCAGTATCGTAGCTATGCCCCGCGCGGCGAGGCGTTCACCGCCGCGGTGCAAGCGCTGGACTGACCGCGGGCGTGACTCGGTCAAGCCGGACCCCGGGAGGCGGCGAGGAGCTCGCGCGCGCGCTGCCCCGCTTGTGGCGTCATCAGGCCATCGATGAACGTGCGCATCGCCATCGCGAAGAAGCGCTCGTCGTCCGCGGTGTCCGCGGCGTCCGCGGAGGTGTAGGTCTCGCGGCGCTCCCAGTAGCCCTTGAACAATACGTCGGCGAGCCACAGCGCAGCTTCGAGATCGATGTCGGCACGCAGGATCCCATGGCGCTGGGCGGCCACGAAACGCTGCTGCACGATCGCGGTCAGTCGCATCGCCGACTCGGGCACGACGACTCGCCCCTCCAGCCGTGCCCACGTCATCAACCGAATGCGCAGCGGGTCGGAGCCGACCCAGTAGAACATGACGCGAAGCCCTTCGGTGAAGAACGCAACGTCGTCGTCGGACCGGTCCCACTGCTCGCTCTGCGCGACCGCATAGTCCTCGATTAGATCGCGGATGATCGCCTCGAACAACGCATCCTTGCTGCCAAAGTAGTGGTTGAGCAGGGGCTGGGACACTCCAGCTCGGGCCGCGATGGCGCGCGTGGTGGTGGCCGCGAACCCGCGCTCGGCGAAGCACTCGGTGGCGGCCTGCAGCAGCGCCTGGCGAGTCGCGTCCGCCCGTGGTGAAAGCACCGCGACGTTGGACCGGCCGGCCACAGCCCGGTCAGTGGACATCAGGTCGACCCACCGCGCAACCTCCCTTCGGTGAGCAACATTCGCATATTGAAAATGAATTTCAAATTCTTTTTCATGAGAAAACATACAAACGCCGACTCGTGATGCCTATCGACGCGTATCATTGGGTAGTTTATCGTTTGATAAACGAAATTGAAAAAGCAATTCAAAGCTGCTGCGCATCCACTCCCGCCTCCCCCGTTCCCGCTGGCCATTTCGTTGGCCGCGGCTGGCGGCGTTGCACCCAGAGGACGGCCGACATGAACACACGCGACGAAGACAAAGAGCGACCGAGCGACGCTGCCCTGGAGGTCACCGGCCTCAGCAAGACCTACCGCAACGGGATCCGGGCCCTAGACCGCGTCGACCTACGGGTCGAGTCGGGCATGTATGGGCTCTTGGGGCCCAACGGGGCGGGCAAGAGCACGCTGATGCGCACCCTGGCCACGCTGCAACAGCCGGATTCGGGGACCTTTCGCCTCGATGGGATCGATGGTCTGGCCGACCCCGATTCGCTGCGGAGGCGCCTGGGCTACCTGCCCCAGCAGATCGGGGCCTATCCGGGCGTGCGCGCGGCGGCGTTGCTCGAGCGCTTCGCGTGGCTCAAGGGGCGCACCGACAAGGCCGCGCGCCGACTCGAGGTGGCCCGACTGCTCGAGCGCGTCAACCTCGAGGACGCGGCGGAACAAGAGGTCAGCACGTTCTCGGGCGGCATGCTGCGTCGCTTCGGGATCGCGCTGGCGCTGCTGGGGCAGCCGCGGTTGCTCATCGTCGATGAGCCCACCGCGGGCCTGGATCCCGCCGAGCGCAACCGCTTTCACCGGGTCCTGTCCGAGATCGCCGCCGACGCGGTGGTGCTGCTGTCGACCCACATCGTCGAAGACGTGGAGAACCTCTGCGACCGGCTGTCGGTGCTCAGCGGCGGGCGGGTGGTGGCCGAGGGTGCACCCGAAGCGCTGCGCTCCGCGCTCGAGGGGCGGGTGTGGACGCGGGTGGTGCCGCGCGGAGAGTCACTGCCCGACGACGTGCTGCACATGCGGGCGGATCCCAAGGGGACGCGGGTGTTCGTGCTGTCCGACGGATCGCCCGGCTCGGACTACGAACCACACGCGCCTCGCCTCGAAGACGTGTACCACCACGCGCTAGCGGAGGCAGCATGAGCAACGGGCGCTTCGTACTGGGCGAGGCCATCGAGACCTTTCGCAGCGGGGTGCGAACCCCGCTGTTCCCGCTCGTGTTCGCTGGCCTCATTGGCTACCTCGTGGTGGTCCTGCTCAGCGCGGAATACATGCAGCAGATGGGGGCGATCGACATCCCCCGCAACAGTCCGCACATCGTGTTCCTGATGAGCACCGGGCAGGTGTTCTGGCTGCTGTTCGCCTGGGCGTGGCTGTTTGGCCGGATCGTCACGCGAGACCGCGAGGCGCAGCTGCACGAGCTCGTGCTCAGCACGCCGAACTCACTAAAAGCGCTGCTGCTGGGTCGCTACCTCGGCACGGTGGCCCTGGCCTCGTTGCTGGGGGTGTCGGCTCCGCTGGGATTCCTCATCGTGGGCCCGATGGGGGCGGCAGGGATGCTGCCGCCCGACGCCGTCGGCCCGGTGCCTTGGCTCGCGATGGCGGTGTCGTTCGTGCTGTTCATCGTGCCAGTCGCCGCTGGATCCGGGGCCCTCTACCTCGTGGCCGCGCTGCGCACCAAGAGCGTAGCGGGTCCCTTTGTCGCCGCCGGATCCATCATCGCGATCTGGATGCTCTCGATGGTGATCCTGCGCGGTGGCGAGATCGGCCTGGACCTCGCGACGCTCATCGACCCGACGGCGTTCGGAGAGGTCGAAACCCAGACCAACGAGTGGACGCCTCGCGAGAAGATGACGAGGATGGTGAGTCTGACTCTACCGCTGATCCTCAATCGCCTGCTGTGGGGCGTGCTGCCCCTGCTGCCGCTGGCGCTCGTGTTGATGCGCCTGCGGCGTGAGGATCTCGTGCTCGACCGGGTTCGTGCTCCGCGGGAGCGGCGATCGGCGCAGGTGGTTGCGGCGCGTAGATCGTCGACTCCGCCGGCGCCGCTGAATGCACCGAACTGGCTGGGGGCGACATGGTCCGAGGCGACCTGGCACCTGCGCCGCTTGGTGCGGTCGTGGGGGCTGGCGATGGCAGCGGGGCTATTGATGATCATGGGCGTCGCCGGCTCCTACGTGCATGTGGTCCAGCACGCCGAGGGTCCGCTCACTCCGCGAGCCGAGCTGCTCACGCCCCTGCTGGGCGAGTTCGTCTACATCATCTTCTTGTTCATCATCGCCGGGTTCGTCGGCGGGATGATGCGTCGCGACGAGCAGCGGGGATTCTACGAGATCGTGGGCGCAACGCCGGCCCCCTTGGGCGTAAGACTGGGCGGGCGAGCGCTCGCCGCCGTGATGCTCACGGTGGGGCTATGTCTGATACCCGTGATGTCGGCCATGGTGATGACGCTCGCGGCAAGCCCCGGGGGCGTAGCCATCGCGACTCCGTTGGCGACGTTCGTGCTGGCGTTCGCGCCAGCGATGCTCGAGGTGTGCGGCGCGACCATCCTCGTACACGCGGTCGTTCGACGGGCTGGCGTCGCTCATACGCTGACCATGATCCTGGCGTTCGTCGCGGTGCTCAACCACGAGCTGTCGCTGGTCTCCTACCCTCCCGCCCAGCTAGCAATCCCCGCGCCGATCTCGCTGTCGGCGCTGGTCGGCTGGGAGCCGTGGCTTCCGATGGTGCTTGCGTTCGGGGTGCTCAAGCTCGGCGTATTCGTGCTAGCGGTCGGGCTGGCGTGGGTGGCGTGGCCGCGCCAGCTCGTGGAGCACTGGACCGACCGCTTGCCCACGGCCGCTCGCCGCCTACGGGGCGGCGCCGGGGTGACCTGCGCGGTGGGCCTGGCCATAGTGGTCGGCTGCGCGTGGCTGCTCGAAGAGCGCTTGGTCGATTCGGGGCGGTACGTCGCGGTCGAGCAAGACCAGAGGGATCGGGCAGCCTGGGAGCAACACTGGGTCAAGCGCGGCTCCGCGTTCTCGGTCGCCGGAGGCGAGGTCGAGCTCGACGTCGTACCGCAAGAGCGCACGGTGACCGCTCGCTGGGCGATCCATGGCGTGCAAAGCTCAGGTGAAGCACTCCACGCCGAGCTACCGCCAGGGGTGGAGATCGAGTCTGCGCTCGTACAGGGGCAGCCGACCGACATCGAGACCGTCCACGATCACGTCGCCGTCACCCTGGGTCCGTGTGCCCAGCAAGCAAAGGGGTGCGCGGTGGTGCTCGACGTACGCGCGACCCTGCGCGGATGGCCGGCCGAAGAGCAAACCCCGTGGGTCGACGCCAACCAGGTGTGGCTACACGCGCACGACGTCCTGCCTCGGCTCGGACTCGACCCCGATCGTGCACTCCAAACCCCCTCGGTCCGCGCCGAGCAAGGGCTGCCACCGTCTCCGGCTGTGCCCGCCGCGACGGCAAGCATCGCGGCGGTAGGCGTCGCGCCGGCCGCCGCCTGGACGTTCTCGGTGAAGACGCCACAAGGGTGGACGATCGCGACGGAGGATCGCATCAACGGTCCCCTGGACTTCGCCGTGGCCTGGCGACCAGAGGCGCCGCCGGCGACCACGGTCGGCGGGCGCCAGGCATGGCATGGCCCCGAGCACGGGCAAGTAGCGAAGCAGGTCCTCGACGACACTGCTGCCATCCGCGTGTGCATCCAGGCGAAGACGGGTTGGTCGCTCCCAACGCTGGACACAGTGGTGCAGGCGCCCCGGGACGGGACGCCGAGCATCGCGGGCGACATTCTTTGGCTTCCCGAAGACGGCAACTGGGATATCACCGGTGAAGGATTTGGTGGCTGGCATCGACGATTCGTCATCGGCCGCACCATCGCGCGACACTACATCGCAGCCGCGGCCGCGCTGCGCCATCAGCCTGGCTCGCGCTGGCTAACCGAAGGGGTGCCGGGGTGGCTCGCGCTCGAGTGCGTGCGCGCCGAAGACGGCCAGTCGGCGTGGCGGGCCCTGCTCGCCAGCGAAGCCGATGGCATCGTGCAGGCGCTGGGATCCCTGCCCTCTCCGGTGCGAGGCCTGGCCGAGGACGGCGACGCGGAATGGGTCGAGGCCTACGCTCCCGCTGCGACGTATGCATGGGCTTCGGCGATGGGATCCGAGGTCGCCCAGCAGCGGGTGTCCGCCGTCGTCGAGCAGGTGGCGCGCGGGACGACGGTGGCCGACGCACTGGTCGCACAGCTGGGGAGCGCACCGGCGGCCGAGCTGCTCGGAGTACCGCTCGCCTCCGACGTAACCGTCGCGGAGGCGGCGGGTGGACACGAGGTCGCGGTCGACGGCCAGCGGTGGCGCTGGGGCACCGGGGGATGGCAGTCGGAGGGGTCGACCTCGCGGGCCGTCCGGACCACGCTCGACGGTGAGTACGCCTCGGTCTCCACGCCAGGCGCACTGCCCGTCGACGACGAGTTCTTCGTGCTCGACGCGTGGCCGTCGTTCGAGCGGTCTGTCGAAGACAACACCTGGTCGCGCTGACCCGACCTCATCGAGCTCCCCCAGGGCCAGGCCACAAAGGACAAGCGATGCAAGACAACCAACCGCTCGATGTTCGTATCGACTTCAAGACCCAGCGCATCCTGCTCTTCGCTGGCCTCGTCGGTTCTGTGACCGTGGTGGTGTGCAACACGATCATGGGCAGCTACGGGGAGCTGGACGACTGGTCGCAGTGGAGCATGAACCTCGCGTACTGGGCGGGCTCTATTGGACTCGCCTTCGCCGGCTTGGGCTTCGTGCCTACCTACGTGGCGCTGCGACCCGCCGGCTTCATGTGGGCGGCCCCCCCGGCTGCGTTGCTCGGGTATTTCCTCGCGCTCGGATCTGCCGGGCACGGGTCGTTCTTTGCCCACTATAGTGCCGTGCAGGCCGTGAACGCAGCCGCGGAGGATCCCGCTATTTTGCCGGCGCTGGAAGCCTTGCGATCCACGCTCGCGCTGTACAACCTGGTGATGTTCCTCGTCCCCGTGAGCGTGCTGCTGATCGGATCTATGTGGTTTTCTATCACTGTCCTTACGCGCCCCACGCTGTACCCCCGGTGGATGGCGGCGTGGAACATCTTTGTGATCGCGCTAGTGACGTTCGTCATCGGTGAGCTGGAGTTCTTGCCCGATCTCATTCAGCTCGTGTTCAGGGGGCTGGGGTTCCACCTCGGCATCTCGGGCTACTTTCTTTTGTCGCTCCACTTCTTGTCGAAACACAACCGGAGCTCAGTGCCGAGCCCTTGAGCGAACGGGGCTCGGGTCAGCGAGCGAACGGCGTCGGACTAACGCGGAGTGTCGACCTGCTGCCCCCAGAAGCCCGCGTACTTGCTCACCTGAAGATCTCCATGAACCCGCAGCTGACAGGCCAGGCGCAGACCGCGGTCGCGGCGATGCGGGGGAAAGCCCAAGCGCCACCGCTCCACACGGGTCGGTGGGCTCACGGCGCCGGCCGGCGCCTCGACCCGCACCGCACAGGTCCCGCACGTCCCCAGACCGCGGCAGTTGGCGAGCCGTGCGCCGCCGTTGTGCGGGGTGACCCCCGCGCGGAGCAACACCGCGCGCAACCGCTGACCCGGTTCGCACTCGATGATCCGGCCCTCGAATGAGACTCGTGGCACCCCGCGGATCTACCAACAAACGCCGCAGATGCACGCCTCACGCCGCCTGCTCGGGGCCGGGCCCAGTACAGCCACACGCGTAGGCTAACCGCGCCCCTCGTCCCGTTCGACCGACTCGTCCAGCTCGTTCATGGCCTCCAGCGCGCGCTGAGCCTGCCGCTGGACGCTGCGCTGACGCTCGACACAGGCATCATCACCGCGGCTCCGACAGCGACCCTCGGCCCGCTGCGCCCGGGAGACCAAGCGGGCGAGCGGACGCCGTGCCGACGGGGCCGCGATCTCCCCCAAGGCCTCGGCGGTCGTCTCCTTGACCCCGGGCGCCGGGTCACGCAGGTAGGGCAACAGCCACTGCGCCAACGCATCAGCCTCGGCGTCGTCGAGCCAGGTGTCGCAATCACTCCCAAAGGATCGAACCGTAGGGCGCCAGCGGCCGATCCAATGGACGTTGCTCAGCGTGAGCACGCCCTCGCAGGTCCCCATATAGCCACGCCGCGCCGCCGAGCCCACGGCGGAGATCACCCGGGTGCGCAGCACCGGGTCGATGTGGTCGGCAAGCGAGAGCACCGTCTCCATCCCAGATCGCCCGGCGACATTGACCAAGCCTTCTACGGCCCAGATCTTCGCCTCCCACGCCTCGGGACCTTTCGCGACCCAGCGCGCGAGCCCGGCCTCTCGCACGTCCGCTGGCGCCCGCTCGATCGCCGCTTCCACCCTGGCCGGCTCGCGCTCGCGGTGCCGAGTGAGCAGCGCCCCTCGATAAAGGCGCGCCACGTCGTAGCCGGCGTCGCTCAGCCGACCGGGACCATAGGCGTCCTCGCTGCGGTTGATCAGGCGCTCCACGACCACGGCCCGACAATTGCCCCGAGCTTCTTCACTGCGAACGAGCCCCTCGAGCTGGGCGGTAAACCGGTTGGCGGTCGTGGTCCCGCAGGCTCCCCCGCCGGGCTGAGCTCGTCGGTAGAGGCTCGCGGCCAGCTGTGGCTGGTCCTCTAGCTCGGCGGCCAGCGCGATGTCACGCATCACGTAGGAGAAGCGAGCGCCACCCCAGTACATCACCGTCTCTTGGCTCTGATCGATCGGCCCCGGATACCCCAACTCCCGCAGGTAGTCGCTACCCACCTGCACGGTGAGCGCAGAATCACCGGTCTCCCGCGCGTGCTCGAAGGCCTCGAAGTCGCGGGCGTGCTCGCGCTGTCGCGCCTCGGTAAGCCCGACACCCGAGCGCACCGGTGGATCGACCTCGCCGACCCCCGGCCCGCTGTCGGCGACCGCCGCGAGGAAGTACGCCAGATCGTCGAGCTCGTCGGGGGTCGCGGCCCGTCCCTCGAGTCGCCCGCGACGGTGGTCGATCACCACGAAGGAACCGAGCGTCGCCCTCACCGCGGCGATCTCCGCATCGGTGGGCGGCGCACAAGGCCCGAGCTCGGCCTGCATGCGCCGAGTAAGCGCGGCGGTGAGGACTCGTCGCGCCCGGTAGTCGCCGAAGTGATCGAGCCGCAAGAGCACCGAGGCCGCCGAGAGATCGCCACGCTCTTGCAGCCACTCCAAGAGCACGAAGCGCAGCTGATTGTCTCGGCCTACATGGCCGCAGGTGGGCGTACGTACGTCCTTGCACCGCGCCGCCAGCACCTCCAGCGCGGCCGTGGCCAGCGCCGGGGTCATCCCCTCGCGGGCCAGCACGTCGAAGTCGTCGCCATAAAGGAAGCCGCCCCCGATCCCGGACGCCTCGAGGATCGCTCGGGCCTGAGCGAGCGGCTCGGGCTTGGCCTCCGGCTCGGGCTCGTGAGCCGCGTGTGCTGGCGCCGGTGTGGCGTTGGGGCTCGAGGTGGGCGCTACGGCGCCCGAGCGGGCACAACCGAGCACGAGGCACGCGGCCATCAGCAGGTGACGCATACGCCGGGCTTGGACAGGCACCAGCGCCCAAGGTTCCCCGCCGTATCACCCGCTTCGCGGGTTCGCGCGGTGGCGTGTGCTCGAGGTCGCGTTCGCCCGACGAGCCCAATGGCCGTGCGGACCTTCCTTATCGGCTCTGAAGCCACCAGGTGAACAGACCGAGAAGGACGATCCCCGCCGCGATCCACGACCAAGAACGGCGCATCCCGACCGGCGGAACCCTCGCCTCACCCTCGACCGGGCCGCGGTCATTCGCAGACCCAGCCACGCTCGACGACGGAGCGGTCGGTGAGCCGAGGTCACGGCTATCGTCCGCCTGGTCTGGACCTTCTACATCCTGGCCTTCTACATCCTGGTCTTCTACATCCTGGTCTTCTTCTTTGGCCACAGCGGCGGCCTTGCGCGCTTCGGCCCGGCTGCGCTCGAGCTGCTCCCAGATCCCCCCATACCATCCGGGCGGAGGCTCCGCGTACACCCGCCGCAGCGCACTACGCAGCGCGACGAACTCACGCATTCGTGCCCGAATACTCTCCCACGCCTCGGGTCGCTCGGCGAACGGCTCGCCTTTGGGGCGCTCGCCGACCGACGACATCACCGTTGGACCATCCTTGCGCTTCGTGCGGCGCCACGCCACGAAGACCCGGTTGAGCAAGCGATCGCGAGGCAGTCCGCACACTCGCTCCATCTCGCTCCACCGAAGCCCCAGCACGGATCGCAAGACGAGCACCGCGCGGCCCACCGGATGCAAGCCGGCGATCGCATCGACCACCCGCGCCTCGTCACCCTCGAGCTGTTCCCCACGAGGAGCCGGCACGCGGGCCCGGCCTAGCTCGATGCACCGGTTGTGCACCACGGCGTAGAGCGTCAGCCTCGCTTCAGGACCTTCGACACTGGCCCGGAAGTCCACCAAGTGCTCCTCTATATGACCCACGACGCTCGACATGACCTCGAGCATCCGTGGCTCACCCACCATCGCCATCCCATAGCGACACAGGGCCGCACCGTGGGCCTCGAGCAACGCCCGAGCTGCCTCGGGTCGCCCCTCGAGCTCCGGCTCGTCGCCCCCCTGCCCCGCCTCGGTCACGGCGAGCAGTGTAAAGACGCACCCGCCGGACGGCGATCCGACTGGTGGACCCGCCCACCTCACGGGGTGAACGACGGGGTGAACGACCGGATGAGCAACCGGATGCGCGGCGGAGCAAGGGCTGCGCAAAAAGCGCAACTGCCGACGTCCGGCGGGCACGGGGCGGACGAGCTCCCGACTCGTCCGCTCCCGGCCGCCGCAGTCCTCCTAGCGCGCATGTCGTACGCAAGCTCCCTGCGTTGCGTGCGTTGCGCGGCCTCTACGAGACCGTCACTCGACCCTTGTGATCTCAGGGACCTCAGTGATCTCAGGGACCTCAGCACACCAAACGCGCGCCCGACCACCACATCGGACTGTCGAGAGCTGCGCCGAGATCCTCATTCGTGACTTCCTCGATGTCATTCAAGCTACATCGAAATCATGCAGTGTTCACGACCCAAGTTGGTTTACTCGAGAAATCTTGGTGCCCAAGAATGGCCGTTTTCCTGAGGAATCCACGGACTTTGACTCCCCCGGGCCAACTCTCGTGAGGGCCGACACCATCGACCTTCCAGAAAAAGTGGTGAGACGAAGTGGGAAAATATCCGAAGGCTGGTGTCTCAAATGGGAGGAGCTGAGGGGGAAACCACCACATGAGGCCCGCGCCATCGCCAGCAACTGCCCCACACGGGAACGCCACCGATTATCGAACTCAGGCGGCTCAATGGGTGGCCGCCGGACGTCCCGACCATGCCGCGCACTTCTATGCCGCGGCGCTGGACCTCCAACCGGGAGATACCCGGACACGGATGATATTGGCGGACTGCCTGGTGCGCAGCAATCAGCCCACGAACGCCGCCGATCACTATCTTCAAGTCGCCCTCGACTATGCCGCCCGACGGCGCGATCGGGAGACCATGGCGATCTGTTACCAGGTCTTGCACCTGGATCCCCGCCGATTCGCCTATATGACGGTGGCGCCGATGCTGCGCAGGATCGGCCGCGCGGCGTATCCCCTATGCACTCGCGCGGCTGACGCACACCTCGCCGCGGGCCGGATCAACGATGGCATCGAGATGCTACGCCTGAGCACCGAGCTCGACGCCAGGAACCCCGACGCTCACTACCGGCTGGTGCAGCTGCTGTTGAGCCAACACATGACTCGAGATGCGGTGGTCCACCTCGCCAACGTCGGCCGCCTACTGCTCCACGCGGGCAACAATGCCCGATATGTGGAGATCGCCGAGCAACTGCTGCGTCTGGACCACGGGCACCTGGAGACCCTGCGCGAGCTACCCCGCGTGTACCTGCGCATTGGGGAGCCTCAGCGCGCCGTGGTCAAGCTCTCGGACTTGATGCGAGTCAGCCCCGGGGACACGGCGGGCTTCGAGATCCTTGCTCAGGCGTTCACCGTCATCGGCCGAACCTCCACCGCGTTGTCGATCTTGCAGCGACTGGTCGACGAGCTGACGTCGACGGATCGCCGAGACCACGCCGAAGCGATCCTCAACCGAGCCCGTCGATGGCGGCTCGACGACCCGGGCTTCGAACGGGCGGTCGAGCAGCTGCGAAGGGTACGACCCCCAACGCCTCCGCGCCCGCAGGCCGTCTGCCCACCCACGACGGACGAGGGCACGGTGGTCCTCCGTATCACGGACCTGATGCCCGCCGAGGCCCGACCAACGCCCCAGCCGGACGAGCGGGGTGCCGAGGGGATCGTCGATCTCTCCGAGTTCGTGGAGATCACCGACGCCGAGAACACCCTGGTGCTTCGCCTTCGGGACTTCACCCAGGTCGGACTCCCGCCCCCGCCCCCGTCCTCGTCCACCGCACACCCTGCGGTCACGCCGAGTGCGGACCCGGAGATCACCCAAGTCTTCGAGAGCTCCGAGATCGAGCTCGAGCTCTCCGAGATCGAACTCGAGCCGGATCCCGACCTCGACCGAGCTCCCCAGACCGCTGTCTGCGCCAGCAGCCATAGCGATTTTACCGCGCTCGTCCATGACTGGGATGAGGACGGGGATGAGGACGATGGGGATGAAGACGGCAGCGACCCTGTCGAGCGCTGGGCGGCTCCGGCAGCCCCACGTCGTCACCAGCCCCAATGCCCACCACGGGTCTTCGCACCGATGAGCCCCGTCGTCCGCGCTCACTCGGCCCAGTTGTGAGCCTCTCGGGCACGACAAGCGACTCAGCGCACACCAACCCACCCTAGCCACCCATGGCGGCGGGCAGCCCCTGGCAACCCATAGTGGCCAGCAAACCCGGGGCGGCTATCCGCCCGGGGCGGCTCGACGGTCGATCCGAATCGTCGAAACCACCTTCATCGGGCCTCATTCATCGGGACTCATTCATCGGGCCTCGGGGTCGCGACCGAGCCGTCCGCATCGCCCCTGGCGACGACGCTCAGGGGTGAGTGAAAGAAGCTCCCGGCTTCGATGGAGAGCGACAAGGCCACGGCGGCCGCACATACCAACGCTGCGATCTGGGCGAACATGATGGACAACCTCGCCCCCAATCATGACCGCAACCGACGGATCTCTGACGCGGTCACCGGCTAGAAATTTACGCGGACCCCACCATCGCGGCCGCCCTGTATGATCCCCGGAGGCCCTGCACTCCACCGTCCCTCCGAGGTTCGCGCTCGGCCCTTCCCGGTGCCGAGCGCCTCACCAAGCGCTTTCGCCCCCCGGGTCGCGTCCATGCCCAGCGACAGCACCGTCTTCTTCAAGCTTGGTTCCCACGCCATCACGCCCAACGAGATCGTCACGATGGCGGATGGACGCGGGCGAGCGATGCTCGACGACGACCCGAGCTATCGGCAGCGCTTGCTCCGAGGGGCCCAGATCGTCGAGCGGCGGCTGGCGGCCGGCGACGCGCTCACCGGGCTCATCGACGGGCTGTCCGAACGAGATGACACGGCCCTGGGGCTGATGCAGCGCCATGCGACGGCCATCGACGGCTGGCTGCACGATCGCGAGTCCGCGGCGGTGCTCGGCGCCCGCCTGGCCGTACTCGCCCGCGGCTACTCGGGCCTGCGCCCCGAGGTCATCGAGCTGATGTGCGAGCTGCTCAACCTCCGGGTGCTGCCCCGGATCCCGGCGAGCACCCCGGGCTCGGGCGATGGGGGGCTGATCCCCATGTCCTACGTTGCGGCTACGCTCAGCGGCAAGCGCGAGGTCAGCTTCCGCGGCCAGGTGGTGCTGGCCAGCCAGGCCCTGACGGCCGCTCGACTCCAGCCGATCGAGCTACGACCCAAAGAAGCCCTCGCCATCATGAGCGGCACGTCCATGGCTACGGGCCTGGGCTGCTTGGCCTGGGATCGGGCACGCCGGCTGGCCCGCTTTGCCACCTCGCTGACCTCGATGGCCCACGACGTCACTCGGGGCAACCATCGTCACTTCGACCCCCGGCTCGACGGGCTCAAGCCACACGAAGGTTCACGCCTCGTCTCTCAGTGGATCCGAGACGACATCGAGTACGCGGAGCGAACGAGCGAGACGCCCTCGCACGACGACCCGGGGGTCCTTCGGTGTGCCCCCCAGCTGCTGGGCCTGTTGGTCGATGCGCTCCGGAACTGCGAGCAGGTCCTCGAGATCGAGCTGTCGAGCGTCAGCGATGCTCCGGTGGTCCACCCCACCACCGGCGAGATCTTGATCGGCGGCAACAGCTACGGAGCCCACGTGGCCTTTGCGCTCGACGGACTCAAGATTGCCGTCGCCGCGCTCGTGGGGCTGCTCGAGCGCCAATTGGCGCTCGTGTGTGATTCCGGAGCCAGCCGCGGTTTGGCCCGTGATCTGGTGGCCGGCCCCGGCACCGGCCGCCCCGGTTTTCGCCCCATGCGCTCCACGGCGGCCGGGCTGGCCGCCCAAGTACGCAAGCATGCCCTGCCCGGCAACGGGTTCCTCACCGCACTCGGCCCCGAGCACGACCTGCCCTGCCCCGCCCAGCTCGCGGCAATCGATTGTCTCCGCGTGCTCTCGCTGGCCGAAACGATCGCGGCGATCGTCGCCTTGGGCATGTGTCAAGCGGTGGATCTTCGCGACGGTCAAGGCTGCCACCGTCGGGCCAGCGCCATGTACGGCGCCATTCGCCAGCTGGTCCCCGTGCTCACCGAAGACCGCGCCCAAGACCGCGACGTGACCACGGTGCTCGAGCTGTTCCGGGCCGGGCTCTTGCCGCTCGGCAAGCTGGACTGAGATGGATATTCATGCCGAGGCCGGCTCGGGATGCGCGACGGAGTCGCGCCCGGCCTCGGTCTTGCTCACGCAGCACCCAGCAGAGACGAAAACTGGGGTTTCTTGGGAGATGGCCCTTGGCATTCGGTCCTGGGCGCGATGCAATCGCGGGTGCATGGCCTACTGTGCCGCGATGCGCGCCAAACTCGCGATCGTTCTCGGACTGGTCGCCTGCCAACCTGCGCCGTCCATCATCTCGGGCGGCTCGACAGACTCTGGACCCAGCGCCGGCACCAAGACCTCGGGCGGGTCGTCATCGACCGCCGGCGCGGCCTCGACGAGCATCGGCTCGGGCTCGGCGACCGATCAGGGCCTGACCATGGGGCCCACCATGGGCTCGGCCATGGACTCGGCCGTGGACTCGGCCACGCTCGGCTCCTCCGGCGCCGACTCGGAGACCACCGTCGCCACCGAAGGCAGCGGCTCTAGCGGTGACAGCACGGGCGACCCCTCCCCGATAGGTTGTGCCGACGGCACTCGCGACGCGCTGGCCGACGAGGTGCTCCACCCCGACATCGCCGCGTGCGCGGGTGGGTTTGGGGTGCCTGGCGTCAACATTGGCATGCCCGTGTGTGATCGTCAGGGCGGAAACGACGGGCCCCTGCCCGATGGCGTGGGGTGCAGCATCGACGACCTGTGCGCCGCCGGCTGGCATCTTTGTGCGAGCCGCAATGAGGTCATGACGGCCGGCCTGACCGATTGCGACGCCCTGGCCTGGGGCTCCCAGTTCTTCGCCACCGCGCAGTCGGGTACTGGCGACAACGCGTGCGCCGCTATGGGCGCCAACGACGTCTTTGGCTGTGGCGACATAGGTCACGCCAACATCCGCGGCTGCGCCCCGCTCAACCGAAGCACGAGCAACTTGTGCACCGACATCATCGGCCCGTGGGATTGCCTCGACGACGCCTACAACGAAGCGTCGAACCTGACCAAGAGCGGCCCGGAGAACGGCGGAGCCCTGTGCTGCCGTGACTGACTGTCGCTTCCTGGCTCTCGCTCCCTGGCCCTCGCCCCCTGGCCCTCGCCCCCGAAAACGGCCTACATATGCCTACTGGGCGCCCATTGAGCGCCCACGGGCGTCCACGCGGACGGAGCCACGCCCCAGCCGGCGCGCCCGCGCGTGCTCCTCCTTACGAATGCCCTGCGAACGCCCGTGGAGCCGAGCAGCCGGGCCTGCTAGCTTCGTGAGCCGTGAGAGGGTCGGCCACCACCATCACGATCCTGCTGCTGCTGACCGCCAGCGCGTGCGCGGACGAACCCGAAGACGTGGTGCGCAAGACCATCGGGCCAGCCGGCGGTCTGGTCAGCTCCCATGACGACGTGCTGACCATCGTGTTCCAGCCGGGCGCGCTCACCCGCGAGTACGAGATCGAGATCTTTCCCAGCGAAGAGCCACCGCTCATCTTCGGCTCGGCCTACCGGGTCAAGCCCGAGGTCGATCTGGCGGTGAACCTCGAGGTCACCTATCGCCGCGTGCTACCCAACAACACCGACGGCGTCACGGTCGGGGCGATCCGACTCGACGACTACACCCAGCAGATGGGGTACTGGGACGCCCTGCCGCGCCTTTCGATCGACGAGGCCGCCGGCTGGGTGCTCGCCAGCGACGACCAGCTCTCGCTCTACTATGGGCTGCTGGAATCGGGCGAGGGCAACGCGGCCGCCGACGACGACTCATGAGCCACCGCAGGGCACGGCGAGCGACCCGCGGCGGAGCCCTGTTGGCGGCATGGTCGCTCGCCTGTGCGGTCGGCGCGAGAGCGGACGAACCTCGGCCCCCTCCCCCCGAGGGGACCACGACCACCCCAGGGTCCGAGACAGCGGCAAACCCGACGACCTCGACGGGGCTCGTCGAGCCACCCCGCATGTTGACCGATCCCGGCTCGGGAGTCCGCATGGTGTGGAGCGGCGCGGCCACCGAAGCGGTGGTCGCCGCTCGCAACCTGGTGATCCTGGAGCCGGACCACAACCACCTGAGCGCGATCGACTGGAGCGATGGCGAGGCGCGGTGGCGGATCGAGCAGCCCTCGTCGGACGACGTTGAGCTCTACGGTCTGGGCGATCGGGTGCTGATGCACGACGGCGACCGAGCCGTCGTGATCGAGGCCGCGCGAGGCCGCGTGCTGGGCCGCTACGAGGCGCCTCGAGCCGGACACGGGCCCTACGCTCACCCGGTACAGCGAGCCCGAGGCGCCTGCGCCTGGGTCGGCTCTTGTGGGATCCAGGCCTTCGATTGTGAAGATGGCCGTCCGCTGGGCGAGCTGATGGTCTCTTGCCACCCCAACCATCGGCTGCTCGGGCGGCACGAGGGGGTGATCGTCGTAGTCGCCGATCGGTCGGCGACGGCGGCAAACCCGAGCTCCGCCCCCTCGCTGGTCGGCCTGGATGCCGCCACCGGTCAGCCACGCTGGGTGCGCTCGCTGCCCTCGGCCGAGGCACCCGCGGGACTGACCGATGATGGTGGCTGCTGGATCCTCGATGCGAACACTCCGCGCGTCATGGTCTTCGAGTGCACGGACGGCACGCCGCGCTGGAGCCGGGGGATCGGACCCGGCGTGCTCGAGGTCGAGGCGGTGGGTGCGGTCCTCGTCGTGGCCCGCCAGCATGGAGGTCGTTGGCGGCTCAGCGCCTACGCGACCGATGACGGCCAGCCGGGATGGAGCACGCGCTTGGCACGACGACGACGCCCGGTCCTGCCTGGCAGTCGGGTGCCGCAGGCCCAGCTCGTCGGCACTCGACGCGTCTACGCCTTGGTCGATCCCGCCCAAGAAGGCGTAATCGGCGAGCTGGTGGCCGGCCGAGACGAGCGCCTATGGCTCGACCCGGGGGGAGGCTTCGTCTTGATCGGCCGCGAGTTGCGCGAGCTCGACGCCGAGGGACGCCTGACCCGACAGCGCCCCTTCACTGGCACCCGCGTCCACACCGTCACCGCGGGCCACGTACTCACCCAAAACAGCGCGACCATCGAGATCTACGATCGTGAACAGTTGCGCGAACGCGCCCGTCTCGAAGGACACTTGAGCATCGAGACCGAAGCTGATCTACCCGACAATCGCCTCCTGCTGCTCCGTCGCGGGAGCGAAGGCGTGGCGCTGCTCCTCGGGCTCGAGGCCCCCTCCCGCACCGGACGCCGCTGACCGAGGAGCCCAAATGTCCTCTCCATCGCCGAACTCGTCCCCGGACTCGTCCCCGAGCTCGTCCTTGATCCGGCGCCTCCGCATCGCCGCCAACCGCCGCGTCGACGGCTCTTCGCTCGTCCTGTTCAGGATCATCTTCGGCCTGGTCATCGCCTGGGAGATCTTGCGGTACATCGACCACGGCTGGGTGGCCAAGTACTACATTGCTCCGAGCTTCCACTTCAAATACTGGCCGTTCGACTTTGTGCACGCCTGGCCGGGGCAGGGCATGTACTGGCACTTCGCGATCACGGGAATCGCCGGCCTGGCCATGGCGTTGGGGGTGCGTTACCGCCTCGCGGCGATCACGGTCTTTTTGGGGATCGGCTGGGTCTTCCTGCTCGATCAGACCCGCTACCTCAACCACATCTACCTGGTCGTCCTGATCGCCTTGTTGATGATCTTCATGCCCGTCGACCGGATGGCCTCGCTCGATCCCTGGCGGCGGAGATCGGGCGACGCCACGATCCCGGCCTGGTCGCTGTGGCTGATGCGCTTCCAGATCGGGGTGCCCTACTTCTTCGGCGGGGTGGCCAAGCTCAACGGCGACTGGCTCCGCGGCGAGCCCCTGACCACGTGGCTGGCCCGCAAGACCCACTTTCCCCTGCTCGGACCGCTCTTCGACGAGCCCCCCGTGGCCATGATGATGGCCTACGGCGGGCTGTTGCTCGACCTGGGGGCGCCGCTTCTGCTGCTGTGGCACCGCACCCGGCTGCCGGTGTTCATCGCCGTCGTCGGGTTTCACTTGATGAACTCGGGCCTGTTCAAGATCGGCATATTCCCGTGGCTGATGATGCTGGGCACCACGCTGTTCTTCCCCGCCGACTGGCCCCGGCGAATGTGGCGCGACCTCCAGCAAGAAAATCGCCGGGCGTGGCTGGGCTCGCTATTCGGCATGGGGATCGGGGTGGTGCTGGGTAACGTCGTCCCGAGCACGCCCTCGGGGATCCACTCGATGGCCGCCGGGCTCATCGGTGCCTTCTTGGGCCACCAGATCGCCACCCCGCGCCTGGCCGCGACGCCGGTCTTCGAGGGCCCCGACGAGGCCGGGCCCGAGCCTCGCCCGCTCGCGACCTCCACCAGCCTGCTGCTCGCGCTGTGGGTCGCCACGCAGATCTTGCTACCGCTGCGGCACTTTGCCTATCCCGGCAACGTGCACTGGACCGAAGAAGGGCACCTCTATTCCTGGCACATGAAGCTGCGGTCCAAGCGAGGATCCCTCGACTTTGTGGTGACCAACACCCAAACCGGCCAGACCTGGGCCCTCGATCCCAAGCAGATCCTCGCCAAGAAGCAGGTCTCCCGCATGGCTGGCCGGCCCGACATGATCGTGCAGTTTGCTCATCACCTCGCCCACTCGCTCGAGCAAGAGCACGGGGCCCCGTTCGAGGTGCGCGCGCGAGGTGAGTGCCGACTCAACGATCGCGCATCGGCGCCGCTGGTCGACCCATCCGTGGATCTGGCCCAGATCTCGCGCCCATGGCTGCCCCCCGCGGATTGGATCTCGCGGTATCCACCCGAGCCCCGTCCCGACTGAGGCCGGCACGCAAAAAGGGTAGGGAGGGGTCCAGCTCATCACACCTAGACCCCTCCCTACGAAGAGCGAGCCGACGAGTGGTTCGAGGAACGGTCGTCCTCCTGTAACCCTCGCACATTCTCGTCGGCTCTCACCGCGAGGCTCCCTGCCGTCGCCACCTCACGGGCGCTTTCCCATCGCTCGTCCGCGCCCCCCCCGGTCGCGTTTCGCGGCGTTTCTCTCGACCGAGCGCGAGCGGTCGTCGTCCGACCCGCCTGCCCTCACGCCCCCCGGTCCCGTATGTCGGTGTCCCGGATGCAGGGCGTGCCCACCCGATTGGAGAAGAGACGCTCTATTTTGCTACGTTGGAAATGCACCCAGATCGGTGGTCGATGGAGGGTGAGGTCTTCCCTGCTCGACCTCGCCTCGAAGACCAAGCTAGCACTGCCCCAACGCCCCGCACACCTGTCAGAAGTACCGGTTCTTCGTTGGCTTTCGAGCACCACCCCCAGGTTGCAACAGTGTCACTCTCGGGCCAGCTCCATTTCTTTGGGCCGAGTCTGCGTACGACTCGTTCGACCACCGGGTACGCTCACTGCGGCCTGCGACCGGCCCCAAACCACAGCGTGACCGACAGCCCGGTCGACAGCTCCAGCCCCCCCACGCGCAACCAGCCGCGATCCACATCGCTGTCGTCCCGTATCACCACCAGCCCGGTCGCGGGGCCATCCGAGATCAACGATCCACTCGCCGATAGCTCGACGAGCGGACCCACGCTCAGCCCCAGGCGCCCCGGGACCAGCTCGGGCACCCACAGCGCCGGACTCACGCGAGCGGCCAGTCCCCACTGAGCACGCGGGGGGGGTTCGATCTCTCCCCCTCGCACCCTCCAGGGCTCGACGGTGGCCCACAGCGACGCCCCCAACGACCACGTCTTGCGACGCAGTCGCAAGCCGCCTCCCAAGGCCACCCGGAGGCGAGCCAGGCTCACGCCGAGCAGACCCCGTCGGCCGACGCCCCGGAGCTCAGCGCCGAAGAACGCACCCCGACGCAGCCGCGCGTGCACCCCCAAGGTCGCTCCGGCGGCCGCGAAGCGATCCGCTTGTTGGGGCGCCCCCAGGCCGAGCACGCTCGACGCCATGACCACCGGCCCGAGCTCGATCCGTGGTGGCTCGGTCGCGGACGCGGAGTCCGAGGCGGGGCTCGGCTCGCTCGGCGGCGGGCAATCGGGCGGCGCCGGACACTCGCACGCAGGACACGAGGGCGCCGTGACCGTGGGCAAGGGGACATCACCACGGTCGGCCTCGACCGTGCCCGCCTCGATCGCCAGCAGCAGGTTGGCCGTAGTGCTCGCGAGCAACCGGGTGGTCTCTTCGTCGTCACGCTGGGTCTGTACCCGGCGATCGAACGCACGACCGTCCGAGACGACGATGGTCAGCGCAAAGTCGATCGTCTCGGCGGTCGGCTCGGAGGGCTCCCTCCGCACGTCGACGAAGGCGGCCATCTGGGCCGGACTCGATCCGGCGGCCTCGAAGGGCTCGAACTTCAAGTGCGGCACGCGAAGGACCAGCGCTTCGACCAGGGGAGTCCGCTCGTATCCGGCCACCCGGAGGTAGCCGCGCTCGAGCTGGGCGCCCGGGCTTCGGCGATCCGTAGCAGGGGATCCGGGCACCGAGGCCTGCGCCGGTCGGGCCGGAGCGGTCGCAATGAGCAGCGTGGCGAGTGCGAGGTCGAGCACGGTGCGGCCGCGAGAGTATCGTGACTACGGCCACGACGACGCTCGGTGAGCATCACCGTGGCCATCTGCCGCGCCCCGGGTCCGTGATGCTTGGCCCGGGTGCGCGCTTGCAGAGGTCATGCGCGGGGCTCAGGCTTCGCCTTCGCCTTCGCCTTCGCCTTCGCCCTCGGCTCCGCCGTCGCCTTCGCCACCACCATCACCTTCGCCTTCGTCCTCGGCGCCGCCATCACCTTCGCCTTCGCCTTCGTCCTCGGCGCCGCCGTCACCCTCGCCTTCGCCGTCTTCGTCGTCACCCTCGCCGTCGTCGTCGTCGTCCTCGTCGCCGTCGTCGTCGTCGTCCTCGTCGCAATCGTCGTCCTCGTCGTCACACTCGCAATCGTCGTCGTCGTCGCCCTCGTCGCCCTCGTCGCCCTCGTCGCCCTCGTCGCCCTCGTCGTCCTCGTCGTCCTCGCCGTCCTCGTTCTCGTCCTCACACTCGAGGCACTCGGCTTCGCCGTCGCGTTCGGTGCCCGGCTCACCCGTGGCCACATCGCAGCCGGTCAGCCCCAAGGTGACCAGCGCGGCCGCGCCGAGGAGGGAGTTGAGCTTGCGGATGAAAAGGGTCGTGATGTCGAGCATGATTCTTTCGTTTCCCGTCGTCGCGACCAGAGTCGCGTTCCGTCGCTCCCCTTGTTGCGCCCCTCGACGATCCATTACGCGTTTTTTTTTCGAGCACCTCGCACAGCGACCTGCGCTCATAACGCACTGCCCTGTGTCTCCCGGAGCGTCCCATACGGCCCCGAGGGCACGACGCGACGAAGGGACACCGGCCGCTTGATACCGGTGTCCCTCCTTCGGGGGCCCGCGAGCTATCGGGCTACGACTCGATACTCGTGCTCGATCGCGAATCCCAGCTCATGCCCTCGGAGACGTCGTGGACATCGTCCCGCACGATGGTGTCCTCGATTTCTCGGCGGGTCTTGAACAGCGACTCCTTGTTGCCCCGCTGCGACCACCCCGGAGCCCCGGAGAAGCTCACGCCGATGTGCCGCTGACGGATCCAGGCCGCACGCCCCGGGAAGACGATGGTATGGGCGTGACCGCCGATCTTGTGCTCGATCGCCAGCCACAGCAGCGTCTCGGGCATGATCGAGTGCACGCCCACAGAGACGCGCGCTCCGTCGACCCCCAGATCGGTCAGCTCGACCGGGAGCTCCTCACCGGTGAACATACGGAGCCTCGCCGCGATCCGACACGAGAACCGCCGATAGGCCCGGCGTGAAGATCGAGACGGTACGTCTTCGTCTGCCGGCCGCATGCGCCGCTCGAGGCGACGAAACTCCTCCACCCGGTCGGGGGTCTGAGGCTCGCCGCGAAGAAAGCGGACCCGCAACGAGCGATAGGTCGCGATGTCGGCGAGGATGTCTCCGTGATAGTGATGGCGCTTGCGCACCTCCGGGGAGGTGACGATCCGAGCGGTCGGGACCTCGCTCGGCTTCGGCCACCGCCCCCGAGGCGGCGCCGCGGTCTCGTCCTTGAAGACGCTGTACGCGACCGTGGTGCGGTGGGTCGGCGTGCCATCCTCCCGGGGAGTCGCGTTGCTCTCACTAAGAACGGCCGGTGCTTCCTCGTAGACCAGGCGATTGCGAACGATCTCGAAGGTGGTCCCCGCCTCCAGCACCTTCTTGTTGACCCGCTTGTCACCGACGAACGTGCCATTGGTGCTCTGGAGATCCACCAGCACGTGGCGCCCCTCCGAGTCGGTCGTGATGCACGCGTGCCGCCGCGAGACGCCGTCGTGGATCAGCTGGATGTCGCAGTCGCAGCCCCGCCCGATCGTCAGGTGGACGCTGGGATCGTAGACCGCATCGCGCAAGGGCCCGTTGACGACTCGAATGCGCTTGGGTCGATCGGATGAATTACCGGTCATGGCAACCTCCGCATCATGGCCCGGGCCCCGAGAAGTACCTGGCTCTCACTGTTCGAATTCATCCTGTCCCTTTTTCCCTTCGCACGGCCCAAGCGGGCATGACGAGCCGCCATCCTCGATCGCTCGCCGGCTCGACCCCCATGTCGAGCCCGGCTCGAACGTCCGCATGACCGAAATTCAGTATTGAGCACGCTGCAACGCTCGGCCACCTGTCAAAAGTACGAGTTGTGGGGGCTGGAGGGCCCAACTGTGGCCGTACGAGTGACATTGGGGCGAACGTCGATCGAGGGATCCCCCGAGGATCCGACGACCACCCGGCACGAGCCCCCCACACACATGGAGGCCGCGCGAAGGATCGACCCTCGCACGGCCCATCGAGCCGGGACCGCTCATGCTCCCGTCGAGTCGGCGACGGCTCGTCCGCCTCGCCGTCTCTCAGGGCGTAACGGTCGGGCAGCCGGTGATCTGGGGATCACTGTCCTCGCAGTCCTGCCCGGGGGTCACGCCCGGATACGGCTTGGCATCGCCGTAGCCGTCGAGATCTTCGTCGGCCATGCAGGTCGGAGGGTCGGTCGGCGCCTCGAGCTGTGCCGCCCCGGGGAAGGTGTTGGCCGACGCATCGTTGCAATCGGTCCCGGGCAGGATGTTCGGGCCCGAGATGGCGTGGTCGCCAAAGCCGTCGCCGTCGG
The DNA here is from genome assembly GCA_039194325.1 of Myxococcota bacterium. GTDB lineage: Bacteria > Myxococcota_A > Polyangia > Nannocystales > Nannocystaceae > Paraliomyxa. Next base: position 26,142 of record JBCCWC010000055.1, read on the forward strand.
CATCCCGTGTGCACCCCTTACGGAGCGCACCCGTCTCGTTCTTCGACACCCCAGGAAACGCAAAGGCCGATGCGTCGTCGCAGTCGCGGCCCGGATCTGCGCCCGCCGGAGGAACGATGGGGCCATAGCCGTCACCGTCGGCGTCGCGAGTGCACAGGAACGGCTGGAACTGCGCGGCCCCCGGGTAGACAGTGGGATCCCGGTCGACGCAGTCGTCGCCGTTGGCCACCCGGTGGTCGGTGGGCGGATAGTCTCCACCAGGGATGCAGTCGTCCGGGTTGCCGAAGCCGTCCCCGTCGAGATCGGCACACCACGCGACCTCGCAGTAGAAGAGCTGAGAGTCCGTGTCTATACAGTCACTGCCCGGCTCGACGCCCGCGGGAGGATCGTAGTCCCCATATCCGTCCCCGTCGTCGTCCTTCATGCAGGCCACGGGGTTATCGTTGAACGCAACCCCGGGATGGGTCGTGACCGAGTCGTCGTCACAGTCCGACCCCGGGACGACGCCGAGCGCAGGAGCTCTGTCGCCCCAGCCATCCCCGTCCCGATCGGCCATGCACGCGCTGACCCCATCGAGCTCGGCCGCTCCCGGGTACGCGTGGGGTTCGTCGTCGTCGCAATCGGCGCTTGACCACACATAGCCCGAGGGAGGCGCGTCGAGATCGAGCTCGAGCGAGATCTCGGGCGTGCCGAAGCCATCACCATCTTGATCCCGATAGAAGATCGGGAGAACGGGCTCTTCCACCGCCGGCTCATCCCCCGAGTCGTCCCCCGAGTCGTCCTCCGAATTGCCGGTGGCCGACTCTTCCTCGGCCAAGTCCGGACCCCCGCTGGCCGCGTCTACGGGCATGGCGACACACTGTGCTCCCAGCTGCCCCTGGCCGTCGTCGATGCAGGGGTCGCCACAGCCGAGCGCGGCCACAACGGGCGCAACGAGCAGGCCGCTCACTACGGATCGAATTCGATGCGTCTTCATGCTCTACGTCGCTGTGGTCGCTCTACTCGACATTGGGGGTGATGAGCACCCGCAGCTCGATCCGCCGGTTCCGGGCGCGCCCGCGCTCGGTGTTGTTGTTCGCGATGGGCTCGGTGGGGCCCACCCCCCGGGTCTGAATGCGACCCGCGTCGACCCCGTGGCTTACCATGTAGTCGCGCACCGCGTTGGCGCGGCGCAGCGAGAGGCCCACGTTGTAGTCGTGCCCGCCCCGATCGTCGGTGTGCCCGCTTATCTCCACGCGGATATCGGGGTAGCGCTGCATCAGCTCGACCATCCGGTCGAGCCAGGGCCGCGAGCGGGCCAAGATGATCGACTTCTCCATCTGGAAGCGGATCCCCTCCATGACCCCGTTGAGATCCGCGAGCTCCTGGGGCAGCTGCTCGGGGCACCCGTCGCTATCCTCGAAGCCGTTGGCGTTCTCCGGCTGCTCGATGCACCGATCCACGGGATCGGCCACGCCGTCGGCATCCGAGTCGCGGATCGGGCAACCGTTGGGGATAAGCCCCGGCTCGTCGACGCACTGGTCGTTGTGGTCGAGGAACCCGTCTCCGTCGCTGTCGCGCATGGGGCACCCGTAGGGATCCTCGCCGTACTCGTGGACGCACTTGTCCTCGATGTCGAGGAGCCCGTCTCCGTCGCTGTCGCTCACGGCACACACCGAGCCTACCTCGTGGGTCTCCCGGCCGAGCGTCAGCGAGACGCCGACCAGCGCCTCGAAGCTATGGTTGCGAAACCCCTCGTTCACGCCCTGCTGGTGACTCACCACGTCGCGTAGATCCACGCGAACCTGGGCCCGACGATTGATGTAGGCCTTGAGCCCGCCGCCGAAGTGCACCGAGGGATCCACGTCGTTGCCCACCGCCGCCCGGCTGCTGCGTACCCCTAGCGCGCCGGCTCCGACCAGCGCAAAGGGAGTGAGGCTCCAGCGACCGACCTGCCCCACCACGCTCGCTCGCGTATGCCACAGGGTCGCGCGCTCGAACGCGCTAGTCTCGGTGGGCATCGCCCCGCCCTCGACCTCGAACCCGAAGTACCGACTGGGAAAGAAGCCCAGCCGCGCCCCGAGCTCTCCCGCCACGGGGGAGAAGGTCTGGAAGCCCTGATCGGGGAGGCTGTCATCGGGCTCGAACAGCTCGTGGTTGCCCCCGGTCTGATAGGCGCCGCCATACGCCCCGAGCTCGGCCATGTTGCGCTCGGGCGCCCAGCGGTAGATCCAGTCCCTGAAACCGCGTCGACGAGGACGGGGCCGGTCGACCGACACATCGGCACGAGGGGGGATCGGCATCGTCGACGGATCGCTCGCCTCCGCCGAGCTCTCCATCGAGCTCTCCACCGAGCTCTGTGCCGAGCTCTCCATCGAGCTCTCCGTCGAGCTCTCCATCGAGCTCTCTGTCGAGCCCTCCACCGAGCTCTCTGTCGAGCCCTGTGCCGAGTCCATCGCCGAGTCCATCGCCGAGCCCCCGGCCGACCACTCCGCCGCCTCGGCAGAGATGGGCAAGAGCAGTAGAAATCCCACGGGTAGTGCGTTCGTCATCGTCATCCTCCTCGCGTACTCTTCATGCGCTTCCTGCATTGTCAGGCGAGCGGATCATCGCTCCCTATCTCGATTGGACGATTACGATCGAGTGTCACGATCGAATCGAGCGAAACTCGTCGAGTCGAAGAATTCCCGTAGCGATGAACGAAGACCGCACACGATCCACTCCACCGGCGAAATCAACAGCACAACCGACAGTTAAATCGATGGCAAGTGGGCGCTTGGACGGCTTGGCTCGGGGCCAGTCGGGCCTGACGACCCGACGAATAGTAATTAGACGATTCTCGAAATCGGGATGAGCAGGGCGATGAACCAGCGGAGTGTCGCTAGTTCCTCACACTGAAAAAGCTATCACCCCATTTGACGTGCGTAAGCTGTCAGAAGTACCTGTTGTCCGAGGCCGTCAATCCGTCGATGTCGTCCTATTCGTGAATAGGACACACATCAAATACCCCTCAGAACATTGTTATTATGCAAGATACAGGACTTCTCGCGAACCATCGGGCCCTCGTTCCGCTCGCGCTTCGGTCCGAGTATCGCCAGAGATCTCTCGCAAATTACGGGTCGACCCTACGCATCCATCCAACCGGCCAATGGGATCGAAATACCCACCGCGCCCCGCCGCCCATCAGTCGAGCAGCGCCAGCAGCTCGTCGCGAGTGATCGCCTGAGCCTGACCCCCGGCCCCCACGGCGGCTTCGGCCAGGGCGCGCTTTTGCCCCTGCAGGGCGAGGATCCGCTCTTCCACTGTGCCACGCGCCACCAGCCGGTGCACGAGCACGGGCCGCTCCTGGCCGATCCGGTGGGCCCGATCGGCCGCCTGGTCCTCGACCGCGGGATTCCACCAGGGGTCGAGCAAGAACACGTGATCTGCGGCGGTGAGGTTGAGACCAGTACCCCCGGCCCGTAGCGAGATGAGCATGACGGGCGGCCCGGCCTCGTCTTGAAATCGCTCGACCACCGCGCCGCGATCGCGAGTGCTGCCGTCGAGGCGCACGAACGACAGCTTCGCCTCCTCGAGCACGGGCTCACAGCGGTCGAGCAGGCTGGTCCACTGCGAGAACACCAGCGCCTTGTGCCCTTGTTCCACACACTGCTCGAGGGTCTGCCGCAGCTGCTCGAGCTTGGCCGAGGCACGCTCACCCAGCTCCCCAGCACCTGGCACCAGGCCGGGATGACACGCGGCCTGCCGCAGCCGCAGCAGCGCCTCGAGCACGGCGAATACGCTGTCTCCGGCCCCCAGGCGTCGGGCGACATCGTCCTGGGTGGCCGCGCGCACCGAGTCGTACAGCTCGCGCTCGGGGGTCGAGAGCTCACAGTAGAGCACGGTGTCGGTGCGCGGGGGCAGCTCGGACGCCACCTCCTGCTTGCGCCGACGCAGCAAGAACGGCCGGATCCGCTCGCGGAGCAGGGCGGCCCGGGCCTCGTCCCCCTGCGCGACGGGTCGCACATAGCGCTCGTGGAACTCGCTGCGTCCGCCCAGCAAGCCCCGATTGACGAAGTGCATCTGACTCCACAGATCCTCCAGGCGGTTCTCCACCGGAGTGCCGGTCATGGCGATCCGAAACCGAGCCGGCACGCGAAACGCGGCCCGAGCGACCTGACTGTCGGGGTTCTTGATGGCCTGCGCCTCGTCGAGCACCACCGTGTGCCACGACTCGGCCATCAAGGACTCGATGTCCAGGCGCAGCAGGGCATAGGTGGTGAGGGTCAGATCGGCGCCCGGATCGAGCTGGCGACCCGGGCCGTGGTAGGTGCACACCCGCAGGCCAGGACGAAACCGCCGGGCCTCCGCCGCCCAGTTGGGCAGCACGCTGGTAGGCGCGACCACGAGGGTGCGCCCCTCCACCGCGCACAGGGCCTGCAACGTCTTGCCCAGGCCCATGTCGTCGGCAAGCAGTGCCCCAAGCTCGGCGGAGCGCAAGAACGACAGCCACCGCACGCCCTCGCGCTGGTAGTCCCGAAGGGTGGCTTGCAGATCGCCCGGCAACACGGGCTCGGGCAACCCATCGAACCCGTCCGTCATCAAGGCACGCAAGCCCTCGAACATGGGGGGCGGCGGCTGCTCGAGGGCTTCACACAGCGCAGCCACGTCGGGCAGCGCCCACGCGGGCAGCTCGTCGTCGTCGCGTTGCTCCCGAGCCCGCAAGAGCGCGAGCACCCGTTGACCGTGCTCGGCCAACCAGGGCCCGGGCAAGCGCCCAAATCCCCCATCGAGCAGCGGAACCAACGAAGCCCCCTCGTCCCAGGCCCGCAGCACGGTGGCGGCGTCGACCCGAACGCCGCCCTTGCCCTCGCTCCTCCCGGTGCTGGAACCTTCGCCGCTGTCGTCGGTCGAGAACCACAGCTCGAACGCTCCACCCGCTCCATCGTCCGTGCGCAAATGAGGCTGCAGCTCTCCGGCCTCGAAGAACGACCGATGGCCCTGGCCGTGCCAGTCGAGGGCCTCCATGCGCTCAGCCCGGGCACGCCAGTCCAACGCCTCACCAGGCGGCATCCGCCGACGCACGCCGGGCTCCAAGCCGAGCTCGCGCAGCTGCCGAAACACCGCCTTCTCCAGCCGGTGATTGCGAATGGGCGCGGTCTGCCCCTCGCGCAGCAAGGTGAGCCGTTCACCGTCGAGCCGAGCCACGGCGGGCTCGCCATAGACCACGGTGGCCAAGACCTCGAGCGCGTCACCCACCCGGGTGGTCGCCACCTGCATGCGCGGGGCCATGGTCCGGGCCTGGGGGAGGCGATCGGTCTCCACGACGACCGGCAACCGGCGACGCCAGCGAGGCAACAGCTCACCGGCCAAGGTCCCATACTCGTCGGAGCCGAAGGTCCAGCCCTGCCGCAGGCGCCGAAACTGCGGCTCGGGCAGCCCGTGCTCACCAAGGGCGAAGAGAGTCCCAGCGCGCGAGATCGCCCCGTTTTCGTAGATCCGATCGATCCCCGGATCCTGCTCGAGCTCGGCGCGCAGATCGGATCCCACCTCCCAGATCCGCACACACAGGCCCGAGCTGCGGGTGCCGATCTTCACCGGCTGACCGTCGAGCTCGAGCCGCTCCACCTTACCCAGGGCGTGCAAGACATCGCCCATCTGCTCGCGCGCGATGATGCCCCCGCTGACCGTGCCAAAGCGACGCTCGAAGCTCAGGTCGGCCTCGGTGGTCACCAGCGGTCGCGAGAGCCCATGGCCCGCCTGCTTGAGCGACGCTCGAATGGGCCGGTCGTCCTCCCCCTCGATCTTCACCACCCGCCGCAGGGCGAGCCGACGCTCGTGTGAGAACAACCGATAGCCGATCGCCGCGGGCGACGCCCCACGGGGCGCCGCGGGCAGGGCCTCCCCGCCCCCCTGGCGGATCTGTTTGAAGGCGATGGCCGCCGCGGCCACGTGCATGCACGCACGCTCGCGGCTGTTGCACTCGCAGTCCCATTCTTGCTCGTCGGGAAACAACACAACGACCGGCGAGGCCACCCCGCTGCCCATGGTCACCCGAAACTCGACCTCGTCGCCCTCGTCGGACAAGCCGACCACCGCCCCGCTGCGCGCGAGCTCGACGCCACGCGACCAGGTACGGGCCGAGCACGCCGAGCGGATCTCGCGAAGCAGCGCGTCTATTGCCGAGGGCCCCGATGGCGTGGATGGCGAGGGCATGGATGGCCCGAAAGTAGCAGCCCATTTCCGCGAGTGCGCCATGCGAAATGAAGCACCCACCGGCAGGTGTCACGCTACGGTTGGCCCAAAAGCATCACGTCGCGACCCGACCTTTTTGGGACCCTCGGGCCGCAAGCACGGGCATGCTCGCGTGGGGCGACTATCATGGCGAGACCTTGTCACGCGGCAAGCGGAGCCCCGATCTCGAGCGCCCTCGGTGGACCGCCCAGGAGCTCGACGAGCTGGCGGTCTATGGGGCCGCCCGGCTGGCCGAGGCTCCCCTGGCGAGGATCCCAGGGGCGATCCAGGAGATCCTGACCCGCCTGGGCACCAAGATCGGGATCGATCGCACGACCGTCTGCCTGCTGTCTCCGGACCGGCGCGGCTTCGAGGTCCTCGTCTCCTGGTCGGCGCCCACGATCCCCCGGCTGGATGTGACCGGGGCGCGCGCCGCCTCGTCCACGCTGGTCCGTCAGGCGCTCCGTGGAGAGATCGTTCGACTCGAAGGCATCGACCCGACCACCCTCGGCAGCGATGCCGATCGCCGCCTGTTCGAGCGCAACCAGCAAAAGTCGATGCTGGGCCTGCCGCTGCGGGTCTCGGGCGGCACGGTGGGTGTGCACCTGCTGGGCGGGGTCAAACGGCGTTTTGCTTGGCCGCGCCGCTTCATCTCCGCCGTCTCGGGGCTGTGCCCCGTGCTGGCGCTCGGCCTCGAGCGGCTCCGGCTCAATGACCGACTCCAGCGCGAACGCACCGAGCACCAAGACACCCAGCGGATCACCGGGGTCGGACACTGGCGACATAGCTTCGCCAGCGGGATCAGCCTGGGCTCACCCGAGCTCTACCGCATGTTCCAGCTGGACCCTCGCACCGAGCTCGACCCCCTGGCCATGTTGCCGCGGATCGAGCCCGTGGATCGCGTGGCCTTCGAGCGCCACATTCGCATGCTGCTGTGCGGCAACCCCAATGCACCGATCGAGTGCAAGCTACGGCGCCCTAACGGAGAGATCCGCTGGATCCGCTGCTGGGGGGAGATCTCCAACCACCCCGACGGCTCCCCCGGGCTCGCGCACGGAGTCTTCCACGATATCACCGACCGCAAGCGGGGCGAGGAGGCCATCGAGGCCACCAGCGGTCGCCTCGTGCGGGCCCAAGAAGAAGAGCGCACCCGCCTCGGTCGAGAGCTGCACGACGACCTGGGCCAGCGGGTGGCCGCGCTGACGATCTCGGTGGGTCTGCTCGCCGAGCGCTCCCATGGCGAGGCGCCCCAGATGTCGGCCCCGCTGGCCGAGGTGACCGAGCAGCTCTCCGAGCTCGGCTCGATCGTGCGTAGCCTCAGCCACAGTCTGCATCCGGCGGAGCTCCGACGCCTGGGCCTGGCCGGCTCCTTGGCGTCCCTGTGCCGACGCACGTCCATGCTCACCGAAGTGGACGTAGAGCTCCAGACGGGCGCCCTGCCCGACGCGCTCCCCGAGCAGACCGCCCTGGCCGTGTATCGCGTGGCCCAAGAAGCGCTCAGCAACTCCATCCGGCACGGTCAGCCCGGCGAGATCATGATGGAGGTGGGCGTGCTCCACGATTGCCTGCGGCTCACCGTCACCGACGACGGCGCCGGCTTCACCCCCGCCAAGCTCCCGAGCGACGGCGGCCTGGGCATGCTGGGCATGCAAGAGCGCATGCGGCTCGTAGGGGGCGCTCTGCGCGTTCACTCCGAGTCCGGCGTGGGCACCATCATCGAAGCCACCGTTCCCCTGCCCGAGGCCGAACTCTGTAAACCCAAGGACCCCTCCCATGACCGCCAAGATCCGCCTGATCCTCGCCGATGACCACCAGATCGTCCTCGACGGCCTCGAACTGCTGCTCGCCCAGAAGTACGAGGTCGTCGCCCGGGTGACCAACGGCAGCGCGCTTTTCGACGAGGTCCAAAAGCACCGACCCGAGGTGGTCGTCAGCGACGTCCGCATGCCCGAAGAAGACGGCCTGAGCGCCGCCCGGCGGATCCTCGCCGTGCTGCCCAAGACCCGGGTGGTGCTGGTGACCATGGACGACGACCCCGCGATCGCCTCGGCCGCCATCAAGGCCGGGGCCCACGGCTATGTGCTCAAGTCCGAGGCCTCCCGCGAGCTGTTCACCGCCATCGAGACGGTGGTCAGCGGCGAGACCTACATCAGCCCCGCGCTCTCCAGCGCCCGACCCGACCCCGCAAAGGCCCCCGACCCCAAGATCCCGGCCAACCTCACCGAGCGCCAGGTCGAAGTGCTGCGGCAGCTCGGCCAGGGCCTGACCATGAAGGAAGTGGCCGCCAAGATCCACATCAGCCCGCGGACGGTCGCCTTCCACAAGTACCGGATCATGGAGCAGCTCGGCGTCCAGACCAACGCCGAGCTCATTCGATACGCCCTGTCACTCGGTGACGACGACGAAAAGAATTGAGCCCGGAAGAACCCCGATCTTCAACATCGCTCCGCTTGTCGCTTATTTCGTGATATTCACGGATGTTCGGACCCGCCGTCCACAGTCGACGCACAGCGGCCCGGTCCGCGGGGCTTCGCTCTGCCCTTGTAGGACCTTGTATTGGGATATTGCAGGCTACCTACATCAACCTATTGGCATAAAGTGACACTGACCCATCGTGCCCCACTGAGTCGAGACGCCCCAGAGACTATGATGCGGTCTACCCCATGTCCACCCCATATGAGGCAGCGATTCCCAGAATTGTGGTTCAGAATGCGACATTTCGAGGCCATGGGCATGGCCGGCTCCCTCCGAGTTCACCCGGATCCTGCCCAGATCCTGCCCAGATCCGTTTTCGAGTAAGAACCCGTAATTCTGACAGTGTCGCCACCCATCACGCGGTGATACACATAGATCGTCCGCCGCTGACGACCGACATCTCACCGGCTGAACCTCGGGCTACACACTAGCACGAGTTCTCATTGACCACGCTGAGTTCATGCTGCTCGATCCGCTGAATCGAGCCATCGACTCCTTGGAATCGACAAGAGGTAGAAACCACGATGACGACCTATGAGTCGAGCTCATTGCCGCTACGCAACATCGCATTCTCGCGAAGCCTGGCTGGCATTCCCCACCGGAACCGCCCGGATCGTCACAATTTCGACGTATTCCTGGCCTTCACCTCCTGCTTCGGCGTCTGGCTATTGGTGGCCACCACCTTGCTGATCGCCGTTCAGTAGCAACCCGAGACATCGAACCCAGTCCAAGAAAGGAGTACCGATCATGTCTTCTGCCGACCGCCAATGCCGGGTCCGTGTCCTCAATGGGCCACTCGAAGGCAAGACCTTCCCGCTCGGGGATACGGTCGAGATCGGGCGCTCCGACAGTGCCGACATCCAGATCATGGATGATGGGGTGTCGCGCATTCACGCCCGGATCCGTCGTACCGCCAGCGGACGCCACCAGCTCGAGGATCTCGAGAGTGCCAATGGCACGATGGTAGACGAGCTCCGCATCCGCCGGCAGCTGTTGGCGCCGTGCATGGTCTTCACCGTATGGAAGACCCGCTTCATGTATGAAGACGAGCCAGCCCAGGGCCACCAGGATGGCGAGCCCGAGGGCGAGGATCGGCGCACCAACGACGACCAGGCCGACCGCGACACCATCGCCTATCCCGCCCGCCAGCTCCGCCTGGTGAGCAGCTCACCCGAGCCGGGGCGCGACCCCGACGCACCGATCCGGCGCCGTCGCCGACCGGCGCTCGCTCCCACCGAGTCGCTGAGCGCATCGCACCTTCGCCTCATCGTCGATTCCAACAAGGCCCCGCGATACCCCGGCGACCTGATCAGCGACATCCTCGACTACCGCGGGCTCCGGGCTCGCATGCTCCGCGGCGATCTGCTCGGCCGCAACCGGCTCAACCGACTCGGCACCCTCGAGCAGCGCATGCGGTGCATCCCCAGCCACGCCCACTCGGGCTCGGACAAGCGCTCGTACCAGCGCTACACCTGTCGCCTGACCGCCGAGCTACGGCTACCCAACGACGACACCTTCCCCGTCATGCTGGTCGAGCTAGGCGCCAACGGGGTCCGGATCCACGCCCCCGGGCACCGCCTGGTGCCCGGCATGGAGGTCAGCGTAGCTGTCGAGCTGCTGCGCTCGGGCCGACCGGCCACCGTGCTGTTTCGCTCGCGGATCGCTTGGATCCAACACAGCCACGCCGGCCTGCAGTTCATCCGCGACTCGATCTCGTCTCGGATCCGCTCGCGAATACCGGACCTCGAGACCCGCCCCGAGGCCGCCGCCCCGGTCGAGCCCGCCGACGACCCCACGTCTACTCATCCCTGGCCCCGAGCTCTGTAGCCCCGAGGATCCGACCATGAACGCCCTCGCCACCCTGCTCTCCCCGTCCTCCTACCGCCTCCGGGTCATCGATGGCCCGCTCGAAGGAACCACCCACGCCCTGGCCGACCGCTTCCGCATCGGGCGCTCGGGCATGGCCGACCTTCAGCTGCTCGACGAGCGGATCTCCCGAGAGCACGCCGAGATCGTCGTGGTACCAGGCGAGAGCTACTGGCTCGTCGATCAGGGCAGCAGCAACGGCACCTACGTCGATGGTCGACCGGTCCGTCGATACCGCCTCGAGCCCGGGACCACGTTTCGGATCGAAGGATCCGCCTTCGTGTTCGAGCCTGAGGTCTCTTGCGTGGACAGCAAAGAGGAGACCTTCGTCGTCACTCACCATGGCGCCCCCGCGCGCCGCGGCACCATCGAGTACGACGCCACCAACCTCAGCGTGCTGCCCCCCTCCAAGCACAAGAGCCAGACCAACCTCGAGAGCCAAGCCGACAGCCAGACCACGGGTGAGGACGACAAGCTCCACTCGATCCGCGCCACCTACTACAACGGCATGCCCTACCAGGGGAACGTGGTCGAGGACATCGCCCTGTTCCGCGCCCTCGAGCTTCGGGTCGCCCGCAACGAGCTGACCTCGACCCGGGAGCTCGACCGCTACGAGAAGCTGGCCGATCGCCTCTGCCTGCCGCAGAAGGTGCTGGAGCACGACAGCCGTCGACGGCTCTACGCGCGCTTCTCCACCTGCTTTCCCGCGACCCTGCGAAGCGCCTCGGGGTGCAGCACCTCGGCCGCCACGATCGACATCGGGGCTGACGGCGCCCAGGTCCTCTCGTATGGTCACGCGCTACAGCACGGCGACGTGGTGTGGCTGACCGTCGAGCTGCTCACCGGTCGACGCAGCCGCTCGCTGGTCTTCACCTGCCAGGTCACCTGGACCAGCGCCAACCACGTCGGCCTGGCCTTCTCGGGTCATAGCCAGTGGCGTGACCCCGGCCACACCATGCGGACCGACCATCCCTTCCCGGCCCCTATTCCTTCGCTTCGTATCGCTTCGCGACGCTAGATCCTGCGCTCTGTCCCTTTAGACCGACGCCGAGCTGCCACCAAACCGCCACCGAGCCGCGCCGTTTCGGACACCGCCGAGCATCACCAGGACGACGAGCGCCTTCGTCAAGCACTCCCGAGGAACCGCCATGAACGCCGCCAAGAAAATCACCAAGCGCCCTCGCCGACAGATTCGCGTGATCTCCGGGCCTCTCCAGGGCACGGTCCACACCATCAATAGTCGCCTGCACATCGGGCGTTCGGGCAGCTCGGACATCCAGCTCATCGACGACGATGTATCTCGACAGCATGCCGAGGTCGTCGAGAACATCTACGGTGAGCACATCCTGGTCGACCTCGACAGCAGCAACGGCAAGTTGGTGGGTGGCCGCCGGATCCGCCGGACCAGGCTCAAGCCGGGGATGGTCTTCGAGATCATGCGGACCAAATTCGCCTACGAAGACGCGGTCGAGCAGCCCGTCGACGAGGAGCTGACCCGGCCCCACCAAGCCACGACCACCAGCGAGTCGCTGCGCGAGACCACCGACTACGGCGCGCTCGACCTGCCCGCTCCCGTCCTCTCGTCCCAGCAGCGTCCTTCTCCCTATAGCCGAACGAAGCTCGAGGGCCAGTGTGGGCATCACATGCGCGCCATCGACGACGACGGCGTGGCCTACGAAGGCAACCTGATAAGCGACGTGCTCGAGTTCCGCCGCATGCTCGCCCGCTTCTTGCGGAGCGACGGCATGGAGCGCGAAGAGCTCCGGCGATTCAGCGACCTCGAGACCCGCCTGCGGCTCCCGAAGGACGAGGCGGCCAGCGCCGACCTGCCTAGCAGCTACCGGCGCTTCTTCTGCTCGATGCACTCGCGGGTCCGCTTTGCCGCCATCGGCAGCATCCCCGCCGTGATGATCGACTTCGGCGTCGACGGGGCCCAGATCCTCGCCTACCACCACGGCATGCTCGTCGGCTCGATGGTGTGGCTGTCGATGGACGTCATCTCGGATGGGCGCCCGCGAACCGTCGTATTCACCAGCCGGGTTCGCTGGTCCAGCAACAATTACGCGGGGCTACTGTTCACCGGAGAGCCCATCCCCAGCAGCGAGGAGCGCACCCGCACTCGCAAGGAGACCCGGCGCCATCTTCAAGAACAAGCCGACATCGTCAAGGCCTCGCTACAGCCTCTCGAGCTCCGTCGCGTCGACCGCTCTGCATAGCTCGCTTCGCCCAGCTCTCTAGCGCCAGCTCTCTACGCCAGATCTCTTCGCCCAGATCTCTGCGCCAGCTCGCTCCGCCCAGATCTCTAGCGCCAGCTCGCTCCGCCCAGGCGGCCCGACCGGCCCAACTTCCCCTCACGACAGTCTCCGCATTCGGTCGACCCCCCTCGCCCTCCACGACAACGGAAAAGGAATTTCCGCCATGCCCACCTCAGCAGGAATGCTCCTGACATCCCTTGCTCTTGCAAGCACACCTACGGCTCCGGAGGGCGAGGGCTCGACCAACGATCCCGCGCCGACCTTCTCGAGGCTCGCCGCCGACGATGATCGCCGCGACCAGCCGTGGATCCAGCGCTGGCGACCCGAGCGCAACACCTACGAGCTCGGCGGGTTCGTCGGCGTGATGTTCCCCCACCCTCGCCTGGAGCTCTACCAGGTCGACCGCAGCCTCCCCGACTGGGGCTTCCGCCGGTTTCGCGGCCAGTCCCCCGAGTTCGGCCTCCGCGGCGCCTACTTCCCGCTGCGCATGCTGGGCCTCGAGGGAGAGCTCGGCCTCCTGCCCGCGCGCACCGAGACCCGAGACCAGGCGCTGCTGTGGAACCTCCGCGGCCACGTGGTCGCCCAGCTCCCCTGGTGGAGCGTGACTCCCTTCGCGCTCGCCGGCGTCACCGCGCTGGGGGTGACCAGCGACCGCTCGGTGGTGGGCAACGACGTCGACCTCGGCTTCCACTTCGGCGGCGGCATCAAGGTGTTCCCCACCCGACGGGTCGCGGTGCGCCTGGACATCCGCGACACCATGACCGCCCGCCGCGGCGTGGACCGCAGCGTCGTCCACTCCCCCGAGATCCTGCTGGGCCTGAGCGCGGTGCTCGGTCGTAGCCAGCCCGAGCCCATCGTGGCACCTGCCGATTCCGACGGCGACGGCCTGCTCGATCCCAACGATCGTTGTCCGCGGATCTCCGGCGTCGTCGACTACGAGGGCTGCCCGATCCCCGACACCGACGGCGACGGCCTGCTCGACCCCGAAGACCGCTGCGTGCAGACCGTGGGGGTCCCCGAGTACCAGGGCTGCCCGATCCCCGACACCGACGGCGACGGACTGCTCGACCCCAACGACCACTGCGTCGAGACCGCGGGCGTCACCGAGTACCAAGGCTGCCCGATCCCCGACACCGACAGCGACGGCCTGCTCGATCCCGACGATCGCTGCCCAGCCGATCCAGAGACCGACAACGGATATCAGGACGAGGATGGCTGTCCCGACGAGATCCCCTTGGTGATCAAGCAGTTCACCGGGATCATCGAGGGGATCTACTTCCGCAGCAACAGCGCCACGATCTTCCGCAAGTCGCGGCCGCAGCTCGACCACGCGGTCGAGGTGCTCTCGGACTTCCCGGCGCTGCGGATCGAGATCAGCGGCCACACCGACGACCGCAGCTACTCGGCGCACAACCTGGACCTGTCGCTTCGGCGAGCCGAGGCGGTCAAGCAGTACATGGTAGACGCGGGCATCGACGCGTCCCGCATCGAGACGCGCGGCGCGGGGGAGACCGAGCCCGTGGCGGACAACGCGACCGAGAAGGGGCGCGCCCGGAACCGGCGCATCGAGTTCGAGCTGATCAGCCGTAAGTGACCGCCAGCAAAACGGGCGGGACGCGAACGGGAAGCAAACGGGAAACGAACAGGAGACACACGCGCCAGGAGGGCGCATCGAGATCGACATCATTCATCGCTAACTGCCCGTAGTGAGCTCTTCGTGGGAGCCGGGCGTCGCTTGCGTGCCGCACGTGAGTGCACGAGAGGGCAATCGAGCCATACGACCACCGGGGGGCGGAAGTACACGATGCCGCGCCAGAGACGTGGCGGCCACACGAGGGGCTCACTACGGGCAGACAGCGATGAACGAACAGACTCGACACCGCACGCGAAGGAGAGAAAGCAGCATGATGAACGCTCGGGAAACTCTTGCCGCACTGCTGACATGTGGTCTCGTGACCGCTTGCGCCGCTCCCTGCATCGACGATGGGCTTATCCAGGACCAGTGTCCGAGCCCGGGCGACGGGGACGCGGCCGCCACCGACTCCGCCGCCACCGACTCCGCCGACTCCGCCGACTCGCTCGGCGACGACACCGCCGGCACCGGGGGTGGCTCGGGAAGCATGACCACCCCGGTGTCGGACTCCCACGGGGAAGGCGACGCCGGCTCGGGCGCCCTGGGCGACGACAGCTCGGGCGGCACCGAGAGCCTGTGGTGCGAGGATACCGACGGCGACGGCTTCGGCGACCCCGACAAGTGCCAGACCGCCGTGGGGCCCATCGAGGGCAGCGTGACCAACGACGGCGACTGCGACGACAGCGAGCCCCACACCTTCCCGGGCGCGGCGCCGAACGACGACCCCGAGGCCTGCATGCGAGACGCGGACGGCGACGACTGGGGCGACGATCAGCCGGGGGATGGCGTCGAGCCGGGCACCGACTGCGACGACGACAACCAGTTTGCCTTCCCCGGCGCCGCCGAGCACGAGGATCCGTCGAACCTGTGCACTCTGGACGCCGACGGGGACGGCTGGGGCGACGTCAACCCCGGCGAAGGGGTGGTCGGGGGCCACGACTGCTACGACGGCAACGCCGCGCTCAACCCCGACAAGCTGCGGCTGACCACGTTCCTGCCCTCGGGCGGCGACCCGATGGGGCTGCGGACCCTCGCCACCGTCAACCCGCTCAGCGCCGCCGTCACCTCCGTGGTCGCGATCCAGGACCCGGGCGGGAGCAACCCCGACGTAGACATCTCCACCGCGACGGTCGACGAGTTCGGGCACGTCTATACCAACGACCTGAACTCGGTGACGATCCACAAGGTCGACTACGCGGGCGCGTGCATGTCGGGCACCGGCGAGCTCGAGCCGCTGATGAACACCTACGGGGTCCCCGGCGACATCGTGTGCGGCCTCGAGTTCGGCGGCAACGGCATGCTCTACGGGATCGACAACGACGACAACCTGATGACCTTCGACACCACGACGGGCGCGGTCACCAGCGTCGTGCCGATCGAGACCATGGGGATCCCGCTCAACATCAACTCCTGCGGGATGGCCTACGACTGCGTGGAAGATCGCCTGCTGGTCGCCAATGGTATCAACCACACGATCTACAGCATCGACCCGGCCACCGGCGTGGCGCAGGAGCTACGCGACCTGGGGAACTACTTCAACCAGAATGCGCCCTGGGACCCCGTGGGGCTCGAGTACGACCTGATGACGAAGCGGGTCTATATCTCCACCGGCCAGACGCTCTACTACGTCGATCTCGACGTTGACGACGACGAAGGTGTCAACGACGCCAACATCGACGAGGTGGCGGGCGCCGTGTTCGTCAACAACTTCGGCCAAGAGGTCTCCAACCTCCAGTATCTACCGATCTGTCTGTAACTCCGATCCAGATTCGCACCACACCGACCAGGGATCGAACGGCATGCGCGGCGAGGGGGCTTTGGCCTCCTCGTCGCGCATGTGACTTTTTGGGGCGCAAGGGTTGCCCTCTCGGCGACTCCTCGGCGCCCGCCGTCAGGTGCGGGGGCCTCCCCGACGGCTCGACCAGGAGCGCGTCGCCGGCGGGCGGCGACTGCCGTGGCGCTGGTGAATGCGCTCGCGCTGCGCGCGGGCCTGCGGCGAACGACGAGCATCCTCCAGTCGCCGGCGAGCCTGGGCCGGCGCACGCACCGGGTCGACGATGGGGGGCCCATAGTCGCGGCCGATCACACAGCCGCGAGCCTGCTGCACCGACGCCGGCATACGCTCGGGCCGGGGCAAGTACTCGTCGGGCACCCCCTCCAGTTCGGGCACCCAGCGCCGGATGAACTCACCGCGCGGATCATGATCGAGCACCTGCTTGGCCGGATCGTAGATCCGCAGCGCGTTGATCCCCGTGGTGCCAGACTGCATCTGGATCTGGGGGTAGTGAATACCCGGCTCGAAGTCGAGGAAGCGGCGCGCAAGCAGCTGGGCGGTGGGGCGCCAGTGGAGCCACAGGTGATAGGCCGCAAAGCTGGCGAGCATGGCCCGCATGCGAAAGTTGATCCACCCGGTGGCCTGAAGGCAGCGCATGCACGCGTCGACCATCGGGTAGCCGGTGGCCCCCGCCTCAAAGGCGACAAAGCGCCGGCGTTGCTCGGGCGTCCAGTCGTTCGGATCCTCGATGCGCAGGCCGTCGCAAGCCGGGTGCAGGTTGCGGTGCTCGAGCGAGGGCTGAGACTCGAGCTTTTGGATGAAGTGATCGCGCCAGCGCAGGCGCTCCCCAAAGGCATCGAGCGAGGCCGCCCAGTCCCGCAGCGCGGGCAGCTCGGGACGGCGCAGCGCCCGAGCCCGCTCTTCCTCGAGCGCCACGCGACGCTGGCGACGCCAGGTGTGCTGGGCCACCTCGCGGACCGACAGGGTCCCAAAGGCCAGGTGAGGACTGAGCCGGCTGCACCCGTCCCACGCGCGTAGCGGGCTGGACAGGGCCCAGCGATAGTCTCGACCGCGATGCTGCAGGAAGTCGTCGAGCCGACGCAGACCCTCGGCTCGCCCGCCCCGCTGAGCCCCGGTGCGAACGGACGCGGGTCGCCCCAGCTCCACGGGGCCGAGGATCCCCTCGCCATCGACCGAGATCCCCTCGATCCGCAAGGGTGCGGGGCAAAGCGGCGCCTGCATACGCGCTTGCCACCGCCGAGCCCAACCATCCCGGGCCTTCAGCGGCCGCACCACCCCACACTGGGGCCGCTCGATCCATTCCACCCCTCGCCGACGACACCACTGCTTGACCCGGCGATCGCGAGCATACGTGATGCCCAGACCGGTCTCCTCGTGGCTCCACAGCCGTTCGAAGCCCAGCTCGTCGTGAAGGCGGTCGAGCACCTCCACCGCCTCGCCGTGCCGCGTCACCAGACGGCCGCCACGCCCGACGAGGGCCGCGTCGAGCTCGCGCAGCGATTGCTCGATGAACTCCAGGTGGCTGGAGTCCGTCTCGGGGGCGGCCAGCAGCTCGGGCTCGTAGATATATAGGCACACCACCGAGCCCGCTGCCGCCGCCTCCAGCAGCGGAGCGTGGTCGTCAATTCGAAGGTCGCGCTTGAACCAGACGAGCTGGGTTCCCACGATATGTCCCTTAGCACCAGACCTAGCGCCCAGCCCGCCGACCCGCGCGACGACCCTCTTACGACTCTTTAGAGCCATCGCAGCGCCCGGATCGGAGCGTTCCACTGCTGCACCTGCTAGCCCCACGGCGTGACCCAAGACGGCTGGATCCCCACCCGCGACGCGGCCCTCGAGCGCCTCGAGGCGTTCCTGCCCGACGCCGGCGTGCGCTATGCCCGGACCCGCAACACGGACGAGGGTTGGTCGGGAGACGAGCCGACGGGACCGGCGCGGCGCTCTCACGTCTCGGGCTTGTCGCCGTGGCTGACGCGACGGATGCTCACCGAGCGGGAGGTCGTCGCGGCCGCCGTAGGGCGGCACGGCTCCGACGCCAGCCGCAAGTTCGTCGAAGAGATCCTGTGGCGGACCTACTGGAAGGGTTGGCTGGCCCGGCACCCGTCGGTCTGGGACGACTACGAGCAGGCGCGAAAGAACGATGCGCAGCGCGTCTCGCTGCACCCCGGCCGACGGCGAGTCCTGGCGCAGGCAACGGCGGGCACGACCGGCATCGAGTGCTTCGATCACTGGGTGCGAGAGCTCAGCCACACCGGCTATCTCCACAACCACGCCCGCATGTGGTTTGCGAGCATCTGGGTGTTCACGCTGGGTCTACCGTGGTCCTTGGGCGCCGCGTTGTTCGAGCGCGAGCTGCTCGACCGAGACCCCGCCTCCAACACTCTAAGCTGGCGCTGGGTGGCGGGCTTGCACACCCGAGGCAAGCCCTACGTCGCCCGGGCGGCCAACATCGCCAAGTACACCGGGGGTCGCTTTGACCCCCGGGGCCAGCTCGACGAGCACCCCTCGCCGCTCCGCGAAGATGTCGAGCACCCGTTGGAGCCTCCCCCGCTGTGGCCCCCCGTTGAGGCGGGGCCGCGCACGGGGCTGCTGGTGACCACCGAGGATCTCGCCGTCGAGCGCTCGGAGCTGGCCCGCCTGTCCATCGCCGCAATCGCCGGGGGCAGGCCGGTCGAGCACAGCGACCCCGAGCGAGAGTCGGCCCGCATGCGGGCGTTCGACACCTACGCCCTCGACGACGGCTTGCGCCGGGCCGGCCGCCACTTCGTGGTCGCACCGTCTCGGCTGCCCGACGGCCCCGCGTGGCTCGCGGCGGTGGTGCAGTGGGCCCGAGCCCACGCCCTCGAGCGGGTGGTCGCCATGGCCCCCGCGGTGGGCCCGTGGGAGTCACCGTTCGAACGCCTACGGACGGCCCTCTTGGCGCACGGTATCGAGCTAGCGCTGACTCAGCGCGAGTGGGATCGCTTGCTGTTCCCCTACACCGATCGCGGGTACTTCAAGCTGCGCCGGCAGATCCCTCGCGTGACCGCTCTTGGGCCCGAGCCGGTCCATGACCCTGGCCCAGCCCCCTCACGGATCGCAAGCACGGGTGGGTAGGCAGCGCTCGGATCCTCGTCCCCGCTCCAGCGCGGCCGACGATCACTTGCTGTCGAGCACCCGGCGAACCTCGGCGAGGATCGTCTCGGGCTTGTACGGCTTTTCCACGAGCGGACGACCTTCGGGAATCGCGTGAGTGAAGCGCGATGGGTCGCTGTAGCCGCTGCTGAAGATGACCGGTAGGGCCGGACACTCCTTCGCGATGCGCTCGTAGGTCTCGGGCCCGCTGATGTCTGGCATGACGACGTCGAGCAGCACGAGATCGATGTCACGGTTCTCGCGAAAGAGCTCGAGAGCCCGGGTGCCGCTGTCGGCGGATAGCACGCGGTAGCCCGCGCGCTTGAGGACATGGACCACCACGCGCCGCACGAGCTCTTCGTCCTCCGCCACGAGGACCGTCTCCGCCCCACCCTGTGCCCGGGGGCCGAGCTTGGTGCCGACCTTGCTCGCCGGGCGCAGCGTCACCGGCAGGTAGATCTTGAAGGCCGTCCCTTGCCCCAGCTCGCTGTAGACGTGCACGAGCCCGCCGTGCTGCTCGACGATCCCGTAGACCACCGCGAGCCCGAGACCGGTGCCCTCGCCCGGTGCCTTGGTCGTATAGAAGGGCTCGAAGATCCGCTCGCGAACCTCGGGGGAGATGCCCGTCCCGGTGTCGGTAACGGAGACAAGCACGTAGCGGCCGGGCTTGGCCCAGGGGTGCACCTCCACGAACGCCCCGTCGATGAGCACGTTCTCGGTCTCTATGGTGATCTTGCCGCCCGTGCGCATGGCATCGCGCGCGTTGAGGCACAGGTTCATCACCACCTGCTCGAGCTGCGTACGATCCACGTCGACGTTCGCTACGTCGTGCCCGGCGATGAAGTCCATCGCGATGTTCTCGGGGATCACCCGCCGCAGCAGCTTCGTCAGATCGCGGACGAGCTCGTTGAGGTCGACCCGCGATTTCTCGAGGGTCCGGCGACGGCTGAAGGTGAGCAGCTGCTTGGTCAGCTGCGTCGCCCGATCGGCGGCCGCCTCGATCTCGTCGAGGTAAGTCTGCAGCTCGGCGTCGGACTCGCTCGAGCGGGCGAAGTGCACGTTGCCTAGCACCGCCTGCATGAGATTGTTGAAATCGTGCGCGACGCCGCCCGCGAGCTGACCGACCGCGTCCATCTTCTGCGACTGGCGCAGCTGCTGCTCGAGCTCGCGCTCTACGGTCACGTCGCGCGCGATGGAGATGAACCGGTTGGTGAGCGCGTCGGGCGTAGACACCCACTGCAGGCGCAGCGTGCTCCCGTCTTTGCGCAGGTAGCGGTTCTCGTACGCGATGACATCGCTGCCCTGGGCCTGCGCGTACACCTGCTCGGTGGCCTCTCGGTCGTCGGGGTGCACGAACTCCATGAATGGCCGGTTGCGCAGCTCCTCCTCCGAGTAGCCCAGCGTCTCGATGAACGCCGGGTTCACGCTCACGAAGTGCCCCTCGTAGTCGACGATGCACAGCAGGTCTCGGGACAGCTTGAACAGGCGATCGTGATTCTCGATGGCCCGATCACGCTCGGTGACATCGTTGGCGAACACGACGAAGCCCGTGATCTCGCCGTTTTGTTCGAGCGGACCCACGCGCGACTCCCAGCGCGTGAGCACCCCCTTGGAGACCTCGTAGATGTTCTCGTAGCGGTCGGCCTTTCCGGTCTCGAGCACCCGCGCAAAGCAGCGCCGCATGTCCTCGTGCTGGTCTGGGGGGACGTAGTCGTAGACCTGCGTCCCCAGCACCTGATCAATCGTGAGCCCGGGCGCCGTGCGGTTGATGAAGCGGATGCGCGCACTCGGATCAAGGAGCATGATCGAGTCCGTGCTGTGGGCCGTGATCGCCTCGAACAGCGGCTCCACCGGTTCCCGCGGTTTGGTTCCTTCCATGGAAAACTCAGGCTACATGGGCCCGAGTAGGCTGCCTACCCGGATCTCGCCTCGGAGGCACGATCGCCTGCGCTCGAAACCGCGATCGTCGGCGGGCAGGCAGACCACGAGCCAGGGGTTCTCTGATCGTCGGCGCCTGGCTCGCCGAACCGCCGCGCGTCCTCGCATTCGGGCTCGTAGCCGAGCAACCTGCCCATCGACACCGCCGGGCTCGACGCGGGCGGCATGGCATCGAGCGACAAGTTACCTCGATGAGGCCCGAACCTTGGCCCGCCGCGCATCCTGGTCGCTACCGCCGATCGCGGGCGCGCACTATTTTCGCCCCTTCGAGCATGTGAGCGCCCAACCTGCTTACCTGACACCCAGTGCTTGATCTCAACCACATACTGGCGCCTAATTCCATTTTCGCTACAGGTGAGGACGATGTCTTTGCCACCGTCCTTGGCGGGGGGAGTCAACTCCACATGGGAGCCAATGCCTTCAAATGCGGTTGCGATGACACGCTCGAGATCACGCCACTCGATCTCGCGTAGCGCTGACCGTTGCTTGATGATCAGTAAAATCAGCTCCCTGGCCAGACTCTCGACCGCAAGAGCCACCAAACTACGCACCTTTTCGGCCTCGTCGGGGAGCTGAAAGGGCATTTCAGCCAAAGTGCGTGCGTCGATACGGAGATCGTCTTTCAACCGAGCCGCGACTGCTGTGAGGGCCGCCATATAGTTATCTGAAGCTAGATACTCGGCGATCTGGGCTGATGTTGGCGCACCTGGCCTCGGTCGAAGAATCGTGACAGTATCGTGAGCGAAGCAGCCGCTCAGCGAGGGGCCTACAATGCGCGCATTGGGAGTACGCATGACCCTTGGCAGAAGAATGTCAGCGCGCGCCCCGGATCATCGCTTCACTGGAGCGACGATCCGAGACTGACACCTCACACCTACGCGCCGCGGCGCCGGACCACGACTAGCCCCAGCAGCCCCAGCAACCACCCGACCGGGGCCGGCGTGCTCTGACGGCAGCCGCAGCCCGCAGGATCTCCATCCACTCCTCCGCTCGCGCCCGGCGGCAAGGCGCCGCCGGTCCCCTCGAAGCCATCGGTCTCCCCCACATCGTCCGCCGAGTCGCCCACGCCCTCGGCTCCGCCGCTGCCCTCGTCCACGCTGCCTCCCGTCTCGGGCTCGGGCTCGGGCTCGGGCTCGGGTGGCTCCATGTCGACGCCCACGTGGACGACCGACGACTCCGCGACGTTGCCGGCGACATCGGTGGCGATGGCCTGGAAGGTGTACTGCCCCGGCGGGTAGTTGCCGTCCCAGGCGTAGGGCGCTTCGTAGTCCTCGCCCATCGGCACGGCCGCGCCGTTGATGAGCAGCTCTACTACCTCCACGCCAAAACCATCCCCGTCGTTGGCCGCGACCTCGACGGAGATCGCCGCCGTGCCGGTCATGGGATCGCTGTCGAACACGCTGGCGTCCGGCGGCGTAAGGATCGTGACCACCGGAGGATCCATGTCGGAGCTGGTGTCGAAGGGCGCGCCGCAGACCGCCGACAGGCCGCCGACCGGCCCGGAGTCGCAGCCGTCGGCCCAGGTGCCCCCCGCGTTGGCCGGGCTCATGGGAAACCCGCCGCAATCGGGCCCGGGGTTCCAGGTGCCGTCGGCATCGTGACAAGGGGTCAGGTCGAAGCCCGACTCCGACTCGAACCACTCGATGCCCGTGTGCATCATCGAGTAGTAGCCGCCGGTACCGCACGCCCCACCGTAGGAGGTAATGCCGAATACGCGCCACGTATCGTCCCCGCCCTCGGCCGCAGGCACGCGCACGTAGACCGGACCCCCCGAGTCACCCTGACAGCTGTCGAGGCCGCCACCGCCGATGAAGGCCTCGTTGTTGGAGATCGAGTTGACCTGGGTGGTGACCTCGCGCTTGATGCCGTAGGGGCCGGTGTTCGCGTTGCCAAAGCCCACCACGACCACCTCGCGCCCGGGGGTGAGCAGATCGGTCTCGCAGCCCATCAAGATCGGCACGATCGGCACGTCGTCCTGCGGTTGCGCGAGCACGCACACCGCCCAGTCCTGGCCGTTGCCGGTGCCGCCCCCGGGGTAGGTGCGGCAGAACTGGGTGGGAACGCTACGCGCCGAGCCGCCCTCGATCGCCTCGCCCAGCTGCACCGACCCATAGCCGGCGCCGCAGTGGGCCGCATAGATCACCACCTGCGGGTGGACGAGCGTGCCCGTGCACTGACCCTGCATGGACACCGTCGTCGGCCAGCCGCAGCTGACCACGTCGGTACCACCGTAGATCTCCTGGGTGGGCACCTCATGGGTGACCTCCCCCGCCAACGCGAGCACCAACGAAAGCCCCAACATCATCGAGACAAGCCTTTCATGCGGGATGTGCCATCGCAAGGTGCAACCGACCCCGCGAGTCCGGGTGGACTCACATCCCGCAGGCCAGTCGAGCATCGAGCCCTACGGTTTGGACCGCGACACAGCCGTGCCCGCGCGCGACGGAACTACGGGATCCGAAACAATTGACGAACGAGGCACAGGGATTTCGAGTTTTTGCAATGCTCGGTGATGGAGATGGCCCTTGACCCACGGTCTCGACGACGATCCGCCCACCTCGCGTGCCAAGCCCGCCTCGGCGAACACCGACGATGTCGCCACGCGAACGGAATCTCGAGCGGTGTCGGCACCGCCCCGAGCGGATCGACCCGGCGACTCGGTGATCCGGGCTGCGGTCGACGCCGGGGCCTTCCCGGGCCTGGCGCTGCCGGGAGTCGACGACAACCCGGTGGACACACCAACCACGACTCCGGCGCTTCCCCGCCCGGTGACGCGGATCGGCCGCTTCGCGGTGCTCCGCAAGCTCGGCGAGGGCGGCATGGGGGTGGTGTATGCGGGCTACGACGAAGAGCTCGACCGCAAGATCGCTATCAAGCTGATCCGATCTCGCAGCCACGGGAGCCACGCGCGCGCGCGGCTGCTCCGCGAGGCCCAGGGGCTCGCCCGGCTGTCTCACCCCAACGTCGTCCAGATCCACGAGATCGGCGAGCACGACGGCGCGGTGTTCGTGGCGATGGAGTTCATCCGCGGGGTGACCCTGCGCGAGTGGCTGGGCTCGCCCGAGCCGAGCGAGCGCGAGGCCGAGCACGCCAGCCAGGCTCGCCCGTGGCGGGAGCGGCTCGCCATGCTGCTGCAGGCCGGGCGCGGGCTGGAGGCCGCGCACCAGGCTGGCATGGTTCACCGCGATTTCAAGCCCGACAACGCGATGGTCGGCACGGACGGTCGCCTGCGGGTACTGGACTTCGGCCTGGTCCGTAGCCTCGGCCAACCCGAGCTCCACGACGCGCCCACCGATCGGCCGATATCGAGTGAAGGTGATGCCCCAAGCGATCTCCTGCGGGTTCACTCGGATGACGATGATACGTCGGCCCAGCCGCTCGGTCCCTCGCTGACGGCGGCTGGCTCGCTGCTCGGCACTCCCGCCTATATGGCACCCGAGCAAATGCTGGGACGAGCCGCTGGACCCGCCGCGGATCAGTTCGCCTTTTGCGTGACCGCGTTCGAAGGGCTGTACGGCCGGCGCCCCTTCGCAGGTCGCACGCTGCACGAGCTGACCGCGTCGGTGCTCGAAGGGAAGGTCGCTGCGATCCCCAAGTCCACCGACGTTCCTTCACGGCTCTATGATGCTCTGGTCCGAGGGCTGGCCGTCGACCCCGAGCAACGCTGGCCCACGCTGGGAGCGCTGCTCGCTGTGCTCGAGCAGCAGCTCGCGCCCGAGGTTCGTCGCCGGGGCTGGCTGCTGCTCGGCGGCGCCCTGTTGCTCGGGGCGGCCGGGATCAGCGCGGCGCTGCTCGGTCGTGACCGCGCCGAGCCCTGCGCGATCGATCCGTCGGCGCTCGCCGGGGCCTGGGACGACGAGCAGCGGGCGCGGGTGCGCGCGTCCTTTGCTGGCACCTCGCTCGGCTCGGCCGGGGTCGCGGCGGCCACGGTCGAGGCCGAGCTCGACGGATGGGCGGACCGGTGGGTCGACGGCCGTCGCGATGCATGCGTCGCCACCCGGGTCGAAGGTACGGCGTCCGCCTCGATGCTCGACCGCCGGGTGGGCTGCCTGGATCGCCAACGGTACGAGCTGTTGGCCATCGTGGAGCGGCTAGCCACCGCCGACGATCAAGTGGTCGCGCGTGCCCCCGAGCTGCTGGCCGGGTTGCCGGCCATCGAAGCCTGCTCGGCCGCCCGAGTCGACGCCGAGCACACCCTTCCCGAGGACTCGGCGCAACGGGCAGCCATCCTCGACGGCTTCGAGGCGGTCGCTCGCGGTCGCGCCATGCTGAACCTGGGAACCTTCGACCAGCTGGACGACCTGCTCGTGACCTCATTGGAACCAAAGGTCGAGCACCTACCCCTCGAGCTAGCGTGGTCAGTCCTTCGGGCCGAGCGCGCGCTGACCAGCGACGACTATGCGGTGGGCATCCCAGCCCTGCTCGATGCGGCTCGCCGGGGGCAAGTGGCTGGCCTCGACGATTTTTCCACCTCCGTTCGGGTCAAGGTGGCCGAAGATGCCGCCGGCCGCTGGGGAAAACCCGAGCTGGAGACCTGGCTGCTTGATGAGGCGGAAGTCGCCGTGGCCCGGGCCAATGTTCCCAACGACCCTCGACACGTGGCGTTGCTGCGAGCTCGGGGCCTGCTGCTCGACCAACGCGGTGAACACGACCGAGCGCTGTCGCTCTTTCGCGAGGCGCTGGCGGCGGCTGACGGCCATGATGGCGATCTGCCCGATCCGCTCTTGGCCGCGATGCGCCGCAACGTCGCGAGCAGCCTCGCCCAACTGCGGCAATTCGAAGACGCTCGGGCCGAGTATGCCTCGGCTCGTACGTTCCTGGTGGAACGCTGGACGCAGCGCTCCCCCCTGGTCGCCGAGCTCGAGTACAACATGGGGATCCTCGCCAGCGACCAAGGGCGCCTCGACGAGGCGCGTGAGCACTTTTTACTCGCCCGTGAGATCTTCGGCGACGCGTTGGGGCCCGAGTCGCCGCGGGTCGCCCTGATCGACTTCGCGCAGGCCAAGCTAGATCTCGGGCAGGGGCACCTCGACGCGGCGCAGCGTCGAGTAGAGCGAGCCCTCCCCGTGTTCGAGGCCGCGTTCGGCGATCGGCGGGAGCTGACGGCCGACGCCCACTCGGCCCTGGGGGTGCTGCGCTTCTACGCCGACGATCTGGAAGGCTCCCTGGTCGCCTACCGGCGTGCGCTCGAGATCTACACCAGCCTGCTCGGCCCCGACCACGAGCAGGTCGCTCTCACCCACAGCAACATCGGTGAGTCTCTCGCGGGCCTCGGCCGCCATCGTGAAGCCATGCAGGCCTACGCGCAATCGCTCCGCTCGATCGAGCGCACCATGTCAGCCGAGCACCCCGTGACCGCGCTGCCCCTCAAGGGGCGAGGTTTGTCGGCGCTCGCGGTAGGGGACCACGAGGTGGCGATCGACGACCTGGAGCAGGCCCTCCGGCTCCACGAGCGGTCGGGCGACGAGCCCATCGAGCTCGCGGAGACCCGCTTGGGGCTGGCCCAGGCCCTCGCGGCGCGGGACGTAGACGACCCGCGCATCATCGATCTGCTGGCCGCCGCCAAGCGCGATTTCATCGCGCTCGGCCTCGACGAGCGCGTGCGCGCCGTCGAGCAAGCATCACGGCGATAGGGCGAGACCAGCCGCACCAAACGTGTGCGCACTGTTCGTGCACACGTTCGCACAGACGCATTCGGCTGCATTTGGCCACTTTTCGTCCGTATTCGGGAGGGTCGAACCAGGCATGGTCGCTGCATAATCCGAGAACCGACCATGACCGTGACACAATTCAACAACGCTCCCATCATCCACATCGCCGTCTCGATCCAGCATGACTCTGCGCAGGGCAAGGACGTCGTCGTGCTCACCCAGGCCAACGGTGAGCCGCTCGCCGACACCTTCGTCGATACCATCGACGACCACTACCGCAGTCCGTACAACGGCGAAGACGTCCACAAGGTCAAGGTTCGGTTCGAACGAGGCGAGAACTGTGCCGAGATGTCCGTGGCCCACAATGCCAGCACACCCGAGGATTGGTATTCCTTCGCCGAGATCACCCCCGCGGCCGCGGGCACGTTCGCGTTGAGCCTCAAGACCGTCGACCCCGCATCTGGGATGATCACCCCCCGCAAGACCGTCAATGTGACGGTCGCCCAGGCAGATGAATCGACCGGGGCAGAGTGGACGGCATCGCTGAACCAGGGCGTGTTCACGCTGGTCGATGTCGATCACAAGCCCGTTCCCGACGAGTTCACCCTGTCCGTGCTCTCCTTCCAGTTCGACGCCAGCACCCCCAAGTATAACAAGACCGATATCACGATCTTGGGCAGATACGTGGAGCTGCTGGCGCTCGCCGACCAGGTGAGCAGTGATGTATTGACCAACTATATGGAGTGCTCCTTCGAGATCCCCGCCCACGGACAGACGAGCTCCTGGAGCTTCGACGTCACGGCCTACGACGCTCAGGGCAACGCCATCGCCCACGACCCGACCTTCAAGCTGACCCGACTCAAGCCCACCACGGTAGGAAACTGATCCCGGGCTCAGCCGGTGATGCCGTGCTTTTTGAGCAGCCGCAGCAGCTGATAGCGGTTGCGCAGGCCCAGCAATCGCCACGCACGATCCTTGACCCCGCCTGCGGCCTGCAGAGCCTGCTCGATCTGCTCGGCGGACAGCGACGAGGGATCGACGCTCGGCGCAGCGACCTGGGCCTCTACCTGGGCCTCTACCTGGGCCTCTACCCCACGGGAGCCCCCCGGGGCCGGGGCCGCGGTCACGACCGCCTTCAGCTCGTCATCGTCCAGGCCGATCCGCTCCCGCCCCCGGGCCGTGCTGCGCATCATCGCGGTCCACAGCAGGTTCTCGAGCTCTCGCACGTGCGTGGACCAGCCTCGCAGCAGCAGGGCCCGAACCAGCGACGGCTCGAGTCGCGGCCAGCCCTCGGCGTTGCCTTATGAACCGGCATCGCCCGAGGCGAAGAAACGCCGGGCCAAGGCCGGATCTTCCCGCGCGATCCGGCGGATCAGCGCCGGGATCAGCAGCGGGATGTCCTCGCGCCGAGCCCCGAGCCCGGGCACGTCGATCCGCAGCCGAAAGCGCGCCAAGAAGTCGTGCTTGAGCTCGCCGGGCTTGCGGTTGGTCGCGGCCACGAGCCGTAGATCGGCGCTGCGCATCCGCGACTCGCCCAAGCGCTGGTACTCGCCGCGGTCGAGCACCCGCAAAAGATGTGCCTGCAGCTCGTGCGAGAGCTCGCCGATCTCGTCGAGGAACAGCGTCGAGCCGTGGGCGGCACCGACCAGCCCCAGCCGCTCGCGCATGCCCGGGTTGGGATAGTCGGCCATGTTGCCGAACAGCTCGGCATCGATGAGCGTCTCGGGGAAGGTGGCCGCGTTGCGTGCGACGAGCTCACGCCCCGCTCGGCTCGACAATTGATGGATCGCCTGGGCCACCAGCTCCTTGCCCGAGCCGCTCGGCCCGCCCACCAGCACGTGCACCTTGCGAGCGGCCGCGAACGCTAGCTCACCGCGCAGCACCCACGCGGGGGGGCTCTCGCCCACCATCCCGAAGTCGTCGGCCTGCCCGAACGCGGGGACGAGCGCCTCGGGGAGCTCGAGCTCGGGCAGCTGAAGAGGGCGACGCACGACCAATAGCACCAGGCAGCCGCGGACCTCGACCACTCGACCCGCGCTCACCCTCGCACGCGGTACCTCCTGGCCGTCGACCAACAGGGGGCGTTTGCCCTGATTGTCGATCTCCAGGGCCTCGTCGCTGGGCCGCACGATCCATTGACGCCGCGACAGTCGAGAATCGCCGAGCGCGGGCATGACCTGGTTGTGGCCCGGCCGCTGGCGTAGGAAGGCCAGGCGTCGGTCACCCTCAGCTTCACGCCCGAACTCCCAGGCATCGTGGCCTCCGTGCTCGGCCGGGATCGGCAGCAAGACCTCGCCCACGCGCTCGGGCTGCTCACGGCACCACGCCACCGCCAGCGCGAGCACCTCGGGCCGGCGCGAGCCCGACTGCGATCGGTCGAACGAGTCGTCGGCGTGGGTCCCGATGGTCTCGATGGTCCCGATGGACACGTGGCGGTCCCGTCAACGACGAGACTATCACCGAGCCCGCAACGCTCGGGGGTCGACGGAGGGGGGCCAAGGTGGGTCCGTGCCCGACTCCACCGAACGTGCGCGCACTGTTCGTGCACACGCACGTTCGGCCGAATTCGGCCGAATCCGGGCAACTACGGCCAGTTCAAACCAGGCACGGTAGCTGCACATCAGGGGAACATGACCGCAGCGAACCACTCCTCCCGCACCACCCAGACCCTTGCCACCGCCACCCGAGCCCGGTGGGCTCGCTACGCGGGCGCCCTGCTGAGCAGCTCGCTTTTGCTGGCTTGCACCGCGACGACCTCGGGTGACGAGGAGCTCGTGAGCGAGGCGGAGGCGCTCGGCGCCGAGCTCGAGGCCGACGAGGGCGACGCGCTCGTAGCCAACCGCTCGCAGTCCCGCAAGCAACGCACGATCGGCGATCAGGCCGTCACCTTCATCAAGCACTACGACGCGGACGGCGAGGCCCACGAGCGGATCCTCGACGAAGACGGCAATGAGATCTCCGCCGACGCGCTTCCCGTGGCCGGACCGCGACGGCTCGGCGCATCGCTGCAAGGATTGCTCGACAGCACCACCCAGTGGGACAAGGTCGTGGACGTCCGGGTCGGGCTACGCTCGTTGGCCGCCCCCGTCGCCGAGCCTCTGGAGTCCGGGAGCGTGGTGGCCACCACGGACGGGCGCCCGCTGCTGATGCTCAACGGCGAGCCCGTAGCCGCGGCCGACATGCGGGCCAACGCCCGGGCGCGTCAGCAGCGATTCGACGCGCAGGTGGCTCGCATCACCGAGGCACGCCGCGACGCCCTGCGCGAGCTCGCCGCTCGACACCCCGAGCTCGCCGCGTCGCCGAACATGCGAAGCGCCATCAGCCGCGGTGACGCCTCGGTGGTCGTGCCCATGGAGCTCGGCGCGGTCGAGAGCTTTGCGCGTGACCACGAGGATCTCGTCGCCGGCGTCGAGCTCGACAGCGAGCTGACCACCACCATCGCCAGCGCGATCCAAGACACCAACATCGACCCCGTCGCCCTCGCCAACCCGATCCGCCAGGGCGGCGGCGTGGGCGTATACATGAGCGAGACGGGTTGCCCGCTCGCTGGGTTCCTGCCCAGCTACACGCCGCTGTCCGGCGTGCCCACCAGCCACTCGAGCAACGTCAGCGCAATCATTCGTGGCGCGTCTCCTCTGGCTCACATCTACTGCCGGGGGGGCTTCACCCTGCCCTCGGCCGCGGATCTGCTCGGCACCGCAGGCAACCCGCGGGTCTTCGTCGAGACCCACTCGTGGACCGAGACCCTCTCCGACGCCCCCGGCTTTCGACTCCGCGACCGAGACTTCGACGACCACATCTACGACACTGGCGTGGCGACCTTCGTCGCCAGCGCCAACTTTGGCGCCCCGAGCGCACAATTCCCGGCGGCTCAAGGATATACGGGTTCGCCCGCCAAGGGGCTCAATGTGATCTCCGTAGGCAACTATGTCGGGAACACCGACACCATCAATGCACTGTCCTCGTTCCGAGACTCGGAGATCGGCAACAACAAGCCGGAGATCGTCGCCCCCGGCACCAACATCAACGCGGGCGGGTTCACCATGTCGGGGACCAGCATGGCCTCGCCGCATGCGGCGGGCTTCGCCGCCGATCTGATGGGCGAGTACACATGGCTACAGCTTCGGCCTTACTACTTCAAGGCCAACATGCTGGCCGGCGCCGACAAGACGATCTTGGGAGGAACGGACAAGGTCGGGGTCGGCGGGCTCAACTTCCATCGCAACTACTTCAACCACACCAACACGTGGTGGGAGGGAGACAACAACTCGTTCGACTTCCACGACGGCAACGATTACCTGCCCAACAACGGCTACGTCGATCGCGAGGTGTACCTCGACGCCGCCCACGCCAGCGTTCGCGTGGCCCTGAGCTGGCTCAACCGTGGCACTTATACCTACGACCATCGCGCCGATCCCCACGCGATCGGCACCGATCTCGACCTGTGCGTCTACGATCCCAACGGGGTGCAGGTGGGATGCTCGTCGAGCTGGGACAACCCCTTCGAGCTGGTGGAGTTCGATCCGGTCATCTCGGGTAACTACCGGGTGCGGATCAACCGCTACGCCAACCGCGACACCGCCTCCAAGCTGCACATGGGGGTCTCGATCAACTGGAACTGAGCCGAACTGGCTCGCGGGAGGGCCGGGCTCCACTGGAGCTCGGCCCTCGCCTGATCGACCTACGCGGGCATTTCGGGTGCCGCCCCCGCGGACCTGATATCCTCCGGGCTACGGCACCTGCCTGCCTACCTACCCGTGAGCCGCAAGCCCAAGATCTCCACCGACGGCGCTCCGCCCCTCACCGACAATCCCTTCGCCGCCCTGCAGGGCTCGCTCGGGGATCTGCCCGAGGCCGAGCTGCCCACCGAGCCGCCCACCATGCCGACCTCACCGACCCCTCCCACCTCCTCGGCCGCCGCTCCGTTTCGCGGCAAGATCGTCATCCGCCGCGAGAAGAAGGGTCGCGGCGGCAAGACGGTCACCGTGATCGAGGGCCTCGGACAGCCCCCCGAGGCGCTCGCGGACACGGCCCAGCAGCTGCGGCGCAACCTCGGCACCGGCGCTCACGTGGAGGGCACGACCATCGTGGTCACCGGCGCCCAGGGGCAGCGGATCCGAGACTGGCTCTCGTCTCGGGGCGCCCACCGCGTGGTACTCGGAAACTGACCCTGCTCGCTACCCCGGAGTGGCGGCGGTGCTCACCCGCCACCGTCGCTCAGTACCGCGGCACGCCGGAGTCCACCTCGTTGGACCAGGCGTCGATCCCCCCCGTCAGGTTGAACACCCGGCGGAAGCCCTGCTGTACGAAGTGCTG
This sequence comes from Myxococcota bacterium, assembly GCA_039194325.1. GTDB lineage: Bacteria > Myxococcota_A > Polyangia > Nannocystales > Nannocystaceae > Paraliomyxa. Next base: position 58,377 of record JBCCWC010000055.1, read on the forward strand.
CGCCGCCTGGTAGCTGCGCATGCCGTGGTGGCAATAGAACACCAGCTTGGTGTCTCGGGGCAGCTTCATCAGCCGGTCGATGTTGTCCCCCCCGACCAGGGTGCTGCCCTCGATGTGGGCCGTCTGTCGCTCTTGGGGCGTACGAACGTCGAGAAGCTCGAACGACTCGCCCGCATCGAGCCACGCCTTGACCTCCGTGGCGGGCAGCTGCTGCACATCGGCCGGCGCGTTGGGATTGTCCATCTTGAAGCCGGCCTGAGGCTGCTCGACGTAGTCGATCACCAGACCGCCAGCTCGCCGGGCGCTGGCCGGGTCGAACATCAGCTTGATGCCATTGGCGATGACCGCCACGTCGTGGGACTGATTGGGCCCGAGCGACAGGTCGTGACGATAGGCCGGATCGATCGTCACCCGCAGCACGTCGTCGCGCTCGCCCTCCTCGGAGGCTTGACGGAAGATCTTGGCCGCCGCGTCGGTGATGGTGACCGACGGCGGCTCGATCGGCTTGACCTCGCCACCCAGAGCTCCCACCAGGTCTCCTTCGGCGTCCATCTGCCGAATGATGTCGCAACCACCGAGGAACTCGCCCTGCACATAGAGCTGCGGGATCGTCGGCCAGTCGGAGAACTTCTTGATCCCCTCGCGAATGGCCGGGTCGGCGAGCACGTTGACCGTCTTGTACTCGGGCATGTAGCGATCGAGGATCTCCACCACCGTGGCCGAGAAGCCACACTGCGGCGTCGTACGGTCGCCTTTCATGAACAGGACCACCGGGCTGGACTTGACCAGGGTGGCGAGCTGGGATTGCGTGCCTTCGTCGTGGCCGGGGGCGATGTCGTTCATGGGGCCTCTTCCGCGATGCTTGACCGCGATTCTAGACCGCGATGCTCGACCGCGATGGTACCCGCGGTACCCTCCGGTGCAACCGTTACGGGCCTGACCGGTGTTTCTCGCCGCCGTGGTCACGAGCCCGACCGGCGTCGTTTGCCGCGACCGCCGCCGGCCTGCGGGGTCTGCCGCCCCCGCTCCGCCGCCTCCCCCCAGCCCGAGCCAGCACCCGCGGTCGCGGTGGAATGGGCCCCGAGCCGGGCGCGGTGGGCGAGGGACCCAGAGCTGCTATTTTCGCCAAGGCCATGCCGACGCCCCTGCTCGTGTTGCTCGTTGTGCTGGCCGTCGCCGCTGGCCTCTATGTGGGCTTCACCGCCGGCCAGCATCGCTCGATCGCCGCCTCCTCCGAGCGGCCCCCCAAGAGCCTCGGCACGCGGGCCCGAGAGGCCGCCACCCGGGGGGCCGTGGGGCTATGGCGCTGGAATCGCGCCCGCAAGAACAAGCCGCGCGACGACGACTGACGCCCCGGCGCTCCCATCGCGGGCGGGGCGCTGCTGGTGCTGTGCGCCGGTCCGCCCGGTGGTCCGACCGCCGGCCCGTCCGCTGGTCCGTCCACTGACCCGTCCACGCATTGGTAGGGATCGACCCGACCCCGAGTCCACGGGTTTCACCGACCCCGCCCCTCCTTCCTGAGCAACGATCGGGCCATGTTCCGGGTCACGTTCCTCGGTCATCAAGGGTGGCTGCTGTCCACCGCGGCCACGAACGTGCTCGTTGATCCGTTGCTCACCGAGCGCTTCGGTCACGGCGGGCTGCTCGGGCTCGTGTATCCACCCCGCCAGATCGACCTGGCCCGCTTTCCTCCGATCGACGCGGTCGTGCTCACCCACGAGCACGACGACCACTTCGACATTCCCAGCCTCAACCGGATCGCACGATCGATCCCCGTGTACCTCTCGGTCCGCTCTTCGACCGCGGCGCACGAGATCCTGGACCACATGGGGTTCTTGGTGCATCCGCTCCACTGCGAGCAACCGCTGCGGATCGGCGACCTGCGGTATCGGACCTTCGCGGCGGATCACCGCGGGACCGGCCAGAGCGACGAGTGGGACGTGTTTCCCTTCGTCGCCTACGACGACGCGGGGCACGGCAGCTTGCTGTCGTCGGTCGACGTGGCGCTGCCCGAGGACATGCTGACCATGGTACGCCGGCTCGTGCCGCGACCGGGGATCTGGGCCTACGCCAACAACATCACCAGCGATCGCTTCCAGGACGCCAGCCACCCCGCACGTGCGCTGCCCGACGACGGGCAAGCGCTGGCCCGCGTGGCGGCGCGCCGCTACGAGCAAGTGGAGCAACAATGGGGCCCGCCGGTCGCCACGCTCATCTGCGGGGGCGGCTGGAGCTTCGGGGGCGAGCGCGCGTGGATCGATCACCACGCGTTCCCCCTGGATCCCGAGCAGATCCGGCAGGCCCTGCTCACCTCCGACTCGGCCCGGCCGGTGCTCGTACCGACTCCGGGTCAGTCGGTGGTCACCCATGAGGGACACCTGCATTCGGTTCCCCGGGCGCCGGGCTACCTCACGACACCGCCGATCGAAGAATGGCCCGATCGTACGTACCGAGGTGACGGCGCCCGGCTGAAGGACTACGCCCCCGCGTGTGGACGACGCTCGCTGTCGCGGCGCGATCGTGAAGCGTTGCTCCACGAGCTGGACGACCTGGCCCGTTATCTCTACGGGACCGCCGTGTTTCGGCAGCTGTGCTCGCTGCCCACCGCCCCCGATGACGGCCGACGACCCGCGCTGGGCTTGCGACTGCGTGCCGAGCAAACGCCGTTGATGCTGGTGTACGACCCCGCGGGCTGCCGGTTTTGCCCCTACGAAGGAACCGATCCGCTCGACGCGTTGATGTCGGGCATCGAGTGCTGGGGCAGCGATCTGCTGGCCCTGCTTCGCGCAGAGATCGGCCCCACCGCGCTGTGCTACGCCGGCCGCCTGCGGGTGTGGAACACCGATCCTCGACGCCTGCGGATCTCGCCTCACGAGCTATGGACCTTCGCCCATCCCCTGCGACGCCCCGCAGCGGCTGCGGCGCTATACCGGCGGCTGCTGGACGCCGAGCCCCCATTCGTGCCACCTGTGTCGGGGCGATGACTCTCTGAACGAGTGCCGGCCCGTTATTGGTACTTGCTCACTTCGACTGACATGAGAAGATCAAGCCAACCTTCAGGGTAGAGACTGTGGAGCACGTGGAGCACGACATGGCCCGGCGCAATCAACCTCTCCTCGAGAGCGAAGACGATCTCGTGGCGCCAGTAAGACGCTCGCGTAGTCGTAACTACTTCATCAACCAAGCGTTCGAAGCGAAGCGCAAGGGTGACCGGCCATCGGCTGATGACGAGCCGTCGTCCGATGATGAGCGAGTGACTGATAAGTAGTCACGCATACGCACAGACCGTTCCGGCCCACGAGCACGGCCACGGGCACAGCCGTAGGAGATCGCGCAAGCGCATGCGCCGGGGTCCGGTTGGGTGAGCATGCTCTCCTATGGTTCGTGCGCGAGGTACGGGCGATGTTTGTAGTACTTCGGCCGGCTGTCCAGGCGAACGTGCAGCCAGGGTACACCGTCGCCGGCTGTGCTCACCCACACGGGCGCCTCCTTGGTCGACCACCACGCGTCGACGGCTTGGCCAAGCCGCTGCCATAGCGCGTGGATCTGTTGCTTGGGGGCGCCACGAAGGAAGGCCACCAGGTGGCCATGGGTCGCTTGGGGATCGAGCATGCGCGGGACGATCAGGCGAGCGTCACCGCGGAGGTTGGGAAAGGTACACACCGGGTCGGCGCTGGACTTCAGGTGCTCCGCGAAGGCGCGAGGGTCAGCCTCGATGAGGGCGAGACGCCGTGCGGGTAGCACGACCATCTCGAAGGGGCGCTCGGTGGTCCTGGACGAGACCGGCGGCGTCTCCCAGTAGACCGCCGGATGCTCGGACGTCGCGATCTGCTCGGTCAACGAGATCCGCAAGGACGGATCCTCGATGAGCAGCGCGGCCACCTCACGCCACGAGACCGGAGCGTCACCACGAACGAGGCGGTGACGATGACCCGAGCGGAGCGGCTCGGTCGACCAGGAAAGCGGCAGAGGGTCCGGCACACCGACATGCTACTGGACCAGACTCTTCCATCCCGATAGCTCATCCTCGATGTCGCGTTCATCCCAACCTCGCCAGGCTTGTTCGGCATGATGGCGAACGGCCATAGCTTCGAGAGCATGCACGAGACTCGGGAGCGTGGCTTCTAGCTCCCGGGAGTACTCCGCCGAGCGTTTGGCCCAGTACACCAGGAGCATGATCGGCAATGGGACAGGAAGTGTTTGCGCCGGCTCGCCCATGGTGTCCACGACGATAGCATCGCCCGGTTCGGCCATTCCTGCGCGCGGATGACGGTAGGACGCCGTGGGCGTCGAGCCTTCCCTCCACAGGGGCCGCAGGTGGGCCGATCGGGTCCAGCTCAGACCCGCTCGACCTGCGCGCCCACCAGCACCTCGAGGGTGACGGTGCCCGAAGGCGGGGTGAGGGACTCGCCCTTAGTTTCGTAGATCACCTCGCCGTCGCGATCATGCGGCCACCAGGGAGTTCCAGGGCTGATGGTGGGCATCCAGCAAGGCCGCGATGAGACGGCGGTGGGTGAAGGGGTCGGGAACCCAGGAGGTCCGTGACTCGGCGGCATCGGAGGGCTTGGATGGGGCGTAGTCGTTGGCCTCGAGGCGGTCGACGTCGGCCTGGAGGGCGTCGTGGTCCTGCCGCGCGTCGATGTTGCCCTCGGTGTCGAGCGGTAGTACGTGGAAGATCTCGTCGACCATCCGCATGGGATCGGTGCGGTGCGCGACATGGAAGATCGCGAAGTGGACGTTTTGGCCGGGCAGTTGGGGGAGGGCTGCATCGCGGTAGCCAGCGCGAAGGCGATCGAAACGGTACGCCGGGATGGGGTGGATGCAGCCGTCGGCGTCGAGGTAGAAGATGTGGCGATGGTGGAACTCGTTGAGGTTGAAGTCGTACATGCTGTGAAATCCAGTTGGGGTGTTGATGTTCCACGATAGTGATGGTTAGTGTGATGTCAATCGGTGGTGGTGAATTGAATTGGATATATTTTGTAATCGCCCGTTGTATGGAACCAAGTCACCCAATTTGTGGCAGGGTCTCGGACGATGCAGGCCGTAATGTTTGAAGGCGTTCGCCTGTGGAAGTGGGCGATGGCCGTGCGGCTTGGCGTAAAGCTCAGCGCACCGAGCGTCTTGGTGATTCGTGCTGGAATTTCGTGCCGAGCGGGTACCGGCGGCCCGAGGCGTTCGAGCAGAAACTGGGGTCGCGCGCATGGTCTGGGAACGTGCGCGAGCCATGGCAGGTGATCATGGGCGCATGAGTGGAACTTGTTGTTGGGCAAGTCACATCGACGATGTGCGCGCGAGTCAATCAAAGCTGACGTTCGACCGACGTTCAGAGTGTGAAGACCAAGATCCCAGGAGCCCCAGAAAGGAAACAGACAATGAGCTACAAGGTGAGTATAGGTATTACTTCGGTCGTCGTGGCCACGTCGCTGAACGCGAACCAATACGTGGGGGCCAAGAGCCACAGGGTCGATGATGCAAGTGCGGAGCTCAGGGGGGCCGAGGAGGCGCCGCTCGGGTTGCGAGCCGAGCGTGAGGCGGTGAACAGTCCCCGCTGGTCACGCTGGACACTCCTCAAGTAAGCGTCGCCCCGGCCTATCGGACTTGGATGATGGCGACGCTGAGCGGATGCGTGAGCAGGCCCGTCATCAGAGAATCTTGCGCAATACACGCGTCTGGCTTAGCCCACGTCCGCATGGACGAACGCCGTTGGCGGGGCGATCGAAAAAATATCCGCGTGGGTCAATCAAAACCACGGCTCGATGTACTGCCAGGGTGAAAGCCATGAGCCACGACCCCAGGAAGCCACCGTCAATGAGCGATAAGGTAGGCATAGGTGCTACTCCGGTCGGCGATAGCCTAGGCCGGTAATGCGAGCTGATTCCATGGTGCTCCACAGGCCAATCCATGGGCGCGCGTCGACACGAAGGCGGTGCAATATCCTGGCCTTCGTGCTGCTCGGCCTGCTTGGCCTGCCTCGGCTGACATCCGCGCGAGTTTCGAGTGGTGATGATGGATCCTCGCGGCGTACACGTGCTGACAAGGGAGCCGCCTCGGAGTTGCACCAAGCCCAGGGGGTAGAAACGACGGTCGAACAGGCGGAGGCCGCTCGCTTGTTGGCCGAGATCGACGATCTATATAAACGCGGTGAGTATGCCTCGGCGCTGACCGCGGCCAGGCGAGCGGTCGCGCAGCACGAGCGAACATTTGGACGGGAGAGCCTCGAGGTCGCAGCAGCGCTCCACCAGGTCGCGAAGGCTCAAAGAAAGCTGGGAGCCTTCGAGCAAGCCCTCTCGACCTACCAGCGCTCGCTAGCGATACGCGAGGCCGAGCTCGGAGCCGACCATGTGCTCGTTGCCGAGTCGTTATATTCCATGGCCGTCGTACTAGAAAAACGCGGCGAGTTCGACGAAGCTCTGCAGCGATACGATCGAGCCCTCTCCATCACGCTCCGCACACAGCAAGATGAGCCTATGCTTCGAGCCCAGGCCCTAAACAATCAGGGCTTGGCGGAGAGAAAGCTCGGCGCATACGACAAGGCGGAAGCTCACCTCCAAGAGGCGCTAGCCATCGTCGAGGATGAGCTGGGCCCCGACCACGAGGACGTTCACTACCCGGTTAACAATCTGGGCGGTTTATACCGCGCCAAGGGGGAACACGAGCGAGCGGAAGCCTGCTACCTGCGCGCTCTCTCCATTATCGAGACCAGGTTAGGACCTAGACATGTAGAAATACTGGAAACACTGAATGGTCTCGCCAATGTATATCTCGACAAGAAGCAATATGAACAGGCGTTACCCTTGTATGAACGTGCGCTCGACATTATCACGGAAGCCTTTGGGCCCAAGCACCACCGTATCGCGGTGCCACTGTACACCTTGGCGCTCATCGACATGGCCCAGGGGGAGTATGAATCCGCACTAGTCAGACACCAGCGCACCCTCGCCATTCGCCGAGCACATCTACCACCCGAGCATCCCGCAATCTCTTTATCCTTGATCAGTATCAGTCAGATCCACATGCTCGAGGGACAGTATGAAGATTCGATCGCTCTGCAGGAAGAAGCCCTGCGATCATTCGAGGTGACACTGGGTAATAACCACCCGGACGTCGCTAAAGCGCTCGAACAACTGGCCCTGAGCCATTGGGCACTCGGCCAGCACGCTCGTACCACCGATTTCTTCGAGCGCGCCATCTCCTTACGGGAGACCCACTTCCGCTTGACCATGGACTTGGATACGCCACAGGCGAAGCGGTTGTTCCTTGCGAATATTAGCGGTCGATTGAGCGATGTCATTGCCTACGCCGTGGATGCTGGAGCCAACCCGGCGTTGCCCCCTGCGGAACGCGAGCGCGCCACTCGGGTTGCCCTCCTCATGTTGCTGCAGCACAAGGGCCGTGTGCTCGACTCCATAGCATCGGCGGTTCTGAGCCTACGGCGCGATCTCGACGCTGATGCAGAGCGAGTGCTCGAGCGCTATCGCAACAACCGCACGAGATATGCCACGCTGATGCTGCGTAAGCCCGAGACTGTTGACTCCGATAGTTACATCGCGTCTATTCAGCAAATAGAAAAAGAAGCGGAGTCACTCGAGCGGGAGATCGAGGCGTACGGCGCCGAGCTCCAGGGTCAGGCCACGCCAATCAGCGTGGGCGCGGTGCAGGGCACCCTGCCGGACGGTGCCGCGCTCGTCGAGTGGGCCCGGTATCGTCCCCGAGAGCACCACGTCACCGATGCCGAACAACGCCTCGGTCCACCGCGCTATGCGGCTTGCATAATCGCTCGAGGAACCGCACCGGTATGGGTCGATCTAGGCCCGGCGGAGCGGATCGACTCGCTCGTCGCACAGTGGCGGGTGCAATTGCTGACGAATGCGGCCACCGTCGATGAGACGGCCCGAGCGCTCGGTGAGCGGATTATGGATCCGCTCCAGCGGTACCTGCAGGGGATCGACGAACTCTACGTGTCGCCGGATGGGGCGCTCAACCTGATCCCGTTTGCGGCCCTGCGCGATGAAGAGGGCCACTATCTCCTCGAGCGGTATCGAGTTCACTATCACACCAGCGGGCGTGATCGTCTCCGTCAACAGAATGACGCCCCGGCTCGGTCCGAGCCCATGATCGTGGCGAACCCTCTTTATGATCTACCCGGAAATACACGACGGCATGATTTCATGCCGCTCGATCATGTCATCAAAGAAGCACGCGAGGTGGCGCAACGATATGCAAAACCCACCGTGCTCATCGGAGCCGATGCCACCGAGCACGCCCTCAAGCAGGTCCGAGGGCCAGCGGTCCTCCATATAGCAACCCACGGGTATTTTGGGCCACTTCGGTGCGATGAGCAACTCGAGGGAACAGAACGAGGTTTAGTGCCCGCGCTCGAGTCTGGCCTGGCTCTCGCGGGGGCCAATGGGTGTCGGGGTCTGGCGGCGGTGGATTCCGATCGCTCCGTGGAGGATGGCCTGCTGACCGCGCTCGAGCTGGCTTCGCTTGACTTGGTGGGGACGGAGCTGGCCGTATTGTCGGCATGTGACACCGCGGTGGGCGCTACGGAGATCCACGACCGCTGGGGGACACCCACCGGCCAAGCCGACGGGGTCTACGGGCTTCGTCGGGCACTGACGCTCGCAGGGGCAGAGACGCAGTTGATGACGCTGTGGAAGGTTGATGACCGCGCGGCGCGGCAGATCATGCAGGCGTTCTATGAGTACCTGGGAGATGGGGTGCCTCGGAGCGAGGCGTTGCGGCAGGCACAGCTGGGTATGTTGCAGCAAGAAGGGGTCTCGATCCGGGATTGGGCACCCTACATCATGATGGGAGCGGATGGGCCCATGGTTGATGCGCGACCGGTGGGGCGGCGGGGAGAGCAGGGGGCGGAGAGAGGGAGGGATGGGTGTGGATGTCAGGGTGATCCTGGAGGGAGGGACGATACGTATATGTGGTTATGGGCGTGTTTAATAGCTGGACTTCGTGGTTTAAAGCTCAGGCGCGCGTGGCGCGTTTAAAAAATGCAAAAACCATAGAAACTACTTGGCTAGAGTATGGAATTCCTGTTCCACCAAAATTCACCGATCATTGCCCTTCCTCTGAATGCAGATGAGTAGGACTAGTGACACAAAGCGAACGTCAGACTCGGGTTTCGCCATTTTCGAACGACCGTTGGCCTTAATTCGTCGGAATTCGGGCTTTTCGACGGGTTTTTGATCCGGGGCACGAACATGGGTCGCGACGTCTAAAGCTGCTTTCGACTTTCAAGACGCCTCAAATGCCCCCAAACGGCCCAATAACGCTGCTCAGGCTGCTTCGAAAAAGGGCGAAACTCGAGTCAGAGCGGCACCACTTAAAACTGAAAAAATAAGCCATCAAAAGGTTCGTAGTTGTATCGAGCAGCAGCGACTAAGAATAGGACCCTCTACGGTCTCCATCGAAGGTACCCAACCGCCAAGCCGACAGGGTCTACCGGCTTCGTCGGGCACTGACGCTTGCAGGGGCAGAGACGCAGTTGATGACGCTGTGGAACGGGTGCCGACGGATCTGACGGTGAGGCCGGGGTGGAAGGGGGTGGAAGGGGGTGGAAGGTTTCGAGCCAAGCAGTTGACTACAGCGTAATTTTGCCCATGGTAGCAAGACATATTGTTACTCACGCACAGCACCTCTGTGGCAAACGCTAATGGAATACGGTCGGCAGAAACGCGGGTCCGTCCCACATGTACGAATAGGGTGGTGTGGTGGACAAAAATCTCGACAGCAGAAGAACGATAGCGAAAAAACTAGACAGGCACAGGCGTATCAAGTATCATGCAAGGCATGATGTTCAGCATAGGAACAGTGATGCAATCCGCGGTTATGGCGTCAATACACTTCACGCCCGCCCCTCTGCCAATCGCGGATGTGCAGGAGTCGGCGGTCAATTGGTACGGGGTACGTTTGCAGATGCCAGAAAACGTAGGTTATACGAATTGGGGCTTGTCGGGGACGACGGACTTGTCACCTGGCCAAAGCGACCATATAGTTAGGTATAAAGCAGGCGCGCAAGGGCAAACATTTGATGGGGAACCGTTTGGTTGGGTGTCGTGGTCAGGTGACGTCACGAACGCATCAATGAAATTATTTGATAATGAAAATAGAACTATTGTAGATATAGAGGTTCGGGATCCAACAATAGAGGGGCTATGGATAGTCAAGCCGTGGGGCAACAAACAGTACGCTGATGAATGGATTCAACAGGCTCGGCTTCACGATAAGGCGCAGTTCTTGGTGGCCAGTGGGCATTATAGTGATTATGATGCTGCGTATCAAGCGGTTGAGGGCGGGTCAGTCTCCGACGGCACAATCAGGAGTTGGTATGTGGTAACAGTAATAGAGAACCACGAGTTACACTTCGGGATATCTATGAGTTACTGCTATGAACTATATGACATCTGGGACATTTCCCCATTCAGCGACTGTCTTAAAGATTATCTGGATTTTTACGAGACAGGAGATCATCTAGCCGCATATAAGCAGGTACTTCAAGGCCGTCGGTTGTCGGCAATCCGATACGACGTGTCGGCAATAGAAGAAAATTTTAATGCAAACACGCCGGAGTTCAATCAGGCATGTGAGTATGAGAATTTAGTAACTTTTGACGCGGAGAACGACCATTTATTGGATCAACCGTATAGGGTCTGGTTCGGGGTTGGTGTGCCGAAAACCATTAACTGTGTACATACGTCGAAAGCATGGGAATTAACCAATATTTGGCACGCATATGATGCAAGAGATGGGGCAGGGGCGCTGTACCAATACCGATTTGAAATTCCTAAACGGCGCCCTGAGGAGTACGGTGAAGAAGAGAATCGATTTCACATGTGGTTTAGGGCAGGGGCAGAAGCAGGTGATTGGTCAAAGGACCCATAGGAGTCGGAAGATCGATGGCGATCAAGGTGCTAGTAAAAAATCAAAATACGGATGCTGCTCCCTCGACTCGGTAACGTCATTCCACTATAAAACCAAAAATCACGTTACGCATAACACATACCACACCGCATCCACCATCTCACATACACCCCCACGCGTTCTTCGTCCGCGTGTTGCTCATAAAGCCGGAGTGCACGCTCGAGCATGCGATCGACGGTGGCCGTAGCGACCGTGAGCCCCTCAGGAGCCACATGATACCCCAAACAATCAAACCCGCGAGAGGTCCGCCCGATAAAGATCTTGTCGGGATGTTGTGAGACTTTCAGCATCGCCAGTACTGCATTGCAATCATCGG